>RQYD01000001.1 GCA_003858485.1 Clostridiales bacterium COT073_COT-073
TTAGGCAAGGAAAATTTAAGCAAAATTCAATTCAATCCTTTACTGGTAAAGCATCTGTCGATCCCCAGGTGTATTTACACTACCGGGGGTCGACAGATAATATTCACTTTGAAAATTTTAAGCACTTTTGCAACATGGATAAGAGAGCCAAAGTTTTCCCTCTCAATACTCCGGTCTTCTTAAACTGCCTTCTGCAAAGGTATATTCCGGTGTTTTTAGTGGATAGCTCATTTCTGCTTGATAGTGCCACGGGTCAGCTTCGTTTTGCGGATTTTTCAAGACATGAAACTCCTGTGCCGGCATATAGCCCTGCCCCAACAAAAAGGCTTTGTTTCCCTGCTTATCCTCACAAACATCAATCACCATCACTACATGGCCCGGACTGCCCGCTTTGAGAAAAATATCTCCTACTTCCATATCCGAAAGTTCCAAAAGCTTTGATTCCTTTTCCATGGATACTGTGCCGGCATAGGCAAATACCATTCTTAAATACTTGCAGAAACTTTCATAAGAATCATCCGGTTTCGCATTTTTTATCCAGGAGGCCTGATTGCCATCTACCGCAATCCGGTATCCTTCCCGCCATTTGCTATAGTCGGCTAAAAATCCGCTGACAAAATGAAAGCGAATTCTATCATATTCCTGAATCTGCCAAAAATACTCTGCATATATCCTCATAATACTATCTGCACATTGTTGCAGATTTCCACTCTCCATTGGCAGCTGCAAAACCGCTATATGAGCGCTTTGATTTCCTTTCTGCTCACCGTTATAAAGAAGAACCGGACTTTTATCTTCTTTCATACTATAATTTCGCAGAAAAGCAGTCAGGCTATTCTCATCCACCTTCCCCCGTTCATAGCCATCCGGCGGCAAAATTCTGGTTTCCAGAGTCATTCCCTCCGCCCAAATCCTGCTCTCATTCGGCACTTTCTGCTCTACGGCCTTATCCTTATCGGCTTTTGCCGCTTGTTCCTGAGTCGCTATTTCCTTGTAGTGCTTATCACCGTTTTCCGCCTCCTCTTTTAAATCTGTCGTATTTTTTTGACAGCCGCTCCAAAAGAGTGCAGCAATGAGCAAAACAATCAGCCCGAAAAATATGCGCCTTTTCACATCCACACCTCCTTGCTTTCCTGTTTGGCAAAAAAACTATCCGAAATTTTATATTGTTCCTTTCATCTTCCTCACTTTATATTCCGGTAAGTTACCACCATTTCAAGAACTGCTCCGCCTTTTGCTTGGCGGCGGATTTGGCCTTGGAATGGGCAATTTCATCCAGTCCCTGCCATTTGGCATCCTTTTCCGAAATCAATCCCCTTTGGGCCGCCTCTTTTAGAATATCTGCATAGTAAAGACAAATATCCAGCACCCGATTTACCCATACCGGTGGTTTGCCTTCTTTCTGTGTCCTCTCACCGGCAACCCGAACACATTCCGGCAACATAACACAAAGCAATGAAAATAAAGTAGTTTCCTTTTCCAAGACACGCACCAATTTTGCCGGACTGACTGCCTCCATTTGCAAAAGAATCTTTATCGCATGACGAATCATCTCCTGCGAAAGAATTCCGCTCACCATCCATCTCTCGATTAAAGCCGGAGCATAGTATAGCGAATCGCCATCCTGTGCCAGCAAAGCTATGCCGATTGTCAGGAGCGATGCAGAGAGCGGGCTTTTGTCTCTTTTCAAAGGGCCGGCAGTATTTTTTCGCCAATTTCGATATGGCGATACCACGATTTTTTTCTGCTCTTCATCCCAGTGCAACCAAACCTGCTTTTCGTTGGCATTCAAATATTCCACCGTATTGGGTGAGCCGGGCAGCACTTCTATGGCAGCCACCTGCCCCTCGGATTCCAAGGAATACACCCAGCTATCAATCACGACCTTATATTCGTATTCGGAAATGTCCGGCAGTTTCAAAGAAAAAACAAATGGTTTGGCACTTTTTTTGCAGTCTAAGACATCTACTTGCATTTCCACTCCGTCGAAAATGATTGTTTGCGCTTTTGGAAGCGGTTTCCAAATCTCTTCAAAGGAGCCGTCCGCCTTCTTCACAATTTCTATTTCCGATACCTTCTCCTTTGATTGCTTGTTCTGTCTTTTTCCCTCTATCTTCTCTATCTCTTCTGCCTTCTCCTTTTTTGAGCTCTTTCCTTTATCTTTTCCCGATTCTGACCAAGTATTCAAAAACTCATCGACTGTTTTTACAATTTCTTTGGCAGTCGTCACAGCAAGCGAACTTCCGGATTTTTTGGCAAGAGTGCGAACCCCCTTTAACTCCAAGTCCTCCAATGTAGTCAAACCATTTTCCACCGCCACGAGAACTTCCTTCAAATATCTTTGCATCAGTTTGACGATTTCCGCCGTTCCGGCTATCATCCTCGGTGCCTGTAGCGATTCTGTCACCACTTTATCCATAATTTCCCAAAGAACAGGTAGCACGCCCAAATTCACTATTTGTTCCCAACCAGCAGCCATGGCAGCCAGATTACTGAGATTCCCTCCATGCCAGTCCAAAGTCCTGACATCCGCTATCTTCCTCTGAAGCAATCCTCTCTGCCAGGCCTTTTCTATAGCTGTCAGCACATCTTCCGCATTTTCTTCCGATAAGTAACTGGGAACTGCCAAAAGATTCATCTCTGCCGCCTTGCCAAGCGCCTTCCCTCTGCGGGCAATCTGTCTTAAAATCAAGCCTTGGCCATGATAGACTTCTGTATCTCTTCGAACACAGGTCAGCGCAAAATCACCCCACAGCGGAAAAATAGAAAAATAATCTCCGGAATTATAGTAAAAACGATTCGGCAAATGGCGCAAACTTTGTGGCAGCTTGATTTCCAGATTCCAGAAAGACATCTCTTGCAAGCAAAGTTCCGGCTCAACATAAGGGTCTTTCAAGTATTCCGGCAGCAGCTGTGAAACCAAAAGCGGTTTACCCTTTTCATTTTTTATTTTTTTCCCATCAGGAAGCAAGATATAAAAAGGGTATTGCTTGATTTTTTGCAAATCTTCTTGAGATACAGCACTTACATCCAATCTGGTCAAAGCCAGCTGTAAATCCGCTTCATACACATAGTTTCGTTTGGCATTTTGATAGCATAACAAGCGCTTAGTCAAATCGGAAAGGCAAATCGATAAATCCTCTCGACTTGGCGTTGATAAAACACAAGGCAGCTCCTCTATATGACTGCATATCACAACATCCCTGGCTGAGAGCAAATCACTGTAAACCGTAACCCTTTTTCCATCCACGGTTTTTTCCTGAAAATCAATTCTGTTGCGGATTTCCTGATTTCTCGCCCAATCTCCCAAGGCAGTAGTCAATATCATTGTTTGATTCTTTAGCCCGACCAGACAACGTTTCGCTTCTACCGCATCCTGCCATGCCAAGGCATTTGTCATTGCCAGAAACTTTTCGGACACAATGTCCGGAACATTCACTTTACGCCTTGATATCTCGGCGGCAAGGGCTGTCAGCCGCTCCGGAGAAATCTCGCCCAAACTCCATTCCGGCACTTGCCAAAGTGGTGGAGTCTTTTGCCAAAGACCTTCTGACGGCTGCTCTTTCTGCTCTTCTTCCGTTTTTTCTTCTATTATAATATTCCATTTCGCTGCCAACTTATCCAGCAACTTGTGAAATGATTTATCTTCTGCACTTCTGACAAAATCCAACCATTCCCCCAGCTCTTCTTTCTTGACCGGCATCTCACGTTGTAAGGCCGATTTTAATAGGATCTGCTTTGTTTTTTTCGATTTTGCGGCAAATGAGCTGATTAGGACCGCCGCCATTTTCTCGGCCGGAAGCCTCTCAATCAAAACCGGCGCTATTTTCTCGGTAATCGCCGTTTCGCCAAAAGCAAGCAGCGGCATCAAGCTCTCTGCTCTTTCCAAAATATCCTCCGCGGTCATTCCAATTTCTTCCAGTACTCGTATCCACTCTTTTCGGTCTCCCGGACGGACGGCCATATCAAGCGCCAGAAAAACCTGCTGCTTTGCCTGCTCTTTGCCCAGTAAGCCATCTGACACGCCTTTTACCAATACCCGACTAAACGGCCCGGTTGCCGGAGCGTTGACAGCAATGCCAATTTCAATATGCTCTTGAAAACGGGAATTTATGATATGAGGAGTTGGGAAAAACTCTCTTTCTTCTTCCTTTCCGGATGTGCCACCAATATTCAGGGCTTTTTCTGCATAGAAAGCCCAGTCCTTAAGATAGCTGACATTCTCCGGAATCGACAATGACATTTGATGAACCAGTCGAACACAAAGTGCCCCAAAAACAGAAGCCGAATGTTCCCATGGACGAATATTCGCCTTAGAGGAAGCTTCGACAAAATTCCGGGCAAATTTTTCACCCCGTCCGGCAATCGCTTCCAGTACCGGAAAGCTTTCACGATGAAGCACTTGCATGGCTCGTCTGACATCAACACCTGCCCGAATCGCAAAAACCGCCAGCTTATCCAAATCCACACCAAGCAAATTGACCGTTCCATAGGTGTTTTTCGATAACTGCCGGAATTCCGTCCAGGCTCCGGACTGCAAGCCTTCTTTGGCAAGTTTTTGCTCTTCCTTCGTTCCCACGCCAAGGGAGCTGATTGCTTCAAAATCGGTTTCTTCATAGCCCAGTTTTCGATAAATTTCCAATGCCCTCTCCAGCTTTTCGTTCATATTTCCTCCTTATTTTCCACCTATGGTCTTTTCGACATCTCAAAGCCCTTCCACGCTTTTTTTTAAAATCCCTAAACTGTTTTAGTGCCTAAAAAATGAACTCAGCCATGCCAGGCATAATACATGCCTTGGCTGGCAGCACGATTTACATTTTCATAGTTCATCCAGGCATACTTACTTTTAATCCATTGTTTTCCTTGATCTTGTAACCCTTTATTGGCTTCTTCATTTTGAGGGTCATATTTATCATAAAAATACCGCTCTATCGTTTCTCGCGTTTGCTTAATCTCATTTGCAATCGAAGTTTTCTCATCACTGGAAATGTACGGATAAAGCTCTTCCACAATTTCCATGATTGGTCTGTGAAAATTCTCCCCAAATTCCAGAGCGGCAGCAAACACTCTATTTAAAATTTCATCCTTCATTTTTCTTCTCTAACCCCTTTAAAAACTCAATTATTTTTTTCACATATTCTTTTGGCTGGTCAGCATGAATATCGTGCATAGATTGAAATCCATCCACTAAAATACTCTCCGGAATCAATTCATTTACCCTCTTTGCGTCTTTTTCATCCATTGCTGAAATAAGAAGCCCTTCAGCAGTATAATAAGAAGGGGCGGTATCTTTTGGCGGAGCAACATGAAAAATACAGGCCGGAATACCAATTTGTTTTAAAATTGTTTCCTGGTCTATATCCTTAAAAAAACTAAAGTCATAAAAGGCATCGCCAAACCTTAAGTCATAATCTCCTGTTTTATCTTGTAAGTTGGCTGATAATTGCAGTAATGTATTAACCCCTAATTCTGGCGGATAATACCAGATAACCGGTATTTTGGTTCTATCTTTTTCAAATAATTTCCTTGCTGGTTCCGCTACAATTTTGCTCCAGTTATCATTTCCATCTTTATTAAACATTATTCTCATTGGATTATTTTTTAAATCATATTCAAAATAAGTTATGTTCGGTTTTTCGGTTAAATAATTGTGGATATTTTGAAACTGTTGATAAGAGAATGTTCTTTCTGCACGTCCCTTTTCTGTTGCAAAAAAAGGCCCATCCTCAAGGATTACCGCTTTCAGATTTTCTGGAAATTTAGCGGCAATATACGCAGCAATTAATGCTCCGGAGGAATGCCCTGAAATTATGGTGCTTGCACCAACCTTTTCTTCTATAAATAAAGCAATATCAGAGCCTATCCGTTCAATATTATATAAGTCAGAATTTTTGCTTGATTTGCCATGTCCATAGTAATCAAGAGCAAAAACATGAAAGTTTTGGGTTAATTCCGGTAAAACAGTGCGATAATCCTTCCAATCTACCATTTGACCATGTAGCAAAACAACATTCGGACCATTGTCCGGGCCTTCTGCATAGTTTATTATGCTCCCATCACCTACTTGAAATTGTTTTACTTCAATCCCTAACTTCACAGATCTATTTTTTAAAAATTTCTCTCCAGAATAATCATAATTTATATTTCTATATGCATAAAGCCCACCCAAAATAAAAACAACGCAAAACAATATCATGACCCATTTTAATATTTTCATTTTCATCTTCCAAATCTCCTTGGATGCTCATCAACCTTATGTCGTCCCATTCATGCTTTTTTACTGCTTACTGCACCGGCATTTCCTCTTTAAAACTTCATTGTTATAAAATTTTAATATCTCTCAATCCGGTATCTCTTGGTTTAACAAAAAATCAAATACATCGATTGTCAAAATGCCATTTTCATCTCTCCGAAGCGGAAGCCCGTCTTTGACAATGATTATTTTCCTGAAAAAATCCTTTATCTCCAGTAAGGGGGCTTTTTCCTGTCTGATTTTTTCATCCGATGATAGGCTTAAAGCCGACTGAATGTATAATCTCTTACTTCCCAAATTAGCTTTCTCAGAGTAAACCTTTTAATTTAACCGCCAAAATATGCTTGCACGGCCCACGATCGTTTTGATGCTTTAAATACCAGGCACAGGTGCATTTAGCCTCAGACAAATCCATTTTGCCGTCATAAGTCACTCTATAATCAACATTCCCCGACCTTACCAGCCAAGTGTTTTCTCCAATCTCTGTGATATTTTCCAGCAGCTTTTTTGCCCCCACCAGTCTTGGGTTATCCTTTAGGATTCGCTCCGGCTCCTCCGGGAGTTCCCTGTGAAAATATGCCTCTTCCCCCACATCATAGCCCAGCTTTCCGGAAACTGCCAAAATACCTAGAGCTACTTCCACTTCCGATTTCGATAAGCCGAGCCTTTGCTTGAGATTTTCCGGCTTGATTTTTGATTCAAATTCTAAAATAGAGGCCACATTTTCCATATTTTCCAGAATCTCCGGCTTAGCCAGTTCTTCCAGTAGTGCCCCTTCGCCGGAATAGCCCTGATAACTTTGAGCGGTCAAGCTAAGTACCAACTTAGCCCCCGGCAATTTTACCTCCACCATCATCGGCCCTTTTTCTCCATCATTGGGAGCATAAAAATCAATCGCCTGCACATCACTCATCACCCGTTTAAGCGAACTTAGGCGATGTAAACCGCTAATATAGACACTATCTTTCCCGGCTCTGGGCATTAACTGAATCCCTGTCCTTGAATACGTCAGCCAACCGGACTGCTCTTTGCCGGATACCGCCGGTAAGGCAGCCAGAAAGCTTTTGGCCAAAACTCCCTGAACGCTAAAAAGCTTTCTCATATTCTTATGAATGGCGGCGCAGTTTCCCAAGGCCCGAATCCATCTATCCGGCATTTCCACCGGCCTTTGGTGCAGCATCCGAATTACCTCCGAATCCGTTTCTTTTACTGTATGAAGGGCGCGCAATCCATCTTCTCCAATCTTTAAATGAAGCTTATCTTCCTGCCGGATTTGCATCAGTGATTTTCTCAGTTCCAAGCCAATATCTACATTGGTGGTGCCAAAAGCAATTTCTCCATCCAGCCCCTCTTGCAATAGGTCCATTCTGGCATAGACTCCATTACAAGCAGAAAAACACTCCGCTCGCAAGCGGTCTCCCTGAGCGGATAAGACCGGATCCCGAAACGGCACTGGCTGATACTGAAAATAACGGGTCGATACAATATCTGCTAAAACCAGCAGACCTCTGGAAATCATCGCCGGTTTTGCTACTTCTCCACTAAAAAAAAGCGGATTTTTTTCAATTCCAATCGGTGTCAATGCCGGTGCCAAAGCCAGCGCCAAATTGCCGTCATAGTATGTAGAAGTATTGCTGAATTTTCTCATAAGTATTTGCCCTTTCCTTTCTATCCTCCATTCTGTTTTTCATTGCTGTTCTAAAAAATGAATCCGTATGTTTCCGACCATAATCTGTTAATTTATTATTATTTTATCACTTTTTCCGGTTTCAGACAATGGAAATGCCTTTCTGTCTTTTTATAAAAAATTTTCCATCCAAAAAGGAATTGTCGTCAAATACGATTCCCATAAGATATTGCGGTAAATCGCAAGTATTTTATCTTATCGACGAATCATAAAATGCAACAATCCCTTGTTTTTAGGCAATGCGAATTACTTTACGGAAAAAGTCAAAGCCGCCATTCACATTCTCCCCCATTTCTTCCTGTGGATCCTGATAATAAGGCGATGCCGGGAAATATCCCAAAACCATTCCCAAACCGCCGCAAACATTGCAGCCGCCATCACCTCCTTTATAGCTGAACTGCTCATCATAAACAATTTCCCTCTCATAAGGGTCATGCGCCAGAACCAATCCAAAAAAATTACTTTCTTCCAGCGAATATATCTTTTCTTCTCTTGCCAGTCCAAAATCATTAATATTTCGTAATACCAGCGAAAAGTCCATATCATTTCCCCAGGCAAACAGTGTATCACAACCACCTCCGGCAAAATACTCCCATTCCCTTCTGGTCGGAAGGAAATAGCCTTCTTCTTCCACCTGCTGTTTCAACTGCTCAAAAGATATCTCCCGGTACTGCTTTGCCTTGATGTCTTTGCCATTCAGCCATAAACGCACTTCCTGATCAATCTCAATATAGGAACAGTTTGCTTCTGCCTGATGAGCTGCTTCAAGCCAATTTTTATGTTTTGCAATTTCCGTCTGTTCAACCGTTTCCCAGCAACTTTCCTGATAATAACGCTCAACAAATAACGGATGAATTAATACTTCTTCCGGCTCACTGGTATATTCATTAAAATAATCCGTAATCTGCTTTAGAAATGCCGGTTCTTTTATTTTGGCAGCAATACGCTGCTCTATTTTTTCATCATCCCATTCATCCATATCTTCATCTTCCGACTCTTCCATAGCCAGAAAAGTATCTGCCATATCCTCCAACGTCTCCCTGCTAAAGTCCTCTGCCTTTCCCTGCCAACCTAAACGTATCTTTGCACCGGGAACAAAAACAAATTCAGAGCCATCCTTTTCTAATATGGCGGTATAGATGCTTTTGCCAAATCGGCAAAATTCTTGAAAACCTTTGATTTTTAAGCCGTATTGTGCTGCCAATTCGGCAATCAGTCTTTCTTTTTCTGATTTGGCTAGCAAATGATAGTCCGGGGCATATAATGCCCGAAACTCTTTATTTTTTAGCTCATCCATAATTTTCTCCTGAACTTGGGATGATGATTCACCCTCATAATTTCTAATCCTTTTGTTTTTGAGTAACTTTATGTATCAGCTCCTGAGTAAACCGTTCCGTATCAATAAATCGCCTGTTATGAGCCTCAAGCAAATGCATTTGGGGAGGGGTAATATTAAGGAAAAGATTATAAAGAGTTATTGGTTCGGGAAAAATATAGACCAGTTTCCCTGGTTTAAATCCCTGATCTTGTTGCCAGCGGGCAAACTCTTTAGAAAAGTTATCTTCATCCGGCATGGCAATCTTACCGGCAAGCTCTCCGTTATAAACAAATTGCGAAAGGTTAAACATAGCATGTGCCAAAATAAGAAATTCTTTTTTAAAAGCTGGAAAGTCCACCCCTTTTGCTTTTTTGGCTCCACGACACATCAGGGAAAGTTGCTCGCTGGCACTTTCCGTATCTTTATCAAGTAGGGCATAAAGATAGGAAATATAAGCTCTATCCCGATGTGTCCACTTTTTTCCTGCACTGTCCTGCACTAACTTTCTGGCTGCTTTTACAATCTTTTCCTCCTGATACCACAGTGCCATAAATAAATCGATAATAATATCTCCCGGCAGTTTCCCATGACACAATCCATTTTGCTGCGGCAAAATCAGCTCTATTCTATCTGTTCTGCATGCACACATCAATTCCGGCATAATATGATAGGAATAATAAGCGTGATCCGTCCCGGGATTGAGAATATTCCGAATATGACTTAATCCTGCTGATTGATATATTGTGTCATGCAATAGCTGCATATCATTATTTTTAAATGCATTATAAATTCCTGTATTTAAAAAACTATCCCCATAAGCCAGTTTTATTAACTTTACAATTTGCTCTTCCAAAGGCAGGTCTTTAATAAGTTCTTCGTAAACCTCTATCAGCTCCGCCGCATAGTCATCCCAGGACCGAAGATAAGCACTATCTTCTTTTTTCATCTCCTCTTCAAAAATGTCCAATAATATTTGCTTCATATTAAAGTTTTCCCTTTCATAAACCTGCTATTTTTTATCTGCCATTTAGGCAATTTGATCGACTTTTGTAATAATAATCTGCTAATCTTTCATTATTTTATCATTTTTTCCTGGTTTCGACAAGAAAAAGCACTAAAATCTGTTGTCATCTCCTACTAAAAGTTAATTTTTTGATATTTAATTTTTATATTTTTAAAACAGGGATACAAAGAGAAAATCCTTATTTATCAAGCTTTCTCTATGTATCCCTATTATGTCTTAACCGACTTTGTTTCTATTAAAAAGAATAACTTAGAAGCGTCTGATGACACCATCAAGAATATTTACATTTCACTCTGTTTCTATTAAAAGCATAATAAAGCGGAGAACCGGACACCGCCTTGTTAATTTACATTTCACTCTGTTTCTATTAAAAGGAAAAAGGACTGCAAAGCTTATTCTTTGAGTCCTTAAAATTTACATTTCACTCTGTTTCTATTAAAAGAGAATATGCAGCAACTGCAAAAAAGAATCCATTAGAATTTACATTTCACTCTGTTTCTATTAAAAGGATATTCTCTTTCATTGCCGCAAGCGTTTCTTTTTCAATTTACATTTCACTCTGTTTCTATTAAAAGACTTAATTTCTTTTAATGCGGTTTTAGCGGTTTCTTGATTTACATTTCACTCTGTTTCTATTAAAAGCCGATGAACAACATCAACTCATCATCTTTGGTATCTTCATTTACATTTCACTCTGTTTCTATTAAAAGTTGGCGAAGATTTCCGTGAATATTCGGATTATATGTCATTTACATTTCACTCTGTTTCTATTAAAAGATTGTGGAGCTTGCTCGAACAATACCTAATTCTGAATTTACATTTCACTCTGTTTCTATTAAAAGTGGGCTTTGGCATTTTTAAATCGCCCATCCACGAACATTTACATTTCACTCTGTTTCTATTAAAAGATAGTTTTGCTCCCAGATAATAAGTTCCATGTAATTTATTTACATTTCACTCTGTTTCTATTAAAAGTTGTAAGAGGATTAATCGCTGTAATTCAAGGCGATGAATTTACATTTCACTCTGTTTCTATTAAAAGGCGACGAGATAGCAACCCGCTATTATAGCTTGTTTGCTCCCCTCAATCTGTCGACCTCTTATAATTCTATCATTTTTCCCTTTCTTCGGCAAGGAAAATTTAAGCAAAATTCAATTCTATCCCTTACTAGTAAAGCATCTGTCGATCCCCCAGTAAATTTACACTACCGGAGGTCGACAGATGCTTTAAAATTTAAATTACAATATTCTATAATTTACGCCCATAATTTTCACGCATATGAAAAATTCCAGATATTATCGCAACTCCATCCTTTACCTGATATATAATGACATAATTATGTCTTGGCAAAACAACTTTCCGATAGCCTTTATTCCTTAAATAATAGTCGCTGCATACCGGCATAGTCTCCGCCATATACTCCAATTTATCATACACATCTAAAACTTCTTCCAAAATTTTCTGAGCAGCACTTCTATCATGTAATTGGTTTATAATATAAGAAACTATATTGTCAAGATGTTCTTCTGCTCTTTTGGTAACTTTCACTTTATAAACCATATCTATTTTTCAATGCCTTTAAAGAGTTTTTGGCGTCTTGTACCTTTCCCTCTTGTATTTGCTGCTCAGACACCTCCAATTCTTGATAAATTTTTTCTCTATTATAATAATTTTCATATGTTTCCATGCTCATTAAAACCATATCTCCATAACCATTTTTAGTTATGAAAATAGGCTCAGCAGTTAAATGACACATTTCCGATATTTCGGCAGTATTCTTTAAATCTTTTATTGGTATAATTTGCGGCATGATATCACTCCTTTTTTAGAGGATAATTATAACATAATTATACCATATTTGTATATGGTATTTTCCGTTTTTATGCAATTTTGCATTCCTTAAATAATGCATTTGAGTTCTATTAAAGCCGGAAAAGCTCAATCTCTATTGGTTAATGCTAAATAATTATTTACATTACACTCTGTTTCTATTAAAAGATTTTTATTGATTTATCAAACTAATTAATTTTAAAAAATTTACATTTCACTCTGTTTCTATTAAAAGTGGATGACTTACTTGACCTCTATAAAAACATAAAGAAAATTTGCATTTCACTCTGTTTCTATTAAAAGAAATTTATGCCACGCCTCAGCATCTTTTTTCTCTAATTTACATTTCACTCTGTTTCTATTAAAAGGCTTCATATATAAGTTCAGCAAAAGAGGTGAGACTAATATTTACATTTCACTCTGTTTCTATTAAAAGAAAGGTTGATATATCCCCGGGTGCTTAATATATCATATTTACATTTCACTCTGTTTCTATTAAAAGATACAGTTCCAGCGGTACTCTTTCCGAAAGTAACGGAATTTACATTTCACTCTGTTTCTATTAAAAGCCGTCCCATTCGTGCCGCCTGTGAGCGGTGTGGATGATTTACATTTCACTCTGTTTCTATTAAAAGGCGAATGTATGCGTCATACTCCTCCTTAGTTGTGATCAATTTACATTTCACTCTGTTTCTATTAAAAGCACATTTCAAGTTTTTGATAATCTATTTTTTTCATTCATTTACATTTCACTCTGTTTCTATTAAAAGATAGATTCTATGCAAGTAGTAAAATATGTTCATGTTGATTTACATTTCACTCTGTTTCTATTAAAAGTCTTTCTTCCTCGGCAAGGTCTATCGTTTGAAAGCAAATTTACATTTCACTCTGTTTCTATTAAAAGCGGTGGTATTTTAGGAATCGAACCAAATACTTTTCATTTACATTTCACTCTGTTTCTATTAAAAGGGAGCAGGGGTAATGTTTATGTGCAGCATGATGATATTTACATTTCACTCTGTTTCTATTAAAAGTTGTATTTGGCACTTGTTTTATACACACTAAAATGTTCATTTACATTTCACTCTGTTTCTATTAAAAGAGTAGCTGCTATGCTATCTATTTGTTTTAAACCGCAAAATTTACATTTCACTCTGTTTCTATTAAAAGTCTGATCTTCCCAAGTCAAATCGTCACACTGAACATCATTTACATTTCACTCTGTTTCTATTAAAAGTTTTTAATCATATTATACCTCCTTATCCTATTCTGCATTTACATTTCACTCTGTTTCTATTAAAAGATGGAGGGATGGGTTAAATACTAATGCTCAAAATATTTACATTTCACTCTGTTTCTATTAAAAGGTTGCCGGATAGCCTATCGTCTTTGGCATCATAACCCAATTTACATTTCACTCTGTTTCTATTAAAAGAATTATTGATGACAAGAATAATACATATGTCCAATTAAATTTACATTTCACTCTGTTTCTATTAAAAGCCGTCGAGGTAACAGGCCGCTATTATAGCTTGTTTGCTCCTCTGAATCTGTCGACCTCTTATAATTCTATCATTTTTCCTTTTCTTCGGCAAGGAAAATTTAAGCAAAATTCAATTCTATCCCTTACTAGTAAAGAATCTGTCGATCCCCCAGCAAATTTACGCTACCGGGGGTCGACAGATTTTTTCTGTCAAAATCTTCTTTATTCCAAAAAAGGCATCATATAAATTGGAGTGTACCAAATTTCTCCCTCTTTCTTTAAATCTTTGGTATATACCAAGTATTTTTCCAGAATTCTATCCTGATATTTAGCAATAAATTTATCCAAAGAAGTATGCCTTTTGTAACCGGAAGCTTTCACTTCAACCGGGCATATCTTTCCGGCTTTTGACAGCAGGAAATCAATTTCATAATTATGCTTGGCACTTTCTGTAGGCATGGTATAATAATAAAGCTCATTTCCGGCAGTCTGTAAAATCTGTGCCAGCATATTTTCATAAATATATCCCATATTGGCTGGAAGCTTATCACTTAGAAGCTTTTCATAAATTATATTTTCCGTAAAGCTCTTATCCATAAATGCCAGTGTCACAAATAAGCCGGTATCAGCCAAAAACAGTTTAAAACGACTAAAATCCTTATTTAAAGCCATACCGACATTTGGATCATTGGCATGATAACTGATATTGACTGTCATTGAATCAACCATTTCTGCTATCAAATCTACTACTTTTGATGACCTACTATTGCTATCCACCGTGGATACCTGATATCTTGAAACATTTTTACTAAGCTGTGCCGGAATCGCCTTAAAAAATAGAGATATCCTGCCTCTTGGGTCAATCTTTCGAAAATCGTCCTCATAAAGCTCCAAAATATTTCTCTTAATCTGATCAACTCTACTAAAGTTATTTGTTCTAATATATTCCTCAACTGCCTGTGGCATCCCTCCAACTAACATATACAGTCTAAAATCTCTCATCAATTTTCGATTTACGCTGTCTCCCAGCGAAATTCTTTGTTTTAATGCCATTCTAATCAGAGGAATGGTTGTATCATCCCCCAATGCCCAACGAAATTCCTCATAATCCATTGGAAACATGGTAATTCTGGTTTCTTCGCTTGGAATCAAAATATCTTTGATATTTTTCTTAATGCTAAGAAGAGAACCTGTTTCAATATAATCATATCTACCATCCTTTACCAAATGCTTAATCGCTTGCCTGGCAAGGGGTTGAAGCTGCACTTCATCAAAAATAATGACAGATTTCCTTTCCAGTAAATTAATATTCGTCAAAAGTTGTAGACGCAAAAAGAAAAAATCAAGGTCCGAAATGTCTTCAAATAAGCTATTTATTTCCTTTGATATTTTGGAAAAATCCAGTATAATATAGCTCTGATACTCTTTTCGAGCAAATAATTCCACAATTGTTGACTTACCAACTCGCCTTGCCCCCTTGATTAATAGCGCTGTTTTTCCATTTGATTCTTCTTTCCAGTTCAGCATTTGCGAGTATATCTTCCTCTGAAATACGACCTCCTGCATTCTCATTCCCCTTTCCCATTGTCTTTTCAACAGTATATCATATTTCTTCAAAATCTCAAAATCTTTTTTATATTTTTTCACGCTTCCTCAATATCTTTTTCAACCTTTTAGTACATAATCTCAAAATTCATACTGTAAAACCTTCAGAAATTATTACTAACTGTTTATATTAAAAGAAGGCGATCCATCACCATTTGATACTGAACCATATACAATTACACTCTGTTTCTATTAATACGCAAAAAATACGGAATGAAATTCAAACACATTCCGGCATTTACATTTCACTCTGTTTCTATTAATACAATGCTGTAGATTTAAACGAAAAAGGAGATGAATCTAATTTACATTTCACTCTGTTTCTATTAAAAGGGAATAAATTCTGGGATGTGGTTGAGTATATTGAATATTTACATTTCACTCTGTTTCTATTAAAAGTTTCCGGCTGTGTAGTCAACAAACACCCTTTCAAGCATTTACATTTCACTCTGTTTCTATTAAAAGTTTCGACGGAGTAAAAAAAGAAGATAAAATAAAATTACATTTACATTTCACTCTGTTTCTATTAAAAGGAGTCTATTCTCTTGCTCTTTGCTTGATCTCTTCATAATTTACATTTCACTCTGTTTCTATTAAAAGTGTTCGGTTTGTGCTTGGCCGTTATCGGAAGAGGAATTTACATTTCACTCTGTTTCTATTAAAAGTATTCCAGAAAGCAAGGCTGCAAGCAATCTTTGGATTTGATTTACATTTCACTCTGTTTCTATTAAAAGTTATCAATCCAAACTCTAAGAAAGAGTACAAGAACCGCATTTACATTTCACTCTGTTTCTATTAAAAGTCAATACGTTGTTTACGCTCTGCTTCTGTTTCTTTTACATTTACATTTCACTCTGTTTCTATTAAAAGTGGGTAGCTGAGGTAAAAAAATAATGACTTTCATTAGAATTTACATTTCACTCTGTTTCTATTAAAAGCCGTCGAGGTAACAGGCCGCTATTATAGCCTATTTGCTCCCCTCAATCTGTCGATCTCTTATAATTCTATCATTTTTCCCTTTCTTCGGCAAGGAAAATTTAAGCAAAATTCAATTCTATTCCTTACTGATAAAGCATCTGTCGATCCCCCGGCAAATTTACGCTACCGGGGGTCGACAGATTAATGTAGCCTTAATCGATAATATATCAGTGCAATTCCCAGTAAAATAAATACTATCCCAAAGAATGGCACAATCCATTTTTCTCTGCCGAAATATGTAATTTCCCTTAATTCCTGAATGATCAGATTTTCCGGATCTTCTTTATGATAAAAAATCGTAACCGGAACTTCGCCTTTCTTCTTACTTTTTCTTAAAACTGCGGCATAACAGCGTGAACCGTTAAAGGACTTGGTGACAGACATTAACTCATCCTTCCAATTTTTAAAAGTGATCTTTACTATATACTCATTCATTTGACGATAATGATAGCGTACTTTGACAACTCTGATTAGCCCCTTTACCTGCTCTACTTTATCATCCATAAGAAATGTTTCTAACTTTTTCACTTTTGATAATGACCGAAAACCTTTGCCAATACATATCAATCCCACTATTAAAAGCCCGGCTGCTGCCAAAAGCTCCTCCCAAAATGCACCCATAATTTCTCCCATTACTTCTCCACATTTCTTTTAAATCTGATTTTAATTTTATATTTGAATATTATATCATTTTTCAGTATATTTTTATAGGTTTAAATCGTATTTTGCCGTCTTTGGTCCTTAGGGTTGTATTTTGCTATCTTTACGTTTAGATAGGAAAATTGCCCCACCAAAAATTTACAAAAAAATCTGCCCTCCCTGACGCTTTACACAGCACAAGAAGGCAGATTTTGCAATTAATTCTCAGTACTCCAATTCAAACTGTCCTTTTGAATCCGGTACAGCTTTAAAAACTAAGCATACCCTTCCGCTACCGGCCTCCCTCCTTCTGAATATCAAAAACAAATAACATTTGTTGTCAAGATCCGTCAAAAGATATCTCAGTTTATGTATTTTATTATTTTAAACATAGCCCTCTGGTGATTCCTCATTCGCTGCCACCACTTTTAAGACAACTTTATTCTTCCCTGTACGTTTGGCCTGATAAAGCGAAACATCAGCCCAGCGCATCATGGAAGATTTTTTCAAATCATCCCCGCCACTGGAATGGGCAATTCCCACGCTGATTGACAGCCTTCCCAGTGGTGCTTTCTCATTGGCAATGGCCAGACCAAAAACCGCTTCCTTAATTTCATTTCCCAATGCCATGCTTTGTTTCTCATCCAAACCCAAACAGGCCGCAACAAACTCTTCACCTCCAAATCTGGCTGATATCCCGCCAATTTCATCAAAATGCTTTTGAACGATCATTGCCACTGACTTTAGCGCATTATCTCCCTCCAAATGTCCATAGGAATCATTGAAATACTTGAAAAAATCAATATCAAACATAAAAATACTCAGTGCCAATGCCTGCTCCCTGGCTTTATCGATATAGTCCAAAATTCTATTTTCAAAATCACGTCGATTAGAAATCTGAGTTAGCCCGTCCAAATAGGATAATGCTTCAAGTTTATGGTTCACTTGCCGGAGCTCACTTTGTGTTTCTTCATGATGCCTGATTTCTTTTTCCAACGCCTCCGACTTAAATGCATTATTCAGGGCAATTGCCAAATATGGCATTAATTCTTCCAGGAAGTCAATATCCTCCTGCTGGTAAATATCAGGCTGTGAATGCTGGACACTACACACCCCCAGAACTTCATTTTCAATACTTAAAGGTAAAAATAAGACAGAACGACAATAATCCTCTGGATTATTTTCTCTCTGCTTGCTAAATCGAACATTTTTATTAAAATCATTGATCCGGATAAAGCGATTGGTCCTAAATGTTTCCACAAAGGCCGAATCTTCATCCTCATAATCGATCACCATCTTATCAGCCAGTTTCCCATTTTCATAAAAAACCAATGACTGAAGCTGATTTAGTTCACTATTTTTAATCATTAAAATAAAGCTTTCCAACGGAATGCTATTTATCAGTTTACTATACACCGTATTAACAATGTCCTGGACTCCCAGAGAATATGTCAATTTTTTCCCCAGCTCACCAACTACTGCCAGACGATGCAGTGCCGACTCAGCTACTTTTTTATTTTTGAGCGCTTCTTTTGTTATCAATTTCAATTCATTATTTTTCTTCTGCTCCAAAGAGATATCCTCTTCCATAGAAAAATTTTTTTCGATCAGGCGAAATGAATTTGTCTGATTCCTTTTCAGCTGATCCATTTCACTTTCAATACTTTTAAATGATCGGCCCAGATATTGAAAGGCCAGATCCCGATTCCCCATCTTTTCATAATATTCGTATAAATACTTATTTAGTGCATAATTTGTAAAGTTCAACCGGGATTCCCCCAGGGTTTCAGCCATTAACAGCTCTTGCTCATAAAATGCAGGATCCAGATCATATTCCCATAAAAGCGCACAATAGATCTTGATC
This sequence comes from Clostridiales bacterium COT073_COT-073, assembly GCA_003858485.1. GTDB lineage: Bacteria > Bacillota > Clostridia > Lachnospirales > Vallitaleaceae > W11650. Next base: position 18,683 of record RQYD01000001.1, read on the forward strand.
TGCTGTAGTTTGGCATCTGCATCATCACCACATAACTCTAAAATTTCATAAAAAACTTTCTTGCCTTGCTCAAATTCCTTGTGGGCTGCATGAAAAAAAAGCAGAGCTAATTTATATGTATAAACTCCAGTCGGATTGGAATCCATAGCCGCATACTTACTCAATACTTCAATATGCTGATCCATTTCCTCATATTTTTTGGTTTCAAAAAGCAATTGGAACATAACAGAGGTAAACATGACTTTCTTCATATTATATCTCGGCTCAATATCCTTTGTTTCTTCCAACACCTTTAATGCTAAATTCAGGTAGTCTATTGCCGGTTCAAAATCATCATGTAGCATATACAGTTCACCGATATAAAAATAAACAATTGAGGTAAGATGCTTAAAGCCATATATTCGCTCGTATTTCAAAACATTCATAAAGCATTCCATAGCTCTTTCAAAATATCCCAATAGTTTACATGAAATGCCTAAAATATGATAATTTAAATTTAATATTTCTGGCAGCTCAAGGACAAAAGCTCTTTCGATGATGTCCTCAGCTTTTTCCACAACTTCCTCATAATTTCTATTTGATACCAATATATATTGTCTGGCTGTCTGCACATGAATTCGAAAAATAACGTCACAGGTATAGCGTTCTGATTGCTCAAGCTCGGACACAACTTTTTCTGACTCAAAAACATTGGAAATAACCCATTCAATAAACTGACTATACAATCCGCTTCCCGAAAGTTGCAAAATTTCTTGACTCTTCACTTATCTGCCTCCCTTCCGAAATTGTGGTTCCCGCATCAGCTGTTATGCTATTATGAATCATTCCTCAAATTCATTTAAAATGCAGCTAACAATTTTTATTTTAAAATTCTATCGGAAGAAGTAGCAATAAGTTAATAGACCAGCTTTCCCATATTCTCTGAAGCAGCCCTTTTAAAGTATATCGTAAGCCAAGTCACCCAAGCAAAATGCGAAGCATTTTACCAGATATGCAACCGCAAGCAACTTTGCGAAGCAAATTGCGAAAGGCATGTAGCTACAAGCTATCTTATGCAATAATCAGCCTTCCCGCTTATTCTCTTTCCTGAATGGTTACTTTAACAATATCTCCAACCTGTTTGCCGATCTTAGCACGAATGTCTTTGCGCAAACCAATGATATAACAAATACTGCCATCTTCATTTTTTATACCCATATTAACTATACTTCCGTCATAGGGTTGACCATCAAAAGTGGCATGAACTTTAACTCTGCCCTGACCGAATTCCTGCTTGACATTCCAGGGAAATTTAACATAAGCCCCATCAATATCCGGTACTTTATAGACTTCTGATTGAAACTCATAAATTTTATGGTTCATAATCCTTCCTGTTCTGTTTTGATCTTTGTGAGATATGAAACCAGATCAAAATCAATTCCCGCCACAACAGATTAACTGATATGGATAACGATCCCCACCACTAAAGATAGGATATTGGCTAAAACGGTATATAAAAAGACCATCAAAAATTCTTTTTGGCTGGCATTATATTTACGAAAAGCAAAATAATAGGCTGTTGCCTCAATCAAAATAACAATTACTTCCATCACTCCAAAGGCGATGAAATAATCAATCAACCCTGATAACAGTAAGGCCATTCCCAGCACCAGATTCAATAATACCTGAGTGTACAGATTTACCCTGATAATGCTTTGGATCTGCCACTTCTGGCGATAATGAAAAACATAATATGCCAACAGCAATTCTACCCCAATGGTCAAAACTACACGCAGCAAAAACCAAAAAATTTCAATAATGAACTGCATTCCGGGAGTGAACACGATCAGCCTATCCCCATATAGCTGGGCAGTAAATTTACTGTGAAAGAAAAATCTTTCATACACCCCGCTGACAATAAGCTTATCCTGCTTTGGCAAATAAATTGCGATTTTAAAGACTTTGGGTGGCCGATAAGTCCATGAAAATAGATTATCTGAGGAATCACATTTCTCCATATGCGGCAGGAAATAAAAATCATCGATCAGGGAATACTCATGAAATCTTAGCCAAGCTTTCCCCTCCTGTGTTTCAAGATATTCGCTGGAAGCATATTGCTGCTTACTTTCGGTGGCCTGCAGCGGTCCATTAGAGTCCTTACTTGAGAAAGCAGTGACATAATAAGCCTCTTCCTCCACTCCCTTTACCTCAATATGTAAACTTGGTTTTGGACCAACATCCGCATAAATAAGACCAACAGACAGCCAACACAAGAAAAGGGCTATATAAAAACCTCCCACTTTTGAATATATTTTCATGTCCGTTCCTCCTTCGCTGAGGCCAATTCTGATTGCATCTATTTATGATTATGCCAAATTCTCTAATCCAAATGAAATACCAGTGCCAGATCGACCGCCACCGGACTGTTGTCAGGATTTGTTTCCATCAGTGGAGCCATAAAGTTCCACCATTTGCGGTTGATCGCCGTATCCGCTCCTTTTGCCCATTTTTCCTCATCTTCGATCTCAATATAACCAAATAAAACATCTGTATCCTTATCCAAAAAAATAGAATAATTCTTTCCTCCATACTCATGGATCATATCTTTCATTTCCTGCCACAATTCATTATGCCTTTTTTCGTACTCCAACGCCATTCCGGAATAGAGTTTCATCTTAAATCCTTTGATCATATTCTTTCCTTTCCAATATTCGTATTATTTCAGCAATTTTTCGGGTAACGGCCTTATCTTTTTATTTATTTCTATGAAATGGCTTTTCATCAAAGAGAATGACAGCTCCATCCGCAAAGAAATTTATCACACCGCAAAAAGCTTGAATAAACTCTATAACCGCACCACCAGCAAATTAAAGGTTAAACCGGCGGCTGTGCCCAGCAGCATGATGGTATCGCCGGTTTTTGCCCGGCCGCTTTCTATGGCCATACACAGCGCAAAAGGCACCGATACTGACACCATATTGCCATATTCCTGAACCAGGTCGATATATTTTTCCTCTGCAATCCCCAATTTTTTCATGGCCAGACCCAGAGCTTTACTGGCCTGATGCGGCACGATCAGATCAATATCTTCCAGCTTCAATCCGCTTTCTGCTTGAAAACGTTCTAAAAATGTCGGTAATTTCCGCAGGGAAGTTAATAAAATACTTTTGCCATTCATATCAAACATATACTCTGCTTTTGTTTCTTCGCTGTAATTCTTAGGGTGAAATCCGGTCAAGCCGCCTCTTAGTTCAGTGGCATGCGCCCCCTCTGACCAGGTTTCCTGCAAGCCGTAAATTACTCCTTTATTTTTTTCGGTTTTTTCTAAAATAAAGGCCGCGGCGCCATCCGCAAACAGCTCAAAACTTTCCTTTTGCTTTGGGTTTAATCCCTGTGAGCCAATTTCACTGGCGACCATCAAAACTCTTTGGTAGCGGCCAGCAGCCATTAAATAGGAGATCGTATCCATTCCGGTAATAAAGCTGGTGCAGGTCGTATTAATATCCATGGCCGGAATTCCGTAACCCTTGGCAATTTGCTCATGGATCAGCGCGGCTGTGCAGGGAATCGGCTGCACTCCCACCGCAGCAGTCGATACGATCAGATCGATCGCCGAAATATCCATATCTGCCTGTGCTAATGCCCGCTGGCAGGCAATCACCGCCATTTCCAGCTGTGTTTCGGTGGTCGCCCGTCGTCTGATCTGGTCTTCAAATATCACCTTATTTTCCGGAAGGTAATAGCCATATCCTTTTATTTCAATCCGTCTCATTCGTTTTCCTTTCTCTCCTACCATATCTGTGGCCATACTATTATTATTTATTTTATTCTATTGGGGAAACTGGTTTCTGCCACTTTATCACCATTATTTCCATTTCTGAGCAAAGTGGCTGGCATCTCCAGCCATGTTTTTACCGCCCGCCCTGACTTATATGTTTTTAACTCAACTTTCCCACAGTCTTTTTTGGCTCTATCCCGTTCCAGAGAGCGGGCACATATCACCCATTTAACAGACCCTGTCGAAAAACTTCGTTTTTCTGCCCGGGTGGGCAACCTACCTTTCGCCACTTACTTCGTAAGATTGCTTTCACAGCACATGCCTAAAAAAGACTGTCCCAGAGAACGTGGGAAAGTTGAGTTTTTAATATAAATTACGCCAAAAACCGCTGGGGTATTAAGAGTCCTGGCTTAATTTGCGATTTTTTTAATTTCTCTGACAAAGCTTTCCGGTTTAAGAACCGCCAAGCCACCATGACCAATTCCAGCCAGTCGAATAAACTTGGTTCCCGGAATAAATTTTTTCATATATTTGATATCCCAATTTCTTTCTTTTAACTCATGCTCTGCACACCAGTAATAAACCTTAGCCTCAAAGTCCCCGGCCTGTTCCGGCAGCTGATAATTATTACAGGAATCAAAGGTCCGCCAGATCGTTTGATAGCTTATTTTCTTTAAGCATTTGGCAATATATCGGATCGCCTCCTCATCATATTGGTCGGAGGTAAAGGCCCTGACCAGGATTTTTTCGCCGCCCCATTTACCAATCGCCAGCATCATAAAATCTCTGACCAGGATCAAACGGGTAATGATCCATGGCAGCTGATACGGAGTGATTCCGCCATCCATAATCACATTTTCAATTTTAACTATTTGATCAACTGCCATCCTCAGTGCAATGCTGCCGCCCATTGAGCAGCCATATACCAGTCTTACTTTATCTATGTTGTTTCTGCGTAAATAATTACCAATTTGTTTTGCTATTTCCTCAACCGAAGTAAATTCGCTGTCACTATCCGGATCATATCCGGGTAATGCCGGAACAATCAAATGATACTGCTTTTCCAGAAGTGGAATGACCTGCTCAAAATAATCCCATCTGACCACTGACGGATGGATCAGCACCACCACTTTATCATTTTGTTTTCCAAATTCATGAACATTTAAAGAATCTACCTGCTTCATAATATCACCTCATATCGTCACCAATCTGACATAAACATCAGCCTTTTATAATCTCCTGATCCGCTTCAGTTTTACCTTACTATCCCATTGATATGGAATAAATTCCAATTCCGGTGGAATAAAATCATTTTCCGCAGCTAAACGGCAAAATTCATCCATCACCATCTGCTTTTGTTTTTCCGTCAAATCATTGGCCGCGATTTGCAAAAGATCCGGTCTGACCTGAATAACCTGATATTCCCGAATTCCATCGACAAACAGCATCACCCGCCGGATAAAATCAGGAAATATCCGAACCTTGCCTCCCTCTTTTCCATAAAATACAAAAATATCGTCCGCCCGACCCTCAATCCGCTTGATCCGCAAAAACGGAGAACCGCAAGGGCAGGGGCGCCTGTCTTCAACCAGAATATCATTTAACTCATAGTTGAGCATTGGCTGCGAAGTTCGCTCCAAGTCGGTGATCCCCGGATAAAAACGGTTTTTATCCAAATATTTCTTTTTGACTATAACAAGATCCTCATTGATATGCAAATTTCCATAGGCACAGGTACAGGCCAAAAAGCCCTCTGTTGCCTGATAAACCTGATGGATCACCTTTTGAGCAAAGGCTTTTTGCAAATACTTTTTATCCGCTTCCTCCAAAATCTCTGCAACTGAAATAATTTTCAAGGGCCGAATTTTCAGTTCACCAGTTTCGGCATATCCGGCCAAGGCCACCAGCATTGATGGCGGTGCAATCAATAAAGTCGGCTGATATTGATTTAAAATCGGCACATGCCCGGCCGGTGAAAGAGAAGTATCAAAGTAACGATACTCAAGGGCCGGTGAATTGACTGATTGATATAAGTTATTATCCGAGCGCAGGAAAAACGCCACCCTATTTCCCCAAATTTTTCCTTTCGGCAGCAATTTAGCGCAAACATTGGCTGCCCATAGTTCCTGCTCCTTTGCGGTCGAAAGAAAAAGCCCCCGATGCCCGGAAGTACCGGACGATAAGCCAACCGATACCTCTCCGCAGCGCGGCGTAAAGTCCCGACTGCGCTCAGCTTTTAAGGCAATTTTCATTGCCTGCTCCATTTTGACACCAACTGTGTTCAGCTCATCAAAATGCTCCATCATAAATTGCTTGTTCATGACCGGTAGATCCTTAGTGCCACGCCTGGCAAAATACGGAGACTTCTTTTCCATATAAGCTAATTGTTTTTTTAGCTTGGCTGCCTGATACTGCTGAACTTCCCGCCGATTTCGGAACTTTTTCAGCCATCTTTTATAAATAAAATCTTTAATGATCCGTAATTTATTCATATATTTCTTCCTGCTGTTGCAGACCTTTCTGATTTTGACTGCTTTTATTCGGGAGACCTGCCAATATCCGGCGCACCCGCTCCGGCCGGTCATGGCTGACCACCACTTTTATTCCGTCTTTCTGCATCTTTCTCAGTAAGTCGATATTTTTAAAATAAGCCTCCGGATTTTTTTGAATCAGCAGTGGCAGTTTACGAATTTGCGAAGTATACCGCAATAGAAGAATGCCCCAGCAGACATCAGCCGCCATAAATAAACGATATTCCGGCAAAAAGATACAGGCCTGACCAGTCGCATGACCATCCAGCGAGGCGATCAGCAAACTGCCGTCTTTAAATAAATCATAAGTTTTCAGGCCATATCCGCCACCTAAGCAAAGATCATACCTTGACCGGACTTCATCAGCTTTTTTTAACAGCAAATTTCCCTCTGATAAAAATGCTCCTTTCATCCTTGCCATCATTTTGTCTGTACCTTTTTTAGCATTTGTTATAGCACTGTTTCCATTACCCGCACCAATACACCTGTCCATAGCATTGGGAGCGACCGGCCATAATCTTGCCTTAAAATCGGCAGGCAGCAATTCTTTAAAGACCAGATCACGCAGCCGGTAATGATTAAACTGCCGGTACAAATCCTTGGTCACAATCAATTTGGCCTTTGGAAATGACTTGACCCCGCCAATATGATCGGGATGCAAATGTGACAAAATCACATATTGGATCTCCTCCGGCGCAATCCCCCGATGCCTTAACTGACTGGCGATCTCCTGTCCGGCTGTAATATAAAAGGGATTTCCCAGATCATACAGCCAATACTTCAGTTTTCTTTGCTTTAACTCCACTCCATAACCGGTATCATATAAAATATAGCCAAATTTTCGATGTCTGATCAAAAAAACACCGGCCGGAAAACATAATTTCTGCTTGGGCACATGCCGGAACATATGATGTAAATAGTTTTCACAATAGCCGCAGGCAAAATATTCAATGCTTTCGATTTGCTTTTGCATATTTTTGAATGCCCTCACTTAAAGTCATTTTCGGATGATAGTTCAGTTCTGCTCTGGCTTTGTCAATATTCAGGGTCTGACTATAGCGCAGTAAATAATAAGTATATACCGTAAAAAGCGGCTCCTGATAAATATGAAAATAGCGGTAAAATGTTTCCAGCCCCCTGGCAAATCCATAAAACAATTGATCATTCAGCCGCAAATACCTGGCTTTAATACCCATTGCTGCCAAAAACTCATCCATCAGCTGACGAAACTGCCTGGGCTGACCATTAGTGATATTATAAATTTGCCCTGCTGCCAGTGAGCTTTCCAAAGCCAATCGCACTGCCAAAGCTGCATTTTCCACACAGGTGAGATCAACCCAATGTTTCCCTTCCTGAAACAGAGGAACGCCCAGTTTGCGGCTGATATTTAAAACTCTTGGGATCACGCTGGTATCGCCTACTCCAATCAGGCCACGCGGACGCAGGATCACGCTTTCCACTTCGGGATGCGCTTTTATTCTTTGCTCTGATAATAATTTACTTTTAATATAATTGGTCAAATGATTTTCCTTGGGTGTATATTCCTTTATATTTATTTGATCCTGACCGCAGGCATAAATGCTGGGCGAAGAAATATAAACCAGGCGTTTGACCCCGGTTTTGGCGCAAAGTTTGAGCACATTTTCCGTACCCAGTACATTACTCCGGTAAAAATCCGTCCACCTCCCCCAAACCGTCGACAGCGCACCGGCATGGACCACCATTTCCGGCTTTTGCCGAAAAGCTCCTGCCAAAGAATAAATATCAGTAAAATCTGCGGAGACAAAGGACACCTTTTCATTCTCCAGGCCCTTGCCAATCTGCTGATTGCGCCCAACTGCAATCACTTCATAACCATATTCCGTTAATTCTGCAATAATATATTTCCCCAAAAACCCGGTTGCTCCGGTCACCAGGACTTTCATATCCTTCTCCTTTGATGCTTTGCTGTTTTTTTACTACTCATAATATATTTTTATTTGACCGATGACTAATTAGGTCATTGGCTCTCGACCAATATCCCGGCTATGCTTTGCTTCAGCGGTCCCTGTCAGCTGATCCTGCTACGGTTATTGTTTTTTGTCTGATTCCACCAAATGATAACTCTCATCGATCAGCCCTTTCACTTCTTCCAGATCGACTGCCGTATCCAGCAAAATACTAAGCCAATGCTTTTTATTCATATGATAGGCCGGAAAATAATGGCGATGATCAATTAATTTCAATATTTGCTCCGGTTTGGCCTTTAAATTAATAACATCAATTTTCCCCTTTTTCTCCAGGCCCAGTGTCCGATACGGAACGCGCATCAAAATCCCATACCATTTTTGTTTTTTAGCAGTTTTTAATGTGCAGTGATCACTGCCTGCCCAGGGCATTTCCGGCACTGTGCCATAGGTCACCTGAAGATAATTGAGTAAGAGCGCGCGCATATTGGTTGTTTCAAAACAATTTTGAAGCACTTCATCCACCAGTTCCGCAACTTCGGCCCGAATTTCCGCCAGAAAAGCCCCCATAAAATCCGGCACATTAAAAGGCAAGAAAGGCTCATATGCCGGTAACTCCAACACATTGACTTCAAAATTGCCGGCACTGATCTTTATCTCCGCCAAAAAGCCCTCGGTCGGCAGCGGTTTTGTCAGGCAGTAAGCCTTGCCCTTTTTCTGGAAACCATAGCGGATTGCTTTTTGGGACTGAAAAATATTCTGATCAAAAATTTCATTATATAGCATGACCGTCCGCCTCCATTTTCCCAAAGTCTGCCATCATCAGTGACAGACTGCTATTCCCAATTCTGGAAAATTTTTGTTTTCTATATCTTCGCCTTTTATCCGGAACATACAGCATTGGTGGCCAGAGGAATGTAAGTTTTTATAACTTTTTATCCCTACTGATTTTGATAACCGGTAATGACCCAATCATGTTCAAACAGAGGGATCTGGCTTCCACAATAATGACAGTGTTTTCCCTCCAGCAGCAATATACTTGAGCCGCAGCCCTGACAGCGAATGACCTCCGGGCCGGTAATTGACTGAGTTTTACATAATGCACTTTTGGCCAAATACAGTTTAATTTTTTCTTTTCGGTCCTTAATCTTTTTGCCATCACTATTTAAAAGCTTTAATACCGCTGTGACTTCTGCATACTGCAATTGATTTTGAACAAAATACTGATCCAGCCGCAGACTGTCGATTTCCAGATCAATCACATTTTGATACCACGGTAAATAAGCACTCAGATCGCAATCAGCAAAGGCATTGATTTCCTTCTCATTTTCTGCAAAATGGATCGCTGCCAGTTTATTATGAATATTCCCCCAAAAGCCTTGCAGGGAAAACCGGGGATCATATTTTTTCACTGCCTGCTCGACCGCTTGATTATTTTCCTCTTGATCTTTGCTTTCCTGTAATTTCTTTTTATTGATATAGCTGATCCCGGCCAACAGCTGCATAGCCGGCAGCAGCCCAAACCACAGCACTGCCGACACCACCACAGCTGAAAGAATGGCAAAAAAAGCAGCTGCGATCAAAAGCCCAAGCATGGCCACAAAAGGACCAACTGCTTCTCCGGTCTGCCATGTCTCAAAATAAGCTTTTATGCCTATAACTGTAATATAGATTGCTCCCGGAATACCCCCCAGCATTGTTCCCCACTTTAAGACCGTATTTCTGATTTGACGATATTTAGCATACTGAACCTGATAATCCGTACCAAACGAAAAGTTTTGAATTCTTTCTCCCAAATCTTCAACTGTAAATTTTGTCCGGCAAAAGTCACAGCCATCCAGTAAATTTTCTCTGGTAGTGGTATTGCCGCAGCTGGGACAAACCACTTTATCCTGCCCCTGCTGAAAAGCCGTTAAAAGCGTATAATCGGCTAACTGTTCTGTTTTTTTATGCCATAGTTTCTTCCCATTCCGCCAAAAGGTCTTCTCACCGCTGATCTGCTCCCTGACCAGGCCGATCCGGTATTTGCCGTCATCATAACTCCTTTCCCGAATAATCGGAATGTTACTGTGATAACCGCCATGCATTTTTTGTTTGGTTTTAAGTGTCAGAGTGATCCCTTTTTTTAACAGGCGCTTTTTTTGCAAATTTAAAATTTGAAAATAAAGCTGAGTCACAAAGCCCTGTATCTCCTCATTTTGCACGATCCGTGAGTTTTCAAAAAAACGATTTAAAATTTCCCGAAATTGCGTCAGCGGCTTAGTTAAAGCATGTTCTTCGGTTACAAGTTCCACTTCCTCTCCGTCTACCGCCTCCTCTTTTTCGTCCAGCACTGTTAGGATTATCATTACCAGTGCCCCTCCGCCCGGCAGCAAAAGCAACGCTCCAAAAATAAGTCCAACCAACAGACCTTTTAAGTCGGAACCATCATAATCCATAATCCCGGATTCAATTAATCCCCCGCCAAGTAAAGTAAACACCAGACCGAATCCAAGCAATGACTTATAAACCCAAATTACCTCAATCAAGGCTCTCCAAAATCCTTTTTTTCTTTTCATTCTTTTGTCCTATCCTCCATTCTCTTTCTAAATTTACTTAACTTCCTCACCCTCAACGGAACGGTCTTGGCCGCAATCTCTCAATCTCATTTTTCAGCACCTTCGTCGACTGATATTGATGGCTGCGGGCTTGCAGAGCTTTTAATTCCGGCCAGTCCTTTTGCCGGATCAATTCCTCAAAGGACTTTAGCATACCAAGATAATCGCCTTTTTTACAAATCCTGGCAATCCCTGCCATTTCTGCCCGGACCGCATAATCAAACTGGTCATAATCCCGTGGCATAATCAGTGCCGGTTTTCCATATTCAATACAATGATATAAAATTCCTGCACCGCCATGATGAAAAACATAATCCACTTCCGGTAAAATTTGTTCATAGGGTAAATATTCATAGACCCTGACATTTTTGGCTTTAAAGACCACCGGCCTATCCCTGGCATCGCAATTACCCAGCGATACCCAAAAATCCATATCCGGATATTTTCGTCCTAATAATTTTGCCATTTCCATTAAATTTTGTTTTTCCCAAAGCAAATGGGTGCCGCAGGTAACTAAAACCTTTTTCCTGCCGGGCTGTCCTGTTATCGACAATTCCGTTTCCACTCGTTCAAAAGAGCGACAGCGATAACCGACCCAGCGCAGCTGCGCGGGAAAGTCATCGCGAAATTCCAGTTCCTTCATGCCTAATGCTAAAATCGAATGCGGCGAATAGATCCGCTCATAGCCATGTTCATCATAAATTTTAAAATTCTGATATTCCCCCAAATTCCGGCGAAACAGGGCAAAGGCCATTCGTTTAAAACCATGGATCAAACTCCGGCCTGCCATATCCCGAATTTTGCCATATACCGTTTGACTGGGCTTTAATCCGCCCAGGTAAGATGGGGTACTGGTCCGGCTTTCAATGGCAAAAGGAGTGGGGATGGTGGTGATCCAGGGGATCCCCAGTTCTTCACACACGATCCCGGCTACTACCGTTACAAAATCAGCAATCACGATATCCGGCCGATCTGCCTGCCAAATTTTTTTTAACTCCTGCATTGCCTCCGGCAAAAGCTGTGTCACCTGTCGAAACTGCCGGAGCATGCCAAGTGCACTGATCTTCATATCCGTATTGGCAATTTCCTCCATTTTTCCGGGATGGTCCGGTAAGATCGGCAATGCGCTAAAACCGATTTTTTCCACCAGCTCAATTTTTCGATCACCGGTAATTACCCGAATTTGATAATTTTCTTCGTGCAACAGCGGCTCCGCCAAAGTTAAGAGTGGATATAAATGGCCGCTAAAGGGCACACTGATCAGATCAATCTTTATTTTATCCATATCCGCTCCCCAATTGATATTTTCTTCATAATCATTCCTTCTTTGGTCTGTTTATCAACTATTTCCCTTAAAATAAGAGCAAGCTCTGCCGATACTCTTTATTTTTGAGCTCCAGCCTCATATCACTTTCTTTCTGTTTTTCAATCCTGTCCTATATCCCCAGCTGCTGCCTGATGATTTCCTTGACCGCATCGGAGGAGCAATAATCATAATGATCACAGTCTACCAAAGCATCTGCCCGGTGCCGGTCAAATAATCTGGAATACCAGTCTTTCTTGCCTTTTATAACATAAAGCCTGGCTTTACCGGTCTGCCTTTTCTTCTTTGATACCGGACCAAGGGCAAATATAGTCAGCTTAGTATTCCCAAAATCCAAATCCGGTAAGATTTCATTTAATATATGCAGTCCCGAGCTGCCGGTCACAATCACTACTTCCTGCCTCTTCGTCAGCGGCTTTAAATGTCGCCTTAACTGTCGGCGAAAAGCGTAATGATGGATAGTCTGCCAGGCATAAATCAAATTGCGCAGCCCTGCCTGCCAAAGCGGCGGCCAAGTCAGAGCGCGATATTCAAAATCCCGGTGATACGGAAAATTGGAGTTTGGTACCAAATACCCGCTGTCTGCCAAAATTTGCATGAATTCCTTTTGCGGCTCCCGCAAACAGGCAGTTTCCCAGTCACTGCTGCCGCTTAAAAAAATTGCTGCTTTTTCTCCTCTAATCAGTGAGGCCTTGGGGTCTAACGCTTGTAATTTTTGTATGTATGACTGAAATTTTGTAATTTTCATATGCTTTCCTCAGTCGGTAGAGTGAATCCTGCCCTCTGCCACTTGGATCTTTTTATGGCAGCAGGCGATTTGTCAACTTAAATCCTTTCTTTCATTGGGAAGGCCAGCTGATTACAGTATATTTCCTATCTATGGCCTTTAGCATCCATTCTCTTAATTCAAATAATTAATCTTACCATCTGTCACTTGGATCTTTTTATTACGCCAAATAATCACCGGTCTGCCAATCAAAGTTAATAAAAAGATCGGTGCCAGCAAAAGATCGCTCAGCATTTCATAGCCAATCATACTAAGGCTTTCCGGTTTGCCAATGATTTTCTGGCGCAGCCGGTAAAGCAAAAAACTTTTACCGGCCAGCATCCCCAATAAAGCCGGGAGCGCCCAGCGATTCATTCCGGCCGCCATCAGTAGCAGCATCATTGGAATCATCCCTGGTAAAATAATCAAGCCAAATGCCGCCGGCGAAAAATGCCTTTTCATATAAACGGAGGAAAAGAGCATCCAGCGACGTAATTGCTGATAATAATGAGCAGCACTGTGAATGGTCGTTTTGACATTGACTCCAATCCGGCTTTGAATAATTTTAACTCCACAAGTTGTCAGGTATTCTGCCAATGCCAGATCATCACATAAATACTCCAGGATCACTGTAAAAGCCTGATACTTCTTAGCCACTGCCACCGGCAAAATATAAAACATTCCATTAATAGAGTGATTATCGCCAAGCTCTGCCATGGTGAAATAGGTGATCAGGGCATTCCCGTTGACAAATGCAGCCAGCAATTTTGACCAGACATTAGTCGTTCCGTAATTATGCGGAATGCCGGTAATTAAAAACTCGGGAGCCGAATTTTCATATAAATTCAGCTCATTCATCCATTCCATGTCAATCACGCTGTCATCATCGAGCACTATCATATAGGGAGTTTGAACTTTATTTACTGCCTGCTCGATCTTATATATTTTGGGATTAACACCCGGCGGCACTTCATCATAATAGAGCATTTCAATTCTTTCCCCATACTCCGGTTTTTGGCAAATCTCAGCCGCAATTTCAATGGCCACCTGATCCGCCCGATCAATCAACCATAAAAACCGCAATTTCCGGCTATGCTCCACATTGGCCAATAAATCAGATTTCAGTCCGGGATCACCCGACAAAATCGGCTGGACAACCGTATATAATTCTTCACGAAACCCTGCCTCCGGGCATTGTTTTTGGCCATAATAGCGATTAGCTAATATGATTCGCGCTGCCAATATCAGAAGATATGCTGTCAACAAACCATAAAAAATCACACTCATTCGCCCACCCCTCTTTTTAAGATGATCGCCAGCAGCCATATTCGCCATGACAGTGGCAAAATATTGAGCAAGCGATAAACCATTTGGTTCCGTTTGCCAATAATTGCGATTTCTTTTTCCGTTTCAATATACTCCGCTATTTTTTCCGCTACCTCTTTGACTGACATTTGCATTTTGGAGCCACCAATGTTAGCTTGAAGTTCTTCAGGAAAAAAATCCGTTTGCGTCGGTCCCGGCAGATAAGTAAATATCCGGAGCTTTGCCCGGCGAACTTTCAGTTCTCCGGATAAGGCCATTAAATAACTGTATAGAGCCGCTTTTGATGCACTGTAGCCAGCCAGAAAAGGATGCGGAATCAGCGAAGTCAGGGAGCAGATATTAACCACCCGAATCGGCCGTTCGGCAAAATGACGGATCAGCTGTTTAATCATCAATGCCGGGGCCAAATAATTAACCTGCATCATTTCTGTTTCGGTTTCCGCTGATATTTTATGAAAATCCGCCATTTCTCCAATACCAACACAATTTATCACCAGATCCGCATAACACTTCTTAAATGTTTGCTGGACTGCTGATAAATTTCTAAAATCCAAGCATTCAATACTCACATTCCTTCGCTGATTAAGTCTGCTTTGCAATTCCAACAGTTTTTCTTTGTTTCTGCCCATTAAAATCAGCTTTGCTGAGCGTGATGCATATATTTGTGCCAGTTCTGAACCGATCCCGCCGGTGGCGCCGGCAATAAGAACGATCTGCTTTCCCTGCCCTTTTTTGCTTTTTCGTAATTTTGCTCTATCCATAAAATGAATTTCTTCCTTTTGGTAAAAATCTGCTTTCTAACAACCCGATCATCGCCATTTTTTATCTCCCTCTGTTTCTGTTAAAAGCCTTGTGCTATCTCTAAAAAGAGTTGATTGCAATGCAACATTTCACTCTGAATGACTGAAGATGGGCTGCCGGCGGCCTATGTAAATGTCAGAATTTTGATTTACCTCTCACTCTGAATGGTCGAAAATCCTGTCTGCCTGTCCTTTCTCTGCCAAATTCAGCTTTCCTCAATCAGAGTTCCTTTTCTATGCTGTGCACAATCCCTGATTTATTTTTTATTTTAACATTTTCCATTTAGCTTGACAAGCATTGGTCGAAAAGCTGAAAAATACATTATTTTTGTTGAAATCCAGGATAAACCTGCCGAATCCTGTAAATTCAGTCAATTTTACTTGCTATTATTTTAACGATTTGTTATAATAGCCCCTGTATACATAATACAGAAAAAGGGGAATTATCATGAACGAAAAAGAATTATCTACTCCGGCAGAAATGCTGGAAATCACCATTTACAAATTTACCAAAAAAGCACATCGCTCCTATAAAGATATGATCTTACTTGGCTTTTTAGCCGGTGCCTTTATTGCCCTGGCCGGTGCCGGTGCCGATATGGTCGCTCATAATCTGCTGATGAATCCCAATACCACCGGACTGGGGAAGATGGTTTCCGGCCTTATTTTTCCGGTCGGCCTGATGTTGGTGGTCTTTGGCGGGGCGGACCTATTTACCAGTAACTGCTTGGTTTTCACTTCTGTCTTAGCTAAAAAGGTAACACTGGGTGAAATGTTATTAAATTGGTTAATCATTTATATTAGTAATTTTATCGGCTCGATCTTTGTTGCCTTTTTATTTTTTCAAAGCGGAGAACTACATTTGTCTGACAATCTGTTAGGTGGATTAGCCTTAAAAATGGCTTATGGTAAGATTCATTTAAGTCCGGTTGAAGCAATCAGTTTGGGATTACTATGTAATGTTTTGGTTTGTTTGGCAGTTTGGCTGGCCAATGGCATGAAAAAAGCTTCCGCTCAGTTTATGGCTATCTTTTTCCCGATCTTCCTGTTTATTTCTTCCGGGTATGAGCACAGCGTGGCCAATATGTTTTACCTGCCGCTAGGTATCTTTGCCAAAAGCAATGATTCCTATGTAGCCGCTTCCGGCTTAAACGCTGAACAACTGGCCATGATCAACTGGAGTAATATGTTTACCCATAACTTACTGCCGGTGACTCTGGGCAATATCCTTGGCGGCGCTGTTTTCATTGGCGGAATTTACTTCCTGCTCTATGGCAATGAAGTAAAAACAAAGCTTAAATAAAAAAATACAAATGCCATTTTGCCTGCATCCGGTTCATAAGTTTAGCTTTTTTGAACCGGATGTGTTATTATTTAAAAAAGAAGGTGCAATTTATGGCACCAGCAACTTTTAGTGTTCGAATGGCTGCATTTCTTTCTTTACGTGTAAAGTCACAAAAAAAATTTCCTCTCAAGGAATGAGTTTATTTGAAATAAATAAAAAACCCATAAATCTCGTTACAATCAAGTAGAAAAATAAGGCAAGAACCTACTGGAAATTTTAGAAGCACATTTTTCAATCACCCAGCCAAGAAAATAAACTGCATTTTAAACAGCAGTTTATTTTTTTATACAAAAAAATCACAAATTTTCTATTTTATTTTAATATTTTATTTCAATTCTCTTTATTTCTCCCCCCATTCTTGGTATAATGTACGTGAATAAGGCGTGAGTGCGAAGCATTTGTAAATAAAGTGTGAAATGCTTGCATTTCTAAGCTTTATTTGCAAATGCTTCATATGAGCGATTAACGCGAAGCGAAAAGTTCGCAGAAGTTTTCGCTTACTCACGCCTTATTTTACCTTTTGTAAATGCGAAGCATCTATAAATAAAATGCAAATGCTTGCATTTCTAAGCTTTATTTGCAAATGCTTCATATGAGCGGTTAACGCGAAGCGAAAAGTTCGCAGAAGTTTTCGCTTACTCACGCCTTATTTTACCTTTTGTGAGTCCGAAGCATCTATAAATAAAATGCAATTGCTTGCATTTCTAAGCTTTATTTGCAAATGCTTCATCTCTATAATCTTCTATTTTTTCAGAAAGGAGGTGCTTTATGAAAATTCTGGCAGTTTGCGGCTTCGGAGTCGGTTCTTCTCTTATTCTCAAAATGACAATTGAAAAAGTATTGCGGGAACTGAATGTAACCGCTGAAGTAGAAAATACCGATGTGACTTCAGCCGGCTCCACGCCCTGTGATGCGATTCTGACCAGCAAAGAACTCTATGATAATTTACGCAGTTCCTGCTCATGTCCGATCTATCCGGTCAAACACTATATGAACAAACAAGAAGTGAAATCCGTTTTAGAAACCATGTTAAGTGAAATCAATGCATAAGGAAGGAGGTACTCAGCTCGGTTGATATCCGCATCTGGGGTAGAATAATAGCGGTATCACCATTGGAGCTTTGAGGTATGTTGTATGGAAATGATCATGAATTTTATTACCAACAGTATTTTACGTAATCCACCGGTGCTTCTTGGCTTAATTGCTGCTCTTGGTTTGATTTTACAAAAGAAAGGTTTGGCTGATATTATTAAAGGTGTCTTTTTAACTGCCTTTGGTATGGTTATTTTAAATGCCGGCGTCGGCATGCTGGTCGGCTCTATTTTACCGATCAATCAGGCTTTTCAGGCAGCTTTAACACAAGGCGGAGGTGCAGAGGGTCTAAACGATGCCACCTTTACTGCTACCTTTGGCGGCGAAGTTGGTCTGGCCATGTTTATTGGCTTAATCCTACATTTAATCATTGCCCGCTTTACACCATTTAAAACTATTTTTTTAACCGGCCACATGATTTGGTGGTTTCCCTTTATCTTTGTGGCAGCGGGCGTAGAAGGCGGTTTAAGCGGTACCATTCTGGTAATTTTCGGAGCGGTATTATCGGCCTTGTATTGGTCGATCATGCCTTGGGTATTAAGAAAATATGTCTGGGCAGTAACAGAAGATGACAGTTTTACCCTTGGCCATCCTTCCGGAATGCTGGCCCTGATCGCCGGAGCTGTGGCCAAAGCAGCCGGTAATAAGAAAAAGTCAACCGAAGATATTGCTCTGCCCAAATCTCTTTCTTTCTTCCGTGAAATTTCCATCACCGGCGGAATTGCCATTGCCCTGATGTTTATCATTGTTTGCTTGTTTATTCCTGCCACTTTACCGGAAGGACAAAATCTGCTGATGTTCTCTTTAAGTCAGGGACTGAACTTCGGTGCCGGATTATTGATCTTGCTTTATGGTGTCAGAATGTTGATCAGTCAAATCGTACCGGCATTCCAGGGAATTTCTGAAAAACTGGTACCCAACTCGATTCCGGCTTTTGACTGTCCGATTTTATTTAACTATAAGCCCAATGCAGTTTTAATCGGCTTTTTATTTGCAATGGTCGTTTCCACCATTATGATCGTGATTGCCAACAGCCTTAATGTCTTTGGAGTAATTTTAATTCCGCTGGTCATCACTTCCTTCTTTGAATGTGGTACAGCGGCTGTAATTGCCGAAGGTCAGGGCGGCCTGCGCGGCTGCATTATCGGTACTTCGGTAGCTGCTGTTTGCATGGTTGGCTTTATTGGACTATCAGCCATTACCTATGCCGGTACTATCCAAAACTGGATCTTAATCTTTGGCGGAAATGATTTCTCCGTTTTCGGTTTTCTGGCTAAATTAATTGCCAGCCTGTTTGGAATGGCGGTGTAAGATGTTTGCCTATATTGAAAAAATAAATTCACTGATTAAAGAAATCGAAAGCCAGGAGGCTGATGCCATTCAGCAAGCGGCTGATAAATTGGCGAAGGTTCTGGAAAGCGGCCATTCGATCTTTGCTTTTGGGGCTGGCCATGCCTCGATTTTAAGTCAGGAGCTATTTTTCCGGGCAGGTGGCTTAATTCCGATGAACCCGATCTTCGGTCGGGAAATTATGCTAGATACTGCTCCCATAACCAAAACCAGCCAAATGGAGCGCTTAGAAGGTTATGGCCAAATTCTGGCAGCCGGCTCACCGATGACAGCCGGGGATGCTATCCTGATCCATTCGGTTTCCGGCCGTAACCCAGTGGCCATTGATGTTGCTCTTTCTGCCAAAGAAAAAGGGCTGACTATTATTGGCATTACCAACCGGACATACAGCCTGTCGGTTGCCTCCCGCCATTCCAGTGGTAAACGCCTGCTTGACTTATGTGATATTGTAATTGACAATCATGGCGATATCGGCGATGCCTGCTGTCAGATTCCCGGATTGGATACAAAAGTCGGAGCCAGTTCTTCAGTTATCGGCTGCCTGATTGTCAACACTCTCCTGGTTGAACTGGTCAGCCGCTTACAGGTCCATGGCATCGTTCCACCGCCGGTTTTTTACAGCGCCAATTTAGATGGCGGTGAAGAAAAAAATAAGGAATTGTTTGAACGCTTTAAGGGACAGATTCACTATTTGTATTAAATAAGATTATACTTTTGTACAAGCAAACACAGCATATTATTAAGATAATTTGCTTATATTGCTTATAGGAAAGCTAGCTACCCATATAGGCAAATACCGCCCGCTATTAACCAAATCCAAGCTAAAAAAGGGGTGATTTACCATGACTTTTCTGTCATTGCAAATCACCCTGATTATTTTAGTGTATTACTTTTATTTCTTTTCAATCTCCAAAAGTCGATTATAAATCGTCATAAAAATGGTCTTGGCTCGGTCTTTTGGTTCTACATCCTTTAGACTAATCGCCAGTTTATCATTAAAAGTCATTTCCCCATTGACAACGGAGCCTTTTTTGATACTGTTTTCTGTTGTGCCAATGGTATATTTCAGTATCACCATAACATTTTCCTGACCGCTGTCATGGATTAAAATGGTAAATCGTTTTCCTTCAAATTTCTCTGTGTTTAAAATGTCCTCTGTCTCTGACGCCAGCATGATATATCGGCTGTCCTCAGCAATGGTTGGTTCCCCGGCATCAAAGTTTGTCATATCTGAAAAATAATTTTTAGCCGCTTGTAAATATTCTTCATGATCAACCCCTTCCGTTTTCAGGATGGCCGGCTGATCTAATTTTTTGACTCCCCCACAGCCAGAAAATAATAGCACCATACTTAAAACCATTATCCCTACAATATATTTCCTCATTTTGCTTTCTCCTTTCACAATTGATTCTTTATTCGGAAACTCCCCCTGCACATTTCCGGCAGAGGAAGTTCCTCAGAAGAAAGGATGTTAAACTTCTACTGATCAAATATACTTTGATATAATCTGACCATGGTTAAAATCGACTGCTCTCTGGTATAGCTGCTCAATGGTTCAAATTTATTATCGCCAACTCCATTCATCACTCCGCGCTTAACCACAAAATTGACTCCCTCCGCTGCCCAGTCGGCAATACCGGCAGCATCAGCAAAGGTATTTGGTTCTGCCGCAATGTCTAAGCCTAACATTTCCCGGCTAAAATTCATCATTAATTTAGCCGCTTCCTGGCGGGTGATCCCTCGGGTCGGTTCAAATTTATTATCACCAACACCGCTGACAAATCCAAACAGATAAGCATGGCTAACTGCCAAATTGGAAGTATCCTCAAATTGCGGTCCCGGGTCTTCCTTGAGTTTGGCTAGTAATAATGGTTTATTGGCCAACATTTTTTTGACAAACTCAATTGCCAGCTCGCAATATTCTTCCCGGGTAATATTGGTTTGATATTTGGATTGTAAATGTTCCGGTACTAAACTTAGCTCAATAGCTTTATTGACGCCCTCAGCCGCCCAGTCGCTTGGCGTTTGACCAATGCTGTCCGGACAAGTTGGTGGTGTTTCCGGCAAAGGGTCAGATGGTGTACTTGGCGTCCCCGGATCAGGTAAGTTTGGCGAACAGCCGGTGCTGAAGCAGGTGGCTGTACCCACACAAGTGGCTGAGCCAATGCAAGTTGAAGTACCGGCGCAGGTATTGGTCCCGATACAGGTGCTGGTGCCGACACAAGTGGAGCTGCCGGCACAGGAACTTGAACCAGCACAGGTCGAACTGCCAATACAAGTATTGCTGCCGACACAGGTCGAACTGCCAATACAAGTATTGCTGCCGACACAGGTCGAACTGCCGGCGCAGGTATTGCTGCCAACACAAGTATTGCTGCCAACACAGGTGGAGCTGCCGGCACAAGTACTGGTGCCAAAGCAAGTGGAACTGCCGGCACAAGTAGATGTCCCTACACAGGTTGAATTACAGGTAGTGCTGCAAGTGGAACCACAGGTCGCTCCGCAAGTTGCGCCGCAGGTTGACCCACAAGTTGCTCCACAGGTGGCGCCGCAGCTATAAGAACTGGTATAGCTGGGAATGCTGGGCACACTGGGCACTCCCGGTATGCCAAAGGCTACCTCTTTTTTTATGGCCGTGGAACTGTCACCGCCATCAACGGTGGTTGGTGTTTCTCTGACTGCTTCATTCTTATTTTTAGAAAAAATATTGCCTTCTTTTTCTTCAAATTCTCTTAATGTATTTTTCAAAGAGGCTTCATATAAAGGCGAAAATACTGTTTCCTCATTTTCACCGGCATAGGCACTGCCCTGAAATAAAAACACAGAAAGCAGAAAAAGCAATCCCAAAGACATCAACCAACAAATTTGTTTGTTTTGTCTTTTCATAATTCTTCTCCCTTCTACTATATATTTATGGTTACTAGCCCTTAAATTGCTCATTTAACTGCCTGGAACAGAGTTGATCTCCAACTACTTCACATCTGCCACCAAAAGCTATTTACTTTGTTAAACCTTCCGACAGTTGAGCATTTATTTTACTAAAGTGCATTTAGTAACTCAACTTTCCCACATTCCCCGGAACAATCTTTTTTATGGCATGTGCCGCGAAAGCCATCTTACGAAGTATGTGGCGAAAGCGGCGGAAACCATGTGCCCGCTCCCTGGAGCGGGATAGAGCCAAAAAAGACTGTGGGAAAGTTGAGTTGGTAAGAAAACAAATCCTCCTATTTTGACAGGATCATCACAAAAAACTTTCTCAAGTCATCGGCTGAAAAAGCGTCAATTTCTTGATTTAAAACCCGCACAATGCAGTAATTGCCGCTTTGACCAACCAGTACCTGAAAATTACCACTGCCATACCATGGACAAACCATATCCTGAGTAGCTTTCGTCACCAGTCCTCCAGTCACATCAAAAAGGCTTTTGGCCGGAATGGTAATTTTACCCTGACTGGAAAAGCCACTGGCTTGCAGCAATCCAATATATTCCTCGGCCTTGTCAGCTTCAGTCGAATACACCAAAAACAGAGCTTTTTCCGTTTCTTTTAATACAGTTTTAACTGCCGCCGGCGCAATCTTTTCAAACTGCGGTACTGCAAAATTGGGATAATTGCCATCTGCTGTAATCACCGATGGCTGGGGAGTCGGTTCGACTTGTACGCTTTCAGCCGCTAATTTAGCAGCCAGTGTCGGATATGGCATCTTTTCTTTAGGACTATTGGCTGGCAGATTATCACTCAATGATCTCCCATCCTTTGTCTTGACACCAGACAAGGCATTAAAGGAAATGGCTGCCACATTATCTCTTAAAAACAAATCGGAATTCATATACTGCTGCTGGCAACTCTGTCCGATTAAGCCAATTTCCAAAGCCTTATCGGCTGCCTTATCCCAGCTGAAATCCCCTGCCTTATCATCATAACCCAAGGCTCTTAACACAAAAGTTAAATATTGATTGGCGGTCATCGGATCTTTAGCCCCAAAGACGGTTTCTGAATATCCGGCTGTAATTTGATTGGCGGCAGCATAGGCAACATAATTTTTCCCCCATTGCGGCACATCGGTAAATCGACATTCTCCTTGAAAATTAGCAGCTTCAATGCCCTTGCCCAAAATTCTGGTGATCAAGACAATGCCCTCGATCCGGGAAACCGGCTTATCCAAATCAAAGCTGCCGTCATTTCCCAGCAAAATACCTTTTTGCCATAATTGCTGAGCTGCCTCATAATACATTGGTTTATACACTCCATTGGCATCAACTAAGTCATACTCTAGTTTCGCTGCCAACTCGGAAAGAGTAATTTCTTTGCCCTGCCATTTAATAGCGGCTTCAACCTGACTGAAACCGCCAAGCACCAGCATAAAAGCCATTACCATCAGTCCTGTCAGCAATTTCCATTGAACAAAACATTTTTTTTGCATCCCTTCCTCCTTATTCCAGTCAATTCATTTTTAATTTCAATACATCCCTAAAAGCATTATAATATAAAAAAACCGGATGCATGTCTGCATCCAGCATACAAATATGAAGTTATCTGGCTGACATTTAGTTTTTGCAGATGGTCATAGTGCCTGGAACGAAAGAAACTACTTATGGCTGAACCCTCTGATTATCCGATCCATCAATCCTCACCCGCCAAAGATGACCGGCATCCTCCTCATTTTGATAAAAGATCCATCTGCCTGCAATATTAAAGGGGCCGGTTCGGGAGGGCACAATCGTATAATGGACCCGGCCGTCAAATGACATCCACTCAAGGGTCCGGTTTTGGCCACCCACATAAAAGATGCCTCCCTTGGTGACATTAATATAACTAGCGGGAGTATTTCCAATTTTTTGAATGCTGCCGCCTTCCAAATCTGTACGGATAAAAAAGCTGGCTGAAGCATTTCGTTTTTGGCGGTCATGATCTTGATAACTGGCCGCATATCCATATATTTTATTGTCATAAACACAAAACCACTGGCAGCTGTTACTGTTAAGTAGTTTTTGATTACTGCCATCCAGCTCACAACTATATAAATGATAATCCTTGTTTTTATCGGTAAAATACAGACGCTTACCCACAATATTTAAACATTCCAGTTCAGTTATGTCATTTAACTGCCTGAGTTCACCATTATCAGCATTTATCTTATAAAGATAGCCCGGTTCCAGCAAATCATCCAAATAAAAGTCACCATCGACAATATACAAAAGGCCCGAACGCAAGTCACAAAAGACTTCCTGTTTTAAGGAATGGGGCTCCAGCCGGAATATTTTTTGACTGGCCGAGTAATACAGCCAGCCTTCGAAATAACTTAAATGAAAAGCCTCTGCCGACTCCACCAGTAATTTTATTGTTTCGGTATAGGGGTCCATTTGATAAATATTACCCTGATGGATGAAGAAGATCTTATCTTCACTGCGGACTGCAAACGCCCCCTGAGCAGCTGCAATATTTCCCGGTAAATTACCGATATGAGGATCAAAAGGAGAATCCCCAATACCAATACCGGGCGCATCCACAAAGCCTTTTTCATAGCCCAAAGTATAACCTTGTGTGTAGCCTTCAGCTTTTCCGCTGATTTCTCCATTTCTTTTCCCTTGTTGATAAAAATAAAAAGCAGAATAAGAAAGACCAACAATCGCCAGCAATAGCAGGAGTATCTGCCATATTTTTTTAAAATTCCTTTTTTCACGTATCATAAAAGCCAGCAATGCTCTCACATCAGCAAAGCGCATTTGCGGATCAAAGGCAATACAACCTTCAATTGTCTGCTTCAGTACCCGATCTTCATTCAAACTATCCAGCTTTGCTTTATCAGCTGCTCCGGTCGCCATAAAAAGCATGATCATGCCCAGCCCATAAATATTGGTTCTGGCTGTGATCATCCGATTTTGCTCCGGCGGCAAATACGCTCTCTGCAACGACAGTGACATTGGCTGTGGCAGCAGGCGAACCTGACCTGTCCGGTTAAGCATAATATTTTGCGGTAAAATACAGTTGTCACTGTCCAAAAACTCATCTCTTTCAGGTTCAGTCAATATATTTCCAATTTTCCGGATAATATAAAAAATTTCTGGCGCATGTATCACTCCATCCATCATCACAATTTCATAAACCGATCGTTCCTGGCTGCCGGACCAGGCAAATCTGGGCTTTATCAACATATTAATCACCTATAATCCAATTATCCTCTTTTGGAGGAAAATGGATTATTCTCCTTTCTCCCAACATAGTTGGGTAATCTTGAATACCCGATCACCTCCGCGCCTGAACCGGATGATCATCCGTTCCATCCAGACGGACACACCACAACTTGTTATTGTCCTGCTGATTATGATAAAAAATCCGATCACCGGCAATATTAAAATCTGTAGCTTGATTGGTTGAAATTTTGGTTTTCATTTTGCCATCCGGCGAACTGACATTTAAAGAACCATCAAAACAGTCAATATAATAAATGCCACTATTCGTAACATTAATCAAATCTGCGTTAATTTCTGCTAATACTTTGCTTCGTCCGCTGCTCAACTCAAACTGAATCAATTCCGTCGAATCTTCTTTCGACAACAGGGCATATAGCTGATTTTGATAAAGGCAAATGCTTCGGCAATGACCATCTGCCATTAATTGCTGTTTTTGCATCTGTAAATCCAGACAATACAGACCCTGCTCCTGTTGATCGGTAAAGTAAAGCTTTCCCGCCTGCAAATTCAAATGCTTATAATGGCCAGCCCCGAGCCTGGACTTGCTGCCATCTTTGATATCCAATGACCACAATGCCTGAGGACTGACAATATAATAATTTCCATCTTCAATATATAGCTGGCCATCCATATCATCACATAATATATCCGAATGATTGGTATATATATTGGTTTGAATGATCTGAGAACCGGTACTGTAATACAACCAACCATTATAATAACTCAGGCCTTCGGCTTTTTTCCCCTCAACCAAAAGCTCGGGCTGAGTTTCCATTTCTGATATTCGATAAATATTTCCATCTGCCAGATAAAAGGTCCGGCCTTCGCTTTGAACAGCAAAAGCGCCACCCCTGACCGCCAGATTACCGGCTAAATTACCCCTGGCTCCCTCCTGAAAAGCTATGCCGGGCAAAGATACCGGTGCATCCTCATAGCCATCGGTATAACCTATCCCATAACCATTTTCATAGCCAATTTTACGGCCGCTGTCTTCTCCCTGGCGGGTGCCCAACCCATAAGCCAGTGTTGATAAGCCGACACCGGCAATAACTATACCAACTGCCGCCGCCAGTCTCAGGTAGTTTTTGCGCCGACTGTTATCCTGTTTGATATATTCCCTGATTTCTTCAACGCTCTGCATCCGGAATTTGGGATCAAAAGCAATGCAGCGTTCAATTAAAGTGCGCAGACGATTATTGATAATCTGGGCTTCCAGCTCCGTTCGGATGGTATGACCGGTGGCCAGAAACAGCATTACCATACCTGCCGAATAAATATCAGTCAGAGCTGAGGTTTGGTCAAAGCCATACTGCTCCGGCGGTGCATAGTCCAGAGTCAAAACCACAGCTGTATCCTGAGTTCTGCCTTCTTTATGGACCCGGGCAATGCCAAAATCAATCAAATGGATACTTCCATCAGGACTGACAATGATATTCTGCGGTTTGATATCCCGGTGAATCACTGCCGGAGTTTGATGATGCAGATAACTTAAAATTTCCGTTAATTTCAGTATTACCCGAAAAATATCATGGCTGCTTAAAATACCATTGGTTTTCACGATTTCATACAAGGTTCGTCCCGGCACATATTCCCTGACAATATATTTTTTCTCACCCGATTCATAAGCCGCATACAGTTTGGGAATCCCGGGATGGTTTAGTCTTTCTAATAGTTTAGCCTCTTCCAGTGCATCTTCTTCCGGATAATTCCTGGTAATTTTCAAAATTGCTTTGGCTCCATCGGCAATTCGGCTAAGTAGATAAATTTCTTTTTTATTTTCCGGATCTTTGCGGATACAGCTTTCAAAAAAATAATTCCGGCTCAGCTCAACCGGCATTTCTTCACTGGAAATTCCCAGCTGTAATGCTTGCTGATAAGTATTTAAAAAACTGGCAACATCCGAATCAAAGGATTCTTCCATCCGTAAAGGACTGACTGTTTGAGTAAATGGTATTGGCATAGTCATACTCCCTTCTGCCGGAGCAAACTTTAAATCCGCTCTGATACCGGCTTGAATTAAAGTAATTTGGGCTGATTTTCGCCTCCTGCCCATAAATAACTGCGGAGTCAGGAAAATAGGCACCAGCACCGTTCCAAATAAAACATAGCAATAGGTCAGACGGGTCAGCAGCTCGATTCCCTTTCTGGTGATCATAAACAATCCCCGGTCCATGCATAAAATTGCAATCGGAATAAAGCCCTTATTTTTCCGGATAAATTCCATAATTAATTTCACGCCATCCCAAAATCGATACTCTAATTGATCAACACTGGTAGAAGGGAAGGACTTGCGATTGGTTTTTAATTTATTGGCAAAATATCGGCCTGCTCCGGATAGCATGGCAAAGGCATGACCCACAAAAGAAACCGCAATGATTAAAGTATGCAGGCCTTTTTCCGTTTGTTCTTTGGGTAAATATCGGCTCATAATCCTGCCCCTGAGCCAGGGCAGAAAAATAAAACAAATGTTACACAGCATAAAGCCCGCCCACAACAGATGAATATTCCCAAAATATGATTCCACCAACACCGTCGGCAGCAGCATCACCTCATTAACCACTGAGCAAAAGTACAGCAGCATATAAAGAGCATCACACTTTCTGGTTTTACCGGGTACGATCGTACCTTCAAAGATCATTTCAAATAAGCCATAGGCATACCGCAGCTGCTTGCCCGTTTCTTCAGCAAAGGTCCGACTGACAAATTCTGTGAATTCCAAACCTTTCAGCTGAGCATATTTGCCATGATAACCCATGTTATAAAAACCAATAGCCTTATCATAATCCTCCGAAACTTTATTTTCCGACCATAAACCACTTTTTTCCAAAATGCTTTTACGAATAAAGACATTATGCCCGACCATTGGCACAAAAAAGCCCTGCAATGCCTTACATGGCCAAATATTTAAAAACAGATTATTGACCTGATGGCCGGTCGCATAGGAAAAATAATTATCCGACAAATTAACAGCCTGGGTTGCACACTGAACATAAGCTAATTTATCATCAGCCGCAAACTCCGGTACAATTGCCTGAATAATTTTTTCCTTGACACCGGAATCTTTATCTAAAAGCAGAATGATCTCATTGGTGATAATATTGCCTTCAGCGTAACCATTGGCAAATTTCCCGCCATGGCTGATCAAATCCGACAGTTTTTGCCCCTGACTAAGTGCCTGTCCCAGGCGCAGGGTATAATTTAAATTGGAGGCTTTTTTAAACAAGCCTGCCCGTCCGGCTGCCGGCCGAATGACAAAAGCCACTCCCATTTCCCGATAAAAGCAAATCCGGGCCGCTGCCTTACGTTCCCTGGCCGAAAGAGTTTGTGGCTGAAATTTGAATTTATCAACAATTCCATCCACCCGTTCAGCCGTACAAAAACCTCCCAACATCGGAGCAATGCCATCATCAGAAACAATCACCCCGACCGGCTGTCCGCTGAACTGAAAGTATTGCTTGGTCGCTGCCAGACTTTGACGGATCGTTTCAAAAATAACCTCATTGTCCTCGGTATAAACCGGAATACTGACCGTTACCGGCAAAAGTCCGGCCCAATCCATTCTTTTCCGGGTAGTATTCATATAATATTTCCGGTTAATCAAAGTTTTTCCTGCCAAAATAGCACAAACTGACGGACGCAAAGACCAGATCACATCCGTTACAAAATAAAAGGGATAAATAAAAAATATAAAAGAAATAAACAAATAAATAAAGTTATACAATGAAGATCCATAAAAAATAAATAAAGCCATATGCAGACAGGCATTGAGAATAAGCGCAACAAGATAAGGCCAGACACAACAGGCGCCATTGCCCAAAGTTTCCGGTATTTCTTTTTTTCGTGGCTTATTCCTGCTATTACGCATATGGCTCCCTCTCAATATCTATCTTTTAAATGGATTCACTTTCATCTGGGCCAGAGCCAACCAAGCGGTTGCACCGACACTTTGCGTATTGTGGTACTCCCATAGGGTCTCCGAACCACTGACCATAAATCCGGTCGATACTCCATCTCTGTCTGCGGCCGGTATACTCCCGTCAGGGCTTAATTGTGTTTTTAAATATTTGATCATCAAATCATATTTTGCAGTATTGCCCAGTAAATAATAGCATAGAGCCATTTGTGCAGTACCTTCATTCCAGACACCGTCCAGATCACCGGCACTAAAGTCAAAACCGGCGCCAACTGTCATATTTTCTTCGATAAAGGCAATGATTTCCTCTCTGTCTGATAATTCTTCATTTAAGGCCAAAATCATCAATGAGTTGGTATCCAGTGGCAACACGCCCTGACTTAAAGTATTTCCGTCTGCTTCTGTTCCGGTATAAAAACAGTGGTACTGCGGATCATACATTGACATCACAAATTGCTTAGCCCAGTCTGAAGCTTGTTCATATTCTTCGGCTTTATCCGGCTGTTCTCCGGCAATCGCCCCGGCGATTGCCCGAAAGGCACACATTAGGTCAATATTATGCTCTGTTGATTTATGTCTGACCTTTATCTGCTGATCATCCCAGCCTTCATAGCCTCCGCTGAAGCCTCCATTATCGTCTTTTAAGCTTAAAGTAAAATCCGCTGCCCGAACAGCGGCACTTAAATATATGTTTTTCTTTTCGACCGGCGCTCTTTCCGCAGCCGTACAAAGAGCTAAAATTGCCCAAGCCATATTGCCGGTCGAAGTTGACACCATATAATAATCTTCCTGCCAGCGTCCCTTTTCCCAAAAACCGGGTAAGCGGATGGTAATTCGTCCACCGGTGATTGATCGGCCGGAATCACTTTTGGGATTGCCGCTGGTATATGCATTTCTCATTCGACCATCCTGAAATGCCCGATCATGTTCCTGGGCAAAGACCAGGGAATCAGCCAGGCATTGTACATGCCAGTCTGCACCGGCCTCGGCCAAAGCCATCAGAGCTACCGCATTATCATATAAATAAGCATAATCCGATACCTTTTGCCCATTTTCATTGGCGCTGGCAATAAATCCTCCGCTGGATTCAACTTGAGCTGCCAAAAAACCGGCCGCCACTGAAATATTTGAAATCTCACCGGCATTGGGTTTGATTTCCATCTTGGGACTGCATCCGGCCAGTACCATTACCCATACCAGACAGAAACAGAATCCTGCTTTTATTGGTTTATTGTTTCGTTTCATACAAACCTCCAAATAATTTCTCATATCTGTTGTTCGCCAATGTGCCAATCATAAAACCGATATCATTTCTGCATTTTGCATTTAAGAACTCAACTTTCCCGCTGCATGTTTGGCCCCATCCCGCTCCAAAAAGTGGGCATATGGTGATATATCCCTTTCGCCGCTGACTGTGCAATTCTCTTTCGCGACTTCTGCATAAGACTTTCCCTTTCGCGTTGCCTGCCCTGTCAAAGAACTTCGTTTTCTACCCGGACACACAATCCACCTAAAAAAACTGTAGGAAAATTGAATTAATAAAATTATATCTGACTTGATCATTGTTTCGGTATGCCTGGCGCATACAGGCTGACCGGCTTTAAAACATCTGTTTTTCCGGCTATTCCTCTTCCGTTCCGTCATCCAGCGGCGGCAAATCCAGCGAACACATAAATTCATAAGTTTTTTCATTGTCAAAACCATGATTTAACGCAAAGATAATGGCTGCATCCCGCTTAATCAAAGGGTGCAATGGGCCGCAATTGGCAATCGCCAACATTCTCTGAGTGGTTTTTAAATCAAGTGACATGGCAATGGCGATTAAAATATAATAATCACGTTTCCCCAAACGGCGCCCATCCATCAGCTGGTAGCCGTAAGTTCTGGAAATATTGGCTTTACGAATGACATCGCTTTTCTTTTGCTGGGTTTGCTCAAACAATTGGTCAAAAAACAAGCGAATATTATCATCTAAAAATTCATCCCAGTTTTGCGGAAAGGAATCACCCTTTAGTTTTTCCTGCATCAATGAGGTATCCAGTCTTTTTCCGTTCTCCTCTTTTTTTGAACTCATAACCGCTCTCCTCTACTATACCGAAAATTTATCTCTTAACATTTTATTATCAGATTTTAAAACGATGTTGGTTACATTATATCATAAAAAGCACGAGTAGACCAAAAATTACTTCGTAATTTTTCAAAAAACGCGAAACTTAAGCCCAAAATTTCCTCTTGCTTTTTTCTTGATTTTACGATACAATAGATTTCGTGTTAGACCTGTGGAGAGGTATCGAAGTGGTCATAACGGGGCTGACTCGAAATCAGTTTGTGAGCAATCACACGCGGGTTCGAATCCCGCTCTCTCCGTTCATAAGCAAACGCCTGTGTCAAGGCGTTTGTTTTTTTATATATATAAATCAATCCATTTTTATCTCTCACCTTTACCGCGATTTTCGTATCTGCTTTGGTAATAACCACAGAAAGGAAGTGTGATTATGAGCTATGTAAATGACGTTTTGGAATTGGTAAAAACAAAGTATCCCGAACAACCGGAGTTTCAGCAAGCGGTCAAAGAAGTATTTGCCACCTTTGAACCGGCTATTGCCGCCAAAGCCGAGATCTATCGAAAAAATGCAATTCTGGAGCGTTTAATTGAGCCTGACCGGCAAATTCAATTCCGGATCAGCTGGCTGGATGATAATGGTAATATTCAGGTCAATCGGGGCTACCGGGTACAATTTAACAATAGTATCGGTCCCTATAAGGGAGGTTTACGCCTGCATCCGTCAGTTAATTTAAGCATCATTAAGTTTTTAGGATTTGAGCAGGTCCTGAAAAATTCTCTGACCGGATTACCTATGGGTGGAGCCAAAGGCGGCTCAGATTTTGACCCGAAAGGCAAGTCGGACCGGGAAATTATGGTCTTTTGTCAAAGTTTTATGACCGAATTATATAAATATATCGGTGCTGATCTGGATGTTCCGGCTGGTGATATTGGTGTTGGAGCCAGGGAAATCGGCTATTTATTTGGTCAATACAAGCGAATTCAAGGCAATTATGAAGGTGTCCTGACCGGAAAGGGCCTGAGTTACGGTGGTTCTTTAGCCCGCAAAGAAGCGACCGGTTATGGACTGCTGTATATTGTGGAAGAAATGTTAAAAGCCAATGGTTTAGAGTTAAAAGGCAAAACCATTGCTGTTTCCGGTGCCGGTAATGTAGCTATTTATGCCATTGAAAAAGCTCAGGAACTGGGAGCCAAAGTAGTAACGGCCAGTGATTCCGGCGGCTTTATTTATGACCCGGATGGCATTGATCTGGCACTGCTCAAAGAGATCAAAGAGGTAAGGCGGGCGCGCATTTCCGAATATATCTTAACCCGGCCAAATGCAATCTATACTGCCGGTCAAAGGGTTTGGCAGACTCCATGTGATATTGCTCTGCCCTGTGCCACCCAAAATGAACTGGATTTAGAAGATGCCAGGGCTCTAATTGCAAATGGCTGTCTGGCTGTAGCCGAAGGTGCCAATATGCCGACTACCCTGGAAGCCACCCGATACCTACAGGAAAATCATATCCTGTTTCTGCCGGGAAAAGCCGCCAATGCCGGCGGTGTAGCTACTTCCGGACTGGAAATGTGTCAAAACAGTCAGCGTCTGGCCTGGAGCTTTGAAGAAGTTGATGCCAAATTAAAAAATATTATGATTGAAATCTTTAAAAATGTCGATTCCGCCGCCAAGCGCTATCAAGCTGAAAAAAATTATGTCCTGGGAGCAAATATTGCCGGTTTTGAAAAAGTAGCTGAAGCCATGCTGGCTCAGGGGGCAGTATAAGGTTAGTTAAGCAAAAACGGGATCATACTGGTTATTCCAGCAATGATCCCGTTTTTGATTTTAATATGGCTTTGTGCCAAACTCTGTCTTTTATTATTAAAACTCCGCCTTTTCTTCACCAAATAAAGTCAGAAATTTTTCCGTTTGTTTCCGGGCATCAGGGACTATTTCTTTGCCAAATAATTCAATCATATCTTTTTCCGCAAATTCAGAAGCAATCTCAACATCATTGAGCTGCCACTTATTGTCCTGCTTTTGCCATAAGTATTTCCGATATAAGATACAATTTTGCACATGATATGCTTTTTCTGCAATTGTAAATTTCTCAAATTGAAATGGTATTTTCACCACAATATACGCCAAACCATCTTTTTCGCTGACTTTTGAATAGCTTTTCTCCTGACTGGTTACTTTCCCTAAATCACGGTTTTGTCTTTCCAAAAAATCCTGATACTGATTTTTTTGTGCCGACAAATCATCACTTAAAAAATACTTAAGCGGGGTCAACCATTCTTGAGCCCTTTGATCCCCATATATGACCTGAACAGCTTGATTTCTATCTAATTCAAGGCCTGTTTTTTCAAAAAATGCGGTCTGCAATGTCTCAGAAAAATTAACCTCCCGCACTAATTCAGCTGTTATTTTTTGCCCGGAAGATGCAGTTTGAATGATTTCTTCCACCTTTCTGGTCTGGTGCAAAATATCATTTTCCTGCTTGGTACATCCCGTAAATACGACTACAAACAACCCAAATGCCAAATAGCATAGTATCATATGTTTTTTAAATCTCATCATATTTGCTCCTTTCCTTCTGCATTTCCATTTGATCCTGATCAACCGGATACCTCAGCTTTGCCACTGCTTTTTCGGATGCTAGCCTGATGAATATACCTTTTGCAACTTGCTCCCCAGGATCACTGACAGCTACCCACCGCTTTCACAGCATATGCCGAAAAGAGGGTTCCAGGGAATATGGGCATGATAACAGAGAATTGGTTTTAGCTATGTCTAAAACTGTTCCTTGCACAGAAGTGCTATCATTATCGTTTTTTACTTCCCACCGAACAAGCCTTTGGCCTGATCGATCAAGCCTTCCGCTGCGCCTGTAAGCTGCGAAGCATCCACCCCATCCAGCACACTGAAGCGTTTTCTTTATTTCCTATAGAGAAAACACCATCACACAATTTTTATCAGTGTACTTTCTTTGCTGTTAAATCAGATTACTTCTTTCTATAAAGTATATCATTTTTGATAGCAAATGGCAATCGATAAGTCCTCTGAATTGATTTTTATGTTTGTCTTTATATTTGCCTTTTCTAAAATAATTTATTTCACTTATATAGAAAATGTACTTTAACAGATCTTTTTAAGTTCAATCCCGTTATTTTTTCATTTCTCCTCTTGATATCATCCATTCTTTGGATTTATTTTGTAAATTCCAAAGTTTATGATAAAGCCCCTCTTTCTTTAATAGCACTTCATGATTTCCTTCTTCGGCAATTCTTCCTTGATCTAAAACAATGATATGATCTGCATTTTTGATGGTTTTTAATCTATGAGCAATCATAATTACTGTCTTATCTTTTACTAAGTTTGAAATTGCTTTCTGCACTAGTACTTCGTTCTTTGCATCCAAGCTGGATGTCGGTTCATCTAAAAGTAAAATCGGCGCATTTTTAAGAATGGCTCTGGCAATCGATATCCTTTGTTTTTCACCGCCTGATAAGGTAGAGCCTCCT
This sequence comes from Clostridiales bacterium COT073_COT-073, assembly GCA_003858485.1. Lineage (GTDB taxonomy): Bacteria > Bacillota > Clostridia > Lachnospirales > Vallitaleaceae > W11650. Next base: position 53,191 of record RQYD01000001.1, read on the forward strand.
TCTCCGACAATCGTTTCATACCCTTTCGGCAGTTTTTCAATAAAATCATGACAGCCTGCAAGCTTGGCAGCCCGAATCATCTCTTCTTCTCCTGCATATTCATTTCCAAAAATGATATTTTCTCTGATAGTTTCATGAAAAAGATACACATCCTGCAAGACCATAGAAATTTTTTCTAACCAATGGTCCGGATGAATTTCATTTAAAGGCATGCTGCCTATTTTTATATTGCCTTTGTCAACATCCCAAAACCTGGCAATCAGTTTCAGCATGGTTGATTTGCCGCCACCACTTGGACCTACAATGGCAGTAAGGGAATTTTTCTGAAACGAACAAGAGATATCATCAATGATAGTTTGACCTTCTAAATATGAAAAACTAACATTTTCAAAGTGAATATCGTCTGTACCTACTATTTTTTCGGTTCCAAACAGCTCTTTTGTTTGCATTACCTTGTCAATTCTGCTTGCACTTACATACTGTGCCCTGAGCACCGCAGTGTACCTGATCCAAGTCAGAAGTGGACTGATAATTTTCGTGCCGATAATGATAATACTCAAAAACGAAATCAGGCTTATCTCACCACCAAGCAACAGATAAGAACCGGCAAAACACATGAGCGGAAGGCCTGCTCTTACCAATGTCAGTGCTAACCCCAGAAGAGCCCCTCCTGCCGTTTCGCCTTTTATACTGATCTCCATTAAATGTCTGTATGCTGCTTGCAGTTTCGAAAAACCTTCTCCTATCTGGTTATAACTTCTGAGGGTTTTCATCCCCGAAAGATATTCGTTTAATCCCTCGGCCGTATCATCTTTCGCCGATCGGAGTCGGGTGCTCAGGTGTCCGAATACTTTCATTGAGATAAAAATAATGATCCCCGAAACAGGCATGGTAATATAAAAAGCAATTGCCATCTTCGGGTTAAAATAAAATAGGAATACCGAAGTGACGATACAGGAGAAAACCACTCCGAAAAGACCGGTAAAGGTTGCTACCATGCTTTGTTCAATCGCTAAAAAATCTCCCGTAAACGTATTGATCAGTTCGCCTGAACGTGTTTTAGAAAAAAAGCCAAGGGGCAATCTCTTGATTTTTTGAATAAATTCTTTTTTATTCTCCGTCGAATGGATTGCTCCCGGAAGAAATGTTCTTAAAAAAGCAAATGTAGTGACAACCAGTTGTAATAAAAATAAAGCTAACATCCACAAGGCGATGTTCCAGTACCCTTTGGCAAAAACCATTTCCGGGTTTTCAAAATATTCTATCAATAGATTGATGGCAAAATAGACAGCCACCGCCGGAAAAGTCATGGTAAATCCTTCCAAAAAATGCCATCCTACCGGCTCGATCATCTGTTTTTCATGACCCATCGTAAATTTTTTTATGATTTCTTTCACTTCTGCTCACCTGCCTTTCTCTCAATTTCCCAGCTTTCCGCTTCAAACTGTAAGTCCCACAAACTCTTATACTCTCCCTCTTTTTCTAAAAGTTTTTCATGAGTACCTTCTTCTATTATTTGTCCTTCTTTTAAGACAATGATCTTATCCGCCTCCATAATGCTCTTTAATCTATGGGCAATCACAATCACTGTCTTATCCTCGATTAAATTTTTAATGGCTTCCTGAATCAGATTTTCATTCTCTGCATCGGTATAAGCTAAAGCTTCGTCTAAAATCACAATTTTAGAATCTTTTAAAAATGTTCTGGCAATGGATATCCTTTGAGCTTCTCCACCGGATAGTTTGATATTACCGCTCCCTATAACCGTGTCATAACCATTCGGAAGATTGCTGATAAATTCATGACATCTTGCCTTCTTGGCCGCTTTTATGATTTCTTCCTCCGACACATCCCGATTCATTGAAATATTGTTCCTTACCGTATCCGAAAAAATATGAGTGTCTTGAAAAACAAAGGCGATTTTTTCCATTAAGTCTTTTGTGGAGATGGCTCTGATATCCTTTCCGCCGATTTTTATACTGCCTTCCTCAACATCCCAAAAACGCAAGATCAACTGTCCTATGGTAGACTTTCCGCTTCCCGATTCCCCGACTAAGGCTGTCATTTCCTTCTCCTTACACACAAGAGAAACTTTGTTCAGAGCCAGTTTCCTTAATGGACCCACTTCGCTCTCATAAGAAAAGGAGACATTATCAAATACGACATCACTTCCCTTTATTTCCTCTGAACTATCCTGAATTGCAAGAGGCGTTTCATTTATGATACTTTCAATTTGAGAAAGTCCCGCTTTGGCAAGATTGATTTGAGTCGCATAATCAACGCAGGTTAAAAGGGGTTCGTATAGAGCCGGTGCAATGATCAGAGTCATAATGACGGCTAATACGGTAGAGACTGCCGGGTGATTCCATATTAGCAGCCCTCCTACCGGAACTACAAAAGTTAAAAGCGATAGAATCATACTTTTATAAAGGCTCATTAAAAAAGATGCATTCTTGTAATTTGTAATTTCCCAGCACAGGCTTTCATCGAGGTAGTTTTCCAGACTCCTTAGCATACCGCCTGTTTTACCGAACAGTTTCACTTCCGCCATTCCTTTGATATATTCAGAAAAACTGCTGGTAATGTTAGCGGATGCTTTCATATAACTTGCATACCGTTCTTTTGCACTCTTACTTCCAAATATCATAAACTGAAAAGTAAATGCCAGAATAACAGAAAAAAGGACGGTAATTGCCATGATGATGTTCAGATAGCCAATACCTATAAAGAGCAATAACAATACAGCAAAGGAACCGATTAAGTCCGGCATCATATGAGCGATGATTCCTTCCAGCTTTTCAATATTTTCATCCATAATTTTTTGAATGCTGCCACTGGTATTTTTAGAAAAAAATCCGATTGAAAGCCTTCCTAAATGTTCCATCAGTTTCATTCGATAGAGATATAAAGTTTTAAAAGCCATTTTATGGCAGCCCAAACTTCCGAAAAAAGTAAAAATCAAATTAAGCAAAATGGCAATCCCTGCGATCGCGATCCATAGTATGATTGTTTCCTTCTTCTCCCCCTTAGATGTCAAAAAAACTTTGCTGATAACATACACCGATAAATATGGCACCACATTGCATATCATACCGATGACCGACAAGCAAATGCTGAATATGAGAAATGGTTTTCCCTCATTCGAATAGAAAAAAATATGTTCCAGTATTCCTTTCGATTTTTTATTCAAAACAACAACCCCTTTCATTTCCAATAAAGTTAGTCTACACGAACTCTATTTTAACTTATTTGATAGCGATTATCAACACGATAATTCTCCAAATACAACAGGATTATTTTTAATTTTCCTTTATTTATAGATATTTATATGATATAATCCTCTTGAAATACAAAAGAAAAAACTCCAAAAAAAGAAGGTATGTCTATGAGAACGATTGAAGATTACTGGAAAGACTTTGAAAAATTTGGTTTTATAAAACATTCTAAAGCAGGAAGATGTGATTTTATCTTGTCTGGCGAAAAAGGTGAAGGCGGCTTTTCTATTTTGGGTGATTCTTCCTCATCCATGGCCGTCATTAGTGATTGTACCCTTTATACCCCTTTTGTCATCAAAGAATATATTAGCGAACGATTCATTGATATTGGACAGTATTATGCAGGCGCTGCCTCCTACTACCAAAAAAAAGACAGCATAGCTGAATTTGAATATGGACTGAATGCTTATGTAAATACCAATACTTACTGTTGGTATAAGAGAGTGGAACCGAATGTGCGGCTTCTCAACATTAGCTTTGCCTTTCGGGAAATTTTTTTCTCCTCACTGCCTATCAAATTAGAAGATGATTTCTTTGAAAGAGCAGCCATGGTGCTTAATCCTAAGCCAATTTCTATCCCGAAAATAACCGCTATTTGCAACAGCATGAAAGATTGTACTTTGGAAGGCAATGCCTTAAGTCTTTATATTCATGGCAAATCATTGGAAGTCTTTTCCCTGCTTTACGATTACATTTATAAAGAAATACCGAAATCCACCGTTCATCTTTCCGCTAAAGATAAATCCATTTTAAATGAGGTGAAATCATTTATCGAAAATAATTATGCAGATCACTTTACAATTGCTGATCTGACCAAAATCTTTGCCATCAATCAACAAAAACTATTGTCCGGTTTTAAATCTTCTTTTAGTTCCACAATCAATGAGTATACCAAAAAAATACGAATGACCAAGGCTCTTGAACTGCTTTATGATGATGAATTATCGGTTGTAGAAATTGCTAAGTCCGTTGGTTACTATGGCGATGGCTACTTCCAAAAAGCGTTTAAGGAAACTTATGGCGTAACCCCAAGTCAAATGAGAAAAGACTTGTAATTAAAGCCGCCTTTTGCGATCTGCTTTTTGGGGCTAAAGCATACAAAAAAGCGAAACCGACATGTCGATTTCGCTTTTTTATCCTGATGCACTTATAGTCTGTGCCTTACATTCCCATGCCCATACCCGGCATTCCACCACCCATTGGGGCTTCCGGTTCCTTAATATCGGCTACGATTGATTCTGTGGTCAGCAAAGTCGAAGCTACCGAATTGGCATTTTGCAAAGCCGAACGGGTAACCTTGGTTGGGTCAATAATACCACTTTTTACCATATCAACATATTCTTCAGTCAAAGCATCAAAACCAACTCCAGCGGCTGATTCTCTGACTTTATTAACTACCACTGATCCTTCTAATCCGGCATTGGAAACAATTTGACGCAATGGCTCTTCTAATGCCTTGGCTACAATCATGGCACCGGTTCTTTCATCGCCATCGAGCTCAGCAATTAATTTAGTTAAGGCTTTAGCCGCCGCTACATATACGGTACCGCCACCAGCCACAATGCCTTCTTCCACTGCTGCCCGGGTAGCTGCCAGGGCATCTTCCATCCGCAGTTTCTTTTCCTGCATTTCGGTTTCAGTCGCTGCACCAACTTTGATCACCGCCACACCACCGGCTAATTTAGCTAATCTTTCTTGTAATTTTTCAGTATCAAACTCAGAAGTAGTTTCTTCAATTTGCGCTTTAATTTGCGCTACTCTGGCACTGATTTGTGCCGAATCACCGGCACCATCAATAATAATGGTGCTTTCTTTTTCAACTTTAACTGACTTGGCTCGTCCAAGCATATCTAATTTAGCATCTTTTAATTCATAGCCAAGTTCACCGGAAATCACCACACCACCGGTTAAAATAGCGATATCTTCAAGCATAGCTTTTCTTCTGTCACCAAAGCCCGGAGCTTTTACCGCTACCACATTAAAGGTACCGCGTAACTTATTGACGATCAAGGTTGCCAAAGCTTCACCTTCCACATCTTCTGCAATAATTAATAATTTGGCACCGGTTTGCACCACTTCTTCCAGAACCGGTAAAATTTCCTGAATATTGGTAATTTTCTTATCGGTAATTAAGATAAATGGATTATCCAGTTCGGCTACCATTTTGTCCATATTAGTAGCCATATAAGAGGACAAATATCCACGGTCAAATTGCATTCCTTCTACTACTTCTAAAGTAGTATCCATTGTCTTTGCTTCCTCAATTGTGATAACACCATCTTTGGATGCTTTTTCCATGGCATCAGCAATCATATTACCAACTTCTTTATCTCCAGCCGAAATGGCAGCTACTTCGGCAATTTGTGCCTTGCCTTCCAGTTCACGGCTCATGCTTTGAATTTCTTCAACTGCCAGTTTGGTTGCCTTATTCATTCCATTTCTTAAAATAATTGGATTGGCTCCGGCTGCCACGTTTTTAAGGCCTTCACGGATCATGGCCTGAGCCAGTACAGTAGCGGTAGTTGTGCCATCACCAGCTACATCATTGGTTTTGGTGGCAACTTCTTTAACCAATTGTGCACCCAGGTTTTCAAAAGAATCTTCCAATTCGATCTCTTTGGCAATGGTTACGCCGTCATTGGTAATTAATGGCGTGCCGAATTTTTTATCTAAAACTACATTTCTGCCTTTCGGTCCAAGTGTGACCTTAACAGTATCTGCCAATTTATTAACACCGGCTTCCAAAGCCGTTCTTGCATCAATTCCAAATTTAATTTCTTTTGCCATTGAATCTTCCTCCTTTAAGGTTAATCTATGAAATTCTTCTGGCTATGTCAGCCCGATCAAATTTTTTGTGACATCAGCCCGAAAATAGATATTATTTCTGCTATATTTGCCTATTCTACCAATAATTTTCAGTCAGGTATATTACTCAACAATTGCTAAAATATCCGATTGTCGAACGATTTTTAATTCTTCGCCTTTAATTTTAACATCGGTTCCGGCATACTTAGAATAAATCACCCGGTCACCAACTTTAACTTCCATTTTTACTTCTTTTCCGTCAACCACTCCTCCCGGACCAACTGCTAAAACAATAGCCTCCTGCGGCTTTTCTTTAGCATCACCGGTAAGAATGATTCCAGAGGCGGTAGTTTCCTCCGCTTCCACTTGTTTTAATACAACTCTGTCTGTAAGTGGCTTTAAATTCATAATAAATCCTCCTAGTTCTGTGCTTGCGACTAATTATATAATCTTCTTGTTATTAGCACTCACTTTAATTGAGTGCTAAACTAGCTCTAGTTTATAAAAAAAGCTGATTTCTGGCAAGTCTAAATTCCGATAAAAACACTGTATTTTCTTCCCATATCTCTCTTTTTTTCATTTTTTCATTGTTTTTCTCACTTTTTCTTGTTTTAAATGATTTTATATTTTTTTTAAGTATTGACCCTTAGATCGAATCCGGCACATTTACTTTTCAGACAGCGCTTCTGCTTCCAAATGTTCTAATTCCTCAGCTTCTGCCTGGGTTTGTCTGGCCACCGCATCATTTTTCCAAACTTTACGCAAAGCGGAAATTTTTTCAAAAATCCGGCTGTTTTCTTTTTTGGTGATTTCCCGGTTGGCATAACATACTTTCAGCCATTTATTAGTTTCTTCATAGTTTTGCAAACGATAATGCAAAACACCAATTAAATAAGCCAGAGTCAATTCATTCATTCCCCGAATCGGGAATTTTTCGGTTACATATGCTTTTTCCAAAAGCGGCAAGGCATTTTGGTAATATTTTAAAACTGTTTCATTTAGCCCGGCTTCCTGATTGCACTGAATTTCCTTAGGCTCCGGCTGAGTTTTGTAAAACCAGGCCGTTCGGAGCATTAAATATCCCATTTCCGAATCTTTTAACCCCATCACCTGAGCCGAAAGATGCGCTAGTTTATACTTCTCTTCAGCCTGCTCTTCGGTTAAAATCATCGGATAATGACGACTATGAAATTTCGGCATAATCGTTTTACGAACTCTTTCCCTTTGCCACTCATTCATTTCTGTAAAGCAATCCGTCAACATAGCATAACCACAGTTAAAACAAACTGTAACATCATAAGAAAACGGATTAATACCCGACACATAGCAAGGCCTTAAATCCGGCTCGACATAATCAATACGCAAGCGACTATACCGTGGATAAGAATCCATGAACTGCCGACCACAGGCGGGACAGTTCATTTCTTTTTGAAATAGCCATACTGGCAATGTTTGTTGTTCTTTCATTTCTTTTTTCCTTTATTTATCTTATATTTTCTTATTTTATTGATCTTCCATTTAAGTAACTTTTGTCCCCGCTCCGTAAGTTCCGTATTGAACCTGATTTTTCACTGCTTCAGCAAAATTTTCTTTTCTAACAAGCTACGGACCGAAATTATCTTGATAATTCCGGTCCAAAAGTATTTTTATTTGTTCAACTTTCCCATGTTCTTTAGAACCGACTTTTTATGGCAGGCGGCGCAAAGCATTTTTTCACCGAAAAGTACAAAAGCAAACTATCTTAGGCAGTAAGCGGCAAAAAATCATGCTCCCCTTCCCCGAAGCGGGATAAAGCCAAAAAAGATGAGAGGAAAATTGAGTTATTTATAGGATGACTTTAACGAAACCGCTTCATTTAATACCATATGTTCCCCGGTACTGTCTTTTGGATCGACATTATAATAACCCAGACGAATCAGCTGCATTTTATCTTCTTTTTTCAAGCTTTTAATATATGGCTCAATTCTGGCATGAGGATAAACCATCAATGAATTTTCATTGATTTGTGGCTCACCATCTTCACCGGTTTCAAATAAATAGCCATATTGACGAATTTCAGCTTCTGCTCCTTCAGTAGCTGATACCCAATGAATGGTACCTCTGGGCTTTCTGCCTTCAAAGCCGCTGCCACTCTTAGTTTCCGGGTCATACGTGCAGTGCAGCTCAATGATCTTATCATTTTCATCCCGAATCACTTCATTGCAGCGAATAAAATAAGCATACATCAAGCGAACTTCCTCACCCTTAACCAGGCGTTTATACTTTTTATTAGGAGCAATCTCCATAAAGTCCTCAGCCTCTATTAATATTTCACGGGTAAATGGAATCTGACGCTCACCCAGCTCCGGATTTTCCAGATTGTTCGGGGCGGTCAGCCACTCTACTTTTCCTTCTTCCCAGTTGGTAATAACAACCTTAATCGGATCAAGGACAGCCATTACTCTTGGTGTCTTTAGCTTCAGATCTTCGCGCAGAGCATGCTCAAGCATGGAAATATCAACCAGGCTTTTGCTTTTTGACAGTCCGGTCATTTCAAAGAAACTAAATAACGACTCCCTGGTATAGCCACGGCGACGAAGTCCTTTGATGGTTGCTAACCGCGGATCATCCCAGCCATCAATTACACCGGATTCAACTAAGGGACGAATTCTCCTTTTGCCAAGCACAGTATTAGTCAGTGCCAGTTCAGCAAACTCAATTTGCTGCGGCGCATTTTCCCATTCCAGCTGCTCCAAAAACCAATTATAAATCGGACGATGATCTTCAAACTCCAAACCGCAGAGTGAATGCGTTACTCCCTCGACTGCATCTTCAATTGGATGGGCAAAATCATAGAGCGGATAAATTTTCCACTTATCACCGGTAGCATAATGATCCTTATGCACAATCCGGTAAATAGCCGGATCTCTCATATTCATATTCGGTGAAGCCATATCCACCTTTGCCCGAAGCACCTTCGCTCCATCCGGAAACTCACCCTGGCGCATTCTTTCAAATAATTCCAAATTTTCTTCGATCGAGCGCTCACGATAAGGACTGTTTTTCCCCGGTTCGGTCAATGTGCCTCGGTATTCTCTGATTTCTTCCGGCGACAGATCATCAACATAAGCAACACCCTTTTTGATCAATTTAAGTGCTGCTTCATATAAGTCATCAAAATATGAGGATGCTTTGTATTCTCTATCTTCATAATCGGCACCCAACCACTTTAAATCCTCTTTGATGCTTTCCACATATTCCATTTTTTCCTTGGAAGGATCGGTGTCATCAAATCGTAAATTAAATTTACCATTGTATTTTTTAGCCATATTATAATTGGTAATAATTGCTTTGCAATGCCCAATATGCAAAAATCCATTCGGTTCCGGCGGAAAACGGGTCACCACTTCTTTGACTTTCCCGCTTTTTAAATCAGCGTCAATAATATGCTCGATAAAATTCTTGGATTCTTCCATTTTTAACCTCCCAAACTGAATTTATGTTTCTGCCTGATTATTTTCGGCATAAATATTATCGTTAATTATAGCATAAAGGCAAATAAAATACCAGCATTATCTTGAAATGATATCTTGTTCCCTTCCTTTTTATCCAGTTTGAATTTAAATCCTGACCTTTATTTTTCCAGGTATCGTTCTTTCTTATTTTTCGTTATCTTTTTCTTTTTTCAACATAGTTTACAAATTGCCATTCTGTTTTTACATTTATCCATATGCTTTTTGTACAGAATATCTTATTATACTCTTAACTTATTAGTCATTTTTAAGAAAGAGAGGATACTATGAAAAAAAGAATTTTTACACTTTTATTATGCTTTGCATTAGTCCTTGGTATGACGGCTTGCGGTGATACCAAAAAAGACGAAAAGAAAGCACCGGAATCCAATTCCACCACAGAAGCAAATCAATCTATGGAAAAAACAGAAAAAGATGAACCCAAAGAAAGCATGACAATGGACAGTGTTAAATTAACCGTCAGCATTTGGGATAATAACCAAAAACCGGGGCTTGAGCAAATATTAGCTGACTTTACTGCTCAAACCGGAATTGAAACTGAAATTTCGGTCATCTCATGGGATGAATACTGGACACTTTTGGCATCCGGTGCTCAAGGCGGAAAATTGCCGGATGTATTTTGGATGCACTCAAACGAAAGTCAACGTTATATGGAAAACAATATGCTTTTGGATTTGACCGATCGTATCAAAAACAGCCAAAGCATTGATATGAGCAAATACCCTGCTGATATTGCAGAGCTTTATGCATTGGACGGAAAGACATTCGGTATTCCTAAAGATATTGATACCATTGCTTTATGGTATAATAAAACCATGTTTGATGAAGCCGGTGTAAAATATCCGGATGACAGCTGGACATGGGATGATTTTGTAGAAGCAGCTAAAAAATTGACCAAAGAAGATGGAAGCCAATATGGTTGCGTAATTGCAGTTGATAACAACCAAGCCGGATATTATAATATGATTTATGATTATGGCGGATATGTCATCAGCCCGGATAAGAAAAAATCCGGTTATGATGATCCGAATACCCTAAAGGGAATGTCTGTTATCTCTCGCTTATTGGAAGCAAAAGCAATGCCTGATTTACAAACTGTATCCGAAAACAAAACTGATGTTTTAATGCAATCAGGTAAAGTTGCTATGGCAACCCAAGGTTCTTGGATGATTGCCGCTTTTAAAGATAATGAGTATATGGTAAATAACTTTGATGTTGCTGTTTTACCAAAATCTGAAGATGGAAAACGCATTTCCATTTACAATGGATTAGGATGGGTAGCAGCTGCCAATACTGAACATCCGGAACAAGCTTGGAGATTACTGGAATATCTTGGTAGTAAAGAAGCACAAATTAAACAAGCCGACTTGGGCGTTACCATGTCTGCATATGAAGGAACTTCAGGCAATTGGATCAAATCCACAGATAAATTTAATCTGAAAGCACATTTGGATATGACCAAAGATATGGTGATTCGTCCTTATTCCAAAAAAACTGTAATCTGGGAAAATCTCAGCATTGATAAACTTAAACCGGTTTGGGAAGGTAAGGTTGATATGGAAACCGCTTTAAAAGAACTGGCTACAGAGATGAATACCATTTTAAGCGAAGAATAAAAATAACATGGGCTTGGGAATCTTTCTCAAGCCTATTTTTAACCCCACTAGAAAAGGAGAATTATATGCGTCAAGCCAAAATAACCAGTCGCTCCCAAAATGAATTTTTTTGGGGATGGATTTTTGTATTGCCGACAGTACTTGGTTTACTTATTTTAAATATTATCCCTATATTCAGTACGATTTACCAATCTTTTTTTAAAACCGGTGACTTCGGCAAAGGAAATATTTTTGTCGGTCTTGCCAATTATCAAAAACTATTAAATGATCCTTTAATTATCAAAGCAATTGGCAATACTATTAAATATGCCATCATTGAAGTGCCTTTTTCGATCTTTATTGCTTTAATTCTGGCCTCGCTACTTGCCGGTGAGCGCAAAGGAAAAAGTTTTTACCGAACCATCTTCTTCTTACCAATGATCGCCGCACCGGCAGCTGTGGCCATGGTTTGGCGATGGTTATATAATTCCGAATTTGGCCTGATTAATAATGTTTTCGGTATCCATGTCAATTGGATTTCTCAGCCCGGCCTGGCTACTGTTTCCATTGCCGTTATCGGAATCTGGTCGGTTCTGGGCTATAATATTGTACTGTTTATTGCCGGATTACAAGAAATACCTAAAGATTATTATGAAGCTGCCCGAATTGATGGTGCTTCCCCCATTCATCAATTCTTTCAAATTACTATTCCGCTCTTATCACCAACATTATTTTTCGTTTCTGTGACCAGAGTAATTGGAGCTTTGCAAATTTTTGACTTGATTTATATGGTCATGGATCGAACCAATCCGGCATTAAATGATACACAATCCCTGGTGTATTTGTTTTATAAATACTCTTTCCGGGAAGGAAATCTGGGATATGGATCAACAGTTGTTATGATATTACTTCTGCTGACTATGTTGGTTACTGTTTTTCAACTTTGGGCTCAAAAGAAATGGGTTCACTATTATTAAAGGAGAATATGATGAAACTACAAACAACGAAATTTTATGCGATATTCGGTCATGTACTTTTAGTCATCTTTTCGATTATCATGCTGGTTCCTTTTCTTTGGATGATTCTCACTTCATTTAAAAGTTTAACAGAATCTACCAGCGTAAATCCCTTTGTCATACTGCCGACAGTATGGCAAACCGATGCTTTCAATGCCGTTATCAATAACATTAATTTTATCATACTATATAAAAACACTTTGCTGATGATTTTCTGGCGTGTAGTCTGTGCCGTTCTAACTTCAACGATGGCTGGTTATGCTTTGGGGCGGCTCAATTTTAAAGGGCGTGACTTGATTTTTTATCTGGTATTATTTCAAATGATGGTACCGGTTCAGATTTTTGTCATTCCACAATATGTTATGATCAGCAAACTAAATGCCAATAATACCATGTTTGCTCTGGTTTTTCCGGGACTGGTTACTGCATTTGGCACTTTTTTGCAGCGTCAGGCCTATATGGCTCTGCCAAAGGATTTGGACGAAGCTGCACGCCTGGATGGATGCAATATTCCGCAAACCTTTTTCTATGTTATGGCTCCGCTGACCCGTTCGGCAATGGTGGCTCTCGGCATTTTTACCGCCCTTTTTGCCTACAAGGACTTAATGTGGCCAATGATCGTCAATTCCTCTCCGGATGCAATGACTCTGGCAGCTGCACTGGCTAAGATGCAGGGGCAATACGCAGTTAACTTCCCTGAATTGATGGCCGCTTCCTTGATTGCTTCTATCCCCATGATTATCATTTATTTGATCTTCCAGAAACAATTTATCCAAGGAATTGCAACTTCCGGCGGAAAGCTGTAATATTTTCAGCCCAATCATTCCATCTATTTCGCTATCTTTTTGAAAGGAGTTCTTCATGATTTTTTTTCATCCAAACAATAAACAATTTCATTTAAGCAATGAAAAAATCAGTTATATTTTTAAAGTTATGGAAAATGGTGAGCTATGTAATTTATACTATGGTAAAGCCATGAAAGACCGTGAAAATTTTGATCATCTTCAGTCCTACTATGAAAGGCCCCTAACCCCAAACAGCGCTTCTCTGTCTATGCTGTCTTTACAATATACCCGGCAGGAATATCCTTCCTACGGTACCGGCGATTTCCGTTTTCCCGCTTTTCGTATTTTACAGGAAAAAGGAAGCCTGATTTCTAATTTTGTCTATGAAAGCCATCAAATTTTTTCCGGCAAAAAAGACATTTTACCCCTTCCTTCCACCTATGTTGAAAAAGAGCAGGAAGCTGAAACAATAGAAATCACCCTTTTTGACCAGGTTACCCAAACCCGGCTGCTGCTTAGTTATACGATTTTTGCTTATTTGCCGGTAATTACCCGCCATGCTGTTTTTACTCAAGTGGGCGCCGCTACAATTTCTTTAAAAAATGCCATGAGTCTTTGTCTGGATCTGCCCGATATGGAATGGGAAATGCTGCACTTTGCCGGCACTTGGGGCAGAGAACGGTATTTGAAAAAAAGAAGTTTGGAAGTAGGGATTCAGTCCATCAGCAGTATGCGTGGTTCAAGTAGTGCGGAACATAATCCATCCTTTTTGATTAAACGGCCACATACCACCGAGTTTGCAGGGGAAGCCATTGGCTTCAGCTTTGTTTACAGCGGCTCATTCCTTGGTCAAATCGAAGTTTCCCCCTATGAAGAAACCAGAATATTATTGGGGATTCATCCGGAAAACTTTGACTGGCAGTTAAAGCAAGGGGAAAGTTTCACTACCCCGGAAGGCATCTTGGTTTATTCCGACAATGGCTTAAATGCAATGAGTCAGACCTTCCATCAGCTATTCCGAACCCATTTAAACCGTAGTCAGTGGCGCGATAAGCCCAGGCCGATCCTCTTAAACAACTGGGAAGCAACCGAAATGACTTTTGATGAAGAGTTGATTCTAAAAATTGCTGCTAAAGCAAAAGAAGCCGGTGCCGAACTATTTGTCCTGGATGACGGTTGGTTCGGTACCCGTAACGATGATACCCAAGGCCTCGGAGATTGGTTTGTTAATACTGAAAAGCTTCCATCCGGTATCGACGGGCTGTCTAAAAAAATTACCGATATGGGAATCGCTTTCGGACTTTGGATCGAACCGGAAATGATCAATAAAAACAGCAAATTATACGAAACGCATCCGGATTGGTTAATGGTTGACCCGGCACGTGAGCCAAGTCCTTCCCGCCATCAGTTTATTTTAGACTATTCTCGTCCGGAAGTGGTGGACGGAATTTATCAAATGCTGGAAAAAGTAATCTCCGGCTCTGATATTTCTTATATTAAATGGGATATGAATCGCTATACGACCGAAACCTATTCCAACCATACTCCGGCTGAAGAGCAGGGCAAGGTATTGCATCGTTATGTACTGGGGGTCTATGATCTCTACACCAGGCTAACTGCCCGCTTTCCTCATATTCTGTTTGAATCCTGTTCCAGCGGCGGTGCACGCTTTGACCCGGGCATGTTATCTTTCGCCCCACAAACCTGGTGCAGTGATAATTCGGATGCAGTCGACCGCTACCGCATTCAATATGGAACCAGTTATTTCTATCCTATCAGTAGTATCGGTGCTCATGTTTCGGCTGTACCCAATCACCAGACCGGCCGGATCAGTCCATTAGCTACCAGAGCCAATGTCGCTTACTATGGCGCTTTTGGCTATGAGCTGGATCTGAATCATCTGACTGATAAAGAATTTGAGGAAGTCAAAGCCCAAATTGCTTTTTACAAAAAATCACGGGAAGTTTTCCAATTCGGCACCTTCTATCGTTTGCTTTCTCCTTTTGAAAACCATGGCAGCGCTGCCTGGATCAGTGTTTCCGAGGATAAATCAATTGCTTATGCCGGATACTATCAAACTTTGGAAAGAGTAAATCATGGCAGTATCCGCTTATATTTGGCCGGACTTTGTCCCAAGAAGCAATATCATGTCACCTCTTATTCCTATGATCATATCCATTATGGGGACGAATTGATGAATGCAGGCTTGGTAATCGATCGTCGTATTTTATCCCGATTGGGTGGTGACTTTACTTCTTTGTTATTTGAAATCAAAGAAATTTAAATCAAGTTCATACATAAAAAACCGACCTCCAATCGTTAGATTTTTTTGGTCTAACTTTTGGGGGTCAGTTCATTGAAATCGCTTTTTTATTTCTTTTCATTTTCCTGCACTGCATTCATACGATGATTCAAAGGAGATTGCCCGAAGTAGCTTTTGTATATCTTAGAAAATGCCAATGGGTCAGAATAACCTATGATATTGGCAATTTCCTGAATTTGCAGATCGGAATTGATGATCAAATTCTCGGCATGTTTCATCCGTTTATCCATGATATATTCTTTGGGTGACACTTCTGACATCTCTTTAAAAATATTGGCCAAATAACGGCTGGTTATTCCAATATGAGCGGCTACTTCCTTAACTGTGACTTCGGTATATTTGGCATTGATATATTTGATGGCATAATGATAATAAGCTTCTTTCGGATATTTATATCCTTTGCTCGGGGTCTTGTTTTGCGCTGCCATCAACTCTGCCAGAACCTCATATAGAATTCCCACCCGCATCAGATAATTAGAGCGTGACAACTCATGATAAGAAAGCAGACGTGTGATATATGGCAAATAATTCCGGACCGGCACCGCTGAATGAATGACCGGCTGTTCATAACTCAGTCCGATCATAGCCAAACTGCGCAAGGCAATTTCCCCATTAAAGGCAATCCAAATATATTCCCATGGTTCTTCCTCATCTGCGGCATAATAAAATGAAGTCTCCGGCAACAATAAAAAAATATCGTTTTTAATTAATTGGTATTCTTTTTTATCCGTCCGAAAAATTCCCTTTCCCTCTAGCACAAAATGTAAATGAAAATCCGTTCTTGTCTTATGCTGATAAGTATATCCCGGCACACAAACCTGATGCCCGCAATGCACCAAATAAAGGTCATTTGTTTCCCGAACAACATTGGCAATAAATTTTAATCCCTTTTTTTGATAGTAAGTCGTATTTTTATCCATGGCATTTCCTCTGCATTTGTAGATATATCCTATTGTAACGAATTCATACTTTTTTGTAAAGGGAGGAAAAAGTAATGGTACATTATATCAGTTTTATTCTTTGACCATTGGCCATATAAGCAATCAATCCAGACACTGACTTAGCCTTATGCTCTTTGATTGCAATCTTCTGGTTTTTATGCTATAGTAAGGATGTTCTTTTAGGTAAAAGACTTGGGCATGGGAGGAAATTATGGAAGTAATCAAACGCAAATGGTTTTTTATCAGTCTGGCTTATATTTTTGCCATTTATTTTATTTTTATTGTCATGTTAAAAGGCGGTCAGCCGACCCTATATATCGTTCTGCTATCGGCTTATGTCTGTGTCACCGCCATTTTATTTATCGGCAATATCGTTGGTTTTCCGGGATTGGTTTTACATGCCTTTTTTAAAAAGGAAGAAAAAGCCCTGCCCTTTTATCAGGCCGCCTATAAATTAGGCTCCAAAAGCTCACAGCTTCTTTCTGCCTATGGACTAGTGCTGCTACGCAAGGGAGAGGCCGCACAAGCCAAGGAAATTTTTGAAACTGCCCTGGCGCATAATCGCAATTATCTTTATACCCGGACCTTAAAGGCCAATATCGCTATTTGTGACTGGAAACTGGGTGATCCGCAAAAAGCCTATGATGAATATCTGGATTTATATTATTTCCCGGATAAGGAAAAATTAGTCGATTATTCCCTGGATAATCTGGAAGTTGGAGCAGAACTGAATCCTTCGTTTACCGAGCAGGACTTCCTGACTATGGGATTTTTAGCATTATTAATCAATAACATTGATGCAGCACTTTATTTTTCCCATCTTGCCCTCTTAAAATCACCAAATTATGCGGCTGCCTATGATAATCTGGGACAAATTTATTTTAAGACCGGTGACAAAGAAAAAGCCAAAGAAGCTTTTGATAAGGCCTTGGAATTAAAACCGACCCTGATTGACTCTCTCTACTATTTGGCTTTGCTGGCTCTGGAAAACGATCAAGCCGCCGAAGCCAAAGAATATGCCGAAAAAGCCCTGGCTCAGCCATTTAATGCTTTAAATACCATCTCTGAACATGAGCTGAACAGACTGGCGAAATTAGTTGGGATAGAGCGGTAAGTTCTGACTTTCTTACGATATTTTTTATATTTTAAAAAACAAATGAAAAAACGCAAAATCTGTAGATTTTAGTCTGATTTTGCGTTTTTGATTTGTTATATATCCGAAGATGATCCTGTCTTCCCTCAAATGTTTGCCGAATAGATGCCGCTCTATTTTCTTTTCTATCATTTTCCGTT
The DNA here is from genome assembly GCA_003858485.1 of Clostridiales bacterium COT073_COT-073. GTDB lineage: Bacteria > Bacillota > Clostridia > Lachnospirales > Vallitaleaceae > W11650. Next base: position 70,736 of record RQYD01000001.1, read on the forward strand.
TCCGCCAAAAGCTCTAAAAGTTCCAGACTGGCACTCCTCAGTGCCCTGGAAACAGTATTGCCTTTGACATTAGCTGTAATGATCAGTTCTCTATCCTTTTGACACTTTCCCTGATTTTGAACTTTGTTGGAATTTCAACCTTTTTAGGAAGTTCTCTATCATTTTCTATTTTTTCCAGTAAAAGGTCGACACCGCTTTCACCCATAAAGTCCATATATACCCGAACTGTAGTCAAAGGCGGGACCATATATTTGGAGGTTGCCAGGTCATTAAAGCCAATAATACTGACATCCCCCGGAATTGCGATCCCCAACTCATCCGCTGCCCGATAGCAGCCAATGGCCAGCGAGTCATTGGCCAGAAAAATGGCAGTTGGGCGTTTATCCAGGCGCAAAAGCTCTTTGCTCAAAAGATAACCATCTTTAGGCGTAAAACTGCCAACTCTTACATACTCTTGCCTAAAATTTTGCTTTTCCCGCATAAAGCTCTCATAGCATTCCTGGCGCTGATCTCTTCTGCCTCTTTGCTCATCTGCCTTATCTTTTCCACCGATAAAGGCAATTTCCCGATGTCCCATCGCCCATAAATAATCAAGTACTGTCCGCGATGCCTCCCATAGATCGATCACCACTGCATCAAATATTTCCTTATCCGGCGAGCTATCGACAAAGACTGTAGCCTTTCGGTATGTGCGGATGCGCTCAACATTATCCGGCGCAAAATAGCCAATACAAATCAATCCATCGACATCAATCTCCGTTAGATCTTCCTCCGGGGGAATGGTTTTAAAGCTTATCCCCTTTTCCCGCAAGTAATTCTCGACAGCCAGACGAATCGACAAATAATAGGTATCAACCAGTTCTTCACCCAAAGAATAACTGGAACAAATACCGATCTGCAAAGACTCTTTTTTCTTTTTTCGGCTTTTGGGTACATAATCCAGTTTCTCGGCAGCCTCAAATATTTTTTGCCTGGTCGCCAAAGAAACTTGTAAGCTTTCATCATAATTTAGTACTCTGGATACGGTTGCCATCGACACTCCTGCCAAACCGGCAATATCCTTAATTGTTGCCATTTCTTACTCCTTTTACCATTTAATTCAATCACTCTCTCCGTGCCCTTGCTCCATTCCTGCCATCCCATTAATGATATATAAAATCATTCACCACCCGCTGATCCTTCACCCGCAGTCCACGAAAATATCAGATTTTGCTTCCTAAAACCGATGATCTGATGGTTAGCGCCAAAAATCAAATCTACCTGTTATGCCCTCACCTTCTGCTTTGGCTATTTACCCCGTAAGGCGTACAGGCTCAATGGTTATTGTGAAATTGAACTTCTCACCTTCTGCTTTGGCTATTTACTTCGTAAGGCGGCTTTCGGACTGCACATCATTATCCTTGCGTCCTCCATGTTCGGAAATAAAGATGGCTGTTAAGATGATAGCACATCCAGCCAGCATTTTCCATGTGATTGTTTCCTGCAGGATTAATACCGAAAATAAAGTGCCAAAAACGGATTCCATGGATAAAATGATTCCGGCTTCGGTTTCAGTTGTATATTTTTGTGATAGTGTTTGCAGGAAAAAGGACAGGCTGGTGGAAAAAAGTCCCAAATATACCACTGCCAGAATTCCCTCAACCGGTAAACCAGCCGGAATCTCACCACTGACCATGACCATTACCAAAGATAATACAAATGCCACTGTCATTTGTATAAAATTCAGGACCAGCGCTGATCCTTTTTTGACAAAATGACCGGTGAAAAAAATATGAAAGGCAAAACCAATCGCACATAAAAAGCTATATAAATCCCCAATATTAAAGCTTTCTCCGATCCGGATGGAAAGTACTCCAACCCCAATAATAGTCAGGATTGCCCCAATCAAATGATACCTGGTTACTTTCACCTTATAAATAACATAGGCAATAAATGGAACGATCACCACATTGGTGGCCGTTAAAAAGGCATTCTTGGAGGGAGTGGTATGAAGCTGGGCCACGGTTTGCAGCCAGAATGCTAAAAACAAGAAGACTCCCATCACTGCTCCGGAGCGGATACTATCTTTAGAAATATTTTTACGCTCTGGAAAAGCAAAAATCCCCATTACTACCATACCAATAAAAAAGCGTGCGCTTAAAATCGGCAACGGACTAAAATGGCGGAGAGCAATATCCACTGCGGTAAAACCGCTCCCCCAGATGATCGTCACCAGTAAAAGTCCAATAATTCCTAAAAAATGCTGTTTTTGGGCTTTTTTCATTTTTCTCTGTTCCTTCCTTTTTCCTCTTTTAGCAATTGATAATAAACAGCTGCGGTCCAGGAAAAGCCCTTATCATCAAAGCCTTCTCCACTGTGAGCATCAAAGTTTTCCGCCATTTGCCCGATAGTTGCCAGTTTTAAAAAACGTTGGCACAAGTCCTTGGCCAGTTCATCCTCACCCATAACAAATAAGGCATCTATTAGCAAATAAGTAATTGGTGCCCAAATTGGCCCCAGCCAATATCCACCTTTTTTGTAATAGGGACTGTCCGGTGCTTCGGTCGCTAGTCCATAGGGACATAAAAACCTCTCTTTCAGCTCCTTCAACATGGCTGTTTTCATCTCCACCGGCAAATCATCTGCCAGTACCAGCGGCAACAGCAAAGATAGGGAATATGGCTTATGTTCCTGGATTCGCCGCTTTGTCCTGACTTCTTCCGCGCAAAAGAAATTACCGCTGCACAGTCTGGCATATAAGACCCGACGCAACGCACTTGCCTTTTCCAGCCAAAACCCACTTTCCCCATTTTTAAGCATATCGGCAAATTCAGCCAAATATTTCATTTCTCTTAATAAATAAGCACTCAAATCCGGTGTTTGGATTGGTGGTGCAGTCATAAAAACGGAAGAATTATCCCAGCCCGAATCATTGCCATGATAATAAAAGGGCAGGCCATCCTCATCCACCCGGTAAGTCAGCCAATATAAAACCATTTTCTTTAAGCTCTGATAAGCATAGCTTAGCCGCTCAGGCTCAGAAAAATACTTGTTTTCTTCCATTAATTTTTTATACATCCAGCTTTGGATCGGCGGCTTGCTACAGCTATAAGAAGCATATTGCTCATTGATAAAATCCGGGTAGCAACCTTCAGCGGCCTGGGTTTCAGCAAAGACTGTAAACTGGCGGTAACTGATGTCGGGAAAACTTTTGGCCAAAGCGATGGCCACAAAGCAAAAATCCCAGCTCCAGCTATTATTCATATAGCGCTTGGAGCAATAATTACTGTCGGCGCAAAGTTTCCCTTCTGCCTTTACCATATTGGACCACAACAAGTAAATAGCTGTTTCCGCCATTTCGCCGAAGGCAATATCCTGCCATAGCTTTTCCCGCCAGGCTCCGTATTTTTCTGTCTGCTGCTTAATCAGGCTGTTAAAATAGCCCTCTGTCTTTTCTTCCGGTTTTAGTAATGGCGGCACGGTCAAAAAACTGCAAATTTTAAAAAGATGCCGGCCTGCTCCGCCCAGGCAAACTGCCACCTCTTTACTGGCCAAACCACTCCATTCCTGCTTGGCTGTCATTGTTCCAAAAATCCGGAATAAACCGATCCGTCGCTCTTTGGCATATAAAATATGTTCCATATAATTCGGCCTAAGCTCCAGTAAAGTATTGTATTTTTCATTGGCTGCCAGCAAACTGACTTCCATATCAAGCAGCTCCAGCCATAGATCACCACCGGCATCAAAAACCAGTCGGCCACTGCCCTTTTCTCCGGTAAACTCCAGACAAATGGGGGTTAAAATTATCTGGATATCGGCCGGTAAAGGCAGGTGATAAATCTCCTGCCTGACCCGGTCGCCGCCATGCAAATCAAACAGGCAAAGGCCTGTCTGTTCGGTGATCACCGAAAAATAACTGCCATATGCCGAAAATGGAAGATCATAGGCATTTAACTTAGGCATACTCTTTCCGTCCTTCCACAATTTCCTCTCCTTTGGGAATTATCCGCAATTCCAATTGCATTTCAAAATCCTGCGGCTTTAAGCGATATGGGACAAGCTGTTCCTCACCGCAGCTATTACTGCCCAGTCCCAAATGCCGATAATCAACGGTCAGCCAAATACCATCGGTTTTTTCCAGTTCATTCCAGTGTTTGGCTTTGGCCAACGCTTTGGTGCCATAATAAGATACATTAATCCCCATTTCTTCGGCCATCCGCACCAGTAAGCTATTCTCCTTACCAGCCAGCGCCAGCCAGCGTACTCCCTCACGATGTCCATTTTCCTGCGGATAAACATAAAACTCATCCATTTCCTCAACTGCCGCCTGATACACACCATAAATACTGCTTTGGGCACTGTCCGGATAATTTTCAAAAAAGCCCTTGCCCTGCCAGGTGACCTCTGAATATTCCGGACTAAGCAACATTTCCAGTCCTAAACGTGGCAACAGCTCCGGCACCTGACTGCCCCGGGCCTGATATTTGGCTTTTAGGTTCAAACTCAAGGCACCATCCTGCAAAATCAAATACTCATATTTTAAAGCAAAACCAAAACTTTGATTTAAACAGGAAAAATAATTATCAATTGTTACCCGCACCTGGTCACCCAATTTTTCCCAGGACAGATCACGACAGTCCTCGAAGCTTTGATGCAGGAAAAACTTTTCATAATAATCAGCTTTTTTATACATGTCATTATCAATCACCGCCCGGTCAACCGTTAATTGGGGTCCGGCTTTGACGATCCTTTTTCCCTTTTCGGTAATTTCACTTAAGCGCCCATGTAAAGTATCAAAGGTATAGCTTCTCTCTCCGGCAGTAACCCGCAGATAAGTGCCGTCTTCCGTAATGACTGGCTGATTTTCCAGGCTGCTGCGCACTTCTGTCTTTTTCCGGTAATATGGCAGCTTTATTTGCTGTCTGCCTATGGAATGATCCTGCCCGATCAGTCCCTGACTTTCTTTTTGCCGCCATTCCAGATTTAAATAATATTCGGTATTGGCCTGCGCCTGCTGACAAATCTCTGACCATTCGTAATTAAGCTGAAGTGTTGTTTCCATGCCAGCCGGGCAATCCAATTCCCTGATCTGCCCTTCAGCCAAAGCCTTTTGTCCATCCGTAATTTCCCAAGATAGATAAAGATGACTGAGATCCAAAAAATCATAACTGTTTTGAATTGTTATCAAGGCTTTGGTTAAATCTCTTGCCCGACATTTTACCGGCTGAATCACTGCCTTATATTCTCTTAAACCGGAACTGACTTCCCGGTTAGGTTTAAGTAAGCCATCAATACAAAAGTTTCCATTGTTGGGACTATCGCCAAATTCCCCGCCATAGCGGTATCCCTTTTCGGCACAGGCAATCCCATGGTCATACCACTCCCAGACAAAACCGCCATGCAAAACTTCAAATTGCTGAAAAGCCCGCTCATATTCCAAAAGGCCACCCGGTCCATTGCCCATGGCATGGGCATACTCGCATAGGATATGCGGTTTTTCGCTGTAATTTAAGCCAATTTGAATCAATTTATCATAACGGGTATACATGGTCGAATAAACATCCGCTATTTCCGCTTCCATATCCCCCTCATAATGGATCAAACGGCTCCTGTCTACCTGCCGGATAGCTGTGGCCATGACCTTAAAATTATTGCCAAAGCCTGATTCATTGCCCAATGACCACATTAAAATCGAAGGATGATTGCGATGGGCCATCACCATCCTTAGTCCCCGTTCCACAAAAGCCTTTTCCCAGGCCGGATCATCCGGTAACCAATTATAATCACCGGTTAACTCAAAGCCATGACATTCCAAATCGGCTTCATCAATTACATAAAAGCCATATTCATCACATAGCCGGTAAAAAATATCGGTTTTCGGATAATGAGCACAGCGAATGGCATTGATATTATGTTCTTTCATTAGTTTTAAATCCGCCCGCATAATTTCTTCGGTCAGCACCCGACCATTGTGCGGATCATAATCATGATAATTGACACCATGAAATTGAATTGGCTGACCATTTAATAACAGCCGGCAGCCGCTGACTGCAATTCGCCGAAAACCAAATTTTTCTGATAAAACCTGAAGTTCCTGCCCATTTTGCTGAAGCACCAAAGTCCATTGGTACAAATTGGGAGTTTCCGCTGTCCAGGCTTTTACTTCCGTCAATTCCACCTGCCAGGAAAACAAGAGATCCGGCTCTTTTTCCGGTTCAGCGGTTATATCTATCTTTTCTTCAACCAGCATATTTCCATTCTGATCACTGATGGCGATTATCCAATCGAATCCCGGCATTCGCTCCGTGATTGGCTGAAATCCTTGAATGCTCAAAATACCTTTGCCGCTTTCGGGTATATAATCCGAACACACCACTACTGACTCCACATAATTGGGATAATACAGCAATTCTACTTCCCGGAAAATACCACTTAACCACCACATATCCTGATCTTCCAAATAGCTGCCATCTGACCATTGCATCACCCGAACGGTGATTTGGTTTTCACCAGCTGTGATCACCGAGCTGACATTGAATTCACTAATATAGCGAGCGCCTTGACTATAGCCCACATAATTTCCATTGACCCAAATTTCAAAAGCACTGTCTACTCCATGAAATTTTAAAATACATCTTTGCTGCTGTCGCTCTTCCGATACCGTAAATATCCGCCGGTAAATACCGGTTGGATTATCATTTGGCACATAGGGCGGACAAATTGGAAAAAGATAATGTACATCGGTATAATGCATCTTGCCATAGCCTTTGGTTTGCCAGGTTGAAGGCACTGTCAGCCGGTCCCAAGCCGAGTCATCAAAATCTTTCTGCCAAAAATCTGCCGGGCTGTATTCCGGAGCTGCTAAAAACAAAAAATTCCATTCGCCGTTTAAACTTTGTACCAAAGAGGATCGTTCTGCTGCCAATTCTGCCCGGTTCCGATAAGTACGAAATTCCGTGCGCGCTGCTAAGCGATTTTCCGATAATATTGTCAGATCCTGCCATTTTTTATCTTTTTTCATTTTTCTCCTGCTTTCTGTCAGATATTTCCCACATTTCTTAAAACCATCTTTTTGAACGTGTAAGCGCAAGCCATCATATTCTGATAGTCTATCATTATTATAACTTACTCAACTTTCTCCCAGTCTTTTTTGGCCCTATCCCGCTCCGGGGAGCGGGCACATGGGTTCCTCCCCTTTCGCACTTTTCTGCAAAAAGAAGCTTTCGTAGCACATGCCTTTGGCCACTTACTTCGTAAGATGGCTTGCGCTTACACACCATAAAAAGGCGGTTCCGGGGAACGTTAAGTAACTTATTTTCCATTATTTCTTTTGAAAAATCATTCTATTTCCATGCGATTCTTCCTAATATTTCCCGCTTTACTTAATTGCCCCACTGGTTCCTTCAATAATATATTTCTGAGCAATGATAAATAAAATAATGGGCGGAATAATCATCAAAGTGGTAATACACATAATCGGTATGATCTGGGTGCTATGCACTCCCTTAAAGGCTGCCAGACCAAGAGCCAGTGTGAATTTGGAGCGATCCTGCAAGAAAATCAGCGGTCCCAGATAGTCATTCCACACCGTCAGAACATTTAAAATCGCCACTAAAAAGAGTGCCGGTTTCATGATTGGTACAAAAATCTTATAATAAATTTGAAATTGATTGGCCCCATCAATTCTGGCCGCTTCTTCCAAATCTTTGGGAATGCCCATCAAAAACTGACGCAGCAAAAAGATATAATAAGCTGAGCCAAAAAAGGCCGGTATGATCAGAGCTTTCAAGGAATTGATCCAGCCCAGCAATTTAAACTCCATGTATAAAGGGATCATAGTCACATCCCATGGGATCATCATAGTGGAAAGCAAAATCATAAACAGGGCTGTCTTCCCCTTAAATTCAAAGCGGGCAAAACCATATGCCACTAAGGAACAGGAGATCAGCTGCCCCAGAGTGGTCAACACCGTTACCAGGATGGTATTCCATAAATATTGATTAAAATCCTGAGCTGTCCAGGCATCCAGAAAATTAAAAAATCGCCATACTTGCGGAAAAAATGCCGGCGGATAGCTCTGTGCCTCAGCTTCGGTTTTAAAGGCAGTCATCACCATCCAAAACAGCGGAAACATAAAGTAAACGGCAATTAAAACCAGTACCGCTACAATTACGATTTTATATGCTTTTGAAGTTTTCATGCTTTTTTACCTCCCTTCTTTTCTGCTTCATAAAAGACCCAGGCCGAAGAGGAGCGGAACACCAAAGCAGTCAGCAGCAAGATCACCACAAACATGATCCAGGCATTGGCACTGGCATAGCCTAATTTATGATGCTTAAAAGCATTGTTATAGACATACATCCCATAAAAATAAGTCGAGCGCAGCGGTCCTCCATTGGTCAGCAGCAGCACCAGGGTCAACTGCTGGAGCGCACCGATCAATGAAGTAATCAAATTAAATAAAATGGTCGGCGTAATCATGGGGATGGTAATAAAGAAAAATTGCCGGATCGGTCCGGCCCCGTCCAGGGCAGCTGCTTCATAAAGGCTGGGCGGTATACTTTTAATGGCTGTATAAAAAATCAGCATCATTGTGCCCACCCCCCAGGCACTGGCAAAAATGATGGCAAAGATCGCCCATTTAGGGTCGACCAGCCATTTTGGCCCTTGAATCCCCAGCAGGCTCAGTAAATAATTAATGATCCCATAATTGCTGTCTAAGAGCCAGCCCCAAATAATCGAAATTGCTACTCCTGACACCACTGCCGGTACATAAAAAATCGTCCGGAAGATTTTAACTCCCTTGATCGGCTGGGTGATCAGCATCGCCAATATTAATGCCACCACCATATTCAGCGGTACAAAAATCAAAGCAAAGCGGATGGTAATGGCTAACGATTTATAGAACTGCGGATCTTTGGTAAACATTTTTATGTAATTACCTGCGCCAATAAATTCCGGGGTCCCGGTGATTGACCAATCAAAAAAACTCATTCCCAATGATAACAAGAGCGGACCCATGGTAAAGGCCAGGAAGCCGATCACCCAGGGTGAGATAAATAGATAAGGTGTGTATTTTCGGTTCATCATTCCCTCCAATGATAACATTTATGATGGAAATCGGCTACCATTTTGTGGTAGCCGATCCGTTTTCACAGTATCATAGCTGTTGCATTTTGCTTTTCTTTTCAGGAGATTGACTTACCCTTTGCCATTCCTGATCAACTTTTGCTTTTTTGTGACTCTCCGTTTTATGGAAACATTGATATAATATCATTGATTGCTTCTTCCGGAGCGCGCAGGGAGCTTTCATTATACATTTCCTCAAAGGCCAATTCCAGACTTTCTGAAATCTCACTCCAATTTTCAATTTTAAAGAAACTTGGTGTATAGCCAGCGCTTTGTTCTAACATATCAAAAAATACTTTTTTACCCGGATCAGCCGTGACCTTTTCTTCCGCCACCACATCTTTTAAAACCGGTAATTCATAGGATAAACGAGCCTTATTCATTTCTTTTCCGGTCCAGAATTTGATAAATTCCCAGGCCGCATCTTTATTGGCCGAATCCTTGGACATGGAAAGACCGGAGGAGCTTAAAATACTGACTGATGGCTTGCCAAATCCCGGAATCTTAACCATGCCATAATTTAATCCGGCCTCATTAAATCTACCGATCGACCAGGCTCCATTGATATACATGGCTACTTTCCCGCCCAGCACTTCATTGGTGCCGCCGCCTTCTGTAGTGATGGCAATGCCTTCTTTTTCCATATCCTGGAACATTTTAAAGACAGCCATGCTCTTTTCATCATTAATTGAGCCATTCAGTTCACCTTTTTCATTGGAATAAGCGGCTCCGTTACTCCATAAATACATTTCAAAATCGTAGGGATCGGGTTTTCTGGAAAAGGAAAATCCGGCTACCCCTTCATTTCCTTCCTTAACTTTTTTGGCGGCTGCTTTTAAATCTTCCCAGCTCCAGTCATCTGTTGGGTATGCCACTCCCGCCTTATCAAATAAATCCTTATTATAATATAAGACATGGGTAGTATAGCCAACCGGAATTCCATAGACTTCTCCATTCATCGAGTTGTATTCCCACAAAGTTTCATAGAAATTATTTTTATAATTTGCTCCCTCTTTTTCAATAAATGGATTTAAGTTTTCAAGGCCCTTATAATATGCCGGATAATTCCACATATACATTACATCCGGAGCATCTTTAGAGCCCATTCCGGCAGCAATTTTGGTATCATAATTATCACCATATGCTTCCATCACCACTTCGATCGCATCTTGCGATTGATTAAACTGATCAACCAGTTTTTGCTGCTCAGTTAAGCTTTCGCTGTCATCCCAGGAAGCAAATCGGATCTTAACCTTGGCGGTACCGGTCTGTGTTTCTTTTTTTGGCTCTTCTTTCTTCGGTTCTTCTTTTTTAGGCTCTTCGGTTTTTTCTGTTTGCTTTTCGGCCGGTTTTGCAGTTTGCTCCTCTTTGGCCGGAGTCTTGGTGGTTTGACTACCACAGGCAGTTAATAATAACATCATGCTGAGCAAAAGGCTCATAAAAATTTTACTTTTTTTCATGTTTTATCCCTCCGTTAAAATTGGTTGACTGGCCTGCTTTTTAAATCTTGCTGTTCAAAGCAGATGTTTTAAATTTTTTTCAACTACTAAAAGCAACTTTTCCTCCTGTCATTGCCTTTTACTTATTATAAAATAAATTTTAGTAAAATTCAAGTGTATTTTACTAAATATTTTAGCCCGCTGCAAAAATTTTATTCTTTACCGACACCATTTGACAAAGAACCAAAATTTGCATAAAAAAATGCCCTAAGCTCTCACTTAAGACATTTACTATTTTCTTTTTCGATTGTTTTTCACAGACTTATTTTACTTCCAATACAGCCTTGTTTTTATATGTGCCGCAGTTTTTGCAGGCTCTATGTGCTAAAACCGGCTCTCCACATTTGCTGCAAGTAGACAGATTAGGCACTTCCATTTTCCAATTTGCACGTCTTTTATCTCTTCTCGCACTCGATACTTTTCCCTTAGGTACTGCCATGACTACACCTCCTTAAAATTATTTTCAAATAGTTCTTTCAGTCCAGCAAATCGAATGTCAACCGCCCCCGCCTGATGACATTCACAGGCCTCATCATTCTTATTTTTTCCGCAATCCGGACAAATTCCCAAGCATTCTTCTTTGCACAATACTTTTGTTGGAAAATTCAAAATTGCTTCTTCTCGAATTAACTCATCCAAATCCAGGATATGACCGTCTTCCTCCAGCAGAATATCGCGGGTAAAGCTCAAATCCATCGGTTTGCTGACATTGGCCATACAGCGGTCACAAATCAGCTGCCACCCAAAGTGAAACTGGCCACGCAAAAACACTTCCTGTTCATTGGTTTTATGAAAATCAAGCTCGGCCTTCACCGGCTCGGCTGTCATCTCCACCAAACTGCCGCTCACTTCTATTCCACGCGCCGGAAGTTCCTCAACTAACCGGACATCATCCTGTTCATAAAACAATTCATCTAAATTAATTTTCATCGAATCGTTCTCCTTGGCTGACTGAATACATCACAAGCTATTATACCCATTTCCCCAAAAAATGTCAAGCAAAAAGTTCGCTCAAATTCTTCCGACTTAGAAATACCAAAGGCGAACTTTTAGTTTTTCTGCCGGCGACCACAGGAGCCTTGTTCGGAGAGGCAGAAAATTGCGCAGCAATTTGCGTTCGTACCGTCGTATGACAGACTAAGATGCCATTTGGTCAAGACGGAAAAACATCGTTCGCTCAAATTCTTCCGGACTTAGAAATGCCAAAGGCGAACTTTTGTTCTTGATTTTCTCTTAGGATTCTGTTATGATTACCTTGGAGCAATCGTGTACAAGGTGTCTTGCCTCCAACTTCCACCGAAGGGAGGTGGTGCATATGTCAACATTTGAAGCTTTATCTCTAATGATCTTGTTTGGAATGTTAATCATTGCACTTTTAAAAGACAACAAGCAAAATAAATAAGCTTTCCCTTGTACTTTGGCATGTCCCGGGAAAGCTTATCTTCAAGTAGACCAGGAGGCAGACCACTTTATGGGCGGTTGCTCCTTTTTATTTATTATAACAAATTTTTTTTAATCTGTAAAGAATATCTGCCATAAAATCATTTTTCTACCGGCGACCACAGGAGTCTATTCCAGAGAGGCAGAAAATCCTTTACTCGGTGACCACTTTGGTTTTTACCCGGAAAGCAAAATACCACATATGAAATACCCAAATAATTGCTAATACTACCCGGCCGACCACCGTTGCCCGCATCATAATAAAACCGATCGTCATCAGGATCGTGATCAGGATCATTACTCTGATTTTAGCAGATTTGGTCATTCCCTGGCCTTTGACATAATCCTCTAAATTATTTTTATATAATTTAGTATTTTTAAACCAGAGATCCAGCTTTTTTGAGCTTTTGCCAAAGCAAACTGCTGCCATCAGCAGGAAAGGGAAAGCCGGCAGCATCGGCAGAGCTGCTCCAACCGCCCCCAGTATCAAACCAATACAGCCCAATACAATATAAATGATCTTTTTCAGGCTTATCTTTTCCTTATTTGGTGTTCCCATGATTTCCTCCTTTGTCTTTTCCCTGATTTACATCCTGTTTATTTTGAGCTTTCTTGTCCCGCCGGAGCCGCTGCCATGTATCAAATACATGTTTCCAGCCAATCACCGGTCGATAAAACAATAATCTGGGTCCGGCCCTCCAGCTGCCAGCCGCCAATTTTTTCACTTTTCAAACAAATGAAAATTTAAAAATCCTTTTTGCCCATAGCCCGAAAGACTCCTTACCCGACCACTTTTTCAGCATCTAAGCCTGTCTGATTTCTCCGGACCATAGCCTGAAAGGTTCTCAACTAACCCGGCCACTTTCCACCGAATACACTTTATCGGCAATCGTCATGGTCGACAGCCGATGTGAAACTAAAACGGTTGTTCGCTGGCCATCTTCTTTCAAGGCTTTTAAAATAACTGCTTCATTCAGGCTGTCCAAATTACTGGTCGGCTCATCTAGCAGCAGCAGTGGTGCATTATGCAGAAATGCTCTGGCCAGTCCGATCCGCTGGCGTTCGCCGCCAGATAAAGTATCTCCCAGCTCTCCAACCTCAGTGGCATAACCATCGGGCAATGTCATAATAAAATCATGAATTGATGCTTTTCGGCAGGCTGCTTCAATTTCCTCAGCAGTGGCATCCAGTTTAGCCACCCGAATATTGTTTTCAATACTGTCTTTAAACAGCACAGTTTCTTGGGTAACATAACCTTCCATATCTCTCAGGCTTTTGGTTTTGATCTCTTTGACATCATGACCGGAAATTGTAATTTGCCCTTTATCCCGATCCCAAAAACGCATCAAAAGTTTAAGCATGGTCGATTTCCCGCTGCCGGATTTGCCAATTAAACCAATGATCCCACCTGGCTGAATTTCCATACTGAAATCATTTAATACGGCTTCTTCCTCATAGGCAAAATCAACTCCGGCCAGGGAAGCTCCGGTGAACTCAGGACTTGCTCCCTCCTTATTTTCCTCAATCATCGGTTCTTCTTCTAAAATATCGAGCACCCGATTAGCAGCAGCAATGGTATGACTAAGGCCACTTCCCAAATTAGCAATCGCCAGCACTGCCCCAAAAGAAGATGACATGGCAATGGTCGGAATGATCACCCCGTTTAAATCCACCTGCCCGCCTAAATATAAAAAGCTGCTGACTGCAAACATCAGCAAAGTAAAAAACAAAACCAAAAATCCGGAAATTGCAAAATTTTTACCAGCCTGATCTTTTAATTTCTTCTCCCACTCCGACATTTCATCGGTTTGGGCATTGATTTGCAGCAAACGTTCCTCTCCGTTTTGGTACTGAATACTTTCCCTGAGTCCACGCAAAGAGTCAAGGAAAAAGGAATTCAGTTCACCAAAGCGGTGACGATGTTCTTTGCCTAAACCCTCCGCTTTTCGGGCAATAAAATACGGCAATACCACTCCCACCGCCAAATAAGCCAAAAATGCAATTGCCCCCAAAATCATATGATAGGAGCCAATAAAGCCAGTCATAATCAAACTGATGACTACGGCAATACAAACCGGCGAAATGGTATGGGCATAAAACACTTCCAACAGCTCAATATCACTGGTAATCACCGATATTAAATTCCCCTTATCTTTACCTTCCAATTTAGCCGGTGCCAATTTACGCAGATTGGCAAAAACTTTATCCCGAATCAAAGCCAACAGTTTAAAGGCAATATAATGATTGGCCGCCTGCTCAGCATAGCGCAGGATGCCACGACAGACAGCAAAGACAACCAATAGTCCAAAAATTGTTTTAAGTGGCAGGCTATTTTCTGCCCCCAATACACTGATAATTGCAAAGCCGCCCAAAGTAGTAATGCCAATTGCAGCCAAAAACCCCAAAATTCCCATTGTAATGGCTGCAATCATAACACCAGTCAAAGGCCGCACCAAGCCAATCAAACCTCCCAGAGCTTTAATTGCAGTCCGCTGTTTCATGGATAATTCCTCCTCTGTATTTTTCCAAATTCATTTGTGCATTCCATAAATTGGCGTAAACAGCTTGTTTTTGCAAAAGGTCTTCATGCCTTCCGCTTTCCTTTAAATCGCCATTTGCCATCACATAAATTCTGTCAGCTTTGACCACATTGGCCAATCGGTGGGAAATTAAAACAATGCTTTTGTCCTTAGCCAGCTCATGCAGGAGCTGTAAAATATCATTTTCACTTTCCACATCAATATTGCTGGTGGCTTCATCAAAAATATAAATCTGACTGTCATGCAGAAGCGCCCTGGCTACCGCCAGTCTTTGTTTCTGTCCGCCGGAAAAATTTTCTCCCTTTTCCGTCAACACTGTTTCCAGTCCATTTTCGGTCTTTAGAAAATCAGCCAGATTAACTTTTGCCAAAGCCGCCCACATTTCTGCTTCTGTCGCCTCTGGTCTGGCCATCAATAAATTTTCTCTGACTGTTCCCTTAAAAATATAACTGCGAATCCCGATTAAAGTAATATTTTCTTTTAAATTCGTCTGATTGACAGAATTTAATTCGAGGCTGCCAATTTGCGCAGAACCGGTGTATTGCCTGTTTTCACCTGATAATATACCGGCAATGGTGGACTTGCCGCAGCCGCTTTCACCAACAATGGCGGTAAAGCCTGTAGCCGGTATCTCCATTGACACCTGCCTGACCACTGTTCTTTGATTATCATAAGAATAAGATAGATTGCGCAGCACAATATTGGTATCCTCAATGATTCCGCTTTGCACCTCATCTTCCGGTAAATCCAGCAAACGGAAGATTTTTTCACTGGCTGCCATGCCATTCATGGCCACATGAAAAAAGCTGCCTAAAAGCCGAAGCGGCAAGAAAAAATCGGCCGATAACATAATAATGACAAAGCAGCCCATCACTCCAATATGCCCGGCTGCAAACTCCCGAACAGCCATAATAATTCCCAGAGCGGCACCACCATAGGCGATCCAGTCCATAATGGTAATAGAATTAAGCTGCATGGTCAGCACTTTCATGGTGATCCGGCGAAAATGCTCAGCTTCTTTGTTCATTTCCTGATGTTTATATTCATCGGACTGATAAATTTTTAAAGTGGTCAGTCCCTGTAAATTTTCTAAAAAGCTGTTGCCCAACTTGACATATTGTCCCCAATATTTGGCCAATAAGCGTTTGGCAAATTTTTGTACTAAAATAATCGATAGTGGAATCAGCGGTACACATAAAAATAATACCAACGCAGATACAAAGCTAATCGGGGCCAACACTGCAAACAACACTACCGGCGCAAGCAGAGAATAAAAAAATTGGGGCAAATAAGAACCAAAGTAAATCTCCAGCTGCTCGACCCCTTCGACTGAAGCCTGCACAACTTCGGCCGTTGACACCTTTTCGCTGTAACTGCTACCCAGTTTTAAAAGTTTCTGGTAAATCTTTTCCCGTAAAATGCGTTTGACACTTTTGGATGCCATATAACTCTGATAAATAGCTTTACGGGTGCAAACAATTTTAAGTACCAAAGCCACCAGCATCAGCAAAGTCGCCACCATAAAATCCCGGTTTTGCACAGTTCCGGCCACCAGCCCCTGGATCAAAAAGCCAAGTACAAACATAATTACAATATTAGCGGTCAAAGATAACATTTGTAATAAAATATTCCGGCCAATATGCTTTTTTGAATCCGGAGCCATTCGAATCAGCCTTTTATTTATCATCATAGTCTTTTTTTCCTTTCTCTTATCCGTTTCGGCTGGCTTTCTGCCTGAGGCCAAAACTTTTGGTTAGCGATTGCTAACTATTTTCTTATCTTAACATCTCCTTCTCTAAATGACAAGTCCTATCTTTTAGCATTTTTATCATAAAAAAAGACCCTGCAGAACAGAGTTTTTCAAATCGAATATGATTAAACAATATTCGGGAAATTCCCTATTCCGCAGAGATCCTGATTCTGGTTTTTAACTGCAAAGCACTAAGCTAAGCAGAAAACTTTCAATAGTCCTCGTTTTTAGCTTATTTTAAATGCCTCAATAATTCTTTCTAAATCTTCGCCTAATTCCAGCAAAGCCTCGCTTTCTAAAGCAATTCTTTCAAAAGTATCTTTTTGCTCCTGCATTGATGCTGCGATTTCCTGAGTACTGGCTGCACTTTCTTCGGTTAAGGCCGCTACACTGGTCATAACACCACTCACTTTTTCACGTGCTTCATTAATTTGATTATTGGCTTCAAAAATTCGATCAATGGTTTCCCTAAGCACAATTAATGCCTCGGAAATTCCCTGGAATTTTTGATTCATAATTTCCACATTTTGGGATTGAGCCTCAACAACGGTTTCTGATGTTTCAATCTGCCCAACCGCATAGCTGGTTCTTTCTGACAGAGTTCTAACTGATTGCTGAATCTGAGCAGTTGAGTTACTGGAACTCTCTGCCAACTTGCGAATTTCATCAGCCACCACCGCAAAGCCTTTCCCGGCTTCTCCGGCCCTGGCTGCTTCAATAGCTGCATTAAGTGCCAATAAATTAATTTGTTCAGAAATTGACTGAATCGTTTCACCGGCACCTTGAATCTCAGCCACACTTTGCTCGGTATGCTTAATTGCTTCTCTGATTTGTAGTGAAATTTGAATACTATCCTGAGTTGAAACCATCAGCGCCTCCAATTGCTGACTTCCTTCCTGCTGTAAGGAATCAACCCGATCCGAAGCCTGTACCATATCTTTCATTTGCAATGTATTTCTTTCCATTTGGCTGCCCATTGCCTCTAAATCATTAACTCCATCCTGAACCTCCGCTGCCTGATCACTGGCGCCCTTAGCAATTTCATCAACTGTCCGGGTAATATCATTTGCCATAATGCTGGCAGCCCCACAATTTTTACTGAAATCTTCAGAAGAAGCAGTCAATTTATCAATTGACGAGCGGATCTGTTTAACCAGATCTGTCATATTATCTTTCAGGGAAGTCGTAGCTAAATAAATATCACCCATTTCCGTTTTACTGGCGGAAAAATCATGTGGCAAGTCCTTTGCCAAATTTAAATCGGCCAGCTGCATGATATTTAATTTTAAGCCATGAAAACTCTTGCTCAATCGCCTGGTGACAACAAAATATAAGAGCAGGCCAAGCACAATGGTGATGGCGGTTGTCACTATGATAAGCAGTCGTGTTAGTTGACGCTGCGGCGCCAAAATTTCATACTCATTCACTGACATCAAAATTGACCAGTCTTTGGCTGTAATTGAAGAAAAACCAGTTAGTTTTTCCTGATCCTCAAAATAATATTTGCCAAAGCCATCTTTTTCTTTCCTCACTCTTTCCGTAAAAAACTTGGAAATAGAAGCAAACGCCTGATCACCTCCGGCCAATTCAATCACATTTTTATTGCCATCGGCATACTGAGGATTGGTGTGACCAATAATGGTTCCGGCATTGTCGAAGATGACAATGCTTTCACTTTTTTTCCAGCCGATGCTTTGCGCAATTTCGCTCACAAATGCTATTGGCTTAATACCAGCCAAAACCCCTTGCACCTCGCCATTTTTATAAACAGGGGCTGATAATATCAAAATTGAATCCTTTTCCAGTAAATCAATTAATACATCCGAAATATAAGAATTTCCTTTCAATCCTTCCTTAAAATATTCACGCCCGGAAACATCAAAAGTTTTCGCCTCTTTATCTAAATTTACACCTTTTCCCTGCTTATCAATCAGAAAAAAAACACGATAGTCCAATTTCTGGGCTGCTGCCATGGCATAATCAACCTGATCCGAAAAACTGCGGGATGAATCAGTAAATATCGAACTATTCGCCAGTGTTTCAATAAGTTCTCTCTCCATAACCAGTTTTGCATTAACGTTAGTTGCCACCTGTTTGGTCAAGGCCAGCATTTCTTGATTGGCTGCTTTCTCTAAAAGCATTCCTCCAACTAAATTACTTAAAATCAACATGATACCATTTGCTACAATTAATCCCCCAAGTACAGAAACAGTCACCAAAGTACCCAATGATTTTCTTTTCTTCATATCATAACCCTTCCATTTTTGCATATTATAAACTAGCATTCTTCTTCACAATGAAAAAGATAACACCAAGTATTTCGGCTCTTATTTCCTTTTCCTTTAGTAGTTCTTTCATTAAAATATTGACTTAATTCCTGATCATTCGTTTTTTTGCATAAAAAAAGCGTTCCAACGGAACGCCTTTTCGTTAAAATTAGATAAACTTGGAATAGTACTCAACAATCAAGTGATCTTGAATCTCAATCGGAATTTCTTCTCTTTCCGGATTGCGAATCAAAGTAGTTGCGTAGTTTTCCTCATCTTTTGATAAATATGGATAGCTTGCACCTCTGCTTAAGAAATTCTCTTTAAACAATTGAATGCTTTGAGATTTCTCAGTCAGGGCAATCACATCACCCGGCAGCACAGCATAAGAAGGAATTGTGATCCTCTTGCCGTTTACCAGAATATGTCCATGTCCGACCATTTGTCTGGCCTGACGAATACTGGTTGCATAGCCGCTGCGATACACTAAGTTATCAAGACGGGTCTCCAGCATACGCACCAATGCGGTACCGGTGATCTGCTCATCTTTCATCGCTCTTAAGAAATAGCGATAGAATTGCTTTTCCATTACTTCATAATATCCACGAAGTCTTTGTTTTTCCAACAATTGAATACCGTATTCGGAGAGCTTCTTACGATCTCTCGCCTGACCGGCTTTTTCTGCACGCTTCATCGCTTTTGGATGACCACATACATTTAAGTTCAGTCTACGACATTTCTTAAATCTTGGTTCTCTCATTCTTGCCATCTTTATATTCTCCTCACATAAATTGTAGACAGTTCGGCGTATCTATCGAAACAAAAAGACAACCGAAATGCTCTTATATGCCGCGATAATTTATGCCTCATAGTCTTTAACAGGCATAGCCCGTTAAATCCGGTTTCAATTATTTTAAAGTTACTTTTGCGCCAACAGCTTCTAACTTAGCTTTGATTTCTTCTGCTTCTTCCTTGGTTGCGCCTTCTTTTACCATCTTCGGAGCTCCATCAACCAATTCTTTTGCTTCTTTAAGGCCTAATCCGGTCAAGCCACGAACTTCTTTGATTACTTTAATCTTTTCAGCGCCGGCATCGGTTAACTCTACGTCAAATTCAGTTTTTTCTTCCGCAGCCGGAGCAGCAGCACCAGCACCGGCAGCTACTACTACACCTGCAGCAGCTGATACGCCAAACTCAGCTTCAGCGGCTTCTACTAATTCATTTAATTCTAATACGGATAACTCTTTTACTGCCTCTAAAATTTCTGCTACTGTTAATTTAGCCATTCTAATTTCCTCCAATTGAACTTCTTAATTTTTCAAAATTTCGTTTCTGTTTCAAATCTTTTACTTATTCTGCACTAACTTCTGCTGTTTCTGCAACTTCAGCCGGCTTTTCGACTGCTAATTGAGCAGCGGTATCGACTCCCTGCTCTGCTGCCTTGTCTGCCACTGCCTTTACGACACGGGCAAAACTTGCCATCGGGGCTTGGAAACTGCCCAGCAATTTGGAAAGTAACTCGTTTTTGCTTGGGATGGATGCAATCTTCATAATTCCGTTTGCATCATAATAAGTTCCATCCACTACACCGGCTTTGAATTCCAACTTCGGCATGGTCTTGCTGGCTTCTTTCAGGATACGTGCTCCGGCAGTCGCATCTTCATAACTGATAGCGGCTGCACTTGGTCCTTCCAAGTGAGCATCCAGTTGAGCAAAGTCACTACCTTCAAAAGCAAAACGCATCATTGTATTTTTAAATACTTTGTAGGTTACGCCTGCCTGTCTCAGGTTCTTTCTCAACTCTGTATCCTGTGCAACGGTCAAACCGCGGTAATCAACCAGAACAACCGAAGATGCACCATTAAGGTGTTCTTTGATGCCATTGATTATGACTTGCTTTTGTTCTACTTTTGGCACAGTACTACCTCCTAAATCAATATCGTTATCTTATTTTGTAGCGGGTAAATCTTACTTTGCGCTTTCAAAATCCGGACTTTATTATGCCGGTCAACCTCTCCGTTGGGTTTGGCCAGAAGCAAGCAAATATTCCGTCTATACGCATTTCAATATTCCCACCCACAAAAAAACTCTTTGCCAAAAACAAAGAGATTACATGTCATATCAAAGGGTATGCCCCTTATCTTCCTATGTAGCCTCGGCAGGTTGGTATACGTTGTGCAAATGCACCTGCTGTCTTTGGACAATTTTTCCACGTGTGATATGATACCATTCGGCCAGGACTTTGTCAATCAAAATTTGTAAGTTTAATGTTTTTTAATAAGTTTCTCACACGAACTTGTACAATTTCTTATATCGTGCAGCTTCCAGTACATCCAGAACTTATTTTTAGAATTTACCACCTGGTCAAAATAAGCGAATCCCCAACTCAATTGAGCAGAGGATTCCCTTTATTTCTTTTAAAACCTTAGCTAAACAAATCCTTTCCCTGCCTACACCTGAAATGCCTGAACATCATCTTGCAGATCGGCTGCTATTTGCGCTAATTCATTGCTGGCCTCAGCAATGCCGACGATTGCCTCCATTTGGTTTTGGACAGTTGATGCTACCTCCTCAGAAGAAGCCGCATTTTGCTGGGCAATAGCCGTTAAATCCTGGACACTGTCAACAATTTTAATTTTGCTGCGCTGCATATTTTCAGCCGTTGTATTTAAAGCAGTCACCATTTCCTTGATTGTTTCCAGAGTATGGGAGATCATTTCAAATTGTTCACCGGTTAAATCACTGTTTTCCGTTTGTTCTTTGGCAATCACCATCACTTCATTCATTGCCACCACCGCTTTTTCGGTCCGTGATTTCAAATCCGTAACAACTTGCTTGATTTCTCCGGTAAAGCCGGTTGACTGCTCGGCCAGTTTTCGAATTTCTTCAGCCACTACCGCAAAGCCCCGACCGGATTCACCCGCTCTGGCTGCTTCAATAGCCGCATTTAAAGCCAGCAAATTCGTTTGATCGGCAATTGACTGGATCATTTCACTGACGGTTTCAATGCGTTCAGCACTGTCATTGGTTTCTTTCACTGTTTCATAAACCTGAGCCGCTGTTGATACACTTTTTTCACTGCCGGCAATTAATTCGCGTAAGATCTTATTCCCCTCATCTTTACGCAATTCAATTTCCTGACTGGCTTCAGTTAAGGAATGAATAATATCAACGTTCCTTTCTATCATTTGTCCGATATTTTCCACATTTGTTGATGTGCTTTCTGTATTTTGAGCCTGTTCAGTAGCCGAATGAGCGATATCCTCAACCGCATGGGCAATATCCTCAATTGCTTCCCGGTTAGTATCAGCAGTGGCCGTCAGCTCCTGTGACGTTGCTGCTACATTTTGAGCACTTTCAATAATACTTTGGATCAATCCTCTGATATTGCCGGTCATGATCTCAATCGAACGACTGATATTGCCAATTTCATCACGTCGTTTGGTTAATCCTTCTATTTTCGGATTTTTTTCAATTACAAAATCAAATTCTGACAGCTGTTTCACTAAATTTTCGGTGTCCATCATCGGTCTGGAGATCAAATAGCGGCTTAACAAAATGACCACTGCACAAATCAAAAGCAAACCGATTCCGGCAATCACTGCCATCATCATAATTAATTTGGTCACATCTTTGGTAAAATTCTCAATTGACCACACCGAACTGACAGACCAGGTTTCCGGCACATTTGGAAATTTAATTGGGGTATATTTAACATAAGCATCCGATTCCATACTGGGTGAATAAATCCTGATACTAAACTCCTCTTCATTGGCAATTTTTTCAACACTTTCTCTGGAACCGCCAATTTCCATATAAGGTTTCAACACATTTCCCCGATTGGAACCATGACCAGCCACAACTCCCTTATCGGTAATAATTTGAAAGATCGTATGTTCATTGGTTGCACTTTCTAATGCCTTTTGAAAAATCTCCAATCCGACATCCAGCATGACCACACCAATCGGCTTGCCATTTTGTTTAATTGGCACACTCAAAGTGCTCATTGCCACCATCTCATCCCCGATTTTGCCAAAATATGGCTCTGAAAAATGGCTTTGTCCATCAGCCAAGGGCAAGGCATACCAGGCCTTTTGATTGAGATCGGCACTGCTTTGCTGAACCCGGATCGTTTCATTTTTTTCATTTCGATAATAATAAATTAATAATCTACCGGTCTCATCATGATAGGGCTGATTGGCAAATTGCTGATCCAGACCGTCAAAAGCATTTGGCTCAAAAATGATCCCCGCTCCGAGCACCAGCTGGTCTGCATTCATTGCATCTCTGATCAGTTCATTTAACGCATTTCTGTCTTTAACCTCTTTGGACATCCGGGTCTTTACGCGTGAGTCCATACTCATGGCAATCTGATAAAAACTATTGTATTCGGCAATGATTTGATTCATAATCGACTCATTTTTATTACCAGCCGCTTCTTCAGATTTTCTGATCACTGTATCGGTTGACATTTTCCCTACTAAAAACATAATCCCCAATACAACCAAAATCGTAATCGCCAATATTCCGGTCAATAACCGGCTGCCAATTGTTTTAAATTGAAATAGTTTTCTTTTTTTCACATCTGTTCTCCTTAACCTTTATTCAAATCCTTCTTAATTTTTGAAAACACCTAGCTATTTAAATATGCTATCGGAAATAAATTTTGAAATTTTAGTTAATTGTTTATTTTATTTTTCATAAAAAGCTTTTTTAAAGCTCGGCTTTACTTTTACATTATCCTATTATATAATTTTAGTGGAATTTTTTAATATTTTCATCTCATTATTTTCAACCATGCCAAAAGGAGGAAACTTATGCTTTATCGTCCCTATGTCAAAGCCGACACCCGGAATTTGTTTTTCACTTCCGGACAATTGCCGATCATTCCAAATCAAAATGATTTTCCATCCAGCTTCTGTGATCAGGCCAAAGCTGTCCTGAATAATTTATTAAAATTGGTGGAAGCGGAAGGCGGCGATAAAAACTCTTTTATTAAAATTACCATTTATTTAAATGATTTGGATAATTTCCAGGAATTTAATCAAATTTACAGCGATTTTTTTGCCGGTTTTTCCGTACCGGCCCGCACTTGCATTGAAGTCAGCCGTCTGCCTCGGGAAGCACAAATTGAAGCGGAAGCTATTTTTAATGTTGTCCAGTAACGGATACTCCCGCCCGGTGAATCCGCTTTCATTCAGGCAAGCCATCGTCATCAATCACCGACAATTCGGCCAAACCAAGGTCTAAATTGCCGTAATTTGGAGGAATCATTATGAAAATATCAATCCCGGAATTTTGTCAAAAATATTATATTGACCGCCAGCACACCGATTGCCTGAAATGGGACAGTCTCCAACAGTATTTCGGAAATCCGGATCTGCTTCCCATGTGGGTAGCGGATATGGATTTTCAAACCCCGGAAGCCGTCCGGCAGGCGTTGAGCAGTCGCATCAATCATGGTGTTTTTGGTTACACTGAAGTCAGCGACAGCTACTATCAAACAGTATCCGATTGGCATCAAAAGCATTTTGGTTACCAGCCGGAAAAAGATTGGTTCCGTTTTTCGCCGGGAGTCGTGCCTTCTCTCTACTGGGTAGTTCAGGCCTTTACCAAGCCACAGGACCCTGTTTTGATCCTAAGTCCAGTTTACTTTCCGTTTTATGACGCCGTTATTGACAGTGACCGCCGGTTAATTAGCAGTGACTTGGTCCATGACCACAACGGTTTTTACCAAATGGATCTGAACGATATTGAAGATAAGATCAAAAAATATCAAATAAAATTATTGATCCAGTGTTCTCCTCATAATCCGGTTGGACGGGTATGGACCGAAAGCGAATTGGAGCAGCTATTTGCCCTGTGTCAACGCTATGGCGTGATCATTGCCAGTGATGAAATTCATCAGGATATCATGATCGATCAGCAGCATTTTATTTCAGCGACCACCGTTGCCGGCGGAAAATACCGGGATCGGCTGATCATCTTAAACTCCGCCAGCAAGACCTTTAATTTGGCCGGTTTAGGATTATCCCATGTTTTTATTGCTGATCCGCAATTACGCCGCCAGTATGATCAAACTACAAAAGTGCTCAGCCATGCTGCTCCTAATATTCTGGGAATGCTGGCTACGCAAACCGCTTATGAGCAGGGGGGAGATTGGCATAATGCCTTATTAGCTGTGATCAGCCATAATTATCATGTATTTCGCGATATATTAAACTCAAGCCTGCCTGAATTGGTGATCAGCCCACTCCAGGGTACCTATCTGGCCTGGGTTGATATGCGCCGATATATACAGCCGCAAGCGCTGAAACATTTCTTTGAACAAGAATGCCGGCTGGCTGTTCATTACGGGGACACTTTTGGTCAAAACGGCTCCGGCTTTGCCCGTTTTAATTTAGCCACTCATCCTGATTTTATCGTGCAGGCCTGTCAGCGAATGCAGATGGCAATCAATAACCGTTAAAGATTAAAGACATAGTTGACCCGCCAGTTTATAAGCAGCTTAATTTTCCCACAATCTTTTTTGACTCCATCATAATACACAGCAAGATGGAAAACTTCTTACCGGATGCAGATGATGATCATAAACACATTAGTAGAAAGGAGTGCAAAAGCCTGACTTTTGCAAAGAAAAATTATGTATATTGGAGGAATTGAAGCTGGTGGCACAAAAATCAATTGTGCCATTGGTACAACAGACGGTAAAATTATTGAGCAAACCCAATTTCCAACTACCAGTCCGGAAGAAACAGCAGCAAAGATGCTGGCTTATTTTCGGGATAAAGAAATTTCCGCCCTGGGGGTAGCTAGCTTTGGTCCAATTGATATTAACCCATCTTCTCCGACTTATGGTAGTATCCTGGACACTCCCAAATCCGGCTGGGCTCATTATAATTTAATCCAGACCTTAAAAACAGAAATTAAAGTTCCAATCGTCTTTGATACCGATGTCAATGGTGCCGCTTTGGCAGAGTCCTATTGGGGGGCTGCCAAAAATCTGTCATCCTGCGTTTATTTAACCATTGGTACTGGCATCGGCGGTGGTGCCTGCATTGATGGCAAATTAATCCATGGACTTTTACACCCGGAAATGGGACATATTTATGTGCGTCGGCATCCACATGACCACTATCAGGGCACCTGCCCTTTTCATCATGATTGTCTGGAAGGACTGGCCGCCGGTCCATCCATTCAAAAGCGACTGGGAATCAGCGGTGCCGAAATCGCTGAAGATCATGCAGTTTGGGATTATATCAGTTATTATCTGGCTCAGGCCATTTTAAACTATACCATGATTCTTTCACCAGAAGTGATCTTACTGGGCGGAGGAGTAATGAAGCAGCAGCATCTTTTCCATAAGATCAGGCAACAATTTCAAGAAATCCTGGCTGACTATATCCATCGGCATCCATTGCCCGATGATTTGGAAAGTTATATTCGTTTTCCGGAACTGGGTGATTTTGCCGGTCTGTATGGTTCTCTGGCTTTAGCACTTCAAAAATAACTATTTCAAAATTTAAAAAACTGCCATTTATGATATTCCTACTCCAACGCTAATTGTCGGTAAAGAGCGGATATCCTTTGAGCATCAGCTCAATGGCAGTTTTTATTTTCTACCAATCTTACCGGTTCTGACCGACCGATTCATCCCACTTAAAAAAGTCTGCCTGCTCCCGATGAAATTGCCTGCATTCCTGGTATAACTGCCCAACCAGGGCTTGATACTGAGGCAAACCGGCAATATTTTTCATCTCCAGACTGTCTGTTTGCAAATCATAACATTCCCCTTGATGATTGCTGTCATAGATAAATTTATAGCGTTGGGTGATGATCGCCCGGCGAATGGTGCCATAATCCGGATTACCGGAATACTGGCAAAACGCCCGACCTTCTTTGGGCGCTTTTTGTCCTAAAATTTCCGGCCGCAGAGAGCGTCCGATTTGCCCCTTTTGCAGTGAGCCGACTGCCATTAAATCATATAGAGTCGGTACCACATCTAAGTGAGATACCACTGTTTCAATGGTTTGTCTCCTGCCGGCCGGATGACGAATCAGCATCGGCACCCGAATCGCCTGCTCATACATTTCCATTTTCTGATACATCCGGTGCTGCCCTAAATGATCGCCATGATCAGGGGTAAACACCACAATGGTATCATCATATCGTTCCTGTGTTTTAAGTGTTTCCAGCAAATGACCAATCCACTCATCAGCCATTGTAACCAATCCCAAATGGGCTGACCAAACTTGTCGCCACTTTGTCGGATCCGTTTTTTCCGCTAATTGAGCCGGTACACCCAGTCGGCGTAATGTTGGTTCATCAACTGATAACTGATTAATATTGGCCGGTAAAATCAAGTCTTTCGGCGGATACATACTGTCATAAGGCGGTGGCACAATCAGTGGCGGGTGTGGTGCCCAAAAATACACAAATAAAGCAAATGGCCGCTCATCTTCCTGCCTTAAAAATTCCAGGGCCCGTTGCAAAAAATAAAAGTCCTTATGGGTTTCCGGCGGATATGGCCATCGGCTGGAACGACTGCTGCTGTATTTTTTCGCTTGATATTCGCCCCTTACTTCTTCTTTGACTTCAATTAAATCAGCCTCCCGGCGCTGGCTGTCAATGCCCTGAGCCTCTGCCCATTGCTGATAATCATTTTGGTCAATAAATAAATCCAGTCCCTGATCTCGTAAATTGGGAATAACCTGAATATGATTCACTCCCACATGACCAACCCGATAGCCGGCCCGCTGCAATGTTACCTGAATCGGCTCAATTGGCTGCGCTGTTTGTCCCTGCCAGTCATTAAAAACCACCTGATTTTGAGTTGGATAAACTCCGGTTGCCAAGGCCGTTCTGGCCGGTACACACAGTGGGCAGGTATTATATGCCCGGGTGAAATAGCAGCTTTCCTCTGCCAGCCGATTTAAATATGGTGTCACCTGACGACCGCACTGCTCCATAAATAGCGAATCGAAACGTTGATGATCGGTCATCACAAATAATAAATTGAGGCGTTCCTTAGTCATGATTCCTCCTTTACAAATGATATTCCGGATGCGGTACCACGCCCTTAGGGCCACGTTCCAATTGGTAGCTATCGCTTAATCCCAATTCCTGTTTCATCCGGCTTTGAAATTCTTTAGCCCGCCGGGTTACTTCCTCCGGCACACACACCTGGCGCAGCCGTTCTTCTCCAGCTTGAAGCAGAGCCTGAATTTCCGGATCATCCGCTTTTTCGGCTGCCAAATCATGATCTTCCGCCGGATCGGTCTGCAAATCAAAGAGCTGCGGCGGGTAGTTGGTAAAATATACATATTTATATTGCTGCCAGCGAATCATAAACATTCCCTCAGGCATCCCATGGGCGTGGTATTCACTAAAGGCAAAATCCCGTCTTTGCGGGTCCCTTCCCCTCTGCATTAATGTCTGCAACGATTGTCCACTGATATTTTCCGGCTGCGGAATCTTCAGCAAATCACATATTGTCGGGAATAAATCCACCAGTGACACCGGCTGCTCTATCTTTTTAGCCTGCCGGTCGGGACAGGCGATTATCAGCGGAATCCGGGCCGATTGTTCAAACATGCAGCATTTCCACCATAAACCATGATAGCCAAGCTGCTCGCCATGATCACTGGTATAAATGACCACTGTCTTTTCTCTTAATCCGCAACTTTCCAGCTTATCCAAAATTCGGCCAATATTTTCATCCAACTGAGCTACAGCCGCATAATAGCCAATAAACACCCGGCGAATAATCTCTTCATTAGCCACATCGCCATTAAAATATTTACGCAGGGCTAAAAGCGGTTCATTTAATGAAGTATAGGGTGGTTTTACACCAGCCGGCAATTGGTCAATTAATTTTTCATAGTAATTCCACTTATCTGAGTCAACATAAAAGGGAAAATGCGGATCCAAATATCCGATATTTAAAACCCAGTCATCTTGCCGCTCCTGATTTTCTTCCAGCCAATCCAACACCCGCTCGGTTACTTTATCATCAAAACTTTTTTCCGTTTTTAAACCAATTTTATGAAAGCGCTGGCCGGCGCCAATGCGCTCGACCTTATCTTCCCGATAATAACAACCCAAATCAGGAGATGATAAAAATCCTAAAAAATCTCCCTCTGTAAAAGCATATTGGCCATCACAGTGAAAATGAGTCTTGCCAAAATGATAAACCGGAATCTGAAAGCGTTTCAGCCAATTGGCAATATCAACAATTCTGCCGTCATAGGGAGTGGAGTTATCCCATGTTCCCAAGCGGTTGACAAATTGACCGGTAAACCAGCTGGCTCGCGCTGGAGCACAAACCGGGCAGCTGGTATAGGCATTAGCAAAAGAAATTGCCTCCCCGGCCAAGCGGTCTAAATTAGGTGTCTGCACCCGGACATCACCGGCATTTCCCATTACCTGGTAAGAATGCTCATCCGACATAATTGTAATAATATTCATGATCTTCTCCATCTACGGGCCTGCCCGTCATTCTCTTTATTTAAACTGCTACCGGAATTTCTCTGTTTAAATTTTTTCCCATTGGCACAAAATTATTATGACAGGGTTGTTGTCTCTTAAAATTTTTATGCCTTGACCCCGACTTTTAGTACTGCAAAACACTGTTTTCCTAAAAATTGAGAGAAAACAATTTCTAAGTTGAAGTACACAGGAAAATGAATGCAACCACGAAGTGAGTACATTCATTTTCGGCGCTTCACATTCAAATAGAAAACACGAAATGCAGCAAATACGAAGTATTTGGTCTGGCGACAGGAACATCCCAACAACTTCTTGTTGTTGCATTGTTAAAATGTTTTTTTTAAATTTTAGTTTTTTCTTTTGACACTTTTTACTTTTCCGGCAAAAGTTCACTCTCACCATAACACAGCTTTTCTATTCTGACAAATTTTAAAAAAATATAAAACATCACTTTTTTTGTTTTCATTTACTTTTCTCTCTTATTTCCAGCCAAAAAAAGTCATTTTACAAAAATCGATTATTGCATTTTTAAACTGATTTTCTATGCTGAAAATAAATAATTGGTTTTCTTTTTGCTTATCTTTTGTTTACTCTACAGAAAGGAGATTTTTATGTTATCAATTCCTTGTGATGAAACCAAAATTACAGATCTATACTTTTTGCCTGCATCGGCATGAGGTTTATTTTCAGCGGAACAGCGGCTGGCTTTTCTGCGATACCATTGAACGCGGAAACAGATTTAACCGGCTGCATCTTTTTTAAAAAAATCTCTTGACATTTTATCTTATTTCCATTATGATAATAACAAATAGATAATATCTAATCGATAATAATATTTAATCCCTTTGTTAATGAGAGCCGGCTCATCATTGACTATAGCAATCCTGACATTATCAAAAAGGAGGATTCATATGAATCACCAAAAAAATACCACCGAAGCTGATTTTCTAAAAAACTACCAAGTTGAAAAGTATGAAAAACCATCCGTCACTGTCGATGTGGTCGCCTTTACCATCACCGAAGAAAGCGAAAAAAACTACCGCAAAAACACCGACAAAAAGCTCAAAGTCCTGCTTATGAAAAGAAATGATTTCCCTTTTCATGGCAGATGGGCCTTACCGGGGGGCTTTGTTGGCCTGAGAGAAGATTTGCAAGCAGCTGTCCAAAGAGTATTAAAAAATAAAACTGACTTAAGCAAAGCCTATCTGGAACAGCTTTACACTTGGGGTGAACCGGATCGGGACCCCAGGCACCGGATATTTAGTATTTCCTATTTAACTTTAATTCAATCCGCCAATCTTAAAGTAAAAGACAGCAGCAAACACTATGAATGGTTTGACCTGAGCATGAACAAAATCCATACCCGAACAGAAAAACTGCCGGACGGGGAAAGAGTGATCACTGCTCATGTCCTGACATTTCATGGTGAAAAGGAAAGTTTTGACATTACCATTGAATTCATTCAAACAGTCAAAGAACATCTAATCAGCCAGTCCTATCATATTGCCGAAAATGATTTTATTGCCTTTGATCATGCTAAAATAATTGCTTATGCACTCAAACGGCTGCGGGAAAAAATCGAATATACACCCATCGCCTTTTCTCTGCTGCCTGAGCTTTTCACCCTGACCCAGTTGCAGCAGGTATATGAAACAATTTTAAATAAAGAGCTTTTAAAAGCTAATTTTCGCCGGAAAATTGCAGATATGGTAACAGAAACCAATGAATATAAAAAAGACGCCGGGCATCGCCCCTCTAAACTTTATCGCTTTAATAGTAAATTATAAACTCAACTTTCCCATGTTCCCTAGAACAGTCTTTTTTATGGTGTGTAACCGCAAGCCATCTTACGAAGTAAGTGGCGAAAGGCGTGTGCCGCGAAATCATCTTTTCACAGAAAAGTGCGAAAGCGGTGTGTAACCGCAAGCCATCTTACGAATTGAGTTATAAAGCTGTCTGTTTGACATTTAGTTTTTGCAGATGATCATAGTGCCTGGAACGGCAGAGTTTTGTAGGGCAAAATGTGAAAGTAAAGCACGAAAGGAGTATTCTTATGTTTGGACTACGATTTATGAAATTTGAACCAAATAATTATGTGATCGTTTATAAAAATGGAAAAATTGCAAAACAAGGACAGGGCCTTAATTTCTGGTATTATTCTCCAACCGGCAGCATTGTCAAAATACCGACCGATGTAATGGATGAACCCTTTATGTTTGAGGAAAATACCTTTGACTATCAGCCGGTGACCATCCAAGGCAATATTTCCTATAAAATTGAAGATCCGCTTAAAACCTCGACTTATGTTAATTTTACATTAACTCCCAAAGGTAGAGCCTATCTTGACAGCCCTTTGGAAAGTCTATCACAAAAAATCAAAAATGCAGTTGTTGTATCAGCCAATAAAACCATCAGTCTATTGCCGTTGAAGCAGGCGATCACTACCAGAGAGCATATTAAGGATAACATTTTGCTAAACTTAAAAGCCAATGAGGAATTAAATCAAATTGGTGTCACCATTGTCAATTTGTCAATTTTAGGGATCAAGCCCAATACCGAAACAGCCCGGGCACTAGAAGCCCAAACCCGTGAGCAGATACTAAAAGATGCGGATGATGCCATTTATGTCCGGCGCAATTCCTCGATTGAGCAGGAAAGAATCGTGAAAGAAAATGAATACAACACCGAAATTGCCATTGAAGAAAAAAAGCGGGAGATCGAAGAAAGAAAACTAAAAGCCAGACAAGGTCTGCAAAAACAACAAAATCTGTTAAAAGAAGAGCAAATCAAGGCTGATATCCAGCTGGAAGAAAGGAAGAAAGAATGGGTCAGTTTGTCTTCGGAAAATATTAAAATACAGGCCGATGCCAAAGCCTATGAATTATCAGCTGCTATGAAAGCCCTGGAAGACACAAAGCAAGAAACCCTCCAGGCACTGGCCAGTGTAGGCATGGATTCCAACCGGTTAATTGCTGTAGCCTTCCAGGAATTAGCCAAAAAAGCCGGTTCGATCGGCCAGTTAAATGTATCACCGGATTTATTAAGAGAATTAATGCAATGAGGAAATCCTATGCTAAACGAAAATATTAAATTTGTTGTTGTCACCAGGCAAACGGCACTGGAGGAATTGGTTCAAAAATATAATACTCTGGAGCAGGCCAGATTTTATATCACTCATCTGGGTGAAGATTTTGAAATGTACCAAACACAGCATCAGCGATATTATCAGTCCCTGGAAGAAACCCTTCGGGCAATCAATCAATTTGGCAAATTTCAAAAACTGGACCGGAGATATCTGCCTAATTTCATTTTTGGCGAAAAAGACATCATTGTGGTGGTTGGGCAGGATGGTTTGGTTGCTAACACCATGAAGTATCTGGAAAATCAAAAAATAATTGCTGTCAACCCGGACAAAAAACTATGGGATGGCATTTTGCTTCCTTTTGAGCCTGAATCAATCAAAAAACTTCTGCCGGAGGTCATCAGAGGCAAACGCAATGTCAAAGAGATCACCATGGCTAAAGCCGTTCTGACTGACGGACAATGTCTTTATGCCGTCAATGATTTGTTCATTGGGCCAAAAAGTCATACCTCTGCCAGATACCGGCTTAACTTTGACAATATCTCGGAAGAACAATCTTCCAGCGGTATCATCATCTCCACCGGACTGGGCAGCACAGGCTGGCTGAAAAGTATTATGTGCGGAGCTCTTGGCATCACCAAAAAAGTTGAAAATTTTCAGGACTCTTTTCTGGAAAGAAATAATTATATCCTGCCAAATTTAGCCTGGAACAGTAAAAGTTTGATTTTTTCTGTCAGGGAGCCATTTCCCAGTAAAAATTCAACTTCTGAATGTATTTTTGGTGAAATCAAGGAAAATAAACCTCTGACCATTGTATCAAAAATGCCGGAAAACGGAGTAATCTTCAGTGATGGTATTGAAAGTGACTTTTTAGCATTTTCTTCAGGTATGCAGGCCAGTATCACCATTGCTGACCGGGTCGGGCATTTGGTGGTATAAACACAAAATCTGTCGCCCCATTGAACAATCTTTGGGGCGACAGATTTTTATTCCCTGTTTTTTTATTTATTATGCCTCACTCTACCATTTTTCTTAAATTATGCTATACTATTAAACAACAATAAGATAAAATCTCAAACTAAAGACGGAGCATTTGAATCTTACACATATATCTCAGGAGGAAACCACTATGAAAATTACTGTTTCACAACTGGCCAATACATTTCAAGGTCATTTTTCGGATTTTTGTCCATTCCCGCCGGCAACGGATCGCTCTGCTTACCAGGCATTGCCGGCTGATTTACAGGCTCAGATCATTCAAGATGGCGAAGCTTATCTGAACTATGCCTATCCTGCCCTGCCGGCCACCGATTTCATGATTTTCCGACGCACCGGCAATCGCTCCTACTTTGAGAGCAAGTATTTCCGCAAACGACATGTCCTAAGCACTCTTGTGTTAGCGGAATGTGTTGAATATCAAGGCCGTTTTTTAGATGATATCATCAACGGTATTTTTTCCATTTGCGAAGAAAGTGCTTGGCAGATCCCGGCACATAATACTTATGTTCGTGGTATGCCACAGGCAATTTTACCGGATCATAGTGCCCCCATTTTGGATCTTTTCGCCTGCGAAACCGGCGCCCTGATGGCCTGTGTTGCTTATTTCCTGGGTGATG
This sequence comes from Clostridiales bacterium COT073_COT-073, assembly GCA_003858485.1. Lineage (GTDB taxonomy): Bacteria > Bacillota > Clostridia > Lachnospirales > Vallitaleaceae > W11650. The sequence goes on from RQYD01000001.1 coordinate 104,526, forward strand.
CCTTAGAGCGCTTCAGTCCTTTTCTGACCAAACGAATTTACCATGAGCTGGATATGCGCATTCTTCAGCCCTATTTAAATGAGCATTTTTGGTGGATGGGACGGGGAGATGAACCAATGAATAACTGGACCACCTGGTGTACCCAAAACACAGTGATCGCTGCTTTTTTAAGCCCAATTTCCGTAGAAAAAAAACAACAGATTTTAAGCAAAGCTGCCGGCAGCTGTGATTATTTTTTAAAAGATTATGGTGATGACGGTTGCTGTGATGAAGGCGCTCAATACTACCGCCGGGCCGGTTTGACTTTATTTCAAACCCTTGATATTTTTAACCAGATTACCGGTGGTCATTTTCAACCACTTTTTGAAGAAACAAAGATCAGAAATATTGCCGCTTATATTTTAAATGTACATGTGCATGACAAGTATTATTTTAATTTTGCGGATTGTTCGGCTGTTCCCGGACGTTGCGGCGTAGCTGAGTACTTATTTGGCAAAGCTACCGCTCAACCGGATTTGAGTTATTTTGCAGCCAAGGATTTTCAAGCCAGTGGCGGCCTGCTGTATAAAGATGAGATGAGCCAAATCAATCTGTATACCCGCGCCCAAACTATTTTCCATCATTCCCGGGTGATGGCCGAAGATACATCGGCTCCAATTATTCATCAGGATATCTTTTATTCCAGTGTCGGTCTGTGGATCGCACATGGCCATGAATTTGCCCTGGCTGTAAAAGCCGGGGATAATGATGACAACCACAATCACAATGATGCCGGCAGTTTTATTTTATATAAAAACGGCAATCCGGTCTTTATTGATATTGGTGTTGAATCCTATACCCAAAAAACCTTTTCGGCTGAACGCTATGAAATTTGGACCATGCAAAGCGGCTATCATAATCTGCCCACCATTTACGGCGCTGACCAACAAGCTGGTGCCAATTTCAGGGCAACTCAGGTAACCACTCAGCCGGATGCAAGCCATCCTCAAATCTCCATGGAATTGATCACCGCTTATCCGGATATGCCGGAAATATTTGCACATGCCGATACCCCGGATCACCTATCTTATGTCCGCAGGATTTCCCTGGATAAAGAAAAGGGAATCGTAACTTTGCTGGATAAAACCAATGCCAATGATATTGTTTTAAATTTTATTACTTATCATAAGCCAGTTTATCAAGGCGAAAATAAGCTGTTGATCGGAGATTGTCATATAGAATTTGATGGTGCTGACTACCTGAAAACAGAAACACTTCCCATTACTGATGATCGGCTTCGGGAAGCCTGGGATCATGATTTATACCGGATTCGTCTGCGAATGACTGGTCCCTCATTTACTTTAACTGCTCTGTAAAAACTTCACTTAAAAATATATCATTTGGGGGATGCTTCTGCTAAAGTGTAGAATATTGTACTCCGGAAAACATTTTACCCCCGGTATGGTATACCAAACCGGGGGTACTTTATAGTCTGATTCTTTATTTTTCTATATACTCAGTATTGTCTTTTTTATTTTCCAATTTTTCCACCTGCCCTATTTCATTCCAGAAAGAGCAATGCGCCAGTAACAGCCGCACCGGCTGGCACTCGATTATGGCTGATTTTCCACCGGTGGCGGCGCCACTAATTTAGCCTGCACTTCTTCAAAGGTAGCCACATTGCCTTTTAAAAACTCTTCCAGGACCAGATAGTACTCTGCTTCCTCGCGCAGCAACTGGGCTGATTTAGCAGGAATCTCTTTAACTGTTTGCAAATATAACTGGTTTGCCTTTTGTCCACCTAAAAAAGAATCTTCATTTTCCTGGGCAAAATTTTCCAAAACCGGTAAGAAAGCTGGCAACTCTTTGGTTTTTTCCAGCCATTTCTCAAGAAAAGCCTGGTTCTGGGTAACATAAATCAAAAAAGCCTTCGCCATTTCTGCCTGTTTGCTGTCCTGATGAATTCCCAGCCAAATTCCATCCGAAAAAGTAGCAGTCGGACAAACCGTCATTGCCCAATCTCCCCAAGTTGGATTTTGCTCGGTATTGGTATTTTCTGCATTGTCACCAGCCTTTTCCAGGACATAGCTTTTCCCCCATGAAGGTAAGACATAACCAAATATTTCAATATTTTTACCGGTGACTGCATTAGCCGCTTTGCCATACATGCCCTTAAACCAATTAGCTGACCATGTTTGCAGTCCAGCCAAACGATAATCCGTTTCCATCTGGCGCACTGCTGTTAAGAAAAATTGTTCTTCTGCCGATAAAACAGCCTTTTCCGTTTTATCACTGATCTGATAAAAGGCTTTCATATCTTCCCGATTGGCAAAAATCTTATAACCGGCAGCCTGTAATTTAGTGGAAAAGTCAAGTACTGCCTGGATATTTGCCACCGCCGCTGCCACCATTTCCGGCGAATCATCACCCAGAACGGTTTTAGCCACTGAGCGCCGATAGTATAGATTAACCGGGGTAACGCTCCAAGTCAAGGCCTTTAAAGCGGAAGTCTGATCCGTCGCATAAGCAATCGTATACGGTGCATAATTTTCAGCTGAAACCTCATTCAGTGATAATAGGAGATTGGCTTTCAGCCAGCTTTCCATATCTGCTGCTTCAATCGTATAAATATCAGCCGGATTAGCTGCCGCAAAAGCCGCCGGCTCATTTTGCCATTCCTTCTTGTCTTTAACTGTCAGTTCGACCTTACAGCCATAAGCTGCTTCAAAGGCTTTGGCCGCATACTCCATATCCTTGGTCAAACTTACTATTTTTAAAGTTTGGCCGGCGAATTGCTGGTCAATCATTTCATTTTTCTGAGTTTCTGCTTGCTTATCCTCATTTTTCTCCTGCTTTGTCTGATCTTTTGCCTTATCTCCACAGGCTGTCAAAAAAAACAGGATCGCCAGAAGCAATGCCCCTATTCGTTTCATTTTCAGTTTCATCCTTTCTTTCTCTTCTCCCAATCTTTTGATATTTTAATATTTTCTAACTTAACTTTCCGGCAATATTTCGGACCCGATCCCATCTTGCCCAACTTCGTGTGGAAAAACATTTTCAGTCCACTCCCCTTTGCCGCCTATGTGCAAGCTGGTCTGTCATGATACAACTGAAAAGCCTTCCACACAGTCTTATAAATAACTCAATCGGTAATCAATTTGCCCTCATAATAATAACCATACTGCTCGCCAATTACCTCCAGCTCTGCCTGTGCTTCCGTCAGCTGTTTAAATTTAACCAGGAAATCCTCAGTTTCTTCCTTTTCAATAAATAATTCATAACTTACCCGCTCACCATAATCAATTTGACCAATGGAAATCTCCTGACGATTTAATTCATAGGCGACCTTATCATTCCAGTGATACGGACAATTTAAGTCAATAACTGAAAACAACTGCCGATAAACCGGTTCATTTTCCTGTAAACTCTCCCGCACCGAATCGGAATAGGCCCGGGTCAAACCACCGGTTCCTAAAAGAGTACCTCCAAAATAACGAACAACTACTGCTGTCACATTCCACAGCTCCCTGCCTTGTAAAACACTAAGCATCGGCAAGCCTGCTGTTTTAGATGGCTCACCGTCATCATCATAGCGCTCCAGCGGTAATTTTCCGGCAATTCGAAAGGCTGAACAGTGATGAGTAGCTTCCCGATGCAATTTTTTTATTTCGGCAATATAAGCCAGTGCTTCTTCTTCGCTGGCTGTACCCTTAACATAACCAATGAATTTTGACTTTTTAACCTCAATTTCCGTTATGCTCTCCCGCGCCAAAGTATAATAATTTTGCATTTTATTCTCCCCATTCATCATTGATACAGGTTTCCCTACTTTATCTTTTTGCCATCCGCAGCACCATAACCATCCGCCAAAACCAAATCTCAGCCAGACAACATTCAATCATATGCTGTGTTTGCTCATCCTCTAGCTTGCTAACAATATCGACCACAGCATAGCCATCCGCCAAAACTTAATCTCAGCTAAACCGTATCCAATCATATGCTGTGTTTGCTCATCCTCTAGCTTGCTAGCGATATCGACAAACGCACCATAACCATCCGCCAAAACCAAATCTCAGCCAGACAACATTCAATCATATGCTGTGTTTGCCCATACTCTAGCTTGCTAGCGATATGGGCAAACACAGCATATAATTTAAAAACTTAATTTCCACCTGTTGCTGAATTATGAGTAAAGCCTTTCTTTTCACTATATACTTCCTTAACTTTCACCTGGTTCATGGCCTGATCAATTTCCTTGCGTTTGATAATATCGGGAAAATTGCGGATATTAATTTGGGCAGCAATGGCACCGGCAATTTGCAAATTTTTCTCCAGTAAATAATTGCGCTGCACCCCAATTGCAATTCCACCTAAAATCGAAGACTGAATAATATCTTCTGCTTTTTCTCTGGGCGGATAAGAAACATAGGCAATTTTGGAGCGGGAAAAACCATAAATCGTTTCCGGAGTCTGCACAAAAAAATACTTAATCTTATATGTCAACATCCATTTCTGCAGTTTTTCCGCCTCACTCACCTTCCAAATCCCGTCAATTCCGATTCGCCGTAATGCCTCCAGGTCCGTTACCACAGCATAAGGACGGTATTTTGAAAGCAATTCAATATTATCGGCACTGGCCTGAACCACTGCCTTTTGCCCTTCCTCAATCATACTCAGAACTTCCTCGGCCTTATCAAATGCCTGGGCAGATAACAACCGACCGGCAAAAATCACTGTTTCACACTCGCGGATATGATTATGAAATTTATGCTTTAATGCTTTCAAATCTGTTTCCTCCGGTTCATAACCATTGGAAGTAAAGGTAAATTCTTTGGTTTTCGCCTGATCACTCATGATCGTCAGCATTCTGGGCTCACTGTCAATTGAAGTTAAATCCGATACAATTCGCCGTTTATCCAGGAAGTTCTTAATAAATCGCCCGCCAATTCCACCAGAAAACCCAATTACAAAAGGCTCCCCCTGTAAAATCTTAATAATATGCGCCGAATACACACCACTGTCGCCAATGGCCAGCGTTTCTTCCAAAATTTTATTTTGGGCCTCACTTTTCCAGGCAGATACCTTAATTTGCCTGATTAAACAGGGATTGACCAATACCGTTAATATCAAAACAATTCCTCGCTTTCTCTCCTACAGACCTCTTATATCCGGAATAACAAATCCAAATAACTTGGAAACGGCCATGCTTTTTCTTCGACCAAATCCTCCAATTCATCACAATGTGAACGGATTTCTTCCATTTCCGGCAAAATCACATCCTTAAAATATTTGGCCCGGTCACTGGTTTCTTTAATATTATGGGCCTTGGGCAAATCTTCTTCTAATTTAGCCACCAGTTTTTGAGCTTCCCCGCTGTACCGCAAAATTTTGGTCAACTTATTTTTTTCTTCAGACATGAAATCTTCCGGTACAAATTCTGCAAAACTCTTTAATCCATCGGCCACTGTTTTGGCATAGGCATAGCAGGCCGGAAAAATTTCCTTTTTAGCCATATCAACCATCGTTTTTGCTTCAATATGGATGACTTTGCAGTAATCTTCCAACATGATCTCAGCTCTGGCTAATGTTTCCTTGGGTGACATCACACCATTGCGGTCAAAAACTTCAATATATTCCTCTTTATATAATTCCAGAAAAGCCTCAACTGCTGACTGCAAATTCGGAAGCCCCCGTCTTTTAGCTTCTTCTGCCCATTCTCTGGAATAACCATCGCCATCAAAAATAATTCGTTCATGATTGCGGATATTTTCGGTAATGACTGCTTTCAACTCAGTTGCTACATCTTCGGCTTTTTCCAGACGATCAGCAATTCGGCGTAAATGTTCAGCTACAATCGTATTAATAATAATATTCGGGCTGGCAATTGAAGCAGCTGACGAGCACATCCGGAACTCAAATTTATTACCGGTAAAAGCAAAGGGTGAAGTTCGGTTACGATCAGTCACGTCCTGAAAAATGGTAGGAATACTGTCAACATGCAGCTCCAGCACATCTTTTTCTTTGGAAGCCCGTAAATCCCCTTCTAAAATCTGGCGGATAATGTCTGACAGTTGGTTACCTAAATAAATAGAGATAATCGCCGGCGGTGCTTCATGTCCCCCCAGGCGTCGGTCATTGGCCGCTGATGAAGCAGAAATTCTAAGCAGTGGTGCATATTCATCAACTGCGGCAATCACAGCTGATAAAATCAATAAAAATTTGGTATTTTGATGTGGTGTTTCTCCCGGCTCCAGTAAATTCCGCTTTTCAGTACTGATCGACCAATTATTATGCTTGCCTGATCCATTGACTCCTTCAAATGGTTTAGGATGAAGCAGACAAACCAAACCATGGTGATTGGCCACCTTAACCAGGGTATCCATCACCAGCTGATTGTGATCTGTTGCAATATTGGCAATCGAAAAGACTGGTACAATTTCATGCTGAGCCGGTGCCACTTCATTATGCTTAATCTTGGCATAAACTCCCATTTTCCACAACTCAATGTCCAATTCTTTCATAAAGGCAGCAATACTCTCCTTAATGCTGCCATAATAATGGTCCTCCATCTCCTGACCTTTGGGCGGATTAGCTCCAAATAAGGTCCGACCTGTTAAAATTAAGTCTTTACGTTTTTGATACAGACGCTTATCGATTAAAAAATATTCCTGTTCCGCACCCACCAAAGTTGTAACCTTTTGGGTGGTGGTATCACCAATGGCCCGCAGTACCCGTAGACATTCACGACTAACTGCCTGCATGGAGCGGAGCAGAGGTGTTTTTTCATCCAGTGCTTCTCCCCAGTAGGAGCAAAAGGCGGTTGGAATATATAAGGTCTTATCCTTGATAAATGCCGGACTGGTTGCATCCCAGGCAGTATAGCCTCTGGCTTCAAAGGTTGCTCTTAAACCTCCATTCGGAAAAGAGGAAGCATCCGGCTCCCCTTTAATTAGCTGCTTGCCTGAAAATTCCATTGATACACCACCACCAATAAAAGGCTCAATAAAAGATTCATGCTTTTCAGCAGTTCGGCCAGTCATTGGCTGAAACCAATGGCAATAATGGGTAGCTCCTTTTTCAATCGCCCAATCCTTAATGGCACTGGCCACCATATTGGCTACACTTGGATCAAGATCTTCACCGTTATCGATCATTTTCTTGACTTTCTTATAAATATCCTTGGGTAGACGTCTGCGCATCGTTAAATCATCAAATACATTTTGCCCGAAGAACGTTGTAACTTCTGCCTCTCTTTTGTTTTCATGAAGATATTCGGAATTATTCATCGCTTTCCTTTCTTTTCCCTGATTTTAATCAAAGAACCCGTTGCCTGTAGGCGGTGTCGTTGTATCCGGTTTTGGTTTTTCTTCCTGTGGTTTAGGATGCTCCGGCTGTTGTGGTCGATTTGGCTCAGTCTGATCATTATCTTTGGACGGATGGTCTTTGGACTGATCCGGTTCATCAAAAAATCCATTGTTCTCTCGATTGTCCGGTCCCTCTTCCAAGGTATGCGGACCATGAACATTACAGTATTCACCCAACATCGAAAATGGAATTTCGTAAATAGCATCGGCTACCGGCAGTGGAACTGATGGGTCCCAGCCACTTGGCAGGTCTTTTTCCCGTCTTTGAATCATTACTTTTTTCTGAACGGTTTCCGGTGGACAGAAATCAGTCGCAAACAACCCCGAAACGCTGCAAATCTCCACCGCTTTATGAACATCACAGGTTTCCGTCGGCTCAGTTCCAACTGCAAAATACTCCTCAATCACAGTATTTCCTCTTTCATCCAATGCACAAAGTTCCTCTGCCGGCAACATCCCGGATTCGGCACAAACTGATTTACGGGTAATGCCTTTGGGAACTTCAAAATTCTTATTTGGCAGGCCCTCATGCACCGCAGCCATTACTTTCGCCCATACCAGATTATGGGTACTTTGCGAGATATGGTTCAAACTTTGCGGCTGATCATAACCCAGCCAGATGGCTGCTGCATAGTAGGGGCTATAGCCAACAAACCATAAGTCTTTAGCTTCCTGGGTGGTTCCGGTTTTACCGGAAATATTCATATTATGGACAGCCGCTGTGGTTCCGGTTCCCTTCCTGACTACATCCAGCATCGCATCCGTCAGTAAAAAAGCAGTGGTTTCTTTAATTACCGGATGGCTTTCCGGTGTTTTATCAATTAAAATATTGCCTTTATCATCCAGCACCTTGGTATAAAAAATCGGCTCATTATAAATACCTTTATTGGCGATTGAACCATAGGCTGCTGTCATTTCCAGCGGAGTAACACCACTATATACACCACCCAGTGGCAGCGCATAGACCGCATCTTTTTCTGTCGTCAAATGATGAAAACCAAATTTTTTCAAATATTCCACTCCCAGTTCCGGTGTCACATCGACAATCGTCTTAACCGCCAGGACATTCATTGACTGGGCGATTCCCTCTCTGACGGTAGTTAAGCCTTTATATACCTTATTCCAGTTTTTAGGAGTATAGGTTTTTTGACCGGGAATCTTAATGGCCACCGGTGAGTCATCAATAACTGTGGCCAAGGTATAACCTTTCACATCAAGAGCGGCTGCATATGCAGCCACCGGCTTAAAAGTTGAGCCTGGCTGGCGCAATGCCTGAGTTGCCCGGTTAAAGGTCAAATTGCCAATTTTATCTCCCCGTCCGCCGGTCAGAGCTTTAACCTGACCGGTATGGTAATCCATAATCACCATCGCCGACTGTGGCTGCGGCACATAAACTACTTTTTCCGCCAGAATTTCACTTTCGGTAAAGCCCAAATCTTTCTTATATTGAGCAATAAAGGCTTCTGCGGCTTCTTTATTTTTAAATTCGGCCTCCTTATAATGATGCTTGGTCTCCTCCCCACGCTTGGTCGAAATTGAATACATCAGCTTGACATCTTTGATATTGCCATTGGGGAAAAAGTTTTTCTCATCAGCATAAATATCATCTAATTTCTGCTGGATCGATAGGTCCTGGGTAGCGTAAATACTCAGCCCACCACTATGGATCAAACGATAAGCCTGGGCTTCGGTGTAATTCTTTTGAATCATTAAATCTTCGACTAAACGCAGAATAATTTCATCCACAAAATAAGTATGATTGGAGGCATTTTCTGCCAGCTGCTGGTTGATGCTGCGAATATTGCCATAAACATCTTCAATTAGTGCATTTTTGTATTCGGCCTCGGTAATGTATTTCTGCTCATACATTTTCTTTAAAATCCGCTGTTGACGCTCCCGGTTATTTTCCGGTTTGGTAATCGGATCAAAACGACTGGGCGCATTGGTCACACCGGCAATACAGGCGGCTTCGGCAATTGTCAGCTCCCAGGCATTTTTATTAAAATAAGTTTGAGCAGCCGTTTGCACCCCATTGCTGTTACGGCCAAATGGTGCTGAGTTTAAATACAACTCCAGAATTTTCTTTTTAGCATAATCCTTACCCCGGCCATTCTCAGCTAATTTTTTTTCCAACTGAACCGCTAAATATTGTTCCTGTAATTTTCTTTCGATTTTTTTATCCGGATCTTTTAAAACATTCATCTTAACCACTTGTTGAGTTAAGGTGGAACCACCCTCGGAAAAACTCCTGGACTTAACATTGGCCACAGCCGCCCGCAAAAACGCATACATATCAAATCCATTATGATTCCAAAAACGTTCATCTTCAACCGCTACCACTGCATTGATCATGGCCTGCGGAATTTGTTCGTATTCTAAATAAATCCGGTTAGCATTAGCCACTGACAGTTTTTGAATTTCATTACCATTCTGGTCATAAATAATGGATGCATAACCAACCGGCACTACTGTTTCCAGAATATTATCAATACTGGGAGCTTTATCAATAATCGCTTTATATATACCAATTCCGGCGGCTGCACCCAACACCCCGGTAATGACAATCGCAAATACAATTATTTTTAAAACCACAGAATTAATAAAATTGGTGGTTTTCTTAGCAGTCGAATGGAGCTGCTGTCTTTGCTTTTTTCTTCCTTGTTTCCCAAAATTCATATTATAACCTCCTGACCCGATAATAGGCCATTGATTCCTTTTTTCAATTTTATTTTCTGGCATTGTTTTTCTTTCAAGACCGACTGCAAAACAAAAAGCATTGTCCATAGCAGCCAATCACACTCTACTCAACAATGCTCTTATTATATCAAATCTACCATTAATTAGGAAGTCTTTTAGGGAGATTTTAATTAATTTTTTACTTTAATCGTTATCTTCTCAGCATTTGTTCCTATGGCATTGCCAGCTGTAAATCAGAGATATCTCCCTAGGCATCATTGCCCCGAACTTTTAAAAACCTCGTTAAAACCTGCCGGCTCTGTTTCTCCGGCAATCTATAAACCGATTGCTTATAAAGAATTGAATCCGGAAATTTAATTTTTTAACACATCTTTATTTTTGGCTAAATAATCAACTGCTGAAAAAACAGTCAGACCAACCACAAAGAAAATCAAGATCAAATTGACCGTTGGCATAAACTCATAGCTAAGGGGCAACAACCAAACCGGAATCGCCACCATAGTGATGGCAGTTTTGATTTTCCCCCAAATTCCGGCAGAAATAACCTGACCCTTTTCAGCTGCTACCAAACGAAAGCCACTGATTAAAAATTCACGACTGATGATCACAATCGTTGCCCAGGCCGGCACGACATGAATTTCTGTCAAATAAATCAGGGCTGCACCAACCAACATTTTATCAGCCAAAGGATCCATAAATTTCCCAAAATTACTGACCATATTGTATTTTCGGGCAATAAAGCCATCGGCAAAATCTGTCAATGAAGCTACAATAAAGATTCCCACCCCAAGATATTCTCCCCAGGGAGAAGGAATTAAATAAAGGGCCAGCAAAAAAAACGGAATTAAAATTACTCGAAACACAGTTAATCTATTCGCTAAATTCATAGATTTCTTCTCCGATCAGGTCATATTCGTTAACACCAACAATTTTTACATCAATCATATCACCAGACAATAACTCGCGCTTGCTTTCCACAAAAACATAGCCATCCACATCCGGTGTATCGCGATAGGTTCTGCCAATATAGACATTATCCTGCGGCAAATAAGCATCAATCATCACCCGGAACTGCCTGCCAACCAAACTTTCATTTTTGGCAAAAGCAATTTGCTGCTGGGTCAACATCAAAGTTTTCTGCCTTTGCTTTTTAATTCTGGCCGGAATTTGTTCTTTCATTCGGGCAGCCGGGGTATTTTCTTCTTTGGAATAGGTGAATACACCTACCCGATCAAATTGAGCTTCCTTTAAAAACTGATGCAAATTTTCAAAATTTTCCTCACTTTCTCCAGGAAAACCGGTAATAAAAGTGGTTCTCAGACAAATTTCCGGAATTTCCGAGCGCAGTTTAGCCAGTAATTTTCGTAAATCTTCAACTTTGGATTTTCTGGCCATCTTTTTTAAAACAATATCATCCGCATGCTGCAGCGGCATATCCAGATATGGCAAAGCCAATCCTTTTTTGATGGCCGTAATCAGTTCATCGGTCACATCTTCCGGATAAACATAAAGCAGCCTCAGCCAGTCGATCCCTTCCACCGCTGCCAATTTTTCCAGCAGTTCCGGCAATGCCCGCCGGCCGTATAAATCAAGGCCATACTTACCGACATCCTGTGCCACTAAAATAATTTCTCTTTTGCCTTGCCTGACCAAATATTTGGCTTCTTCGACCAGACTTTCCATAGTTCGGCTGCGGAATTTTCCCCGCAGTTTTGGAATGATACAATAGGTGCAATGATTATCACAGCCTTCGGCAATTTTTAGAAAAGCGTAGTATTTGCCGCTTTCAGAAATTCTGTCCACAAAAACTTCCGCATCATAATCCGGACCATCAAAGATCTCCCTGGTCCGGCCCTGCATAATGTCAGCCACCACTTCTTCAATTTTATCGGTATTGGTTGCCCCCAATACTCCATCCACCTCCGGGATTTCGCGGCGGATTTGCTCCTGATATAACTCTGACAAGCAGCCGGTCACAATAATTTTGGGCAGTCGGCCGGCATTTTTTTCAGCTGCCAGCTCTAAAATTGCCTCAATACTTTCGGTTTTGGCATCATGAATAAAACTACAGGTATTGATAATCGCAATATCTGCCTGTTCCGGCGACAGGACAATCTTACAACCCCGCTTGACCAGCCGCCCCAGCATCACTTCGGTGTCCACCAAATTTTTGTCGCAGCCCAGCGACTCTACATAAATCTTATATTCCACTTTAACCTACCTTATCATATTTAAATTGTCCTTCGCACAGTTTTTACAATGCTCATCTCTCACAAGTCTATCCCTCTTTCGCAAAATGTTCTGCAAAACTCTTTCATTTTTTGCATTACAATCATTTGCAAAAAACTAAATGTCAGCCAGACAAATCTCTCCTGATATGATACCGGTTTTGCCTATCCTCCAGCTTACTAGCGATACAGGCAAACTCAGAGATCTCGCCTGATACGATACTGGATTTGACTATACTCTGGCTTGCCAGCGATATAGGCAAATCCAGTATCGTATCAGTATAATATCAGTATAGTATGGTATCAGTATAGTATCTTAACCATTTGCCATATCCTTGCTTTTAAACCTATAGAGCGCTGTTTCTAGCCGCAGTCACACAATTTTTCATCAGCATGGCAATGGTCATTGGCCCCACTCCGCCGGGGACCGGAGTCAAATAAGCAGCATGACCTTCGCTGTCATCGACATCACCACATAACTTTCCATTTTCCATCCGGTGAATACCGACATCAATCACCACTGCTCCGGGTTTAATATAATCAGATGTGATCATTTTGGCTTTGCCAACTGCCACTACCAAAATATCAGCCCGCCGGCAAACCGCCGGCAAATCTCTGGTTTTAGAATGTGTTACCGTCACTGTGCCATGGGCATTTAACAGCATCAATGCCATCGGCTTACCGACAATGTTACTCCGGCCAATGACCACACATTCTTTACCGGCAATATCAATCTGATAATACTTCAGCAATTCCATCACTCCGGCCGGAGTACAGGGCAGCGGCGCCGGCTGCTGTAAGAGAAGTTTCCCAATATTGGCCGCATGAAAGCCATCCGCATCTTTTTCAGCGGAAATTGCTGCCAATAGGCGATCACTGTTTAAATGCGCCGGCAACGGCAATTGCAATAAAATTGCATGCACATCCGGCCGTTCATTTAAATCTGCCAGCAAATCCAATAACTCTCTTTCCTGAGTATCTGCCGGCAAGCGATAGGCCAAAGATGTAATGCCCACCTTTGCGCAGGCCTTTTCCTTATTTTTAACATAAATCGCACTGGCTGGATCATCACCCACCAAAATCACTGCCAAAGTCGGATCAATATCCTGTTTTCTGCAGTCCTCAACATCCAGTTTCAGTTTTTCTAAAATTTCCTCTGAAACCAGTTTTCCATCCATCATTTGCATAATTGCTCCTTTGTCGCAAAATATACTCTGCTGTTTCACGCAAACATACCAATCTTTGGTTGTCTCTGTTCTTTTTTATTATCGATCATGAATGATAACCTAAATAATATCATGTTATCTTTTAATCCTCAACTTGCTGCCTGTTTTACATTCTCTACTTGCATTAAAACAATCCGGTGATCTGTCCGGCAACCACATCGATCTGCTCAGCGGCTGGCTTTTTCGGTAATCCCGGCATGGTCATAATATTGCCGGTAATGCAGACAATAAATCCTGCTCCGGCTGATAAACTGATTTCCCGCACCGTGATATCAAAGCTGCTGGGCCGGCCTAACAATTTTGGATTATCCGATAAGGAATATTGGGTCTTGGCAATACACACCGGCAGATGTCCCATTCCCAGCTCTTTAATCTTTTCCATAGCTCGCTTAGCTTCCGGCGAAAAATGGACCCTCGCTGCACCGTAAATTTCACTGGCAATTTTTTCTACTTTTTCTTCAATGCTTAAATCCAATGTGTAAAGAGGAGCATACTTACTTTCTTTTTCAGCGATTGTTTGAACTACTGCTTTGGCCAGATCAATGCCGCCCTGACCACCCCTGGCCCAAACCTCAGCCGGACAAAAACTTGCTCCCAATCTGGCACAGGTATCTTTAATGATTTCAATTTCTTCAGCGGTGTCGGTGACAAACTGATTGACCGTCACCACTACCGGCACTCCGTATTTATCCATATTTTCAATATGCTTTTCCAGATTGACAATTCCCTTTTTCAGCGCCTGCACATTCGGCTCCGACAGCTTGTCTTTAGCCACTCCTCCATTATATTTTAATGCTCTGACAGTGGCTACCAGCACAATTGCTGCCGGTTTTAAATCGGCCAAACGGCATTTAATATCCAGGAATTTTTCTGCCCCCAAATCTGCACCAAACCCGGCTTCAGTAATCACATAATCGGCTAATTTAAGCGCATATTTAGTGGCTATGACGCTATTACAGCCATGGGCAATATTGGCAAATGGACCGCCATGAATGATACATGGGGAATTTTCCAAAGTTTGTACCAAATTCGGCTTAAGCGCATCTTTGAGCAAGGCCGTCATCGCTCCGGCCGCCTTTAAATCTTTGGCTGTAACCGGACTCCCGCTTAAATCATAGGCCACAATAATATTTCCCAATCTGGCTTTTAAGTCTTCGATATCTACTGCCAAACACAAAATCGCCATCACCTCTGAAGCCACGGTGATTTGATAGCCATCCTGACGGGGAATGCCATCATTTTTACTGCCCAGACCGACCACGATCTGACGCAGCGCCCGATCATTCATATCCAGTACCCGCTTCCAGACGATCTGATTGACATCAATCCTTAACTCATTGCCTTGATGCAAATGATTATCGAGCATGGCTGACAGCAAATTATGGGCAGCGGTAATGGCATGAATGTCACCGGTAAAATGCAGATTAATGTCTTCCATTGGAATAACCTGAGCATATCCACCACCGGCAGCGCCTCCTTTAATGCCCATACATGGTCCTAAGGATGGCTCACGCAAGGCAATCACTGATTTTAAGCCGAGCTGGTGAAATGCTTGTCCCAAACCAACCGTTATGGTGGTTTTCCCTTCTCCGGCCGGGGTTGGATTAATGGCTGTCACCAAAATTAATTTCCCATCTGCCTTATCTTTGATCCTTTCCCACAGCTGATCGGACAACTTGGCTTTGTCATGACCATAGGGGATCAGCTCCTCCGGCTGAATATCCAACACCGCTGCCACCTTGCTGATTGGTTCTTTCTTTGCCTGACTGGCAATTTGAATATCACTTAACATAGATCCTCCTTTATTGCCTCACGAAATCTTCCAACAAAATTAATCCTCTCTGGCCTGTATTTCTTCCAACATCTGATTGAGCATATCATTGACCGGTTCATCTTCCACACTCACCTGATAGCTATTTGGCGATGCAGGAATTGACTCATTTTTTTCCATCAGTTCTGAACTTTCTAAAAAGCTGTCACCTGCAACCGGCTCTGTTATTATTTGCTCTGTCACTTGCTCCCGCTCCGGAGCATTATTTTCTGTTTCAATATCTTCTGCTCCAAAATCATTTTTTTCTGTTCCCAGCTCATCCGTTGCCGGTTTTGGCTGATTGGCCCTGGCTTTCAGTTCCTCTAATTCCCTTCGGGTCAACAGCACATCCCTTGGCTTTGAGCCCTGCTCTTCACCCACATAACCTGCTTCGGTCAACTGATCAATAATCCTGGCTGCCCGATTAAAACCTACCCGGAAATACCTTTGAATCATCGAAGCCGATGCTCTTTCTTTTTCCACCACCAATTCTAATGCATCAGCAAACAATTCATCCAAATCATCCTTCTGTTCACTTTCTGAGTTATCCTCTGATTTATTTAAATGATTCATGATTTTTTGGTTATACTGTGTTTGCTGCTGGGTCTTTAAGTATTCCACAATATTTTCCACTTCATGATCAGACACAAATGCCCCTTGAATCCGCACCGGCTTTGGATATCCGGTTGGATAAAAGAGCATATCGCCCTTGCCCAGTAATTTTTCTGCCCCATTCATATCCAAAATCGTCCGGGAATCAATACCTGATGACACATTAAAAGCGATCCGGCTGGGGATATTGGCTTTAATCAAACCGGTAATGACATCGACTGATGGCCTTTGAGTGGCAATGATCAAATGAATTCCGGCTGCTCTGGCCATTTGTGCCAAACGGCAAATGGCATCTTCAACTTCACTGGAAGCAGCCATCATCAAATCCGCCAATTCATCGACAATAATCACAATTTGCGGAAGTTTCGGTGTATCTCCCTTTTCTTCAATGACTTTATTATACCCTTGTAAATCTCGAATTCCGGGAATGGCAGCAAATAGTTTATAACGGTCATTCATTTCCTGAACTGCCCAGTTAAGTGCTCCGGCTGCCTTTTTCGGATCGGTCACCACCGGAATCATCAAATGTGGAATCCCATTGTAA
Source organism: Clostridiales bacterium COT073_COT-073 (assembly GCA_003858485.1). Taxonomy (GTDB): domain Bacteria; phylum Bacillota; class Clostridia; order Lachnospirales; family Vallitaleaceae; genus W11650. The sequence goes on from RQYD01000001.1 coordinate 120,986, forward strand.
ATGGATAATTCAACTACTTTCGGATCAATCATCAGCAGTCTGACTTCCTCCGGTTTAGCTTTATACAAAAGAGATACAATTAAAGTGTTAATACATACCGATTTACCGGAACCGGTCGCACCGGCAATCAATAAATGTGGCATTTTTCCAATATCGGTCACCAGTACCCGGCCACTGATATCTTTTCCCAAGCCGAAAGCCAATTTCTTATTTAAATTTTTAAACTCCGCCGAATCAATCACTTCCCGCAGCAAAACCGAACCGGCCTGTTGATTTGGAATTTCAATCCCAATAGCCGATTTGCCTGGGATCGGCGCTTCCATTCGAATTCCGGTCGCCGCCAGGCTAAGGGCAATATCATCAGCCAAGCTGACGATCCGGCTGACCTTTACTCCCTGAGCCGGCTGAATTTCATAACGGGTAACTGTCGGCCCCTGGCTGACATCAATGACCTTTGCATTTACATTAAAGCTTTGCAGCGTATCTTCTAATTTCTGAATATTAGCTGCAATTAAATCACCATCCTCCCGGACTTTGTCTATTGGCTCTTTCAGCAACTCCAGCGGAGGGAAGGCATAACTTTTCAGTTCCTGGCTCAACTGCATCTCCTGCTGAATTGCTGCTGATTCATATTTTTGCTTCTCTGCTTCTGCAGCCATTTTATGATCCGGCTTTTTCCCCGGCGCCAGATACGGATTGACCCGATTTGTTTTCTCATCAACTGCCGCCGGGGTCGGCCAATCATTTGGCTGACTTTCCTCCATTGGCAACTCCTCCATCGACTGACCGGATTTCTCCATCTGAACTGAACCTGTCGATTCTTTCATTTCTTGCCAATCCGTCTCAGCGGCCGGTTCATTTTCTGCCGGTACCGATTGAGCTGATAAATCCACATTGATAAAAGAATGTTTCCGTTCTGACAACATTGACTTTTCAGTTGGGAAAACCGTAATTTCTTGCTCTTTAGCAGATTTGGCAGCTAACTCGGTTTGAATGATGGCCTGTTCCCAGCCATCTTCTTCCGGCTTTGGTTTTTCAGATTTGGCTTTTTCTTTCAGCTGTGTGCTGAAACGCAAAATCTGCTGGCGCAACCAGCCATAAATAATATGCAAAATTTTCTTTAAAAAGCTAAGCAGTTGGGCCAGGCTTATTTCTGTCAGCAGCAACATAATTGCTAAAAATAGCAAAATCGCCAAAACCAAGGCTCCCCATTTTCCCAATACAATCAGCAAAACATCACCAAACAGCCCTCCCATAAATCCGCCTCCCCGGTGGTAGTTACCGGAAACCCGAAAATAGTTGGCCAGGGCCGGGAAAAACATTTTTTGACGCCCAACAACCAAATGGATCTGCGGCTGAGCAACTGTAAACAAATGGGCAAAAACCGATATTTCAAATAGCGCTAAAAGAGCCAGCTTAATTTTATCATCCAGTCTTTGGTTACCCTGATTCAGTGCTTTATAAGCAGATGAAACCAAAATAACGATTGGCAACAAATAAGCTGCCACTCCCATCACTCCAAAAATAAAGTAACGTACGCTCCCCAAAAAATTTGCTTCATTTTTAAAATAAACCGCAATTGCTGTCAACAAGGCCAGGCCAACAAACAGCAATACCATTAATTCATACTGTGTCTTCGGCATTTTCTTAACCCGGCTTTTCCGCACCGGAGTACGATTACTGGAAGTACGACTAATCGGCCGGTCGGCAGCCGCCCGATTCAGCAAATTAGTCCGCGTCGATTCGGCGCCGGTCTTTTTTTTGTTTTTTGAAGTATTTTTCGTTTGATTTGCCATAGCATACCCACCTTATTTATGATCATTCGGCTTTTGATAATTGGCTGACTGACAGCCTGATTACAACTTTTCCGCCATATTTATTTCCGGACAAAATGTAAGAGAATGGCCAGCAATCCCATTGCCAGACAATAATATGCAAAATAATATAATTTTCCTTTTTTTATAATATTCAGCAGCCATTTAATACAGGCAAAGCCTGACACTGCTGCCACTACGGTTCCTAAAAAATATAAGCCCAATATTCCGCCGCTTAAACTTTCCGCCGCTCCATCCTTGATCTGTAAAACCGCTGCGCCCAAAATTGCCGGAATTGACATGATAAATGAGAATTTAACTGCTAATTCTGGGCTCAAGCCCCTGGTTCGCCCAGTCACAATGGTAAGGCCCGACCGTGAAATTCCCGGTAAAGTGGCAATTCCCTGGGCAATTCCAATCATCAGAGCATCCATTGCCGTCATATCCCGTTCTTTTTTTTCGCCTTCCTTTACTTTCATCGTATACAGCAAAATTGCACCTGTTATCAATAATCCAATGCCCGGAATCAGCATCCCGGTATAGGCAGCTTCAATTGTCTTTTTTAAAAGCAGTCCGAAAATTACTGTTGGAATCATCGACAGCAAAATATAGCACACAAAATACTTTTTGTCATTATTTAATACTTCTGTCCATTTGATTTTTCCGGTCATGGCCTGGAAACATCTTCCGATCAAGGCAAAGCCTTCCCGGATTAATTCCCAGATATCTTGATAAAAAGCTGCCAAAACCGCTACCAAAGTGCCGACATGCAACAGAACTTCAAATAAAATTCCGCCCCCTTGTAAATCCATCATATTGCCAAAAATTGCTAAATGTCCGGAACTGCTGATTGGCAAAAATTCCGTCAGTCCCTGAATCAATCCCATAATAATTGCTTTAATAATTGTCATAATTTACTCCGGTTCAATCATTGTATTTTCTTTAAACAGACATCTGCCTGTAGTTATTGTTTCTGATTATTTACTCACTCAACTTTCCCGCGTTCCCTGGAACAGTCTTTTTTATGGCGTGTGCTGCGAAAGCAATCTTGCGAAGCAAGTTGCGAAAGCATGTGCCGCGAAAGCCATCTTACGAAGTATGTGGCGAAAGCGTGGGAAACCATGTGCCCGCTCTCTGGAGCGGGATAGAGCTAAAAAAGACTGTGGAAAAGTTGAGTTACTCAATTTAATTTCCCTAACATCTTTTTAAACAGCCAGCTGATGCAGTAAATAAGAAAAGCGGTAACCGCAAGCCATCTTACATAGTAAATGGCGAAAGGGAAACCCTGTGCAGCAAGTTACAAAAGTAGTGTACCTCCACCGCCCAGATTGGAATAATTTAAGGCAAATGCCTGATGCAATGCCTCAACTGCTTTGGCTGTATCCTGACTGGCAATCAAACAGGCGATCGTTGACAGTGAATCGGCTGTTTGTAAAATTAAAATTCCTTTTTGTGACAGAGCAGTGATGATCCGAGCCATAACTCCCGGCACACCGGTCATTCCTTCCCCAATTAAAGTTATTTTCGTACAATTTTCAATTAAAGTGTAGTCAGCCTGATATTTTCGTAAAAGCTCTTCAGCAATTGCCTTTTTTTCCTGATCAATGGTAAAAGCGCGCAAGTCCGGAAAAACATTAATAATATCAATTGATACTCCTTTTTCAGCCAATTCCTCAAAAAAAGCAGTATCATCCAGTCTTCCTTCGATTCTGCATTGCAATCGTTCGCTCCGACAGGCGACGGCCGTAATTGGACGACTTTTGGCTATTTGATTTAAATAGCGATATTCAGTAATGGCTGTGCCGGCATGACTGCTGAAAGTATTTTTAATAATCAGTGGAATTCCTGCCCTTCTGGCCACTTCAACTGCTTTTTTATGTATGACTTTGGCACCGCTGTCAGCCATCTGAAAAACTTCATTATAGCTGATGCCTTCTAAAGTAACGGCCTCGGCACATAATTTCGGATCAGTGGTCATAATTCCGTCCACATCTGTATAAATCTCAACTTTTTCCGCTTCCAAGGCTTCCCCTAAAAGGGCTGCACTCAAATCTGAGCCACCACGGCCTAAAGTAGCCAGTTCACCTTCCAAAGAGCGCCCCTGAAAGCCGGCAACAATTGGAGTAATTCCATTTTCCAGAGCCTGGCGCAGGATAGTTGCATCAACTGACAGCACTTCTGCACCGGTGTAATTATTATCGGTAATGATGCCGGCCCGACCACCGCTATATGCTTCGGCGGCAATTCCGATCTTTTGCAGCTCACCGGATAGAACCACCGCCGAAATAATTTCCCCGGTTCCCATTAATAAGTCAATTTCTCTTTTACTTAAGCTATCTTTATTATCTTTTAAAAGCGATAACAAGGTATCGGTGGCATAGGGCGAATTCATTCTGCCCATGGCCGATACCACCACTACCACTCCATCAAACATGGTTTTGGCTTTTTTTATTTTTTCCAGTACAAAGCTCCGGCCATTTTCATCAGCCATACTGGTACCACCAAATTTCTGAATAATAATTTTCATAATTGTATCCTTATTCTTTTAGAGTTTATTTCCATACTACTATATCACACATTAAGCCCAAGTGCCAAGAGAAAAATACAGAAAAAAGAGAAGTCTGACCACTTCTCTACAACACTTTTACTGCTTTGGGGATATATTTTTCCTTTTTAAATTTTTTTTCCTGACTGCGAATTAATAAAAAGCTGATCACCATTGCAGTCAAGCCGCCGATAATACTAATTCCTTCTACCTGAGCCGGAGCAATTTTGCCAGCCACCAGATAACCGGCTATCATCCCCGCCAGCAGGCAAAGGAGCGGGATACCATAAGCGATCGCCACCGCCGATAAAAAACTATCTGTTTCCAGTCGAATCTCTACCAGATCCCCGGCTTTGGCTGCACATAAATTAAGGGCAGACAATTCCAGATTTTTACTTTCCGCCGCCATACTACAGGCATTGCAGGAACCACAGGCTGCATTTCGAACCATTTGCAGCACTACTTTATCGCCATCAACTCTGATTACTTGTCCTGTTTCCGTCATAATTTTCTCCTCTGCATTGCTTTCATTTTTTGCTCTATCCAAAGCGGGAATCCGGATTTTTTTCATATCTGATATATATCTGATATAAATCCCGGCTTTGTTTTATGCACCGGAATACCGATACTTTCCTATGCTTGCCGCTTTGGACTATCCGGCCGATCTTATCGCTGATTTTTGCTTACCGGATTAACTAATTAAATCCCGTATTACTTCCCCCGCCAGTAAAAGCCCCGCCACCGGTGGCACAAAGCTGATGGATGCCGGGATTTGGCGCTTTAGCACCGGTTCGGCTGTTGAATAGACCACCTTAACTCCGCTGATCCCACGATTTTTCAGCTCTTTGCGCATCACCTTGGCCAATGGACAAACTGTGGTTTTGGAAATATCAGCCACTGCAAAGCTGGTATTATCCAGTTTATTGCCGGTTCCCATGCTGGAAATGACTGGAATCTGATATTTTTTGGCTTCTTCAATTAAAATCAGCTTGGCAGTTACATTGTCAATCGCATCAACCACGTAATCACAGCCACTGATATCGATTTGTCCTGCCCGCAGGTAAAATTCCTGATAGGCTTCCACATGAATGGCCGGATTAATATCCAGACACCGCTCCCTGGCCAGCTCTGTCTTGGGCTTTCCCACTGTGGAATGGAGTGCATAAAGCTGCCGGTTCAAATTGGTTTCGTCAATTATATCCTTATCCACCAGAATCAGATGCCCGACTCCGACTCTGGCTAATGCTTCTACCGCAAAGGAGCCAACTCCGCCCAGTCCGAAAACGGCCACTTTTTTTTGCTGTAATGTTTTGACTGCCGCTTCCCCAATAAGGGCAATCGTTCGATCAAATTGCGTGCTCATACATTCCTCTCTGTTAAAAATCTAATCCTGATAATACCTGATTTTCCATGGCCTCAAGTTCTTGCATGGTCTTGATTACTACTTTGCCGTCTTCCTTTTGCTTGATACTTTTATCAATCTTATTTAGAAATTCAGCATTTCTAACTGCTTTCATGATGTCATTATATTTTTCAAGGCTTAAAATAACAACATTTTTTTCTTCTTTTCGTGTCACAATAATGGTTTCATAATGATCGGTCGCCTGATCACAGTACTCTTTAAATTTGCTGCGAATTGTGCTATCATTAGCTGCCAGCAGGTTAATATCCATTTCCGCACAGATCTTATCACATATATTGTACAAACTATCATCTTTTTTGTCAAACCATTTCCGACTGCCCCCCTAAGTCCACTTCTTTTTTTAATGATAATTCTCAAAGTAAGTTTTAAAAAAAGGCAGCTCTGCCATGGCTAAATCCACCGGCACAGCCGCCCATCATTTTAAGCAACACTGACTTTCTGTAATTTTACAAACAAAGCTCTTTTATTACTGGATTTTATGCTTGTTTTTCATGCAGTTGTCTGGCTTCGTTTAAAATGCGTTTTCTGTTTAGTAAAGCCAGGCCAACACTGACCACCGCCATGATGATCAAACCAACAATCCTGAATTCATAGGCCTTAACCAAAATCCAAGTCAAAGGATTGGCTCCGTCGCAAATGCTGGAGATCATAGTTGCTCCTTCCGGCATTTTAAAGCTGGCTAACTGAGCCGCTTCAGTAATGGCCGGTGCCAAATTGGTAGAAATCAGCAAACCCACACCAACGGTGATAATGCCGGTGATCAATGCCCTAAATCCATTGCCTTTAACTAACGGAATAATCAGCACAAACATAAATGGAATAACTGATAAATCGGTAAATGGCAATACCTTATTACCCGGAATAATTACTGCCAGGAAAATCGCCACCGGTACTAAAATCAAAGAAACAGCCAAAGTCAGAGGATGACCAACACCAACTGCTGAATCTAAACCGATATACATCTTACCTCTGGTTTTAAATCTTTTATTAATAAAGTTTGAAGCTGCATCGGAAATTGGCAAAAGTCCTTCCATTAAAAGTGCCGCCATTTTCGGAATCAAAACCAAAACTGCTCCCATTTTAATACCCAGGGTCAATATGCCTTTCACATCATATCCGGCAATAATTCCAATTAACACACCTAAGATCGTTCCCAGTAAGATCGGTTCGCCAAATACGCCAATTCTTTTTTGAGTTTTTTCTAAATTAATATCAATATTTTTCACTCCCGGGATCATATCGATCAATTTATTGACCAACCAGGCAATCGGTACATAGGCGGTAGTAAAGCCATGTGGCAGTGATACACCCGGTAAATTTAAATGTTTTTCCACCAACGGCGCGGTATAATCCGCCAGTACCATAACAATAATAATATTTATCACAGCCGCTGCAATGCCCAGCCAGAGTTCATTGGTAATAACCGCCACTAAAGAACCGGTAAAAGCAAAATGCCAATAATTCCAAATATCAATATCCACCGTTTGGGTGGTATTGGTCAGCAGCATTAGAATATTAACCGCTAAACCAATAGGAATAATAAACAGTCCCACCTGCGAAGCAAAGGCAATGGCGGCAGCTGATGGCCAGCCAACATCAATGATTGATAATTGCAGTCCATATTTGGTGATCATTTGTTGGACAGCCGGCCCTAAATTGCCTGCCATTTCTCCAATGATCAGATTAAGACCAATAAAACCTATACCAACAGTTAATCCGGCCTTTAATGATTTTCCCCATCCGGTTCCCAGTAAAACACCTAAAATAAAGATAATGATCGGCATCATCACAGATGCGCCAAGACTTTGAATATAATCAAATACTACCATATCCAACCTTCCTTTCTTTGTTTATTTTTCCATTTGGGTCTTAATTTCCTGAAATGTGGCATCCAGCCCTGCTCCTGTTAAAAAGCTAATTCCGCTGATAAACGGGCATTTCATTTCGGTTGGCTGCATGGTAGTGGCCACACAAAAATCATGCTCAGCCGAAAGTGCCGGTACTTCAGAAATTTTGCATTGGGTGATTTTGAATTTCCCGGCATAACCGTTTTCCTCCAACATTTGGGTCAATTTAGCATTTACTGCTGTTGATGTGGCAATTCCCGATCCACAAGCCAATAAAATTTTTTTCATACCTACCTCCGTTTCTGGTGCTTATTCACCCATGACTAAAACTTTGCATCTTCTGTCTCTTTCTCTGTTCTGATCCCAATCAGCAAAATAAATATAACCTAAAGAGCCGATACTGAGGGCTCCCCCTTCCACAATATAGGTTTGACTGTAACCAATCAAAGTGCCTTTTAAATGGGCTTCGGTATTTAATAAGGAGCGCAGATCCGGTACAACACTTCTGTCACATTCTTCCAAACCAAATTTAGTATGGGCCGGTCCCGGATGGTGGTATTGCCCCTCCGTTAGACAACGGGGGAAGATCTTTTCTAAGCCGTTATTTAAATCAACTTGCAAATACTCATCCCCGCAGTAATTTAAATCATGTGAAAACTCTTCCAAAAATACCGAACAAGTGGTATGTTGTGATGAAACCACACAGATTCCATTTTTAATCCCGCTTTTTTTAACAATTTCCCTGACTTGATCCGTAATTTCATGATATGTCACCCGGTTGCCATTTGATCTTAAAATAATTTGTTCAATATAGGTTGCCATTATTTCCTCCTTATCTCTTGTCCTGCTTGATTCAGGGCAATAATCATTTCTTCCAGTTTTAAATGCGGATCTTCAGCCTTTAAAATTCCACTGGTACCACCGGTTCCATCCGCTCCTTCCATGATCACCCGATATACATCCTGAGCACTGGAAATTCCGGCTGCCTGCATAATTAAAATATTTTCATTCACCTGGCGAATGGCCTGATTGGTTTTTCTTAAATATTCCTGATCGCTGGTCACTCCGGTACCAATTAATTCAGTCGGCTCACACAGCAAAATATCCGGTTCCAAAGCAGCGATCGCCTTTGCTTCCTCAGCTGAATCCGCACAGACAATGGTAATGATCTCCAGTTCTTTGGCCCTTTTGATAGCAGCTGCCAATTCGGCCAGCCGCATCGGTTTTTCCGCATGATTTAAAAAAACTGCCCGTACCCCGATCGCTTGCAAACTTTCCGGCAGTACGGCTCCCATTCCGCGTCCCGGTAAAATTCCATCCATATGCTGGGCTGTTACCAGCAAATGCTCCGTCTGTTCACAGACCCACGCCAGTTCAGCATAGGGAGCCGTAAAAAAAATATCAACTTCTGGAAAACGTTTCCCCAGTTCTTCAGCTTTCAGAGCCAAATTTCTTAATTCCGTACCGTATAAATAAGATTTCGGATTCATTACGAAAAACGGTCGTTTGATTGCTTTCATTACCTACCTCCAATCTTAAGCTCTGCCATATTTATCCACCTCCAAAATATCACAAAAATGCTCCAGACACCGGATGATCCCTTGACGGGAAAGATCTTTTACTTCGATGTAATTTTGAACCTCCTGATTTTTTACAGCTTGTCCGGCAGCATTCATTAAATCCGTAAAAACATTGACTTTGCTGATCCCCTCGCGGGCGCAGCGCCGCAAATTATCATCCCCGCTTGAAGATCCACCATGCAGCACCAGCGGGATAGTAACAGATTGACGAATTTGCTGCAATACATCAAACTGGATCTTTGGCTCTGCCTTATAACTACCATGAGCCGTGCCAATCGAAATCGCCAAAGAATCGACTTGGGTTTTATCGGCAAAATACTTGGCTTCTGCCGGTGAGGTGTAAATCGAATCGGTAACAGTATGAGATTCATAATTTTCACCGGAACCGACATGACCAATTTCCGCTTCCACCACCACCCCTCTTTGATGAGCATATTTAACTACTTCTTTGGTGCGCCGAATATTCTCCTCTAAATTTTCCATGGAAGCATCAATCATCACTGAGGTAAAACCTAATTCAATGGCACGCATAATCGTATCCAAATCCTGTCCGTGATCCAAATGCAAAACCATTGGCATCTTAGTTCTCTCTCCATAAAATCGCCCCAAACAAGCAGCTTCTTCTAATGATAAAAACTCCTGATGAACCTGGGCAAAACTGAGCAGCATTGGAATTTTTCGTTTTTCCGCCACTTCAATATAACTTGCGATCGACAACTGATCAATAAAATTCGGAGCAGGAAAAGCAAAGCCTTTTTCCTGCGCTACCTGAAAAATTTGTTTTGAAGTTACTAACATCTTTGACCTCCTTTACTGGGTCGGGTTTTATTGTATCCCGGCTTGACGAATGATCCTGATAAATTCTTTTTCCTGTTCTACCTTTTGCAGTTGATCCATCAGTTCCTGGTTTTGAAAAATTTCAATCAGTTTTTGTAACATAAAGACTTGCTCATCACTTTTTTTAATGGCCAGTAAAAAAACCATAGAAACATTGATCGTCTGCGAAATATCTACCATATTTTGAAAAGCAACCGGCTCTTTTAAGGTGGCAAATGCCAGCTGTGGACTTTGTACCTTATCTGCATCCGTATGCGGAATTGCCACTCCTAATCCATTAATGTCCAGGCCCGTAGGATAAACGGTTTCCCTGCTTAGGACTGCTGTTGCAAAATCAGATGTAACATAACCCTTTTGATAAAGTTCTTCTGATAATAACCGAATGATCTCTTCCTTTGTTTGCGCCGCATTTTTCAATAAAACAATTTGTCCGTTCGTGTACATATCCTTCTCCTTATTACATTCTGCTCTCATACTTTTTTATCACCTCTTGAATGTCCTGTTTGGTTTGACTCAATTCCAGCTCTTCTGCAAAAGATTGAATTCGAAGCAAATTGAGCAATTCAAAAAAAGGATTTAAATGTTGTTTTTCATCAATCGCCGAAAGAACCGCCACATAGTAAACCGGATCTAAAAGTCCGGCTCCGAATTCGACCGGTGTTTTGAGTTTCGCTAAACTTAATCCAACTTTTAAACTGCCCTCATCAATCCCCGCATGAGCCAGGGCAAACCCTTTGGCAATTACAATATATGCACCATTTTCTTCAACATTTTTGATCATTGCCTGAATATATCCAGGCTCAATATAACCTTTGGTCAGCAAAGGCTCAGCTGCTATAGCAATTGCTTTTTTCCAGTCTGCTGCTTCCACTCCGGTCAGCAAAAACTCAGAGGTCAAAAAATCGGTTAATCTTCCACTTTTTTGGCTCTTGTCGTGAAAATATGTCTTGATCTGGTCTTCAATACTTTCCATCAGTCCTTCATATTGTGAAATAATAGGCTCAATCTGCCACATGATCTCCTGAATCGGGTCTTTACTTATTTCATCTTTTTTAGGCAAACTGTCAATTTGCCGGATCAAAGCAATATGATCTTCTTCCGTCAGTAGTGGCGATACTTTAATATATTTATCAGTCGGAAATGGCAGCTCAACAGTACTGATAGCAAAGTCTACCTCATTTAGCTCCTGCTCTGTTAAACTATGAGAAGACTTAATTGCTGTCACCTGAAAGGCAAAGCGTTCTGTTAATCTGGACTTTAATAATTGACTAGTGCCGATGCCGCTGTTGCATATCAACAAAACCCGAAAATCTGTGTTTCTGCTTCTTAACCTTTCCATAGCCGCATAGACATATACTACAATAAAGTCCAATTCCGCCTCGGTAATTTTGCGGTGAATGACCTGCTCGATCAAATTAATATTATTTTCCACTATTTTTAATAATTCCGGATTTTTATTGATTATCACTTTAACTTCCTGATACTTGGAAATAAAAGTGATTTTTTCTTCAAACATTCGTTCCAGATGCCGGGATAAACCAATAAACAGGTCATAATCCCGATATAATTTAATGTGCAGTTCATTTGATAATTTCTCAATAAATTTACGAGTGATCGTTTGAATTTTAACAGTGTCCCGATTCAATAAATTACTTTTTTGAATATATCGTAAATTTTGAGTAACCTTGCAAAAGAGCTGATATTCCTCCTCCGACTTCATAAAATCAAAGTATTGACAAATATAGTTATATAAAAACTCCGGAAATAAATCTATCTTCGGATCGGGCAGTCGCTTAGATCTTTGGACATTTTCCAGTAAATACTGATTTTTTCTCATCCTTTGCACAAAAAATAAAAGATATTTCATTAAAGTCTGATAGGAACCCTCCGTCAAAAAATTTCCACTTCTTTGCTCGGCCTCAGCCACCAGATTTTGTAAAATAATCCTTTCTGAATCCTTTAAAAATATATGTTCCGCTTTTTCTTCCTGCTTTAACTGATTAAAGAATAATTGCAGCAGGTATTCCTGCTCTGAGCTGCATTTTAAAAAGTATTTCCGAATATCGATTTCCTGACCGCATAATTTAATACCCCGACTGGAATAGCCATGAATCATCAATTTTTCTTCTTTCAAATTCTCATTTAATTCATTTAAATCTGTAATCACGGTCGTTCTGGAAACCGAACAAAAATCTGCAATTTCTGCCAGGATCAAATAATCTTCGGCAAACAAAAGCAATAACGCCTCAATGATCAATCTCTCCTCTTTGGACAGAACATATTCACTAAACGATAATTTATTTAAAATTTCCTGCATGATGGCTCTTTCACCTTTTATCATCAAATTGCCCTCTTCATTAATTATTTCACCAATTTGCTTTTTGCTTAAAAACTGAGAAATAACAGAAATATCCTGATGAACTGTTTTGGTGGAAACATTAAACTCAGCTGCCAAGTCTCTCAAAGAGCTTTTGCCAGAATTATTTTCTATGTAATCAACCATATCCAAAATTCTTTTATTCATGCCTTTGCTCCTTTATCTTTACTGCTCTTTTCTGTAATCAGGCTAAATCATCCATAAACGGAATCCAAGTCTTTAAAATTTTTATGAGTTAAAAATAAAATAAAGATAAACTTTTTATTAGTTTTAGTATATCAGCTTTCCTCATCTTTGAATAGTCAAAAAACATTCCTATATTTTTACTGAATTTGCACTATTACATTTTATTTTTTTATTTTTTATTTTTTATCTGTCCTGATGATGTTTTCCTTGAATTTATATTATCAATTCCACCATCTTTTTATCTCTAAAACCGCAAAAAAAATCCTACTGTTTCGGCAATTCTTTTTGCCGAAACAGTAGGATTTTTTGCTTTGATTATTTTAAACTGCTTTCCTTTGAAATTCCAGTAATTTTGCAGTGTAGATACTGAGTAATTCTTCTTCGGTGATTTGACTGGACGGACGGTCTAAAATGATTTCGCCCTGATCCAGCATCACCACCCGGTCAGAATAGGTAATGGCATCTTTCATATTATGAGAAATCATGATGGTGGTAATGGCCTTGCGCTCCAGCAATTCTCTGGTTTTTTCCATGATCACCCTTGATGTTTTCGGATCCAGGGCTGCGGTATGCTCATCTAAAAGCAATAATTTCGGATTTTTCATGGTCGCCATACAAAGCGACAGCGACTGCCTCTGACCACCGGATAAGAATTTAACCATCACATCCATTTTATTTTCCAAGCCTAAATCCAGTTCTTTTAAAATAGACTCATAGCGCACACGATTTTTCGGACGAATCAACCGCTTAATTCCAAATTTTTCTCCTTTTTTATCAGCCAATGACATGTTTTCCAGAATATTAAGCGAAGCCGATACTCCCAATGACGGATTTTGATGGACCCGGCCGATATACATAGCTCTTTTTTCTTCATTATCCTTGGTCACATCCTCACCATCAACCACAATTAAGCCACTGTCCGGAGCAATATTGCCGGAAATGATATTAAGCAGAGTTGATTTGCCACAGCCATTTGAGCCTAAAAGGGCTGTACACTTGCCTTCTTCAAAAGTGATTGAAAAATTCTCAAATAATTTAATTTCATTTTCACTGCCTTTATTAAATGTTTTCGATAAACCCTTAATTTCAATCATTTTACTTCCTTTCTGCCAGTTTCAGCCCATTCGGTGAAAAGTTATTAATTGCAATAAAGATAATGACAATGATGGCGGTGGCTGCCTTTAAGTCGGTAGCCGGCAATCCTCTGTCAATTGCGAATCCACCAATCAGTTGATAGATGATCGCCCCCATAATTGCTCTGGTGGTGCCCTTGATTTTGGTCACCGATTTTAAAATCGTATCGCCGATAATGATCGAAGCCAGGGCAAAAACAATAATCGAGCTGCCCATGGTAATATCGGCAAAGCCATTCATTTGGGCAGTAATTGAACCAGCCACTGCCACCAGACCGTTAGATAACGCCAAACCAATGATCTTATATTTATTGCTGTTTTCTCCCAATGAAGTTACCAATACTTCATTATCGCCGGTCGCAATTAACAGATATCCAATTTCAGTTTTTAAAAATAAGTCAATCACAATTTTAATACTTAAAACGATTAATATCAGGAGTATCACATTCATCCATTTATCATTACTGAAAATGACCGGATTTTTAAACAATGGAATATTGGCCTTGCCATTGATCCGCAGATTGACGGAATATAAAATGGTCAAAGTCAGGATGCCTGACAGCAGTGGTTTAATTTTCAATTTGATAAACAGCATAGCTGTCAATAGTCCGGCCAGCGCTCCAGCCACAAAGGCTCCACCGATCCCCAGAACCGGATTCATATCAGCCAGCGCAAACCTGGCAAATACGAAAGCCCCCAGCGGAAAACTGCCTTCGACTGATAAATCGGCAATATCGAGTATCTTATATGTTAAAAATACACCGATTGCTAAAATTGCGTAAATCAGACCTTGCTGAATTGATGTCAATAATAATCCTGTACCCATTTTTTTAACCTCTTAATTCCACTCTGCTCATATTTTTTATGCTGTCTTACTCACAGTTTTCAGAAATAGTAGCCTGCAAGCCCGCTGGCATATCTCTCTAAAAACTAAATGCCAGCCCGACAACTTCTTCGTTATCTTTCTGTCCGGAACTTATATCCTTTCTTTTCCCTGATCGAATTCTCTATTGATCTGTTTTATTTAACTTCTTCAGCTCCAGCAAAGGTCTTGGCGCCTTCCAGTCCAAGTATTTTTACTGTTTCCACATTAACTGCCTTGGAAGTTGCTTTCAGACTTTCCACCGGCATGGCAGAAATATCTGCCCCATCCACCAACACCCGTTTGGCCATTTGCGCTGTTTGTTTCCCCAGCTCTAAGTAGCTCAAACCTTCTGTCATTAAAATTCCGCCTTCGACATGTGCTTTTTCCGCACCAATGGTAATAACTCCGGCTTCATTGGCTTTTTTGGCCACTACATTAATGGCAGAAGCCACAATATTGTCGGTAATGGTGTAAATAGCATCGGCCTTGCTCAAAATCGCATCCACTGCCTGCGGCACCTCATTAATATTATTAATCCCGATGGTGACAATTTCCAGTCCCATGCCGGCGGCAATTTCTTCAGCCATTTTCACCTGTGCTTCCGAATTGGCTTCCCCGGTATTAAAAATGATACCGATTTTTTTGATCTCCGGTTTAAGCTCAGTAAACAATTTTAGCTGCTTATCCATTGGCGCCATATCGGTGGTGCCAGATAAATTACCCTCCGGCTTTTCCATACTGGCTACCAGTTCGGCACTGACCGGATCAGTCACAGCACTGAATAAAACCGGAATTTTATTTTCCGCAGTTGCTGTTTTGGCGGTTTGTGCTGAAATGGTAGCAATTGCCAAAATCAAATCGACCTTGTCTTCTGCAAATTTTTGCGAAATTTTGGTAGCATTAGGCACATCAGCCTGCGCATTTTTCCAGTCAAATTCCGCTTCCACTCCCAGCGCTTTTAATTCCTCTTCAAATCCAGTGCGAACTGCATCCAGTGCCGGATGCTCGGCAAATTGATTAATGCCGATCTTAAACTTCTTAGTTTCCGGCTTGGCCGCCTCTTTTGAAGTTTCAGTTTGGCCACTGGCCGATTGTTCGGATTTGTTTTCTGTCGTCTTTCCCTGACTGCAAGCGCTTAGTATCAAAGTAACAATCACTAATAAAATCATCATTTTTTTCATAATCCAATCCTCCAATTTTGTGCTCATCCATCTTTGCCGGATCTGCTCCGGCGCTTCTTTATTATCTGTTCTCTCGATTAAAATACCTTGACTGAAAAGTTTTGCCTGTCGGAATTTTTTTGTAAAATCACGGTTTCCATATTGACATCTGCCTTTTCCGGTATTTAACAATATTTGGTTTTTTTAAGAAGCTAGGTTATAGATTGATCAGTTCTAAAATTGGTATCAGGATGTCAGCTGATTTGGTATTGATCCCTGTTTCCGGCATCATAATCCGTTTTCAGCCCATTTTTACAAATAAAAAAATCATTCCATCCACATAAGATTTCTCTTATAGGGACGAATGATTATCCGCGGTACCACCCTAGTTATATTCCAACTGGAATATCTCTTAAAAAAGCCTATCAGCTTTCTTTGATATAACGGTCAAAACCCGTATTTTCCTACCGCCTGACAGTTTCAGAAAATCTGCTCGGGAGTGTATATTCTATATCTCATTTCCATACCAGCTTGCACCTGCCCCGGCTCTCTGCAATGAAAACATTGGATATTTTTCTCTCCGTCAAAGCATTTGTCGTTGAATCATTTTTAATTCAACTATATTAATGGGCTTAGTATAGCGAAAGTTTTTGCACTTGTCAAGTCTTTTTCATAAAAATTCGATAATTTTCTTTTTTCCCGGTTTATTATCTTTATTTTCAGGCCCTGCCATGCTTCTGATAAGGCACAATATCCGATGATTAATAATATTTTTTCCAGAATCGAATATACCTGACAAATTTCATCCCTATTTTTATCATCAATACTTAACTCTTTTTAAGTTGTCTTTTTATTTTTTGCGGTACTTTGCTGCCAGAAAAATCTTTGGCCTTTCATTTCATTCTGGCTTTTTTTATGATCTCCAGTTCCGGATCAATGCCAATTGCCTCTAAAGCTTTCTGGCGAACCATATTTTCCGTTTGTTCGGCTGCTCCCAAAACCGGGATTTCTGCCGCTTTTTTCTCACCTTTTAAAATCCGGACTGCCATTTCACCGGTTTGCCCTCCTAAGTCATAGTAACTAAAACCATTACTGATCAAAATGCCTTCGGCCGCATCTGTTTCATCAATATAGGACTGGACAATGATATATTTTCTTTCTAAAGCCAGATGAGAAATCAAATCCAATGAAGCTGCCACCAAATTATCGGTCAGCGCATACATGGCATCGGTTTTAGCCAGCATCACTTCCATTGCTTTGGGAATATCATTAATGGTAGTAATGCCCACCGGTAAAATAGTCAGACCAATTTCAGCCGCTTCTTTTTCTGCTGCCCGCAATTGGCTTTCTGAGTTAGTTTCACCAGTATTATAAATAATCCCGACTGTTTTAATGTCCTGATTCAACTGCTGAAAAATTTCCAGCTGCAAGCGGGTTGGAGTTTGATCGGACGTACCGGTAATATTGGCCGCAGGGCTTTCCCAGCTTTCCACCAGCTGAGCACCGACCGGATCGGTTACAGCACTAAAGAGCACCGGAATATTGCTGTCTTTAGTTGCCTGCTTGGTGGCCTGCGCCGCCGGTGTAGCAATCGCAAAAATCAAATCAACCTGATCATCTACAAATTTCTTAGCCATCGCCAAAGCATTGGTTACATCTCCCTGCGCATTTTTATAGTCTATTTTGACATTTAAACCGGCATTTTCCAAAGCTTTTATAAAACCTTCCCGATTTTCATCAAGGGCCGAATGCTCAGCAATCTGCAAAATCCCGATCTGATAAACCTGCTCTGTCTTTGTATCATTATTTGTTTTGGTTTGCGCCTTATCCTGGTCATCCTGTTTTTCAACTGTGACCGGTCCAGTTGACTGATCCTGACCGGAAGTTTCCGTTTTACCATTTGGACCGGCACAAGCGGTCAATAGCAGCATCAAACTTAATATTATGGTCCATTTTTTCATATCCTATTCTCCTTTCCAGCCTGCCTTCAGGCTTTTGCAAACTTTGTTATCTTTTGAATCCGGCTTTCAAAGCATCTTTTGGAAAAATGGGTATAAAAAAACATTCTATCCAAATAAGATTACTCTTATAGGGACGAATGATTCAATCCGCGGTACCACCCTGCTTATATTCCAATGGAATATCACTTAATAAGGCCCATCAGCCCTTTCCGGTATAACGGCCGGATGCCGGATTTCTCTACTAAGGGTTCAAAAAATCTGCTTGGGAGTGAATATTATATATCTGTCGCCTATCTCGGTTCTCAGCTACCCCGATTCTCTGTTATATTTAACCTGATATTTTTCTCTCCGTCATCACATTTAACATATGGAAAATAACTTTTTTAAAATTATATTCTCTTCTTCCGAATTTGTCAAGCATAAAAAGTAAAAAAGCAGCAATAAGTGTCTGTCATCCTCTGCAAACACTTATTTGCTGCTTATATAACATGGGTTGTATAATTTTTGGTGTTAGCAACAAAAGTCGCTCTATTATTAACACCAATTATTCTTCATCCTTTGCCCGGTGTTAATCCTGATAAAAGATAAAAGTCGGATAGTAATTCGGATATTCCGGATGCGGCTGTAGCAACGAAAAGTAATTTTTCATGGCTTCATTGCTGGGGATATTGTAAATTTTCGAGCCAACAAATAAATATTTGTGATCAGCATTATAAGTCACAAACACATTGCCACCGACCCTTGAATAATAATTAACCGGCGCCGCTGCCACTTCCTGAAATTTACTGCCGAATTCAGTGCTGTAAAACAAGTTGCTGCGAATGGCATCAAAGTGAACAGCCCCCAAGTAATCCTTCACAAAATCGGCAATTTCAAATGGCGGGAAAATCCGAACATTCAGCTCCTCTCTCGGATAATAATAGAGCAAATACTGACGTAAACTTTTTTGATAAGGATCGATTTCATCCTTTACCTCCCAATAACCATATTCTTTTTTGAGCAGGAACTGATATGTCACTTGCGGTGCATAATCCGGGGAAGCAACTAAAAAGGCATAATTATCCGCCATTGCCAGATACTCAATAAAAATCGAATCCTCGCAATGCAAATAATAACCAATCTGTTCCGCAATTTCTGTGCGATCATAATTGCCCCTAGCTAATAAGGTAGCCGGACTGTCTTCCCCTTCCTGATAATTGATCGCCCGTAAAAATTCCGCCTTATCTTCAACTTCGACCTGCTCCGGAGCAGCTGCTGTCACATACCAAAAGCGACCATTAAATTCTGCTCCGACGATCGGATTCCCCGATTCGGCATATAGCTCATAAACACCGGTTTCATCTTTAAAAAACTGCTGTAAATCCATGTACTCCTGCAAGGTTTGCGAGTAAGCTTTGCCTCTGCTGTTTAAGATATAAAAAGGCACACCTTTCTGCCGATGATAATCCTCCATTGCCTGAAAGATCTGCAGTCCAGCTTTTATTAAGTTGTTCTTTATTTCATCTTCTAAATATGTCTGATATTCTTTTTCCAGGTTCTTAGCCTGACTGGCCGCCGCTTTCTGCTCCTGCATTAATTCCTTGAATTTTGCTTCCGGCAGGAAAATTTTAAGCTCTGACAAATACTTTTCCTGTCTGGCCGGATCAAGCACATAAAACCAAGTTGGCAGCTGCTCATAACTTTTAATTAAAGCCTTCATTACATCCTGCAAATTATCGCCTGCCTGATAATCCAGAACTTCCTGATAAGCCGGCAGCCGGATTCCTTTTTCTTGTTCCAGGTATTTCAATTTGCCCACTGTCAGATTTTGCTGAATGGCCAAAAGTTCTTCTTCCAGAAATTCCTTATTCCACTCACCTTTAATATTCAATCCTTTATCCGTAAACAGGATTTCTTTAACGGATATTAAATCATTTTTCGGCACTTCCAGATTCCAGGTGATTTGTTCGGATGGTAAAAAACGCTCCGGAACCGGTAAACCCCATTTGCCCAGCTTTATATTTTCCAGCCAGATCCGGATCTTGCTCTTGCTGACACTAATCATCGGATCAGCCAGCAAGGAAGTCTTACCAACGGGATTGGAAAGAGTGACAATTAATTTGCGCATAGCCGGATGATAATAGATTTCCTCAGCTTTAAAACCATAACCGGCAATTTCCGCAATTTCTATTTTTTCCTTTATTTCTTCATTGATATCACCATAGCTAAGGAACATATCAACTTTATCACCAGCCAGTCCTTCTTCCAGGGATTGCAGCCAATAAACCTTGGCCTCAGACTTTTGACCATAATCGGCTTTGACTGCTGTAAAACCAAGATAATAAGCTGTTCCACCCAAAATAACCAGCACCAAAACCAAAAAGGTCATGGCGATCCGCAATCCCCAGCGTTTCTTTTTCGGCTTAACCGGAGCTACCGCTTGGGCCTGATACGCCAATTGCTCTTGATATTCAGACCGGGCTGAATAATCAGCCGCTGTTTCGGCACCAGTTCCATAGCCATAAACCGCTCCGTCAGTTGCTTGATATTCCGGCTGCGTTTGGTAGCCGGACTGCATCTGATATTCCGGTGAAGCATAATCGGCCGCCGTTTCCGCACCGGTTCCATAGCCATAAGCCGCTCCGTCAGCTGTTTGGTATTCCGGCTGAGTTTGATATTCGGATGGTGTCTGATACTCCGGCGAAGTATAATTAGACGTAAGCTCTGCGTCAGTGCCATAGCCATAAGCAGCTCCGTCAGCTGTTTGGTACTCCGGCTGAGTTTGATATTCGGACTGAGCCGGGTAAGTTGATGATTCCGGCATTAGGATCTCTGTATCACTACTTTCTCCGGTTTCGACCATTTCACTTAGTGGCTGGCCACAACTTTTACAAAATTTGCCGCTTGCAAATTGTAAATTACAATTTTGACATATTTTCACAAAAATCCTCCTTTATCGGTATTGCACCAGCTTTTACTCCGCGCCCACGATAATTTTCTCAAATTTCTCATTGCCCTGGTTGCGATAATAATTTCCCTCAACATCTTTTACCAAAACGCAGTCAGCACTCAGCCACTCGATCTGCTCAATATCTTCGGATATGCCCTTCACCTTTTCCTTGCTGCCGCCATTTTTAGAATAATATAATTCTCCATCCGCTACAAAGAAGCAGTAACCTGAGCGGGTAAAGACCATTTCTCTACTGACATCATCAGCGATCCGCTTTGGCTTATCCTTCCCTTTAACAAAATAAAGTTCATTCTCATCATTGATCACATATGCACTGCTGCCGTCTTCTGATATTACACAGACAACGACATCGTCCACCGCCACTTTTTGCTTATCCTTATCTTTCCCCTTAAGAGAAATGATCTCCAGTTTGCCTCGATTGTCTTTATTCCATAAAATCTTGGCATTCCGGTTTAACAATGCTTGCTCAGAACGAGAACTGATCTTTTCGGCGGTCAGTTTATCACTGATCCGAAAAACATCATCCTGGATCCAAACTAATTGACCAATAAAGGTCTTCATACCAGATGTCCAGGCACCGTCCTTTAACTTCCTTTGTATTCCATCCGGAGCAAGCACGTAATGAGCGTGTCCTTTTGCGATTTTAACCTTTTCTTTGCCCTTTTGACTGAAATAAATATTACCTTCATAATTAAATAAAAGTTCCGAATAATCATGATTAAAGGTCAATTTTGTCCGATATTCAAACAAATTACTTGGTAAAAAATCGGGTATCAGTTTCACATCTTCCTTGCCGGCTTGAACATACAGATTCCCTTTGCCATTTTTAGAATACTTGATATAATAAATATATTTGGCATCATCGGCCAGCGCCAACACTGCTCTGTTTTTTTCCATTTCCTGAGGAGCCTTATTACCCTTTTTAATATAAGCTTTAAAGTCCTCTTTGTCTTCATCATTTTTCAGCAAATAAGTGATGGTTTTGCCATTGGGGGAAAGGGCCATTCCAAACATCCTATCCTCCCTGTTATAAAAAACTTCATCAACAATTTTTTGACTTTTTTTGCTTGCTATTTCATAAGTCATTAAAGTAGCTGTTCTATCAGCAGCATCGGCATCAACCAAATATGCAATCACATTGCCATCATCTGAAAACCGCATATCGACCACATCGTCTTCGACCTTGACCGCCCCCTTGGGTGTGACATACCATAAGCCATATTCCTGGCTGAATTCATCTTCTGCTATCAGGACTGCCGCTTTATTTCTTTCCATATTATATTCAACCCCTTTGAATTTGCCTTCAAGAGAAAAGACCGGTTGATCGCTGGGGATGATCATGACCTGATCATTGATCTCCCGGATGATCATATTATCCTTTAGCTGATAATAAGCTTGTCCGCCAGTGCCTTTAAGCAGAAAAACAGCAATCACGGCAATTAAAATCACGGCTGCCACCGGCAGTCCGATCAGCCAATACTTTTTTCCGCCGGTCTTTGCTTTGGGCATGCCCTGATTTACCATCCCCGGAGCAGGCATCGTCTGGTTAGACATTGCTTGATTAGGCATAAACGGTTGACCGCTACCCGGCTGTCCGGCATAGCCCATTGGCTGTCCGGCTTGATTTTCATAGCCGCCTGGTGTCGCCGGGGTAAATGGAGCCCCATATTGTCCTGCCGGAGCTGCCTGTCCGGGATTGGCTGCTGCCAAGCCACCGGCCGATTCTGAACCAGGTTGCTGATCTGTTTGCGCGCCCTCTGTTTTAGCTGGATCTGCCATTTCACCTACTGCTTCGCTATTATTTTCAGTCAGCTCCGCTCCGCATTCCATGCAAAATTTAGAACCTTGTTCCTGCTCTGAACCGCATATCTTACATCTCATGATCTTCCTCCTTTAAATTGAATGACTAAAAGAAATCAGCCCCAGGGATCGATCCTTATCTCTCAGGCTGAATATACATTTACGGAAATATTCATTTGCTCTGTTTAATTAAGTACATCCCTTGTTTTTGCCGATGTTACTTTTTGAATAGAGTTAAATAAGTATTAAAAATACATAACAAGTATATATTTATTTTGATTAGTTGTCAAGACTTTTTCCATTGTACTTATATGCTAAATCGCCTATTATCAAGGCTTCGCCATCAATCCGGCAAAACCAGCTGACCGCCTCGCCAGCCTTGCATTTTTAGCTCAACTCCAGTTTTTTCTGTCCTACTCCTGGAAATCGGCACATCGATTCCTTTCCTTTTGCCACTTGCTTAATATGGCCTTCCGATCAGATATTTTAAAAAAAAAGGAGCGTTACCAAAAGATTTAACTATCCTTTGGCAACAATCCCTTTTCTCTGTTTTTCATTTATTTTCTGCTTAACTGAGCCATCAGTGCCTCGGTCAGTCCAAAGCCGCCAACTTTGGTCATTGATTCCGCTCTGGCTTCATCCAGCATATCTTCATAAATACCTTTGGCATTTGATTCCGGTAATAATCCACCACTGGGGATGGTCGCTCTGGCCTGCTTTAAAATTTGATGAATAAAATAAGCTTCAAAGCCCTGAACCGCTTCCCGCAAAGCCTGATCTTCTTTGACTTTCTCTGCTGCCTTTGATTCCGTAAGCACTTTGGTCATAGTCTGACTTTCCGCTGCTTTTTCCCTGGCCTGTTGCAAAGCCTGGCGAAAACCATTTTGATAGTCAAGCCCTAATTTGGCACTATCATAAACCGTTTGTAATGAAAGTAATCCATCAATTTTCATATTCTTTCTCCATTTCCGGGATTGCCATTATCCCGATCCGGGATGTATCCTCTTTCTTTCCTCTGCCTGTCTTTTGACAAGAGCCGCATCTTCATTTAAATTAAAAGTGCACCAGCCTCCGCCCCGAAAGCAATCTTGCTTAGCAAGTTACGAAAGGAGTAAAATAAATGCGACCACATAGCGGACAGATTCATTTTGCGGCACTTCACCTCAAACTATCGTTTTAGTTGATTGGCAATGCCCAGCATATCATCCGAGGTTTGGATTGCTTTGGAATTTATTTCATAAGCTCTTTGCGCCACAATTAGATTGACCATTTCATCAACTGCGTTGACATTGGAGCGTTCTAAAGTTCCCTGCATAAAGCGGCTACTGCGCAAGTCCTCATTTTCAGCCTCTTTCAGCGGATCGCCGGAAGCAATCGTAGTATCAAACAGAGTACCACCCACTGATTTTAAACCTAAGGGATTGGTAAATTGGACAGCCTGCAGACGCACTCCCAAAACTTCGGTCACAC
Organism: Clostridiales bacterium COT073_COT-073; assembly: GCA_003858485.1. Lineage (GTDB taxonomy): Bacteria > Bacillota > Clostridia > Lachnospirales > Vallitaleaceae > W11650. Next base: position 144,934 of record RQYD01000001.1, read on the forward strand.
CATTTCGGATATAGCTGATTGCTCCATTTTCAGCAATTGAAATATTAGCCACATAGGTGTCAGCCGGTAAAATAATCGGCTGATCTTCGGTGTCTAAAATGGCATATCCATCCGCATTAACGATCATTAGGCCCTCCTCAGCCAATGATAATTTTAAAGTACCGTCTTTGGTATAACGATGTGCTCCATTTGGCAATTGCACTACATAAAAGCCATCACCTTCAATTCCCACATCCAGCGGATTATCAGTTCTTTCAATATTTCCCTGAGTAAAACTCTTGGAAGTTGCTACCGGGCGTACACCATGTCCGGCCAATAAATTGACCGGGCGTCCATCACCACGATCATTGGTATTGGCTTCCCGCAAATTTTCATAAATCAGGGATTTAAACTCAACTCTTTCTCTCTTAAAACCAACAGTATTAATATTTGCCAGGTTATTGGCAATGGTATCAACTTGCAGCTGCTGAGCCGTCATCCCGGTGGCAGCTGTCCATAATGATCTCATCATAATTTTTCTCCTTAAGCTATTCCTTTCACTTAGACTCGGCCTACTTCATTAGCTACTTTATCCATGGTGGCATCAAAAGTGGTCAACACTTTCTGATTACTTTCATATGCCCTCATTACACTGATCATTTCCACCATCTCCTGGACGGTATTGACATTACTGGTTTCCAGAAAGCCCTGAACAACTACACCGGTAAATGGCTGCGTTTTCATATGCTCAGTTGGTGTATATAAATTATTGCCAACTTTACGCAATTCTGCAAAATTGGTAAATGAAGTTAAGCGCATTTTATCGACAAATTCATTTTTATCATTATAAACATCGCCGGTTTGGGTAATGGTAAATTTCCCATTCTCGACCTGAATAATTCCATTTTCACCCAGTACAAATTCCCCATTTTTGGTCATTAATTGCCCCAGCTGGTTCACCGCCAGCCCGCCATCTCTGGTATAGTATTCTTTAAATGTGCCGTTTTCCAGACGTTTTCCGACTACAAACATGCCCTTTCCTTCCAGTGCAATATCGGTTTTGCGCTCTGTATTTTTCAGCGGCCCCTGGTCAAAACTGGTGTAAGCAAGACTGGAAGTTACCCCCAAACGCATTCTGCCAATCCGATTCGGACTGATCAAATTGGGATCATTTTGCTTAACTGCCAAAACTTCCCTGAATGAACGAATTCCCAGCTTATCTCTTTTAAAGCCGGCAGTGTCAACATTCGCCAAATTATTACTGACCACATTCATTACATCTTGCTGTACTCTCATGCCGGTATAGGCTGTATACAATCCTCGAAACATAATTTACCCCTTTGCCGTTTCGGCTTTGCCATGCCGGCTGACTTAACCGGCCAGTTCCAATAGCTCCTGAGTTTATGCACTCTTACAAAAGAATAGGAAAAGCCTACCTTTTCAATACTGTATCGGCAGGCTTTAAAAAATTCTTTAGTCCCTTTTCATTATGGTTTTAACTTTCTCACTGTTATTTGCACTTAACCCAACCAAAGAAATGGATATGACCATTCTAAAAAAGACCGGACAAACGGAAAAAGAGTTTCCGAAAAGTGGTTTTTCATTCCTGATCCTTCCGGCAGTTAAACCAAGTTCTTTACAGATAAGAATGCTTTGCCAAATAATCCACATATTTTCCGGTGCCAACTGCCACACAGGTCAATGGATCATCGGCTGAGATCACATTAATATTGGTCTTAGATTGAATTAAAGCATCCAGCCCATGCAGCATACTGCCACCGCCGGTCAGGACAATTCCTCTTTCAGCAATATCAGCCGCCAGCTCCGGCGGAGTTTTTTCCAATACGGAATGAACAATATCTACAATTTGAGAAGTTGTTTCCTTCAGCGCTTCTGCTGTTTCTTCGCTGGTCACTACCACTGTTTTTGGTAAACCGGTCACTAAGTTACGACCTTTTACATCCATTTCCAATGGTTCCGGTCTTTCAAATGCTGTTCCGATATTAATTTTAATATCTTCGGCCGTTCTTTCACCAATTAATAAATTATGCTTTTTCCGCATATAGCGAATAATTGCTTCATCAAAATTATCCCCGGCAATTTTGAGAGAGGTTGATACGACCGCTCCACCCAGTGAAATAACGGCCACATCAGTTGTACCACCTCCGATATCAACCACCATGCTGCCATATGGCCGGCTGATGTCAATCCCCGCACCAATAGCAGCAGCGATTGGCTCTTCAATGATCTTTACTTTACGCGCACCGGCATCATAGGTGGCATCTTCAACTGCTTTTTTCTCTACTTCAGTCACACCACTGGGAACACAAACTGTGATATGCGGCTTGCGCAGTCTGCGACCAAGCGCTTTATTAATAAAGTATTTCAGCATTTTTTCTGTCACTGTATAATCAGAAATAACGCCCTCCCGCAGCGGGCGCACTGCTACAATATGCCCTGGTGTTCTGCCCAACATATGCCGTGCTTCACTGCCAACTGCTAAAATCTTATTGGTGTTTTTATCAAATGCGACCACTGACGGTTCCCTTAATACCACACCTTTTCCGCTAATGTAGACAATGACATTGGCGGTTCCCAAGTCAATTCCCAAATCTGAATTAAACATCTTAACCTCTCTTTTAACTTAACTTTATGACCCTTCTTTCGGTCAAAGCAATTCGTTCTTTCTGTTGTATTAATTGTACTTTTATTTATGCTGCTACTGTTCCATGCTATGCCATCCTGCCTGGTAAATTACTGCCTTTTTCACTGTTCGCTTACCAGTCACTTTTGTTTCAACCAATCTGTGGTTTTAAAAAGACTAAATATATGCTTTTCTTTCCCAAGACAATCTCACCCAGGATTTTGATCCTTGGTTCTTGTATGCTCAGACGCTTAAGCCTACACAGTTCTAAAAAGGCTGAACCGGTACTATTGCTCTCCCGGTATCCTGACTTTTACTTTCTTCAGATTCCAGATTTCTTTCGCATACTCTTCAATGGTTCTGTCTGACGAAAATTTACCGGCATTAGCTGTATTGATCAAGGTCTTTTTCGCCCACTCAGCCGCATTGCGGAATTCCTTATCAACTTTGGCTTGTGCTTCAATATAGCTTGGCAGGTCTTTTAAGATAAAGTATTGGTCAGCCGGTTCACCACCACCATTTAAGAGGGAATCATAAATCTCACGGAATAATTCCGGATTATCCGGTGAATAAAAACCATTAATCAGTTGCATAACCACCCGGCGAATTTCCTGATTATTATTATAAATTTCCCAAGGATCATAGCTGCCTTCATGCTGTAACTTAATAACTTCATCACTGCCCATACCAAAGATAATGGCGTTTTCAGCGCCAGCTTCCTCAACAATTTCAATATTTGCTCCGTCCATTGTCCCCAAAGTCATGGCACCATTGAGCATAAATTTCATATTGCCGGTACCGGAAGCTTCCTTAGAAGCTGTCGAAATTTGCTCAGACACATCAGCTGCCGCAAAAATGATCTCGGCATTGGAAACATTATAATTCTCAATGAATACTACTTTTAACTTATTATTAATATTCGGATCATTATTTACCACATCACCAATGCTGTTGATCAACTTAATGATCTTTTTCGCCCGATGATAACCAGGTGCTGCTTTTGCTCCCAGAATAAAGGTTCTGGGCATAATATCCAAATGCGGATTATCACGCAGGCAATTGTATAAATGCATGATATAAAGAGCCAGCATCAATTGACGCTTGTATTCATGCAAGCGCTTGACCTGCACATCAAAAATCGAACGCGGATCGACATCAATATTATTATGCTCTTTAATATATTTAGCCAGTCTTTCCTTATTTTGATATTTGATCTGTCTGAAATCTTTGAGGGCTTTTTCATCATCAACAAACTGCATTAAATTCTTTAAATGCGGTAAATTGGTAACCCATTCATCGCCAATTTTATTGGTGATCCATTCTGCCAATTTAGGATTGCCATGCAGCAAAAAGCGTCTTTGGGTAATCCCATTGGTCTTATTGTTAAATTTATTCGGATACATGGCATAAAAGTCTTTTAAGGCTTCATTTTTTAAGATTTCTGTATGCAGTCTGGCTACTCCGTTAACCGAATAGCTGCCGACAATTGCCAAATGCGCCATCCGCACCTGGCCATCAGCTACAATTGCCATTCTCCGAAGAAGGTTACTGTCATCACCAAATTTATCAATAATTTGAGCACAGAAACGACGATTGATCTCTTCGACGATTTGATAAATCCGGGGCAACAAACGGCTGAAAATCTCAATTGGCCATTTTTCCAAGGCCTCACTCATAATCGTATGGTTGGTATAAGCACAGGTTCTGGTGACAATTCCCCAGGCTTCTGCCCATTCCAAACCTTCTTCATCCACCAGAATTCTCATTAATTCCGGCACCGCTAATGACGGATGAGTATCGTTGATATGGAAGGTCACTTTATTTGGTAACTCCTGAAAATCGGAGTTGTTTTTCTTAAATTTATTAATGGCAGTCTGTAAGGTCGCCGAGATAAAGAAATATTGTTGTTTTAAGCGCAATTCCTTACCCTGAACATGATTATCATTCGGATATAAAACCTCAACAATTGTTCTGGCCAAATTTTGTGCTTCTCTGGCCCGGTTATACTCGCCCCGATCAAACATTTCCAGGTCAAAACTGTGAACTGCTTCGGCATCCCATAAGCGCAAAGTGTTGACGGTACTATTATTATAGCCAACAATCGGTACATCATATGGAACCGCCATCACCGATTGGTAGTTCTCCTGAACAAAACGCTCCCGGCCATTTTCCGTTTTGGCCATCCGGACATTTCCGCCAAATTTAACTTCAACGCTGTATTCCGGGCGGCGAATTTCAAACGGATTTCCGTTCTTCAGCCATTCATCCGGCTTCTCCACTTGATAACCATCAATAATTTTTTGTTCAAAAATACCATAGCGATAGCGAATTCCGCAGCCATATGCCGGGTATTCCAAACTTGCCAGGGAATCCAGGAAACATGCAGCCAGACGTCCTAAGCCACCATTCCCCAGCCCGGCATCCGGTTCCTGGTCTTCAATCAGGTTAAGATCAAAGCCCAATTCATCCAAAACTTCACGCACAATTTTATCACAGCATAAGTTAATTATATTATTGCCCATTGCCCGGCCCATTAAAAATTCCATCGACATATAGTAGACAACCTTAGCATCTTCTGCTTCATATGTGCGATGAGTGGCGATCCATTCATCGACAATAATATCTCTGACCGAATAGGCAACTGCCTGAAACAGTTGTTGCTCGGTGACATCATCAATTGTAGTTCTAAAAAGGTTTTTAATATTTTCAAATATTGCCTGCCTAAAACTTTCTTTAGTTACTGTTAAACGATCCATCTTTTCCTCCTAATATTCTCATTTTCAACTGCAAACCGCCTGCCTGATCAAAGCATCTCTCAGGTTTATCTGCAAACACCTGATAAGAAAAGCGAAGGGCTGAAAATCGAGTTGTTACCGCACCGGAAATGAATATGTTCACCTCATGTCTGTATTCCTTTTCCTTGTGTGCATCAAATAATTTCTAGGCACAGTATATCATAACTCATCAAAACTCTGCAAGCATAATTTGACATGCGCAAGCAAAATGAATGCGGACGCGTAGCGGACATATTCATTTTGCGGCATGTCACCCCGTCTTTTTCTTAAGAAAAACTATCCCACTGCTCATTGGCCTGAAATTCTCCCAGTTGATCATTCCTTCCCTGAATCAAAATACTGTTCTGATCAATTCCAATTTCCTTCATTGCTTGTAGCACCCGGTTCAAATTCTTCGTGTGTACCAACATCCTCAAGCACTGAAAATCCGTCAGCATGGCAAAATCACCCATACTGTCACCCATCACCAGCAGCGGCTCCCGGCCATGTTTGGGCAGCAGGCTATGACGAATGGCCTGAGCCTTGCCTTCCAAAATAGTAAATGGACGCCCGGCTTTCATTTCTGCTTTTATTCGCCGATTTTCATCGGTTTGTACTTCTACGGCCAGCACATTTTCCGCCGGGATCCCATATCGGGCTGCATGGACCTCAACCACTGTCTGATGTGAAGCACTGCAAACATAAACTGCGATCCCACTTTCCATACATTTTTGATAAAATTCTCTTTGCTCCGGTACCGGACGCATTCCTAAATAAAAAACTGCCCGCCAACTTTTCCCATTTCTGTCATATTCAAAAACTTTTTTCTGTGGCGGCATCATTTCCGACCAGATAATACTGGCTTCGGTCATCTGTGCTACCTCTTCCAGGCTGTAATTTTCAAATAAGTATAAAATACGGCAGCATTCTGTAAAATGTCCAAACGGATATTTGTAAAGACAAGCCATAGCCAAATAAAAAATCTCATATTCTGCGGTCTGCTTGATCTCATTTAGTTGATAATCTCCGCCCATGGCTTGATAATCGGTATAAATCTGATGATAGCATTTATTAATGTCATATAGCAGTTCTTTAACCTCTGCTTTTTGGTCAGCCGTCAAATCCATTTCGATTATTTGCGCAAATCGCTCCGGAGTCAAGCGATAATGCAAGTTTTCTATTTGATAAATAAACAAACTTTGTTGGGAATCAAAAATAATGGCGGTATTATCCCAATCAGTTACAATATAAGGCTTTCCTTTTGCTTCTATCTGATTATTTTGGTTTTTTTCAATTAACTCGGTTAATGCTTGCCGCACCTTTGAAGTATAATTGGGGGTTAGTAAAAGTGCCATAATCTCCTCATTTCCATTCTAATTTGCTTCCATCCGGAATGACCAGCTGACCGGAAATTCCAAATTATCAAAAACCGGCCTCATCCTCCTTTTTTAACTGCAGCCCGGACGAATGATCCGCACCCGTAAAATACCTTCTACTTTTTTGAGTTCGGCCATTAATTCTTCGGAAATTTCATTATCCATATCAAACATCGAATACGCGTACTCTTTCCGGCTTTTATTTACCATATTGGCAATGTTGCAACCATGTGCCCCTAAAAAACCGGCCAATTTACCGATCATATTGGGAATGTTTCGGTGTAAAACACAAATTCGGATGCAAGAGGCTTTGCCCATATCACAATCCGGAAAATTTACACTATTTTTTATATTTCCGTTTTCAATAAAATCCATTATCTGCTGAACTGCCATCACTGCACAGTTTTCTTCAGACTCAGCCGTTGAAGCGCCAATATGCGGCATTAACTGGATCTTTTCCGTATTTGCAATTTGGGCATTTGGAAAATCCGACATATACTGCGCTACTTTTCCACTACTTAGTGCCTCTTTTAGCGCCGCTTCATCAACCAGCAAATCTCTGGCATAATTCAGTAAGATCACACCATCTTTCATCCTGGCAAAAGCTTCGGCATTAAGCATTTTTTCAGTAGCTGGCAGGAGCGGCAAATGCAGGGTAATAAAATCGGCTTGCTCATACAAATGTTCCAAATCCGTTTCCGGTGTAACCGAGCGTGATAACTTCCAGGCAGCCTGAACTGAAATATAAGGATCATAGCCTAAAACCCTCATTCCCAGTGAATTAGCAGCATTGGCCACCAATACTCCAATCGCCCCCAGTCCGATCACACCCAATGTCTTACCGGAAATTTCATGTCCGGCAAAACTGCTCTTGCCTTTTTCTACTTGTTCGGCAATATTGTCACCGGTCAAGTCTTTGACCCATGCCATTCCTGCACATACATTTCTGGCTGCCATAATCATTGAAGCGATCACCAGCTCTTTAACCGCATTGGCATTTGCTCCCGGTGTATTAAAGACTACAATCCCCTGCTCTGCACATTTTCCCAAAGGAATGTTATTAACACCCGCACCCGCTCTGGCAATGGCCAATAAGCTATCCCCAAAGTCAGTTTCTATTAAATTTTTGCTGCGTACCAGTACAACCTCGGCCTTATCCATTTGCTCAACTCTTTGATATTGCGAACAAAATAACTGGATCCCTTTATCAGAAATCGGATTCGCATAATATACTCCTGTCATTTAGCATATTTCCTTTCAAAGTCAGTCATAAACCGAACCAGTTCTTCTACACCTGCCAGAGGCATAGCATTATAAATACTGGCTCTCATTCCCCCCACACTGCGGTGTCCTTTCAAATTCAAAAGACCAAAAGCTGTTGCTTCCTTAATAAACAAGGCATCTAATTCTGGATCACCGGTCACAAAAGGCACATTCATCAAAGAGCGGTCTTCTTTCCGGACAGTGCCATAAAACAATTTGCTTTGATCTAAAAAATCATAGAGCAGCCGGGCTTTGTCCTGATTGCGGCGCTGCATTTCAGTTAAGCCACCCTGGCGCAAAATCCATTCAAAGACTAAGCCACAGATATAAATGCCATAAGCCGGCGGTGTATTATAAAGCGAATTATTCTCCGCATGAATCTTGTATTGAAGCATGGTCGGCACAAAATCTGCCACTTTTTCCGGAATCAAATCCTTGCGGATAATTACCAGAGTTACTCCAGCCGGTCCGATATTTTTTTGAACACCTCCATAAATAATGCCATAGCGGGTGACGTCCATCGGCTCAGATAAGAAACAAGAAGACACGTCACTGACTAAAATTTTACCTTTCGTATTGGGCAAACTATGAAATTTGGTGCCATAGATCGTATTATTTTCACAAATATACACATAATCCGCTCGTTCAGAAATCGGTAAATCCGTACAATCCGGAATATAGGAAAAGGTTTTATCAGAAGAATCCGCTACAATATTGACTTTTCCATATTTTTTTGCTTCTGCGGCCGCTCTTTTGGCCCACTGGCCGGTCACAATATAATCTGCTTCCTGATTTTTCATCAAATTGAGCGGTATCATGGCAAACTGAGTATGAGCACCGCCTTGTAAAAACAAAATCTCATAATCTTCTGGCATATTCAGCAACTTACGCAAATCCGCTTTGGCTTTTTCTAAAATACTTTCATAAACCTTTGAGCGATGGCTCATTTCCATCACTGACATACCAGAGCCACGGTAATCCAGCATTTCTTCAGCTGCTTGTTTTAGCACTTCTTCCGGCAGCATTGCCGGTCCGGCGGAAAAATTATAAACTCGTTTCATCAGCTACCTCCTTTTCATTTTCCTTTTAAAACAAGCCATTGCCGGTATCCGATCACCTGCAAATGGCTTTTATTAGTCATCCTAAATCCCGTCTTTTAGTTGATAGTGGAAAGTTTGCATTTATTCCTTCTCTTATTATACTTGATTTTAATGGGAATTACCACTGTCAATTCTGTAAAATTTCCAACTGCATAACTTTCTTACCTGACATTGCTAAAATCTTTATTTAGCCCCTCTCAGGCCAATTGGTTTCTGTCTATTTTTTCCTTTCTGAATATTTGTTTTTCTGTCCGGGTAGACAGCCTGCCTTGCGCCACTTACTTCGTAAAATTCGCTTTCGCAACTTGCTTCGCAAGATAGCTTGCGGTTACACACCGCTTTCGCACTTTTAAAAGATACTTTCGCAGTACACACTTAAAAAGGTTGGGATGGGAAGCGTGGGAAAGTTAAACAATTTATTTCCCTCTTGACAAAAAAAAACTTCTTGTTATAATAAAATCAACATATGAATAATTGTTCATATGTTCAGTTGTGGAAAATATATGCCAAAATTAATTACAGCGTCTGGTATTTTCATTACCAGTCAGTACCATTGCAGAAAGGATATTATTATGACCCAAATTCCCAATCACGAAAATACTACCATTCATCCCGAGGTAATTAAGCGGGTCAGTCAGACTATGCCGGATGAAGAACAAATTTTGGATCTGGCCGATTTATTTAAGCTCTTTGCTGATTCCACCCGGGTTCGCATTTTATTTGCTTTGATGAAAACAGAAATGTGTGTTTACGACCTGTCAGCATTGCTACAAGTTTCGCAATCAGCTGTTTCCCATCAACTTAGGCTCCTGCGAAATGCCAAATTAGTCAAAAATCGGCGGGAAGGGAAAATCGTTTACTATTCCTCCGACGATTACCATGTTGATACAGTATTAAATCTTGCACTGGAACATTTAAAAGAAGAGAAAAGACCATATACGGAGGATTTAGAATGATGCAAACCACTTATCAAATTTGTAATCTGTCTTGTCCAAATTGTGCCGGTAAAATTGAAAAAGCCTTAAAAAAAGAAATGAAAGTGGAAGATGTCAGTATTAACCTGATGGCCGGAAAAATTACTTTAGAACACCACCAGCCTCTGGTTGATGACTTTGTCGAAAAGGCCAGTGCTATTGCTTTGGCGATTGAGGATGGAGTTTTCCTCAAGGAAATTTCAACTTCAAAAACAGTTGCACATCTGCCCAACCATAACCACAATACTGCTAATTGTCATGACTATCCTAAATCCGAACCTGAGCATAACCATAACCGGGAAATTCTATCCGAACACATGGATAAACACAGCCATCATAAAGAATGTCATGAACATGGGCATAACCATCAGCATTGCCATGAATACGGACATTGTCATAATCATTCCCACGAACATGATGCAGGACCAATTTCCTTATTTAATAAAATCCTGCTAGGCAGCGCTGTACTGCTCTTTGGAATTGGATTTTTTATTCCCATGGAAAGCTGGCAGCTGGGATTTTTTATAACTGCCTATCTGCTGGCCGGTAAAAATGTATTCCGTAATACCATCCATAATATCAGCCGGGGAAAATTCTTAGATGAAAATGTATTAATGCTGCTGGCCAGCTGTGGTGCTTTTTTAGTCGGCGCTCAGGCCGAAGGGGCCGCTACCATGATTTTATATGTGATCGGCGAATATATTCAGGATTATTCGGTCTACCGCTCACAGAAATCCATTTCTGATTTAATGAATTTAAAGCCGCAGACAGCCACTGTTTGGACAAATTCCGGTACCCGGATACGACAGCCGGAGGAAATCGAAATTGGTGAGATTTTATTAATCTCTGCCGGTGAAAAAATTGCACTGGACGGCATTATCCTAGAAGGTAATTCCTATATTGATAACTCTGCCCTAACTGGTGAATCAGTACCAATTTTTCGCTCTGCCGGAGAAGAAGTATTATCCGGCGGTTTGGTTAAAGATGGTGTATTAAAAGTAAAGGTAACGAAGCATTACTCTGATTCAACCATTGCCAAAGTGCTGGAGATGATTACCAATGCCGCCGGCCGAAAAGCCAATTCCGAGCGGCTATTGACCCGCTTTGCCGCTTATTATACACCGGCGGTGGTGGTAGCCGCTGCCTTGCTTACTTTGATCCCGGTCGTATTTTTTAACCAGTCACCGGCTGTTTGGGGCTATCGCAGTTTGGTATTTTTAGCCGCTTCCTGCCCCTGTGCCCTGATCATTTCCATTCCTCTGACTTATTTTGCCGGATTGGGCAAAGCCTCACGCCAGGGAATTTTAATTAAAGGTGCCAATTATTTAGAGGCACTTGCTCATGTTGATACCATTGTTTTCGATAAAACCGGTACCTTGACCAAAGGCAATTTTGAAGTGGTAAGCATCATACCTGCTGCCTCTTTTACTGAGAATGATGTGCTGGCAGCAGCTGCCCTGGCAGAAAAATATTCCAATCACCCGATTGGTCTATCGATAAAAAAAGCATATGGCAAAGAATTACCGGATGTATCCGCTGATCTTTATAAAGATATCAGCGGCTTCGGAATTGCCATGGAATATGAAGGGCATCGCTATTTATGTGGTAACCACAGTTTAATGCAAAACCATCAAATCCCGGCCGAAATCAGCAATGAGCCATATACCATGATCTATGTAGCAAAAGATAAAGAATTTTTGGGTAAAATTGCCATCGCTGATGAAATTAAAGAAGAAACAGCCAGTACTATCCAGGCTCTCAAGGATTTAGGAATTTCACATATTCAGATGTTCACCGGTGACCGGCCGGAAATTGCCGAATTCGTCGGTCAGCAAATTGGTATCAGCCAAATCAATGCTGCCATGCTGCCAACTGATAAGTATGAACATTTAGCTGCCATGCTTTCACCAAATCGAAAAATTACCTTTGTTGGCGATGGTATTAATGATGCCTCGGTGATCAAAGCTGCTGATATCGGAATTGCCATGGGTAATCTGGGCTCAGATATTGCCGTTGAAAGTGCCGATATCATTTTAAGCAACGATAAGTTATCGGCTTTGGTTAATGCTCTGCGTATTTCACGAAAAACTTCTGTGATCTTAAAGCAAAATTTAATCCTCAGCCTGGGATTTAAATTTTTAGTATTGGTTTTGGGGGCTATTGGTATAGCCAGTATGTGGTTAGCTATTTTTGCTGATGTCGGAATTATGCTGCTGGCTTCAGCAAACGCCCTGCGGGCCGGAAAATAAGAAAAAATTTTTCCTCTACCATTTTCTTTAATTTCATGTATAATAAATAAGAAGCTAAAAACAAAGATATATTATATAAGAAGCTATGAAATGAGTTACTTCCTATATAATTCATACAAACAGGAGGATATTATGGTTGATAAGGAGCAAGTAATTGAAGCATTGCAAACAATTCGTCCTTTTTTACAAAGAGATGGCGGAGATGTGGAATTTGTTGATGTTGATGACAATGGCGTGGTTTATGTTCGATTGCTGGGTGCCTGCGGTGGCTGCCCGATTGCCACAATGACCCTGAAAGGACTGATTGAATCGCGCCTGGCAGAAATGGTTGAAGGTGTAACTGAAGTCGTTGAAGTCGAATAAGGCTTAGGTTCTTTCTCATAATTTTTAATCATCCATCGAGAACTACATGAGCGAAAGCAGCAAAAATATCATAAAAAGGGCGGTTGCAAAACCTCAAACTGCAACTGCCCTTTTACTTCTCATTTTCTTTTTACAGAAATATTTAGTTTTTTGTAAACCCATTACTTATCACGATAATGTGAGCCACATTGCCAAATTTCAAGTTTCTCCTTATTAATCCGAAAGACGATTCGATTACTTTCATCAATCCGCACACTCCAAAATCCACTTAAATCACCTTTTAAGGGCTCTGGTTTACCAATACCAGAATATCCATTCCGTTCAATATCCTGTATTAGTCGATTAATCCTTTTCAATGTTTTTTATCCTGCCTCTGCCAATATAGATAATCTTCCCAGGCTTCATCCTGCCATATTTTAATCATCATCCACCTCAATTAAATTATGCTCTTTCAAGGTTGATTGTCCGCTTTCTACATTGGCAATTGCTCTTTTCAAGCGGGTTATATTTCTTTCACTGTAAAAAGGATCGGCCGATAACTCAAATGGTATCTTTCCTTCTCGAGCCACTCGTTTCAAAAATACATTAATTGCCGCCGACATGCTTAGTCCAATTTCATCTAAAATTAATTCCACATCTCGTTTTACTTCATCATCTACTCGTAAATTCACTTGTGCCATGTCACCACCTCTTTCTATCATAAGTATATCATATATATATCATTTGTAAAGTATTATCTTTATTTTGAAAAATATTTTTAAAATTCTCTCAAACAAAAACAGCGGCAAGACTTTATCATCTAATGCCGCTGTTTTCCTATTTTTAAACTTTTACTTTTAATAAGCTTTGCCCCAATATACCATATGTTTGGCCGGTTTCCCGCAGCAAATACAGGTATCTGCCAATTTTTCTTCATTAAATGGAATATTCCGCGAAGTTGCACCGGTTTCTTCCTTGACCTTTTCCTCGCAGGCTGCATCACCGCACCACATGGCCTTGACAAATCCCGGTGAGTTTTCTACTAAATCAGCAAATTCAGGCATAGTCACAGCTGCATAAATATGCTCATTTAGATGATCCGTTGCCCGCACCAGCATATCTTTTTGAATTTGGGCCAATAATTTTTTTACTTCTGCATCAATATTTTCCAAAGTAACCGTCATCTTCTCGCCATTATCCCGTCTGGCCAAAACTGCCTGACCATTTTCAATGTCTCTTGGTCCTAATTCCAAACGAATCGGCACTCCCCGCATTTCATGCTCAGCAAATTTCCAGCCCGGGCTCTTATCACTGTCCTCCAGAATTACCCGAACACCGGCTGCTTTTAATAAATCTTTAACTGCATTGGCTTTGGCCAGCACGCCCTCTTTTTTCTGCATAATCGGCACAATTACCACCTGATGCGGTGCCACTGCCGGTGGCAGTACCAGGCCATTATCATCCCCATGCACCATGATCAATGCCCCAATCAGGCGAATGGTTACTCCCCAGGAAGTTTGATGAACATACTGCAAAGTATTATTTGCATCGGTATATTGAATACCAAAGGCTTTGGCAAAACCATCGCCAAAATAATGGCTGGTACCTGCCTGCAATGCCTTGCCATCATGCATCAAGGCCTCGATACTATAAGTTGCCTTCGCTCCGGCAAATTTTTCTTTTTCGGTTTTTCGGCCTTTTAATACCGGAATCGCCAGTACATTTTCACAAAATTCACTATAAGTATTCAGCATTAAAATCGTTTCTTTTTCAGCTTCTTCGGCCGTTGCATGGGCAGTATGGCCTTCCTGCCACAGGAATTCGACTGCTCTTAAAAACGGACGGGTGGTTTTTTCCCAGCGCACAACCGAACACCATTGATTATAAAGTTTTGGCAAATCCCGATAGGAATTAATGTCTTTGGCATAAAACTCGCAAAAAAGAGTTTCCGAAGTTGGGCGCACACACATTTTCTCAGCCAGCGGTGCCGAACCGCCATGAGTCACCCAAGCTACTTCCGGTGCAAACCCTTCCACATGGTCCTTTTCTTTTTGTAACAGACTTTCCGGTATGAACATCGGCAGATATACATTTTGATGTCCGCTGTCTTTAAAGCGACGGTCCAGCTGCTGCTGGATCAATTCCCAAATGCCATAGCTATACGGTTTCATGATCATACAGCCTTTGACTGATGAATAATCGGCCAAATCCGCTTTTTTTACCACATCCGTATACCACTGGGCAAAGTCGACATCTCTGGAAGTAATTTCTTCTACTAATTTCTCTTTGTTGTTTGCCATTTTTTTATCCTCTTTCTATGTTTTTTCTTATCTTTCCTACCGCCTTTTTCAGCTTTATCCGGCTGATATGCGGATATTTTCTTTTTTATTCTGCACCCTCAAATCAAAGACCGAAGCCTGCACTTTTTTACCCTTGCATCGATATTGCTCTTACTTACGGTGATGAATTTTATAGGGAATGGTTTCTTCCCATTTTTCAAACGGTTTTTCCGGTTTGTCAATGATTCTTGTCTTGTCTGCCTCTGCTTCCTGCTCTGCCATTAGCTCCACTTCCTCAGATTCAGTAAAGTCTTCCAGGATCTCTTCGGCTTCATATTCTTCCACCAACAAATCATCTTCTATATCAGAAAAGTCAACCAAACTGCGAAAGTTTGTTTTTTTCTTGCGTGGGAACAAACTAATATCAATTTCCTTTCCGGCTTTAGCCGGTTCTTCATTCGGCTTGATTATCTCCGTCTGTTGGCCAGTAGAAGGATGATTTGGTTTTTCCTCCGGCAGTACTGTTTCCTCCACCGCCATTTTACTTAATTCCGGTTTTGTTTCATTTTCTGTATGAAAAATTTTATCTTTCGCCAACTCAGCCAACTTATTTAAATTTTGCTCACTGCCCGGAATCGGACGCGCCGCCAATTCCTTCCAGATATCTATTTCGCTCTCTGGCTCCTCATCCTCCGGTTCCTCTTCTGCTGCTAACTCCTCCTGAATTTCCATAAATTGCTCAGAATCAGCCGCCCCATTTGTATCAGTATACCTCTGGCTGTCCTGATACTCTGCTTCCAGCCCACAAATAAAAATAGAAACAATCCCCTGTGGATTATCGCCGGTAATTTCCCGGCATAGCATTCGCATTAAAGCCAACAACAAGCCATCCAAAGAAATGATGATCAGCGGTACCAGAAATGCCTTCCACAACGAGATTTCAAAACTAATATTAAGAGCACCGCCAAAACCTGAATTTATTCGGCAAATCATCGCCAACAGCCAGGATGACAAGCTAAAGCTCATCACAAAGACTAATAAATTATACCAATATTTCCGCGCCGGAATTCGCAGCAGAATAATCAAAACTACAATAATGAAAACTACAATCAAGGCAATACGAATCGAGACCGGTAGCACCAGCCCACTCAAATTAATTGGCAAATGCTGAGTTAAGCCCTTTAATGAATCAGTTAAGTCGACCGAAATTCCCATCAACATAAAACATAAATAAACTGCCAAATTAGGCAATGCCACTACCGTAAAGGCAGCCATTTTACCAATTCCCTTCAAATATGGGGTAACATAATATAAAATAAATAAAATGGCTGTCATTGCTGAAAAGCCTAAAGACAAACGCAACAAACTGTGAGTTCGGGCCAGGCCTGAATCCAAAATGGTAAAATTGTGCTGTCTGCTCCCACCCAGCAAAAATTGAATAAAGATAGTAAAAATCAAAACAAAGCCAAGGTTACGTAAAGACACAAAATTAATCATTAAACCAAATAATTGACCACGGGCAACCATTCCGCTCAACCAGACAAAAATAGTATAAATGGCTGCTGCCAATCCGTCAATTACCATTCCTGCGCCTTTCTTTTGCTCCTGCCGGCGACCATGAAAGAGCAAGCCGGAAATATAAAAGGCCAACCCGGGGATTGCGGCTAAAATCAGCAACCCCAGTTGAAATTTACCGGTGGTTTGAAAGGTTGACAAACCCAGAATAAAGGCGGCTGTCCGTAAAATTGTACCGGCACCTGCATTGTCCGCCTCTCCTAAACCACCGACTGTTAGGGCCACCAATTCTGTATAAAAATAATGGTTAATGACCAGAGAAATACCCAGGCATAAGACAAAGGAAATCAAAAAAGCCAGCATTGCTTTATTTACTCCCAGCACCATATATTCTCCATAATTGACTTTGTTCTCTGACATAATTCTTCCTCACTAAAAATCCAATATTTTCTTTATTTCTCTGTTCTCCAAAATAAAATCAGCCTGTTCGGTATGCTGCGCTGATTTTTCCTGTTTCAAAACCAGGCAGGTAAAGTAGCCCAGCTTCTTGGCAGGCAATAAATCTGTTTCAAAATCAGCTCCGACAAATAAAGTTTTCTTTTTTTCCAGCTTATTTTCATTAATCATCTGATTAAAAAAGGCCACACTTGGTTTTCTGACAGAATAATCCGACGACACATAAACAACATCAAAATAATCCTTAATGCCAAAATAACGCAACTCATCTTTAACAAAGGCCTTTTGCCCATTAACCAGCAAAAATAAGTTTTTATCCTGTTTTTTTAACTGTTCCAGTGTTTTTTTGACCTGCGGCAATAAGGTCAGTTCCTCGGCTGCCAATAAATGAAAAAAACGCCCCATATCTTTCGGAGTTTTATTCTTTCCTTTTAATTTTTTAGCTTGGAACAAACGCAATAAAATATCCTCATAATTCGCCTCATAATAAGGGGTATCTATGTTTTTTTGCTGACTGTGGGCCAATTCGGCAAAAAACTTTTGGCGTAAGCTGTCAGCCTCTAAATGATAATCAAAAATGCCACAATATACACTTAATTTTTCCCATAAAGTCTGACTTTCCAAATCCAATTTTACTTCCGCTAATGTATCATAAAACGAAAATACATAATTTTGAAACATACTAATCTCCTATTTTGTCGTCTGCAAAGAAAAAACTTCAAACTCTTTCCAAACCTCCTGATTTACTTCAACATTTGCCTCTTTCTTCCATTCCTTATAAATAATGTCAAAGCTCTCATCACGAATGCTTTCTTCCGCCTGTTCCCGTAATTTTTGCTTTTTTTGTTCTTGATTTTTAAGCTCAAGATGAAGTTGTTCCGGAGCCAGAAGCTGGATTCCCACCAGCTTAATATAAATATAAGCTGTCCCATCCTGTGATAAAATCAACTGCTCATCGTTTTGCCTGAGGTCATCGGCAAATCCCTGACCAAAGATAGCATCCAGTTCCGGTCTGGTATATTTTTCCTCCTGGTATACCATACTCTGACTAAAAGCATCTGTCAAGCCTTGGTTTTCACTTAGTTGATTTTGAATCTCCTCAATCCGCTTTTGATTTCCTTCGTTTATCTCCAATTTCGTCATTTGCACCATAAAGTGCTCATATTTTTCTCTGAGGTCTTCTTTTTCCAGCGCTTGATAAGTTTCATCCTCGGCCAGTTTGGCTGCTATCATTTCCGGGCTGGGCTGAAATGAGCGTAGCATTTCCCGTTTTAGCTTTTGTCCCAGTTCAAATTCCAAAAACACCTGCGTGATCGTTTCCGGTGAAATAGTATCAACCGACGCTGCCATCATAGTTTTTTTATCTGCATAAAATTCCTCTGCTTTTGCCACAGCCTCCTTTTCTTCCGCTTCGGTTAATTTAATTTTTCTCTCTTCTGCTTTGGTCGCTAGTATTTTTACCCGAATCAAGTTTTCTAAAACTTTAGTTTTGGCTACCTCATATGCAGATTTACCACCGCTGAATGACTCGAATTCCCAAATATCCCGGCCTCCGATTTGTTCAAACTCTTTCTTGATCTGTATCCCATAAACCGCTGCTTCTTCTGATTTGACAGGATGCTCATTGATTTTCACCAGTTCATCCCTTTGCCATGTTTCAATTGCGGAATCCTTTTCTTGGCAAGCTGTTAAAAGCAAAAGAAACATCAGAAAACAGATTATTTTTTTCATCTCTTCCTATCTCCTTTGCAAGATCACTTCCTATTTTTGAGCGGAATATCTTCCCTTTTTAAAAAAGAATACTATCCCTCGCTTCATTATAACAGCGAATCCCGGTAACTGCAATTTATTTAAAATCTTGTAATAAAAATGTAAAATATCACCATATAACCGCTCTGATCATATATCTGAAAAGCAAAAAACATACTATCGCCATCCATTTTTCAAGTATTCTTCACCTCTTTTTTGCTCTCTGCTGATTTCAATCAAATTTAAGCCTTATTTCTTTTCTGCCACCTGCAATTCCCGCAGATCTTTAAGTACAGCTTTAATCTGAGCCAGTAAATCACTGGTCGAATTAGAGTTAATTTTAACATAAAAACAAGATTCCCCACTTTTAGCACTAAAACGCATCTCTTTTTTTCGTTCCTCCAAAAATGGCAACAATCTGGCTCCATCAAACCGGGCATTTGCCAAAACCCGCAGCTCAATTTCCGCTCCTTTAACCTGAATAGCCGTAATATCCAAATGATGTGCCAGGCCTTTAATCAGTCCAACATTTAAAAGATTTTCCACGCATTTGGGTGGATTGCCATAGCGATCAATCAATTCATCTAAAATATCCAGATGATCTTCCTCATTTTTAATCGATGCAATCTTTTTATAGGCTGACAGCTTTTCTTCCTCACCGGCAATATATTCCGGCGGAATATAAGCATCAATTTTCAGCTCAATGGCTGTTTCAAAACCATCCTCTGCCGGAGCCTGACCGGTTTTGCTATGAATACTGCCTGCCACCAATTTGGTATAAAGCTCATAACCAATCGCATCCAAATGCCCGCTTTGGCTGGTGCCTAGCACATTACCCGCTCCCCGGATCTCCAAATCACGCATGGCAATCCGAAAGCCGGAACCAAATTCCGTAAATTCCCGGATCGCTTTTAGTCGCTTTTCCGCTACTTCCTGCAAAACTTTATCTCTCTTATAAGTTAAGTAAGCATAGGCCACCCGTGAAGAACGTCCAACCCGTCCCCGCAATTGATAGAGCTGACTTAATCCCATTTTATCGGCATCCTGAATAATGATGGTATTGACATTGGGAATATCCAATCCGGTTTCAATAATGGTGGTCGCCACCAACACATCAATTTCACCCTGGATAAAGGCCAGCATAATACTTTCCAGTTCATGCTCCGACATTTGGCCATGGGCATAGGCAATGCTTGCTTCCGGGACTAATGCCTGCAGGCGGGCAGTCACATCCTCAATGCTGCGCACCCGGTTATATACATAATAAATTTGACCATTCCGGTTGATTTCCCGATAAATCGCATCCCGGATCAAAGCATCATCATGCTCCAGAACATAGGTTTGAATGGGCTGACGCTCATGCGGCGGCTCTTCCAGGACTGACATATCCCGAATACCGATCAGTGACATATGCAGGGTTCTGGGAATCGGAGTAGCAGTCAAGGTCAGGACATCAATGTTTTCTTTTAATTGCTTGATCTTTTCCTTATGCTTAACACCAAAGCGCTGCTCTTCATCAATAATCAATAAACCTAAATCCTTGAATTTCACATCTTTGGACAACAGGCGATGTGTGCCCACCACCATATCAACCAATCCCCTCTCCAAATCCTCCAAAGTTTTTTTGATCTCCTTGGGCGTGGAAAAACGGCTTAAGATCCCAATCCTAACCGGAAAATCCTTAAACCTCTGCACAAAATTATTATAATGCTGCTGCGCTAAGATGGTGGTTGGCACCAAATAGGCCACCTGCTTTTCATCCTGAATGGCTTTAAAAGCTCCGCGAATAGCAACCTCGGTCTTACCATAACCCACATCCCCGCATACCAGGCGATCCATGATCTTATTTGAGCACATATCGGCTTTCATTTCAGCAATCGCATTTAGCTGATCATCCGTTTCCTCATACGGAAATAATTCCTCAAATTCATTTTGCCAAACACTGTCCGCACTATATTCATAGCCGCCCCTTTGTTCCCGGTGAGCATATAATGCAATTAAATCAGCCACCATTTCATCAATCGCTTTTTTGGCCTTAGTAACTGTCTTTTTCCATTCCTGGCCACCCAGTTTACTTAATTTAGGGGCAATCCCCTCCCCGCCAATATATTTTTGAATCCGATCCAGCTGAGTGGTGGGAATAAATAAATTACCCTCATCCCGATATTTGATCTTAATAAAATCTCTGGCCATACCATCGGTTTCAATGGTTTCCACTCCGGCAAAAATTCCAATGCCATGGCTTTCATGAACCACGTAATCACCGGCTTTTAAATCATAAAAACTTTGCAAACGCTGACCGGCTACCTTTTTTCCTGCCTTTTTCCGCTTCCGGCCACTACTGACCTCGGCTTCGGCAAAGACTGCCCAACGAATTTCCGGATAAATAAATCCTTGTTTCATCTGACCACCGACCAGGGCAATTTTACCAGCCACTGCCTGTCCATCCTTATTTACCCGAAAAACCGGCAAATCATGATTTTCCAGAAGTTCCTGCAAACTATCCATCATAGCGCCGGTAGCTGACAGCACCACCACTTTATACTGCTGCTTGACATAAAATGCCAAATCCTTAACCATTGCCTCAAAATCATGGCGATATAAATGGGCACTACTGCCGGCAATTTGGAATTCCTCCTGATAAGGAAATTCCTTTCCTGCCTGATAAAGACTGCTGAAATAAATACTTTCGCCGCCTGCTGCCTGACTCAGTATTTGTTTATAGTCCAGTCTGCCCCGCATTTGCTCCAATAATAAATATCCTTTTTCAAAACGGCTTTGCAGACTTTCACCATACTCAGTTTCCAATGCTTTGATGCTATCTGAAATTTTGATTGGCTCATCCAAAATAATGACCGGTGCATTAAAATAATCGAGCAAACTAACACTCTTTTCAAAATAGTAATTCAAATTGCCCTCAATACCGGCAAAACTGCCATTATTTTCAATTTTATCAAGCAACGCAGCGACGGTTTTATCCAGAGTCGTTAGTGCTTCTTCATTGCCCTTCAACTTTTTGGCAGTTGCCTTATGATCCGCTTTGACCTTAGCTACCGCCTTTTGCGCCATCCCCTTTTCCAGCACAATCTCCCGATTCGGAAAAATCGTAAAATCATCAATCTCCCGGACGGAGCGCTGGGTATCAGGATTGATCAAGCGAATGGAATCAATTTCATCATCAAAAAATTCAATCCGGACAGCAAATTCACCAAAGGGTGGGAAAATATCCAGAATTCCTCCGCGCAGGGCAAACTCTCCTCTTTCCTCAATCATTGCCACCCGTTCATAACCCATATTGACCAGTCTTTCCATCAATTCCGCTTGAGCAAAAGTTTGGGTCGGCTCCAGTGATATTACCGCCCGGGCAAAGGCTTCCCGAGGCAGCATTGGATCTTTGAGCGCCTCTATACTGCAAATCACAGTAATATCATCCCCGGCCAGCAAGCGCCTTAAAACTTGCAGGCGCAGGCGGACAATATCCTGACTGCGAACATCGGCTTGATAAAAGATCATATCCTTAGCCGGATAAGAAAGAACTTCCTCTTTTTCATAAAAACCAAGACTGTCTGCCAGCTCTCTGACCCGCAGCTCATTATGGGTAATAATCAGTTTTTGCCTGGCTTTTTCTGCAGTCAGAGCATAGGCCAAATGTGCCTTTTGCTCATCGGTCACGCCACTGACTGCCAAAGGGCCTGCTTTTTTTTCCAATTTATTTTTTAACAGCCGAAAAGCCTCTAATTCCCTTAGAGGCTGTAATAATAAATTCATCGTTTTTCCTCACTACTATATATTTATGTTTTTCCTTACATCCAATGCAAGCTATCTCTTTTATTCTTAAGCGCAATGACCGCCGTATTTTTGACAGACCGCAAGCCGGGCAGGAACTATCCATCTTATTGCTTAAACTGTATAATGATAGAGCAATCATTGCTCACGAATTATCTTTCCCATAAGTCAGCAGTTTTTTCAAACCGCTTTTCCAATTCCCATTAAAAATATCGACCATTCCGTTCATTTGCATTTTGCTGATTGCGGTTTTCATCTGCCAGGCACGAAGCGGTAAGTCCGGAATTGCCCGGGCCAAAATCACTTTTTCCAAATCATCCTGGGTAGTGGCGATCATATAGGCAATGATCGGGCGAAATACCGCAAACCCCAAGGCCGTCCGGCAAAACTCACTTAACGGCGTGTCGGTGGTAAATTTCCGCTTACTTTTCCGGCAAAATGGACAAGTCCGTTTGCGATTGATATCATTGAAAGCCGGAACATGACTATACTCAATTTTCCTGCCCAGCAATTCTTCAAATTCCCGGTCTTCTACCGACCGGTGCATCGAATAATAAATATCCAGTTTCGGATTTCTGGCTTCGGCCGGAGTATCCGACTGAATCCAAACATCAACAAACAAGCTCTCATCCATGGCATGTTTCGCCAAATAAAAGCGATAATTGCCACTTTCCATTTGCCAGTTTTGATTGGCAATCGAATAATATCTTAAATCCCTGGCCTTGACTGTCAGGCTGATCTTCCTGCTTTCCTTCGGCCCTAAAGTTATTTTAGCAAAGGCTTTTAATTCTTTTTTCGGTTTAAAGATAACCGGTTTTGTTTGACCTACATAAAGCTGAACCACTTCTTTAGCTAAAATATCCGAATGATTGGTCAATTGAAAACTGGCCACATAGTTTTGGCCAACTTGTTTCACCTGAAAGCCGGAATATGTGATATCTGCATAACTAAGACCATAGCCAAAGGGAAACTGCACCTTTTGCTCAAAACTGTCATAATAACGGTAGCCAACATAAATCGATTCCTTATATAAACTCATATCCCGATTTTTTAAATAATAGTCAGCCGATGGTACATCCTCATACTTTAGCGGAAAAGTCTCCGCCAAACGGCCGGATGGACAGACTTTGCCCAATAAAACATCTTTAATTGAGTGGGCATGCATACTGCCGCCCAAATAGGTTTCCAGCACCGCCTGGGCCTGGCTCAAAAACGGCATTTCAACCGGTGCTCCATTTTGCAGAATAATTACCAAATTGCGGTTGACTTTGGCAATTTCATCAATTAATGTCAACTGTGACTCCGGCAGTTTCAGGTTTTCCCGGTCAAAGCCCTCACTTTCTACACTTGATGGCAATCCACATAAAATCACCACTACTTCTTTATTCCTGGCAATTTTTTTAGCTTCCTCAATCAAAACCTGATCGGCCGCCGGCTCATCAGCCTGATACCCTCTGGCAAATTCAAAGTCCATCCCCTCTTTTTTCAGTTCATGATATAAATTACTTAAATAAACAGGATTGATCTGCGAAGAACCGGCTCCCTGATAACGGGGATGAAGGCAAAAATCACCAATCAGGGCAAACTTTTGCTCCTTATTTAAAGGCAGCCTTTGATTTTCATTTTTTAAAAGAACCATGCTTTCATCACTGATCCGTTTGGCCAACGCCAAGGCATGATAAAGATTAAAGTCCTTGGTTTTGGGCTGTTCGGTTTTTTCATATAAATCAAGTAAGCGCCCGGTTGAAGCCTCCAGCACTGACTCGGCCAGTTCTCCACTTTCAATTGCTTTAATAATGGCTGTTTCACTGCCCTTACTTAATCCCGGCATTTCCAGATCCAGTCCTGCTTTCAGGCTATCGACCGGTTGGTAGAGAGCTCCCCAATCAGAAATAAACGCACCCGCAAAACCAAATTCCTGCCTGGCCATCTGATTCAGCAGTCTTTCGTTTTCAGTAGCATGTCGGCCATTGACCTGATTATAACTGGCCATAATCGTCCAGGGTGCACTTTCTTTAATGGCAATTTCAAAGGCCTTGACATAAATTTCCCGCAGCGCCCGGTCATCGACCACCGAGTCATTGATCATTCTGGCATATTCCTGCGAATTAAGGGCATAATGTTTTAAACTGACTCCCACATTTTTCGACTGTACTCCCTGAATATAGGCTGCCGCCAATTTGCCGCTTAAATACGGGTCCTCGGAAAAATACTCAAAATTCCGGCCGCATAAGGGATTGCGCTTGATATTAATGCCCGGCCCCAATAAGACATCAATCCCATGGTGAATACATTCTTTTGCCAGCTCCGCTCCATACTCCTGCATCAGATCGGGATCAAAGGAGCAGGCGCTTAAAGCAGCCACCGGATAGCAAACTGCCTTAACGGTATATTTTTTCCCCTTTTTCCAGACTTCCTTACGAATTCCATGCGGGCCATCACTTAAAAAGATATGCTTTCCCTTGATGGCTTCCAACTGCCAATTGTTTTTGCCGACAAAAAGCCTGGCTTTTTGCTGACGACTCAATGATCTTAAAATTTTTTCTCTGGTTTTCATTTCATTCTCCTTGCCGTCATTTCCTTATCAGATACCGGATCTAAGGACAGTCCTGGCAATTCTTTGAACCGGACTTCCCTGTTTCGGTTATTTGCGGTGATTTTGCAAATGCCGAAATTGCTATGACTGTTCTTTATTTTCGCTCTCTGATTTCTTTAAGCATTTGGGTATATAATTCTTCGCTGATCATATATTTCTTTTTGATCACCAGCCGGCTGCCCAGGATCAGCAGCATGGGAATCAAAGTCATGCACAAAGTCAGGGCCAGCATTTGACCGCCGGTAGCAGCTTGTAAAAAAGCGGTGATCTGACTGACAGCAGCAGTCTGGCTAATCTCACCTTTGGCAATGGCTGTTTCAATGATGCCGACTTGATTGATAATTCCATATAAGCCACAGGAAACCAAAACTGCTGATAGCATCAGCGACTGGACAGCGCCGCTTAACTTTACCATAAAGGGCCGGACACTGAAGGTAATGGCCTCATTTCTTTGGCCATTTTTCCATTCATCATATTCAATGGTATTGGTCAGCATGATCAGCATGGCCATATAAAATACTCCCTGGCCACTGAATACACACACTCCGGCAAAGCATAGCAGCGGAAAAGAAATGGCTGCTGTCAGCGGCAAATTGGCAAAGACAAAAAACAAAAAATAACCGGCGGCAATCACAATGGTTGAGATTTCAACAATTTTCATACGCTTGAACCTGCCCGCCAGCAAAGGATAAATTGCTTGTGAAAGCAAAGTTGACACGGCATAGATAACCGTAAACAAAAAAATCCGGCGGCCATCATAACCATATTTAAAATAAAAGAAGTTTTGCCCGAAAATATTTAAAAACGAACTGGCGGTGGTGTATAATAACACCACCAGCGCCATTACCAGCAGCTGTTGATTGCGCATTAAAATGGTAACCATATCGCGCAAGGTAACGGATTTTTCCTTCTTTTCCCTGGCCATTGCCTCTTGGCTGATCATAAAGGTATCTTCGGGATTATCATGGGTCAAAAAGAAAACCAATAATTGGCAAAATACAAATACTGCCGCAAAGCTGATTCCCACCAGCCGATAGCCCAGCACCATATTACCAGTAGTAATAATTGGTACAATTCCGCCGGAAATAAAGGCTCCCAGCGAAGCAAACACCGTTACCATAGTGGTCAGTCGGTCACGATCTTTTTTATCCTCGCTCAGCACCGGCAACAAAGACCAATAGGACACATCATTAATGGTATAGGTCATGCCCCAGAATAAATATAAGCTGCCAAGAATAACTACATTCCACCAGCCCAAAGTATCAATCTGCTCCCCCACCTCAACCCGGACCGTAAACATCAGGGCCAGCACGACGGCATTGGTCAGGCAGCCAATTAGCACCCAGGGCCGGTATTTCCCGAAACGACTCCTGGTATTGGCAATGATCGTTCCCATCATTGGATCATTGATGGCATCCCAGATCCGGCACAGCACAAAAATACCGGTCAGTACCAAAAACTGTGAGGTATTGACCAGATTAGTATATTGCACATAGGTAATAAAAAATAAAGTAACCAGCACATAGCCCAAATCCCGGCCGGTACAGCCGACTGCGTAACTCCACTTACTTCTTTTTGTTCCCATAGACACCTCCTGTTTGTATATATTATAATACGGAAAGCAGGGAGATTCAAGGCAGAAGTTAATGATGAAGCACTATGAAAGTCTCCATTTGATCATTAATTGCTTTTGATTGTAGTTTCTTTCATTTTAAAGGCAGAAGCTTTATTGCCGGGGAACTCTTTCACTCTTTTATATCGGGTAAAGGACTATTCATTAGTTGAGTAACTAATTTCTCATACTGCCTGTTCGATATCCGGCGATTTATTATTGATTGTTTCTGTATTCATAACCCTTTTCCCATATTGGGCTGTCTGATTTTTTTAAGAATGCATACTCTTTATTTTGATTGAATAATATTATTTCGCTATTGGATTGAATTTTTAAAATAAATTCCAGTTTGTCATTAAATGATATTTTATATTTATTTTTATCTATTCTTTTAATTTCTGTGCTGCTAAAATGCTCTTTTGTTATTGATGAAAAAAAGTTTACTTTGTTATTGTCGAATGAAATCGTGTATAAATTTTTCTCTATCATGCCTTGATAAGTTCCTTGTAATTGATACTCTTTGCTATAAATAAAATAAATGGAAGTCAAAATCAAAAAAAGAAAAAATACGAATAGTAAATTTTTTTTCATTTTAAATCCTCCCCGTACGGTGTTATCCATCTGCTTACTTAGATTCGTGTGAAAAGTTTCAGATCCATTCCACTTAACTTTTTCTTTGGTGAAAACTTTATAATCGCCTCTTTTTTTATTATCAACCACCGAGCTATAAACTTCACGAAAAGCATATAAGTATGAAAAATCAAGGAACGAGGAGTAGTATTTACTACGCAAATATTCACCCTTAGACCCTTGATTCTTTTCATCATTGTTACCTCCTTAACAAAAAAAATGATATGATTACTCATGCTAATATATAGTGGCTCAGTTGTCAAGACAAATATCTGTTTTTAAGTTTCTCCATTTTATAACTATTCTATAATTATCTACTCAACTTTCCCACAGTCTTTTTTGGCTCTATCCCGCTCTGGAGAGCGGGCACATGGGTTCCCCCGCTTTCGCCACATACTTCGTAAGATGGCTTTCGCGGCACACGCCTTTCGCAACTTGCTTCGCAAGATTGCTTTCGTTCCCACCCATTTAACGAGCTTAAAAAAGACTGTTCCAAAGAACGTGGGAAAGTTGAGTTATCTATTAATCTATTGGCAGTTTCTTTTTCATTGCAAGACTATATAGATTTACAACCCAAAGTATAACTACTATCACAAAGTCCAAACAAAGGATAACTGTTCAAATCATTCATCAAAAAAGGGCTGTTGCATTTTAAGATTTTCACACAAGCTATAAGGTATAATTCCTATGTTTTACCACAATATCTTGTGTGAGATCTGTATTTTGCAACAGCCCCTCTGGCTGCCTGCGCATCTATCAGGCATTTGATAATCGTTTTTTAGCTGTAAATACATAACTAAAGCCACTGATAAAAACAAGCACCCCGGCCAGGCTTCCCCAAAATATTTTTTTATTTGCATACCAACGTACAAATATATTGGTGGACACTATTACGGTCGTATTGACAGTATATTTACTGGAAAAATCTCCAGCCTGCGTATCTGTAATATTGCCTGCCAAATCTTCTACCACAATCCGAACCATTTGCCCGGCCGGCTTTTCTTTCAGAGAAAAACTGCCGCCATATTGATTTCTATCCTCCTGAAAATCAGTGATACGCTTGACTTCTTCTCCTGACACATAGATCAGCACAGATTTTAGGCCAATGGTATCATATAAAGTATATTTGACTTCCACTTCAACTGCGTTGATAATCGGCTGTTCCAAACCAACAATGCTGTTAATTTCCGGCGCCGTTTTATCTACATAAAACAGAATTTCTTTGTTTCTGTAGTTATTGTTTTCCGGATAATTGCCAGCCTCATCCCTGGAAGAAACAGCAATTTTATAAGTTCCCTCTTTTTCAAAGTTTTGTCTGGCTATCCGGTATTGATAACGATTCCAGGCATTTTCTTTTAATTCTCCGGCATCTGTCAGCCTGTCCTGGCTAAACACAATATTTTCCAGTGGTTTTCCATCCAGTGAAATATTGATATCGAGTGAGCCCGGCAATAATCGGCTGGCATTATATTCGGTAATCACCAGGTCTTCTGTGATCTCTTTGACATACTCCCCACCATTTTGAATCAAGTGATTCAAATAATCATTATACTGATATACCGAACCAAAACGATTAACCGAAAAGGTCACTTCTTTTACTGCTTCATGTCCGACCTTATCTCTGATTAAAACAGAAATAGTATAGATGCCGTCATTTTCCACAGTTTGAGCAAAATCCTTCCATTCACCATAGCCTCCGGTAATATGCAGACGAATATCATCCTTAAAGAAATCTCCGGTAACATCTTTCTTATTCTCATGCAAATTGGTTCTGACCACTTTGATCTCATAACTGTCAAAATTCCTGTCCTCAAAGGAAATAATCGGCATAACCTCATCTTTAAATGATTTTCCATCAGCATCCTGACCATTAATCAAAATTGCCGCTTCTGTTATCTCTGTATCAATCACGATTTGTTCTGACACATATTCGGCCATTTGATTCTGTGAGCGGTCAGTATAAGTAATGCGCACCAGATAATCCCCATCTTCAGTTAAGGTAAAACTGCCGATATGGGCAGCACCATTGCTGCTCCAGGTAATCGGCACCGATATTTCCCTGCCCTCATGATTAACCTGCAATTTCACATCTTCCGCATAAAAATTCGACTCCACAACTAAAATGGTGGCTGACACATTGCCAGCATAATAAGAAATTCCCGACTCTTTTTTGACTGCTTCATTATATTGAACAGTGGCATTTGGAGCAATTGAATCAACCACAATTCGCCTATTGTCCCTGTAATAATCCGAAACATTGCCAGCATAATCAAGAGCGCAAAAATCAATCGAATCATTAAATTGTTCTGTAGACTTAGGCACCTCAAACACCATTGTCGCTCCCTGACGATCAGCTGAATATTTAATTCCGGCTCCCCCTATCTCATATTCCCCGGTATCTTTAGTTCCATTCCGGTAATGATACCGAAAGCCGCCTATGCCGGAAATTGTATCCCCGGCACTGACAGTAACTGTCATTTTCGCATTATAGTATCCAAAGGTCACTGCCTCTAAAACACTATCTGTCAGACTTTGACTGTAAGAAATCGTCAACTCTGATGGCGCTGTTGTATCAACTGTAAAATAGTCCGTTTCTCTTTTAGCGGCCGGATTATCTGCCAGGTCAGAATAAGCAATATCAAACGAATAATTGGCATCTCCCGGATAAATAATCGTCATACTATGCTCATCCCCTCGGCTGCTCCAATGTGAGCGAATGCTCAGTTTTTCTGCCTCTAAAAAAGTACCGCTGACATCTTGGGCTGTTATTTTTAAATTTGCATTTTCCGGAGCAAAATTATGCTCATGAATTTTGATGGTCGCTACTTGGGTCTGTCCATAATAGCTTCGCAAATGACCTTCGGCATCCGTCAGTATGTTTACCGGTTCCGTATTTTCATAAACAACCTCAATCTGCGGACGGGTGGTATCAATAACAATCCAGTCAGAAGTATATTTCGGCATTGCATTACCGCTTTTATCACGATATGATACCACCACCTGGTAATCTCCATCACTGCTGTGATCAGCAGCTGCCGGAATGGTAAATTTGCCCAGATGTTCATCTGTTGACATACTCAGCCATTTAACATCAACTGCCATCGGCTTTTTGTCTTTGATCAGCTCTACTTTCACATCTTCCTTATAAAAATTAAATTCGGTTACATTCAATCTGACCTCAACCGGCTCCTGATAATACATCTTTGCTCCCACTTTTTTTACCGGTGAAGAATATTGAGCTGTCATGTTGGGCGCTATCGTATCTACCACAATAATATGCTTGTTGTCGGCTTTTTTATCGCTTTTATTACCAACCATATCTGTGGCGGTAAAGGAAATACTGCCCCTTAACTGATCGGCTCTGCTTTTGGGTAAAGTAAACTCAGCCGAAAAAGCAGCCTTGTCTACATTGTCCTGAACTGCCGGCAGCACAGTATCTGCATAACTATAAAGGTTCTTAATGCTTGCTTCTTCCTGCCGCTGATAAGACCACTCAAAGAAATTAATCCCTGAAACCTCATCTCTGGCATGTAAAGTAACTGTTACTGCCGGATTGTAAAAGCCAAAAGTCAAGTCTGACAACATCATTTTATAAACCGGCAGCGAATAATCTATGCTCATTTCTGTCAATACTGCCGGTGAACGGTCAACTATAAATTTCCCGGTTAGCAAGCGCTCTGCCGGATGAAGTGCCAAATCTTTATAATCAATGATTAAATCATAAATTCCATCTGACAATTCGTTTGACAGCAACACCGTATGAATCTTGCCCTCCGATTTCCATTCCGCATTTCTCAAAACAGACTGTAAGTCAGGCCCTAAAATTTCCACTCCATTTATATCATGTATCTTTGTTTTAATTTTAATATCCGACTTGTCAAAATTTTTCTCCTCAACTGTGATTTCTAATGTTTGCGGATATCCACTGTCAAGATGGTTATGATAATTACAGAAAAGCTTTGGCACAGTCCGGTCTATCACATGTAAATCCGAATAATATGAAGTCATTTCGTTATTTGACCGATCCGTATACTTTAAAGCAATCTGATATTCACTTTCATTTGTCAGCATAAGCTTGGTTTGATATTCTCCGGCATTACCGGTTGACTGCCATATCATATTTTCCAGTTTTGCAGATACACCGTTTTCCGTCAGCCACAGCTCCACATCTTCCCCATAAAAATTATTTTCTGTAATTTTCACGCTGACTTCAACTGAATCAGAATAATAATGAATTCCATTTTTTCGGTTTTGTTTACCTGCCGGATTGAGCATCTGATATTCCACCACTGAAACCGGGGCAATGGTATCTACCACTATGATCTTATCTGTATCCTCAACTTCATCAGAAGATAAACCGGCAATATCTTTGGCACTGACACTGATATGACCACGCATTTGTGTTGCCACATTTTTAGGTAACCATAGCACACCATAATACTTTGTCCGGTCATTTTCATACTGAATTGCTTCGACTACGCCCAAATCATGGTCAATATTGGCCGGATTCGCCTGATGCTCCCGCTGATACTTCCAGTGGAAAGCCTCAATTCCTGAACCGGTGTCAACTCCCTGAAATACCAATTTTACTTTATCCTGATAATAGCGATATTCTTTTGGGAGAATCGGTATTTGGTGTTTAGCCTCTGAATAAGAAATTTCGGTCAGACCGGGTTTTACAGTATCAACCTTAATCTGATCAAGCACCAGTGGCTTTATAATATTCCGACTGGAATTTTCCAGCAAATAAATCTTTCTTGGTGTTTCTGTTGTATCATTGATTATTACATGATCGGTAAACTGTGACAAATCAAGTATCTTAGCAATTCGATAACCCGCCTTTGGCAATACTCTGACATCTGAAATAAACCAATTATTTTCGCCAATATCACCCACTAAAGAGTATGGACTTTCCGGTAATTCTGCATAGGCAATGCGAATCGTATAAGATGCCTCATCGGCGTTTTCCCTGCCCGGAAACACAACCAGCAAAGGGCCGGCTTTTAATTCCGCCTTAACATTTACTGTCACTTGTCCATTACCGGCTTCCAGCATCTGAGCCAATAGTTGATAATCGGTAATAGTAATCGCACCGGTAGTCGCATTACAGCTTAAACCAGTCACTTGATCAATAGAATACACAACTTTATTACTTCCGGGCAAGTGGTTGATTACCTGCTGGCTGGAAATTGTCGATGACTGAAAACTAAGGGTATAATCCATATTCGGTTGTGGAAAATTAATAAATTGGCCCGGATATTCTGCCTGCTGCTTAATCGTCAAAAGACACTCAATCTGTACACTTTCAAAATTGGGATTGGTTGAATTCAGCCTGGCTTTGACTTTGAGTTGACCACTTTGAAAAACGGTTAATTCTCCGGTTGCTCCGTCAATACTAGCTATTCCTGCATGCTCCGGAGCCAGCTCCAATGAATACCCGACCGCTCCGCCGGTCAATGGTTGAGTTTGCACAGCACTGACTGCCAAAAAATCAAATTGTTTACCTGTTGCCGGAATTAGTCCTGATATCACAATTTCTTCATTGGGTTCGGCATAATTTTTAAACTTCATAACCTGAGCCGCTTTGCTTATGGTAACAGTAATTGGATCGAGTTCTACTTCCTCTGTCCGCCTGATGATTTTTACCCTGAGCTGATAATCACCGGCCGCTACCGCCGTAGGCTGCTGATCCTGCCAGCCATTTCCATTCACCTGATACTGTACATGATCGGCTGCTCCCAAGCCTTCTACCGATTGAAGCAAGTTTTGTACCTGGCCGGTATATACTAAGTTATCTGCCGGAATTACCTGAAAATCACTTTTTTGCGGTACTGGCAACAACTGAACATCAATTATCTGATCCGCTACTGTAATGGCCGTTCCCGAAACAGTTGAGGTATCAGTAATAAATCCCGGACAGGTAATTTTAGCCGATACTGATAAACCAGCTCCAAAATCATCTTTGGCCAGTACTTGCACAATTCCGTTTTGATTTGTCAGTTTTATTTGAACCGCACTCCCTGTCCCCGTCACACGATATTCAACCGCTGCTCCACTGACTGTCCGACCCTGATCATCACACACCCGAATAACCACTCCATCTTCACTTTCATTGGCTGCCCAAAGTATAATTACTGATAAGGGAGCAGAATTTATAAACATCAATGCCAACAAAAAAACTGCAATTATTCTCAATGGATATTTGTTGTATATCTTTAATCCTTTCATTGTTCTATTCCTCTTTTGTTTGAACTGGAGTTTATATAGTTTCTCCCGTATCGACCACGATAATTTCCTCAATCATCTCCAACTGCACACCCTTTCCTGCATAAGCCGGTGCTTCGCTGTCCTCCTCCAGCAAAGGAGCTGTTACATTTTCTTCTTCCAGCACCTCCGTTTCGGCTCCACCAAACATCACCGGTTTTTCCGGGCAGGCCGCCAGGCTGTTCTTATTTTCTGCTACCGGTTCAACTGCTGCTTTGATCCCCTCATGCTTCTTCTTTTTGGTTTGCTTCTTAGCTTTCAGCTCATTATTTCTTTTGATTGCCTCGATTGATTTTTGAGCATTCCTGCCTGATAACTCACCAATGATAAACGGGATCCGAAACCAGAACCAAAACCCAATGGTTAAAATAAACATAAGCACTGATAGGGTATAGGAAGTAATTGAAATCTTCCAGAGCAAATCTGCCATTTTTCTTACCTCTCCTTCCCATTAATATATGCTCTTATAATTGCTTGTCTATAACTCTGATAATTATCGGTTATTTCATTCTGCAATTTTTGGGACTGCTCTTTTTGAACCACCAGGGTTTGTGCTCCCTGATAAACCCGTTCCAGCAATTGCAACACTTTTTCCTGATCCACATTAACCTGCTTCATACCAATCCGCTGATCATAGAGCAGCATAAATATGCCATTATACATACTAAGCTGATCATATGCACTCATTCTGTTAATATCTGCAAGCACTTCATTCATGACTTCAAACAACTTATCATAATCTTTTTTTGAAGCTTCCTCAAAAGTTGAGGAAGCCAAAATATACTTTTTGTAGAAATTGCATATTTGATAATAACAATCTGATAAATACTTATTTTCAAATTCTCCGGCATTTTTATAATTTGTCTCAAAAAAGGAATATGCTTTCTGTACTCTGGTGGCAAAACTATAACTGCCATCACCATCTGTATAATAGTTAAAATACATCAAGCCAATTTTATAAAGCAGCTCTGCCGTTTCTACCCGACTATAATCAAACTTGTCTTTATTGGCATTAAATAATGCCAAGAATTCATCATTTTCTTCCTTGCTGAACTTCCCCTCATCTTCATAAGCCTCAAGCATGGAATAATATGCTTCGGTCCGTCCTGGATATATGGCAATGGCTTTTTTATAACTTTTTATTTTCTCCTCCAGCGAAGTCGCTGAAGATGGAGTAATCAATTCGCTGTAATTATTTCTTTTGATATTGACGGAGATTCTATTGCTGCTAAAACCAACTATGCCAAATAAGATCCATAGTACCAGCACAGCAATAAAGGCTGCCAGCTTCCGTTTTTGCATTTTTTTATAATCTTTGGTAATCAGTTCCGGATGCTCCAGATCATAAAGCAGCTCCCGACAATTTTGGTATCTGTTTTCAGCCGCCGGTTCAACGCATTTATCAATAATCAATTCAATCCCTTCGGATAACTCAGGATTTTTCATCCGCACCGGTAAATAAGGCTCACCCTTTCGTGGATCGACTCCGGTCAGCAAATGATACATGGTCATTCCCAGAGCATAAATATCTGATCTGGCATCGGTTTGTCCGGTATATTGTTCTGGCGGGGCATAGCCTTTTGTTCCCAATACGGTTGTATCTGCCAGGCCTTCCTCTTTATATTCTCTGGCAATGCCAAAATCAATGATTTTAATATTTCCCTCCGGCTTTAACATAACATTGGCCGGCTTCATATCCCGATAAATAATTGGCGGCTTCTGCGTATGCAAATAAGACAGTGCGTCACAAAGCTGTTTTGCCCAGGCTATCACTGTCTCTTCTGTCTGTATTCCCTCTGTTTTGAGAATCTTATCTAAAGATTCACCTTCAATATAATCCATCACAACATAAATCGTGATGCCATTATCAATAATATCAACAATTCGTGGTAATGCCTGATGATCCAGGGCTTTCATCATATTGGCTTCTGCCAGCAAACTGTTAATTACAATTTCATCTTTTTTACCATGACCATTTTTTTTAATTTCTTTAACTGCCCATTGCTTATTCAAACGGGTATCCATCGCCAAATAAACAATCGACATACCGCCTCTGCCTATTTCTGTCAAGATCTCATATTTTCCATCAATAATCATCCCAATTTGTGCCATGCTTATACCTTTCTGTCTATTTTTATCAGTATTGCAGATATATCATCTCTTTCATTTCTGGACTTGACTGTTTTTATCAATTCTTTTATTTTTTGACGCATGCCTTTTTTATTTTCCAGGTTTTCCGGCCGACAGGCAGCCAGGATTTCCTGCTCTGAAAGTTTATTATAAAAACCATCAGAACACAAAAGCATAATTCCGTTTTCCATCACTCCACTCAAAATCTCCGGCTTCATTGACTCAGAGGCTCCGACACACTGCAACAACAAATTCCGGCGCTTATCTGTTCTGGCCTGTTCTTCAGTTAAATTTCCTCTGTCCACTTCTCTTTTTACAAAAGTATGATCACGGGTTATTTGGCGAAGTGAGTGATCAATTTGATAAATTCTGGTATCACCAACATGAACAATCACAAAACGGGTATCTACTAATAAAATTCCACTGAATGTTGTTCCCATTTTACACTGATGGTCTTCCGCATATTGTCTGATTTTATAATTCAATTCCTGCAAAAGCATTACCCATTTTTCACCAATGATCTCCATATCCGGCGTTTGCAGCTCTTTGCCCAGTTCCCGGTCAAACCATTTGGAAAATTCACGGATTACTACTGCACTGGCCAGTTCCCCTTTGAACAATCCTCCGATTCCATCACAAATAATCGCCAATAACACTTCACCTGCATTGCTGTTCGCATGCTTAACCAATAAGCTGTCCTGATTCGTTTCTTTACCAATTCCAGTATCGGTACCGGCTGCCACTAAAAATTTCAATTTTTTTCTCCTGTTTATCCCTGATTAAGTCCGGAAAATAAATTCTTCATTGGCTAACCGCAGCATATCTCCATCCAATATTTCCGTTTCTTCCTTAATCGCAATAACTTGACCATTGATATAGGTTCGGTTTCTTGAATTCAAATCGACCACATAATGCTTATATCCCCTGGCAATGATATCTGCATGACTGCGGCTGACTTTATCATTACCATTAACTATATAATCCGAATAATTTCCTTCTTTGCCAATCCGGAAGATCGGCTTATGAATACTGATTGTTTCTTGGGTTGATATTCGGAATAATGTCCCGTATTTGACTGAATTACTAGTCACCAAGGTACTGGTGGTAGCATCTTCTACTAATAATCTGGTCATTTCATCATCCATTAATAAACCTGTTTCTTCTTCATCACTTTCATAGTAATTGTAGTAATCCATTGGCTTATCTGTTAAAAAGCTGGTATGGACAGGATTATTGTGTTTAACGGTTTTGACCACCCGAATATCTTCCTTGCCTATAAATTTTTCAATTTTATTCAGCTCAAATCCTTCCAGACCACTCATAAAAAAAACCAAACGGGAGATATACTCCATATCATTTTCCAGCATTGGCTTAGCTGAATAAATAAAAGTTTCCAGAAATTTAAAAGTATCATTTCCGGAGGGCTTGTCCAAAATAGGTAAATACACAAACTGAAGTTCCTTGGTTACTTCATTGATATACACATTATCCATATTTAAAACCAAATTTCCAGCCTCTAATCCAGCCTCATTAACTTTCTGAATGATATTGACAATTTGTTCCATCATAAAATAAAAATCATATTTACTGACCGGACTTTTTAGCCGATCTGATAACGGAATCCCAACCAGCCCAATGTATTCAACCTTTTTTCTTTCAATATTATAAACTCTGAGCAAGCCTTTTAATGGCTTCCGGGAAAGAAATTTCAATTTTTGTTCATCCATTTTCTCCCAAAATGAGAGCTTGGCGGTAACCATCAATTGGTATCCATTTGGCTTTATCTTAATCTTTGCCATTTTTTCTATAACCTCTTTCTACCTTCAACATTTCTTACATTCCCTATGCCTCTTAAATATTCATTACAAATTTCAAAAAATTCTTTGTACTGATTATCAGGCAAATGGCAGCCATTTTCAGTTTCCTATTGATACTATCCCAGATGGAGCCTTCCTCTCAACTTTGCGCCACTCTAACTAATCTTCAGGTGCAAAAAAGCTGTTGCCAACATTGCAACAGCCTTTCTCTTATAGTTCCTTAGCCTTATTATAATCCTTGATCTGTTTTTCAAACTCAAATTTGGCATTATTCTGAAACATATAGGCATCGGTTGTACTGTCGACAATTACCCATTTTCCATCAACATAAATCTCATTCCAGGCATGATAAACCTCAGTAAAAGTGGAATAGCCTTTTGCCATTTTGGTTGGTATTCCCTGATTGCGGAGCACCGCCGCTAAAAGGGAAGAATAATCATAACAAATTCCCGATTGAGTTGTTACAGTGTCATCAATATTGGGCAGATAGGAATTGGTCAAATTATTTATTTTATTATAATCATATACTATTTTTTCAATGATGTATTCATACAATACTTTGGTAATTTCGGTTTCTGTTAATTTCCGGCCTAACTCCTTTTCCCGGTCGGCAATCAGCTGCTGTGAAATTTTAATCGCCTTTTTTTGCTCATTCCAGTCAATCTCCTGAACCGACTGCAAATATACGGAATTAGGATTGGTGATTGCCACATCTATATCTTTTCCGGTAAGCACCCGATATTTATTGCCCTCCGTGTTTTCATAAACTTTGACACTGTACTTCCCATTCCCCATTTGTAGAGGGAAATAAACCATTTGGCTTAAATTTTGCAAATTATACGAATACTTTTCACTACCTTTGGTGACCATCAATTTAACTTTTTTGGTTGTGCCGGTATTGAAATAAACTCCAACCTTCCCTAGTGAAGCCTGACTGTCATCAATTTTTATATTCTCATTTGCCATAATTTCCGCACTGTTCCAACATAAACCTACAACCACGCTCAACAACAACATCCATTTTTTCATTTTCGCATCTCCTTTCTTTAATTTTTTCCTAAAAGAAAGCTGAAAATAAAAGTAGCTTTCTTTCGGTTGCTGGCTACCACCCTGCTATCAGGAAGGCCCTTTAGTTTTGCGTCCTGTCCTTTCGAACAGTTTGCCTTTATCGGTGAAAGCATGACATCATAGCGCTATGATCTCCAATAAATTATTCCAATTCGACTTTAACATATTATCGTACCATAATCGCGCATTATTTATGGGTCTGAAGGCTTATTTTGGTCCTATTTTAGTCCTGGTTTATTCCTTTTTATTCCCGATCGACGAAGTTTGTTCATCCAGAACGAAAGTTTGCGCAGCGATTTCCTTTATTCCTTTTTTTCTCCGGCGGGCGGAGTTTGCCCCTCTGGCCCAGGCTCTGTCTGAGCAGCCGCTTCTGTGTTCGCCGTTTCGGCTGGCGCTTCCGCTTTGGCTTTGACAATGATCCTCTCCTCCGGATTTATCCCCAATTCACAAGTAATCAGAGTTAATTCCCGTTCCGACTTATTAACAGCCAACACTGATAAATCAGTTTTATGGACTCTTTTTTTCTCAACCACTGTATAATTGGTAGAGCTCTCCGCTGTTTTAATAATAATCACATCATTAGCCTCAACTTCATCCAAACGATTGAAAAAATCACCAAAACTGTGACTGCGATGACCGGCTAATACTGAATTTCCGGTATTACCCAGGGCCGCTGTACCCGGCATATGACCAATGCAAAAACGCAGAGTCGTATTATCGACTCCTTCTGCAATTGGATATTTCAATCCAATTTTAGGAATATCAATAATTCCGATGGCAGTTGGCCCGGTTTTTAACTTAGTCACATTATCGGTATTAAGTCCTTCATTTAAAGCAATTTCTGCAATTGCCTTAGCTGATGCATCCAGATCTTGCTGCAGTGTTTGATCATCAGTATAGCTTAGTGTTTGATTTAATTTTTCTGTTTCCGCCTCCAGCTGCGCTTCCATTTGCTGATAAAATTCTTTCAGCATTTTTTCCTGTTCCCGGTCAGCCAGATATCGGCCGACAAAAGGAATACAAATGATAATCACACCTGCTATCAATAATAAATTGCCAATTTTATTCCGTAATCCGAATGTTTTTGATTTTTTTTGGGGGCTTTTTCCTTCTTCCATCATGACTTCTTCCCTTTGTTATTCTTATTTTTCTTTTCTATGTTCTTTTTCTTACTCAATTTTGCCATCATCTTTTGAACAATATATTCTGTCCTGATAAATAGCAAATGAGTCCACTATCTTGCCAAACTGCTTTGAACTTCTGCATGATAATACCTTTGGTCACAATCTTTCCGGTCATTGTTCGCTATGGAGAATCAGCCATTAAAATGATTCATTGCATATTCAATTCCATTGCGCAAATATGCCTCGACTGCCTCTGCTGTCTTTAAGGCCATTTCAATTGCAATCTTCATTTCTTCTTTATTAAAGCGTCTTAAGACAAAGTCAGCTGAATCCATGCCTGGTGTCTGCGGACCAACACCGACCCGAAAGCGAATAAATTCCTGAGTGCCCAAATGAGCAATTATATTTTTCATGCCATTATGTCCACCGGCACTGCCTTTTTCACGAATTCGCAATTGTCCCAGATCAAGACTGATTTCATCATAAACGACAACCACTTCTCTGGGAGTCAATGAATAAAAATCCATCACTGCCCGCACACTCTCTCCGCTTAAATTCATATAGGTTTGTGGCTGCATTAAAATTACTTTTTCCCCGGCAATTTGTCCTTGCCCGAAAATAGCTTTAAATTTTCTTTTATCCAAACGAATTCCGGTTTCATAGGCTAATCGCTCAATCACTTCAAAGCCGATATTATGGCGGGTAGCCACATACTGCATCCCGGGATTCCCAAGTCCAACAATTATTTTCATACCGTTTCCTTTATTTATTTTATTTTTCCATCTGCCTGCTTAAAAAAACCGGTTCAGCAAAAGCTTAAAATTTGCTACCCTGCTGTGTCCAAAACATCACGCTGATGATCGCCAGGCCTCAACTTATTTTATTTCAATATTTTGGTCCCGATCCGGGCCAACCCCAACATAACTGATTTTAGCACCACATTTAGCTTCAATAAACGCAATATAGTCTTTTACTTCCACCGGTAATTCCTCATAACTGCGAATATGTGAAATATCCCCCCAGCCTTTTAGCTCCTCATAAACCGGTTTGCATTTGGCCAGTTCAGTCAGGCTGGCTGGAAAATCCTTGACGATTTGCCCGTCTTTTTCATAAGCCACACATACTTTAACTGTTGGCAAGCCTGATAAGACATCAATCTTATTCAGAGCAATATCGGTCAGCCCATTTGTCCGTACTGCAAAACGGCCAATCACCGCATCAAACCAGCCTGTTCTGCGGGAACGACCGGTTGTAGTTCCAAATTCATGACCAACCTGCCTGATTTGTTCACCAATTTCATCATTTAACTCCGTTGGAAATGGTCCTTCCCCAACCCGAGTGACATAACCTTTCATAATGCCAATGCTTTGGGTCAATTTGCTTGGACCAACTCCACTGCCAATTGCAATCCCGCCGGTAGTCGGGTGCGAAGATGTGACAAAAGGATAGGTACCTAAATCAATATCCAGCAGCGTTCCCTGAGCACCTTCAAATAAGACTTCTTTGCCGGACTCAACTGCTTCGCTGACCAGTACGGTAGTGTCAGTAAAATATTGTTTTAGCTGTCTGGCATAATCCATATATTCTTTAATAATCGTATCGGCATCTAAAGTTTCCTTCGACAGATATACTTTTTCAATAATTTTATTTTTCAATTCCACATTTTGTCTGACCCTGGCTGCAAAATTTTCCGGTTCCAGCAAATCACACACCCGAATTCCATCGCGCGCTGCCTTATCGGTATAGCAAGGACCAATACCTTTGCCGGTTGTACCAATACTGGCCTCACCCAGATATTCTTCCTGTAATTTATCCAAAACTTTATGATAAGGCATAACCAAATGCGCCCGCAAGCTGATACGTAAATTCTCAAAGCTAAGTCCCTGCTCTGCCAAACCTGCCATTTCATCAAGTAAGCCTTTGGGATCAATTACAACTCCGTTGCCAATAACGCAAAGTGTATTCGGATAAAGAATTCCGGATGGCACTAAATGAAACTTATACACCTTATTATTAACCACTACTGTGTGCCCGGCATTATTTCCGCCCTGATAGCGAACGACCATATCGGCTTTTGCCGCTAAAATATCAATATATTTTGCCTTCCCTTCATCGCCCCATTGTGCTCCGATTATTACCTTTACCGCCATCTTAATCTTCCTTTCTCCATTTTCACTATGCCTGTTGACATCATGGATTCCCTTAAAATACCTTTTCCAGCCTTCCTCAATTCGTCTTTGCTGCCTGCATCTACTCAGAAATTCTTTATTAAAAGCCAATACTTATCATATCAGAAATCCTTACAAATGGCAAGAATTTCTAAAATAAATTCCATAGATGCAGATGAAATCGGTCTTTACTATTTTCTAAAATTTGATATAATAAGAATACAAACTGAGCACACAGCAGGATATGGGATGGGGTAAAGTCAAAAAAGCTGTGGGCAGGTTAAATATTAAAAGCCTCATAGAAAGGTAGTGATTTTATGAGAATGGAACGAGTAAACAGCAACCAAATCAAATGTTATTTAAATAAAAATGACCTGTCCTCCAGAGAACTTAATTTTTCTGAGATTGCTTACGGAAATCCGAAAACCCAAACCCTGTTTCATGATATGATGGCCAAAGCCCTTGATGAATTTGGGTTTGATATGCAAAATGTACCGATCATGATCGAAATCGTACCGGTATCATATGACAGCATTATGCTGATTATTACCAGGGTTGAAGATCCCAGCGATATTGAT
Source organism: Clostridiales bacterium COT073_COT-073 (assembly GCA_003858485.1). Classification (GTDB taxonomy): domain Bacteria; phylum Bacillota; class Clostridia; order Lachnospirales; family Vallitaleaceae; genus W11650. Next base: position 187,407 of record RQYD01000001.1, read on the forward strand.
GACCAATTTATTGAGTTTCAGCAAAATCAGCCCAGCGCCCGGGAAGTTCGTGAAAGCTCTCGTGAAAGCAGCTCCAACATTCGCAAAGCTGACAGCAATCCCCAGGTTTCAAAACCGGTTTTTCAGGATCTGAATTCATATAAGCGCTCAGAATTAACAGATGTTTCTTTTTCTTATATGTTTGACAGCTTTGAGTCAGTGGTGGCAGCTGCTCATGAATTATCAAAATATCGGATCAGTCAAAGCGACTTATATCAGGAAGATGGCAAATACATTTTGCTCATTCGTAACCGCAGTACTGCTAAAGACTTACGTCTGTTAATTTCCGGACTACTGTCTGAATTTGGCAGCATTTATAAAAATAATACTGTTTCTTTTGAATACTATAAAGAGCATTGTGATTTAATCATAGAAAATGACGCAATCGGACAATTGGTCCGACTTTCATAATATTTTAACAACACAGCCAACTGTGCAAATAATGCCGGCAGCACATAAAAAAGCACCGGGATCTGACCGTTTCTCCCTGTATTTTAACGGATAAAAGGAGAGGCAAGATGTATATGGAAAGGAGTTATCTTGAAACTTTTTGATTTAGACGGACCATTTCAGCATTACGGTGGAATTGTCTTTGATTTACTGGCCCTTAACTTAATTTGGATTTTTATTACTTTCTTTAGCTTTGGTTTGCTCTCGGGGCCGGCAACAATTGCTTTATATTTTGCAGTTTACCAAGGAGTCGTTTTGCGCGAATCCTATCCGTTTCGCAGTTTTTTTGCTTCCGTAAAGAAACGTTTCTTTTTTCAACTGGGCTTTTGCCTGCTTTACTTTATTATGATGGCTCTGTCTTTATTTAATATGTATCTAACCTTAATTGGCCAATTCGGAGTTATCTGGCTATTGCCTTTATATTTCTTTATCTTTATGGAATTATGCTTATTTGGCACTGTCGCCCTGCCCCTACTGGCCCAAAACCGTGAATTAAATCTGGTTCACCTGATTAAAATCGGCTTTATTCTTGCCAATAAACATTTACCTTGGGTGTTTTTGGCCACTTTGCCTAATATTTTATTGGTTTTTATTTTCTTTATTACTTTCCTCGGTTATGTTGAGTACTCATTCCCGCTTTTCTTTTTGCCAGCCTTGTCAGCATTACTGAATGGCCATTTGATCTCAAAAAAAGTTTTGGCTAAATATCATTTTTTTGAAGGCTTTGATGGCAATGTTTGGCAATAGGGTTTCCCGGCCAAACTTCTAATTCAATGATCGATCTGCTAATTGCGTAAAACGGCTTTTTCAGCATATGCCTTAACCAATCACATTTCTGCCCGGGATCCCGGCTTACAACTACATATCAAACCTGATAATACTTCCAGGGAGAACAGAAAAGTTGAGTTCTCAAAGCTTTTTTCTCAGGCAAAATAAAAAACAAGGTGATTAGACAGCAATGAGTCTAACCACCTTGTTTTTATTTTATGTCTTATCTGACTATAAATTCTTTACTCAACTTTCCCACAGTCTTTTTTGACTCTATCCCGCTCCAGGGAGCGGGCACATGGGTTCCCCCGCTTTCGCCACATACTTCGTAAGATGGCTTGCGGTTACACACCGCTTTCGCACTTTTCTGCGAAAAGATGCTTCCGCGGCACACGCCATAAAAAAGACTGTTCCAAGGAACGTGGGAAAGTTGAGTTCTTTATTTTACAACAACTCTTTTTTCTATATCTTCTTTTTCTTTTGCAGCCGGCTCGCTCACAATACCGCCAAATGGCATCTGAGCTAATAACTTATATTCCTGCGGAACATTAAAAAGCTCTTTTACTTTTTGATCAATCACAGGATTATAATGCTGAAGAGAAGCTCCTATTTCAAGTTCTCTAAGGGCTGACCAGATACTGATCTGCAGCATTCCATTTGCCTGATTTGCCCATACCGGAAAATTATCAGCATAAGGCGCAAATTTTTCCTGAAGTGCTTTTACAGTATTTTCATCATAGAAAAACAAGACTGTACCTGCTCCCGATTTAAAAGAGTCTATTTTTTCTCTGGGCACTTTTCCTTCAAATACATTATAAATTTCGTCCCAAAGTAAATCGTGCTGTTCGCCAAGTGCAACTACCACTCTTGCACTTTTCATATTAAATGCATCCGGAACCAATTCCGTCACCTGTTTGATTTTTGCCACCACTTCATCGGTTGAAACCGGAAGCTGCTTGTTGATATTATAATATGTTCTTCTTTTTTCTAATGATTTTACAATGCTCATTTTTTTAATCTCCTTTAAATTAAATTATTTTTTTATGAAAGTTCCGTTTCGAAGCTCAACAAATGCTTGTCTTAATTCTGCTTCTGTATTCATCACGATCGGTCCACCCCACGAGATGCTTTCGTTCAAGGTTTTCGATCCAATAAATAATACCTTGGCTTTTTTGGCTCCGGATTCAATCACTACCGAATTGCCCGGGGTCAACTTGGCTGCTGTTTTTTCTGCAATATGTTCTCCTTCAACAGCCACATCTGACAAAAGAGTAAAAAGCATGATCGAATCATCCAAAGCAGTTTCGATCTCAATTTTGGAATTTGGCTCCAACTCGATATCATAATAATTAAGTGGTGAATACTTACCCTGAAATCCTTTGAACTCTTTATAATCTCCTGCAAGCAGCCGAATTTTTCCTCCTTCAAAGGGAATTTCTTGAATTTGATTATTTTTTATGCTATGGTATTCAGGATTCACCATTTTTTTGTCTGCCGGCAAATTCAACCAAAGCTGTACTCCCAACAGACGATCGCTTGGCGGAAGCTGCTCTTCATGTAAAATTCCTGATCCGGCAGTCATCCACTGAACTTCTCCGTCTTCTACGGTATCTTCAAAGCCGAGGCTGTCTTTGTGTTTCATTTTGCCTTTATATACATAGCTCACGGTTTCTATGCCCCGATGTGGATGCATGGGAAAACCAGCTGTGTAATCAGCCGGATTTTGACTATCAAAGGAATCCAGCATCAGAATGGGATCAAAATCGTTCACAGTACCATGTCCCAGTACGCGAACCAATTTTACACCGGCTCCATCCATGGCCGGAAATCCGGTGACCTTACTTTGCACTTTTCTCTTCATTTATCTTTCCTCCTAATTTTTTCATAAGATAAAATAAGTTGTTTTTTTCTTCATTTGTCAAGATACTCATATAATCCTTGATCATTTTTTCATTTTGCGGAGCAAGCTTTTTTATCAATTCTCTGCCTTCCGCAGTCAAACTTATGATACAAATTCTCCGGTCATTTTCATCCGACCTACGCTGAACATAGTTCATCTTAACAAGGTTATTTATAATCAGCGGTATGGTTCCCATGCTACTTAGTATGTGTTTTCGTACCATTCCCACTGTCATATCCCCTTTGCTGTATAAAGCTTCTAAAACCGCAAATTGACTAAATGTCAAACCATGCTCGGATGCGATCCGGGATGTGCTTTTATCAATACTATTAACATTCCTATGCATTCCAATAAGAATTTTCAATTCAATATCATTCATATTCCAACTCTTTCTAACATCTACATAGATAATATCTACATAGATATTATCATAGATTTGATTATTTGGCAATACTTTTTTTCTTCTTTTTATTTTTTTATTTTTATTTTATCTTCCGGAGTGGTGATTACTTCTGAAAACCCATCCATTTCTGAGAGTTCGCTGTGCTTACCTATACATATAGACAGCAAAAGGGCTGTTACACTTTAAGATTTTCATACAAGATTAAGATTGAACTCCGGTGATTAACCACCACATCTTGTCTGAAATCTATATTTTGCAACAACCCTTTTGCCTTTGAAAGATCGTATCCGATATAGTTTTTATTTGTAAAAATTCGTAAATAGAAAAGAAAAAGTTCACTCAGCATTAAAGAAATAATGAATTTATTATCATCAGGGAATTGGATCAGATCAAATTCTTTATCGGAGCAAAAACAGAACAAAGGAAATTTCTGCCTTTAAATTTTTGCTTTTCCCCAAGGACATTCACTTAATAAAAAGCATTCTCCGCATTTTGGATTCCTGGCTTTACAAATCGTTCGTCCATGTGCGATAATTTGCGTATTATAACGCAACCAATGCTCTTTTGGCAGTTTTTTTTCTAAATCTTTTTCAATTTTTACCGGATCAGTTTCTTTGGTAATACCAAGTTTACCGGAAATTCGCTTCACATGAGTGTCCACAATAATACCGGGAATATCATATAAATGTCCAAGAGCAACATTGGCAGTCTTTCTGCCAACCCCAGGTAATTCCGTCATTTCATCAATTGTTCTCGGCAATTCGCCATTATACTTCTCCAGTAAAATGCGGGCGGAATTTTGGATACTTTTGGCTTTATTATGATAAAAACCGGTCGAATGAATATCATCTTCCAACTCACTCAGCGGAACTTCTAAATAATCCTTTAAAGAGGTGTATTTGGCAAACAACTCTTTGGTTACCATATTCACCCGATCATCCGTACATTGGGCACTCATAATGGTAGCAAATAGCAATTCATAATCTCTGCCGGGCGTATAATTCAAGTAACACATAAATTCTTTGCCATAATGCTCATCCAGGCGTTCTAAAATTGTAGTAATTGATTTTTTGGTGGCCATATCTCTCTCCTATATCTTATATTAAGGCACTTTCTTCTCTTTAAAACACATTTCCCAACACATTAGTTAATGTTTGATAAGCAGCTTATATCAGTGACCTACAGCTTATGTCAGCGGACTCTATCTCCCAGCACGTTTCCCTCCGGGAAACGTGCTGAGGGGCTCGATTGACAATGATTCTAATTAGGCATTC
>RQYD01000002.1 GCA_003858485.1 Clostridiales bacterium COT073_COT-073
TCTTACGAAGTATGTGGCGAAAGCGGGGGAACCCATGTGCCCGCTCCCTGGAGCGGGATAGAGCCAAAAAAGACTGTGGGAAAGTTGAGTTATTAATATAAAAAATAAGCTTCCGAAAACTATAAAAATCTTTTTCAGAAGCTTATTTTCATCTTAATTCATCGGTTCATCCAACACACACAAAATCAATCTTATTATCCTGACATACTTTTCTTATTTCTTCATCATCACAGTGGTTTGTCACTAAAACATCAATATCTTTCAATTGATAAAAAGTTAAAAGAGCCGGTTTATTAAACTTTGTCCTATCTGCCAATAATATAATTTGCTCTGCTGTCTGACAAATATAACTTTTTATTTCTGTTTCCGCAAAGTCCTGATTAGCCAATCCCTGATTGACCGATACCCCGGTAACCGCCATAAAGGCTTTGGTAATATTGATTTGCATTAATCGCTCTCGTGATTCAATTTCAATAAAGGATCGTGTTTTTCTACGAAAATGGCGTCCGACTGTATATAAGTTAACATTTTCCATTTTAACTGCTGCTTCTATGATATCCAGGCTATTAGTGAAAATAGTTAAGTTAATCTCCGGTTTAACATGTTCTAATATAGTGGCTGTTGTTGTCCCCGAATCAATATAAATAATGTCCCCTTCGTTAATCAATTCAGCCGCTTTCTTGGCAATTGCTTTCTTAGCAAATAAATTTTCCGTAAATCGATTTTCAAAAGAGTTAAGCGGAACCTCCTTAAAAGTGACGCCTCCATAAAATTTCTTAATCACTCCTTCTTCATCCAGCTTTTTAATATCCCGGCGAATCGTATTAATGGAAACTTGAAATGTTTCTGATAGCTCCTCAATTGATACTTTATCTTTCCCTCTCAAATAAGATTCAATTTCTGTCAATCTTTGCTTTTTCATGTACAAACACCTTTCTTGGATTTTTGACAATCACTTAGCTTTCATTCATCTTTTCTTTCAGCATTTTGATTGAATTTACTCTATCATAACCTTTAAAAAGATTATATCAAATTTAATTAATTTAATCAAATATTTTTTATAAAAAGCCACTTTTATATGCAAATATTTGACATTTTTCCCGGGAGTTTGACACTTGCAAGTTCATAAAATCGATTCAAAGCTAATAAAATAGCTTATTTTTTTGTCAAATTTTATAATTTTTTTGTAGCTATTTTCGGCTATGTGTGATATAATAAGGATGGAGGTAAAATGATATGAAATTAACCGTAAGCAAATCCAAAAATACAGCGTCCTTTTATGTACAAAAGTCGATTCGAAAAGAAAATGGCACTTCTACAACCATCACCATTGAAAAATTAGGCACACTAGATGAAGTAAAAGCAAAAGCAAATGGCAAGGATCCTTATCAATGGGCCCAAGAGTATGTCAATGAACTGAACCGAATGGAGTATGAACACAAAAAAGAGATTATTATTCCTTATTCTCCTTCCAAACTCATGAAAAAAGGAGTACAAAAATCTTTTAACTGCGGTTATCTCTTTTTGCAGGATATCTATTATAGTCTGGGATTAGATAAAATATGCCAAGCAATTGCTGACAAGTATAAGTTTGAATATGACCTAAATGATATCTTGTCAAAGCTTATTTATACCCGTATCCTCTATCCATCCTCAAAACTTTCCTCCTACAAACAATCCGCCACTTTTATAGAACAACCTACTTTCAAACTTCATGATGTTTACCGTTCCCTTTCGCTTCTTTCTAAGGAAAGCGATTTCATTCAGTCAGAACTTTATAAAAACAGTCAGAACGTGCTAAGCAGACGCAAAGATATTCTCTATTATGACTGTACCAACTTCTATTTTGAAATCGAAGAAGCCGACGAACTAAGAAAATATGGCAAAGCCAAACAAAACAAACCGCTTCCTATTGTCGGTATGGGATTGTTCATGGATTATGACGGCATTCCTCTGGCCTTTGATATTTATCCGGGGAATCAGAATGAACAGCCTACCCTAAAGCCGATCGAAAAAAGATTGCTTAACGATTATGGTCTTGAGGATATCATCGTATGTACCGATGCCGGACTTTCCTCAAAGGAAAACAGAAAATTCAATGACAAGTCTCTGTTTGGGCATAGAACGAGAAGTTTTATTACAACCCAGTCCATCAAACAGCTTCCCGAGCACCTTAAGGATTATGCCCTTGACAAAGATGGTTGGCACCTGCCCGGTGACAGCAAAGTATATAACCTGGATGATATCAGCGAAGAAGCGGATTACAACAAGGTTTTCTATAAAGACCGATGGATTGTCGAAGATATTTCAGGCAAGAAGAAAAAAGAAGGAGACAAACCATTAGAGCAACACCTTATCGTTTCCTTTTCCCCGAAATATAAAAAGTATCAGCAAACAATTCGGCAGGGACAGATTAATAGAGCCATGAAATTGATTGAAACCGGAAACTATAAACGGAGAGCGAAAAATCAAAACGATCCTCATCGCTTCATTGAGCATAAGGCTGTTACCGCGGACGGCGAAGTATGTTCTAACGATCATGTATTCTTAAATGAGGAGGCTATCCGCAACGAACAACAGTATGATGGTTTCTATGCGGTATGTACGAACCTTGAGAATATAAGGGTAGAACAGATTATAAGGATAAATCGGAAACGCCGGGAGATTGAAGAATGTTTCCGAATTATGAAAACAGAGTTTAAGGCAAGACCTGTCTATGTGCAAACCCAGGACCATATAAAGTCACATTTTCTTACCTGTTTTCTATCCCTTTTTATTTTCCGAATCCTTGAAAAAAGACTTGGGGAAGCGTTCACTTGTGAGGAGATCTCCGATACATTAAGAGATATGATAATGGCCAGACCTGGAGAAAAACTTGGATATATAGCCAGTTATACAAGAACCGATTTGACTGATAGACTACATGAAACTGCTGGATTTAGAACGGACTATGAGATTATAAACGACATAAACATGAAAAAAATAATACGAAAAACAAAAAAGAAAAAGAAGTAATAAATAGCTACATTTTACAAGATTTAAAAAGCGTGAAAAACCTTGATATTAAAGACTTTCACGCTTTTTAACTGTCAAAGATGGGATTTTATCAAATTTAATTAATTTAATCAAATATTTTTTATAAAAAGCCACTTTTATATGCAAATATTTGACATTTTTCCATTTTTTCATTATAATATACTCATAATTTACCCATTTTACTTAAGGAGGTGTCTATGAGTCAATTATTAATCCATCCTCAAAAGAATAATTTTCCAGGTCTACAGCTGGTTCAGGATATCAATATCCAAAACTCTGTCTTAAGGTATATCGGCTTAAAAGTGCTCTCGTTCGACCCGGGCAGTGAATATTCCGAAAATTTAATTACATACGAAGCATGTATTGTTGTGCTGGAAGGTAAAATAAATGTTTCAACTCAAAACAAGACTTACTATAATGTTGGTCAACGGCAACATATTTTTGATAAGCTTCCAACTGATAGTGTATATATTCCAGTAAATCAAGGCTTTTGTCTCCAAAGCATAACCTCATCAAAAATAGCAATTTGTTATGCCGTGACCGACAACACAACAAAATCCCCAGTACTCATTCCCGCTGCCAAAAATGATGTGGAACGACGTGGCAATCATCATTGCCGGCGATTGGTTCATACCATGTTAAGTGATAATTCCACAATTTCTGACAAACTTCTGGTAACTGAGGTTTATACTGAGGGCGGAAATTGGTCAAGTTATCCTCCTCACAAACATGATACGGATAATCTTCCCCACGAAAGTTTATTGGAAGAAATCTATTACCACGAAACAGATAAGGACAGTGGATTTGTTATCCAAAAAGTATATACTGACGATTTATCCTTAGATGAAACTTATACAGTCCGAAATCATGATATTGTCCTTGTCCCTAAGGGTTATCATCCGGTGGGTGTGCCGGATGGATATTGTAGTTACTATCTTAATGTTATGGCTGGTCCAATCAAAAAATGGAAATTTCATAATGACCCCAATCATGAATTTTTATTAAAACGCCGCTAAATCACTAATATCTCAATGGTATAAACATAAATTATACTCAACAGCTATAAGGCATTTTCGCCAGAAAGAACGGTTGCACTTTAAAGTTTTCGCCAGGATATTGCCTATCATTTCTACATTTCAAACAATCTCCTGATAAAAATTCTATCTTGCAACCGCTCTTTTCTCCTGCTTTCCCCTACATCATTTTGTGCAATTCTTTTTTCAAATAGCTGCCAACAATTTTGGAAAACTGATTCATTTTTTTGATATAGGCAAAATCATGGCCATAGATTTTTTTCTGGGCCGGCAGATCTTCATCCAGGCCATTAAATACCCCCAGGACGGAAATCCCTTGCAATCGAAGTTTACGTACTTCCATAGCAGTATCTCTGACTGCTACCTCACCGGTATAATCTTTTAATTCCGGCTTTTCGGCATCTTTCTTAAAAACCCGGACATCATTAGGTTTGCCATCACTAAAGATAATTAAAATTTTATTTTCTTCTGCCCGCTTTTGCATAAAATCAGCCACTGCTCTAAAAGCAAAGCCGTCCCGATTCATGCCGGTACCAAAGAAATCAAAGATTTTCTTGTTTTGTCCCCTTGGTGAATCATAATCCCGATATACCCGAAAAATGGTATAATCCAGAAATGTTGCATAAGCACTAACCCGACAGGGAATATTACATAAACTCAAGGCCTGCGCAATAATGTAGCCCTGCATGGCCACCTGTGCCTGTCTTTCTGTTTGCGAACCACTTCCATCTAATAGAATTTCAACTGCCAAATTGCCGATCTCATTTTTTTGAATATGCTCAAACACCTTATAATCATGGAGGATTACCGTTCGCCAAACTTCACCGGAGCGCAGACTCCCGTAATTGGCCCGCCGGCTATCCTCCTTACTATCCGGCAGCAGCGCATGGATTAATAAAGAACGAAGGCTTTCAATCTGCCGCCGGCATTCCCGGTCATGGACTTCCAAATACTCCAAATTAAAATTACGCTGTTCCTCCAAAAAACGCAGCTGATAATCACTGACCAAACTGCTAAAATCACCATCGGTTACATATAACTTTTTGTGTTCATGGATACCGGTGCTGATTTTATTTTCTATTCGCTCAATTTCTGATTGTGGCAGAAGCATATCACCAAAGAAAATCCGCACCTTATCAAAATCACTTTGCTTTCTTTTTGCTGCCAATTTAGCCAGCTTGGCCGCTTTTTCTTTTTCCTGTTCCAAATATTTGGCCGCTGCCTTGCCCCGATAACTATTTGGATTAAACTCCGCATCCACTATTTTTTCTACAAAAACTTCGGCTGCTGCCACTCCGCGCTTTACCTGCATAAAGGTTTCATCTGGCTTATATGGGGTTACTTTGCGTTTGGCCGCTTCCGTTTTTTCGACCTGCCCTGCTATTTTATTAATCCAATTTTCCGTAGCAAAGTAATTGCCATAAATTTCTTCCACTCCAGTGATCAGTCCAGCCGTGTCCCCGGCTGTCTCTGCTACCCGGGTAATATCAGCCAGCAGTGCTTTGAGCCAGATATTATCTTTCCCCAATTTCCCCTGTTTGTCAGCATAATATGCCTTTTCCAGAATTTCGGCACTGGTTTTGGCCAGTCGTTTTTCCCATTGGCGGTCTGCCAAACCATAAAATTCTGCTGCCAAATCCTTGACTGCCGGGCGCTCTGCTGCTAATTTAGGCAAACAATATTCTTCTAAAGCAATGCGCAGGATCTGGGAAAAAATCGCATAAAAATCCGGTTTTGTACTGATATGCTGATCAAAAGCCCGAAGTAAAGAGATATCAGCATACAAAAAAACACTGCCCCAAACCAGCGCTAAATGTCTTGCCTTGGCACTTTCCTTCATGACAATAAAGTTTGGCATATCTTTGGAATAGTCCTCAAGAATCGTCCAAAAAATATTTTGTGCCCTTTCCCTTATCCAGTCTTCTGTCATCTTATCTGATAATTGATTATAAATCATAGCTTACTCTTTCTGTTTAAACTCACTGTCGCCAAGCCCAGTACAACTTAGCCAGGAATTTGCTGCTGGCAGCCCCTGATATAGTCCGGATGGCGATTAATTTTGCCAGCATCTATGTGCTTTCATCTATTTTTTTATATACTCAACTTTCCCACAGTCTTTTACCTGAGCGACTGCCATTGACTGTAAAGGTATTGATACTGCCACTGTATTTTTGATTTATTTTTTAAATATACTTTCCGCAGTCGCATTTTTAGGAATACGCAGATCAATCACATCCTGAACCAGTTCTTTTTCAAATTCATCAAATACCTTCCCGGCTATCCCCATTTTAACTGCCAAAGCTGGTTTCAAACCGCGCTTTACTGCCCGAATCGCTCCTAATAATCCACGAAAATCAATGGCTTTGGTTGAAATTTCTGAATGCAATGATTTCTTTTGTAAATCTAAAAATAATCCGGTAAAAGCCGCCGCACTTTCATCTGTTAAATTGGGGAACTCTCCCAGCAAAATTTGCATAATTTTATCTTCACTCATGGGCGGAATATCAATCACCATAAAGCGGGACGCAAAAGCCTCATTTAGTTCCTTAGTGCCAACATAGCCGTAATTCATGGTGCCAATAAAGCGGGTGGCTTCATGCAACTCAATTTGCTGATAACCAGGAACATCAATTTTTCGGCGATAATCCAGCGCCGAATACATAACGGCCATTGCTTCATTTTTCGCCATATTGATTTCATCCAGCACACCAAATCCGCCATATTTCGCACATTCATATATACTGCCGGGACGAAAGCGAACTTCTCCACCAGTAAAGGTATCCGTACCAATCAATGCACTTTGGTCAATATTAATATGAAAGGATGTCGTCCACTGCGGCCTTCCGAAAACTGCTGTCAAATTCTCGGCCAATACATTTTTACCGGTAGCTTTTATTCCTGTTAAAAGCAAATTTTCCCCGCCTAAAAGGGCGGCAATTGCCATTTCCCAAATTTCCTTACCATAATAGCGATAATATGGTACCGGTACTCTATCTGCTACTTCGCTTTCCACCTTATAAAAGCGCCGAAAAGCTCTGACTTCTTCAACTAAGCTTTGACTTACTCCTTGCTCTGCTAAAAACTCTAACATAATTTCCTCTGTTTCTTTATTGTCAGTCTACTGGCAGCACATTCCCATTTACTATGGCTGCTCTGTTTTAATTATTACTCAAATTTTCCACATTCCTCGGAACAGTCTTTTTTAGGTGTGTGTCATAAAAACCTGATTAGGCAGTAAAGCACATCTGTCCGCTCCCTGGAACAGGATAAAGCAAAAAAGACCATAGGAACATTGAATTAACTATCATTCTGTTTCTTTGCAATTTGGCAAAGAATTAATGAGAAATGTTCTCAACATCTTATTTTAACATCTTTTTTGTTTTTGTCAAAGTAAATCCTGTGAATGAAATGACAAGGTAAACCTTGACTTTCTTCATCAAAAGTGTTATTTTATTTTTAACTCAACTTTCCCACAGTCTTTTTTGGCTCTATCCCGCTCTGGAGAGCGGGCACATGGGTTCCACTATCGCAACTTGCTTCGCAAGATTGCTTTCGAATTTATGTTTGGCTTATTTAAAAAAACAGAAACTTTAAATGCTCCGGTTAGTGGTAAAGTAATTCCGATTACGGAAGTTCAGGATGAAGTCTTTTCCCAGAAGATGATGGGGGATGGTTTTGCCATTCAGCCAAATGACAATGCTATCTATTCTCCGGCTGATGGTGAAATAGTGCAGGCTTTTAAAACAAAACATGCCCTCGTGCTTCGGACCAACAATGGAATTGAACTATTGCTTCATGTTGGCCTTGATACAGTTGAACTCAAGGGTGAAGGATTAACCATTCATGTAACGGATGGTCAAAAAGTAAAGGCCGGAGCTCCACTGATCACCGCTGATTTTGAACATATCAAAAGTCAGGGTAAGGGCACAGATGTGATCATTGTCTTAATGAATCCAGATAAAATGAGCAGCTTTGATGTAACCTATGCAGATACTGCTGCTAATGAACCGGTATGCAAGATCAAATTAAAATAAACGAGAGCTGCTGCAAAAACAAGCTTAGCTGTTGTCCTGGTTAAAAGTCAAAACCAAAGGACATAAAGCCCTGATGCAGCAGCTCCATTTTTTTATATTTTATTTATCCAACCTGTGCTGCACTGACCAATTGTTTGATTTCAAACATTCTGTCAGCGATTTTAATATTTTGCGGACAAAGCTTTTCACATTTGCGGCAAGCTGTGCATTGATGCGCCTGGTGCTTGGCTGTTAGAGCCTGGTACTCTGCCAGAAAAGCATCACCTCTGTTTCCACGACTGCCGCTGACCATCATTGGCAAGTCATTGTTTTGTGCTGCCTTATTATAAATCGCAAATATCGCTGGAATATCCACTCCGAAAGCACAGTCCATACAGTATCGGCAGGCTGTACAGGGAATGATTCCCTTTTTCAGGTAATTTTCCACCACCTGCTGAATTACTTCATACTCCCTGACTGTCATTGGCTTAAAATTGTGAAAAGTTTTTATATTATCTTCCACTTGCTCCATATTACTCATGCCACTTAGAACGGTGACCACATTGGGCAGGGAACATACATAGTTAAAGGCCCATGAAGCAATGCTTTGATCCGGTTTTTCCTCTTTCATCAGCTGAACAGATTCCTCCGGCAAACGTACCAGACTGCCGCCCCGGACCGGCTCCATCACAATACACGATACTTGATGATCTTCCAGTAATTTATAAAAAGTTTTTGCATTCTGCATATTCCAGTCCAAATAATTGATTTGCAGCTGTGCAAAATCCCAGCAATCATCATCTTCCAAAACTCTTTTCAATAATTTTTCATCTCCGTGAAAAGAAAATCCCAAATACTTAATTCTGCCCTGGCGCTTTTCTTCAAATAAGTATTCCTTTACGCCTGCCCCTAAATATACCTTTTCATAGTCTTTTTCTTTGTTCAGTGCATGCAACAAATAAAAGTCAAAATATTCAACCCCACAACGACTAAGCTGTTCTTCAAAAATCCGTTTCGCATCTTCCACTGATTTGATTCCAACCCAGCCTGGCATTTTATCTGCCAGATAAAAACTGGTGCGAGGATATTTTTTTAACACCCGGCCAATAAAGTTCTCTGATTTTCCTTCATGATAAATATAAGCAGTATCAAAATAATTAACTCCATTTTGATAAGCATAGTCAATCATCGCCTCAGCCTGTTTCTCATCAATCTCCTGAGTCCCCTCAATCAACGGAAACCTCATACAGCCAAATCCCAATAACGACTGCTTAGTTGGCATGCTCTGTAACGACCGATATTGCATATTGCCTCCTTTTCCGAAAATCATCTTCAAGAACCACTTGAATAAATAGATTTTCTTTATTTTTACCTTTTTACCTTATGTGCCATCTTTCAAAATATAGGATCTAATCTCAAATCTCCCGAAAAAGAGGTTGCCCTCCTTCCTCCCTCCAAGATTATAGTCATTTCCAGCCTGCTGATTTACAAGACACTCCCCGATTTCAGCATATCTGGCGATAACTGATAGATATTATCCTTCCTCTCCACTACAATTTTAGCCTTTTGGCTCATTTCCTGATCCTGCATAATTTTTTGCAGTAATTCTTTGGTCGGATTCATGGCTACCGGATTACCTACTGATTTCAGCATTAAAAAATCACCAGCGGTATCACCATAGGCGTATGAAGTAGCCAAATCAATCTCATACTCCTCAACTAATTTCATAATTTCCTTTTGTTTACTGGCACTATCCCAAAGCGGAAACAAATTGCCGGTATAGCGATTATCCTGATCCAGTTCATAAATCGTTCCCCGATATGCATCAAAACCATGTTTAATGCTCATTGCCCGCACCAACTCATAGGGTGATCCGGAAACGGTAATTACCATATGTCCTTGCTGCTTATGCCATAAAATCTTATCCCGGGTATAAATATAGACTTTATCTCCCTTTTGCTCTACTACCTTATTGGCAATATATTCAACCTGTGATTGATGCAAACCCCGGACTACTTCAATGTAAATTTCGGCCATTTTCAGTAAATAATCATCATAATTGCCAACCCGCTTATCCCATTGATTATACTTATCCCGAACCTCCTGATACCAAACACTTTCATCAATAATATCCGATTTAATAAATTTCTTAAAAATACTGGTAATTAATCCCTCACGGTAAAGAGTTCCATCAATGTCAAAAAAAGCTGCTGTTTTCATATCTGCCTCCACCGATTTTCTTATGCTCTATATTTAGCTTCTGCTTCTTATTTTAATGTTTTTTTCAACTAAAGTCAAATGCTATTCCAAAAAGTTCTCCCGACATCAGCAGCTGAAATAAGTCTGCCGGTCATTCAAAATATAAAATCCCGCATCATTTTGATACGGGATAATAATCATTTAATTCACTTTTATGTCGGAAAAATGAGGTTCATCCTCCGGATTAAAAAACTCAGCCTGATATTGCGACCACTTTTTAGTTTTCAACTGAAATGATTGCTCTCTTTTTTCCAGTACAAATTCCATATGAATGCTTTTAGGAAATTCTTTTCCCTGCTCATGAACCTGCATTTCAATCAAAAACGGCTGTTGCTCATCATCATTCTTTTGAAACGAACAATTTGCATTACTCTTTAAAAAACGAATCAGGGAATTTTCAATACGATCCACATCTACCCCTGCTTCATCCAGATCCAGAGTGTCCTCCAAATAAGCATATGCCTTAATGGCTTCCCCATTTAAAGCATAGTACTCTTTTAACCATGATGCATTTTTCTGGGCCAACTTTTTAGAAGCAACGGAAGTCGTTAAGGCTGCTAATCCAAATATCATCAAAATGATCATCATAATCATAATCAAAACCGAAGTCGCTCCCCGATTATTCTTTAAATACTTTTCAAATAATCGCATCTTACTCCCCCTTTTTCTCATAAAAATATGTGGTCATTTGCAGTGGTACTTCTTCCTGATCAGCAAAAGCTAAAGCTGTTACCAAATAAAGTTTTCCTTTTTTTAATTCTTCCTTTTCTTTAAAAATCAGCTGAATATAATAATTTGACTCATCTTTAGCCACAGTTTTTAAGTGTTCATCATAGAAAAAATCAAAATTCACTTGCTTATTTTCTTGCACCTGCGCAGCCGGTTGACTGTGCTCAGCAAATCCGTCAATCGTATCTTCAGCAATTAAAGTTTCAAATAGATTACTGATTAAAAAGGTCTTATCATCTGTAATTTTACCCTGCTTTTGAACTGCATCCGATTTAATAAACAGCTCTAAAAAAATGGCCGAAATAATTGACAGGACTGCAATTGAGATAATGATTTCAATTAAGGTAAAACCCTTGTTATTATGTTTTATCATTTCATTCCCTCCAATTGCATGGCCACAAATTGCTTAACTTCTTCCTCTGCAAAAGTATACAATATTTCTACACCTTTCGGCACCAGTACAAAACGAATGGTTTCCGCATCCACATCAACCACCGGCTCTCCCAGCTCAGGAGTAAAACTATCTGCCTCCGCCAGATAAGCCTCACAAATTTTGCCATCATAATAATAAATAATGGTTTTATATTCACTTTCTTCGCCATCATGATAGATTTCCAGCAAATCCATATCTGAATTTGTATCATGTGTAATCTGAACAGCATTAACCTGATTATTCTGTTTCAATTTCATACGCAGATACGAGGTGGAAATTCGCATTTTTTCTGTCTGCTCTTTTTCGTCCAATATTTTACCATAACTGGTTTTTCCGCTGATAATCATGGATACCATTGAAATAGTAAACATCATAAACAATATCATGACAAACAAAGACTCTGTTGAAATTGCTTTCTTATTCATGTCCTGTTTCTCCTTCCACCTTTTTCATTACTTTGATATCCGGCAAAATATTGGAAGCAAAAGCATCATAATAATAGACATACTGATTTTCATTAATGATTAAGCCATAGTTTTTCTGCAAATATTCCAAGCTGGATGGATAACTCCCTTCCAGTGCATAACAGGCTGTCGCATAATGACGAATAATTTCTTCAATTTTATCGGTTCCCATTTCTTTATCCGAAATATCATAATTATTTAAATGATAAACAATCAGCACCAGGCAAATCAAAATAAAGAATAAAGAAACGAAATTACCATTGATCGGGAAACGCTTCATAGTCCCTCCTATCCAATGTTATTCATAATGCTGATAACTGGTAATACTACTGAAATCAAAATAACGCCAACAATTACTGACAAAATAACAATTAACAACGGCTCCAGTACACTGGTCAAACGTGTTAATTTATCATCAACATCCCGATCCATTTCATCAGCTGCACGCAGCAGGGCATGATCCATTTGTCCGGTAGCTACACCCACAGAAAATAATTTAATTAACAAATTAGGAAATAAATTTAATGTTTCGATTACTTCATCCAATCCTTTCCCCTCTGCTACCTGACTAATTGATGCTTTAATTCTCTCAGCCAAATATTCATTATCAATAATTGGATAAATCATTTCCAATGCCCGGTTAGCCGACATACCGCTGGTCAATAAAAGTCCCAGATTTCTGGCAAAACGAGCTGCCAACAAAGAAGCCGTCAAATCTTTTTGGTATGGAATAAAAAATTTCATTTTATCAAAAAGCACTTTTCCTTTTTCCGTTTTCTTATAATAAGATATTGCTACACCAATTAATAATAAAACCAAAAGGATAACCCAGCCATAACTTTTCAGAAATAAACCTGTTTTTAAAATCACTTTGGTTACCGCCGGTATATCACCACCCAGCGACTTTAGCACCCGATCAAACATCGGCATGACCTCAGTGATCAATAAAATAATTACCCCAAACATCAAACAAGTTAAAATCAATGGATAAGTTACTGCCTGTTTTACTTTTTTTACAGTTACCACATCCCGTTCATAAGTTTGGGCAACCTGTTCCAAAATCTCCGCCAGATTACCGCTTTCTTCTCCAATTGTCACCATATTAACATAAAAAGTGGAAAATACTTCTTCTTGCTCCTTAATCGCATCACCAAAACTATAGCCCATATAAATTTTAGCAACCATTTCCTCCAATGCTTTTACCAAAAGAGCGTCCTCTGACTTGGAACGAATAATATCGAGTCCTTCGGTAATGCTGATATCAGAATTAAGGGCAAGCGCCAACTGCCTTGAAAACAGAATCCGCTCAGACTTTCCTAATTTGCCTTTACTTGCTTTCATTCTTTCCTCCTAACACATTTTCATCCAATCCTTTGCTACTAGTTCTATCGTCAGTTTCCATCTTTACTTTATATATGAATTTAACTTTCCCACTGTCTTTTTGATATCTGTCCGCCTCTTTCACAACTGGCATTGCCGGATTGCTTTCAGGGCAAATTCATCCATACCAAAACCTTAACATAATAACTCAACTTTCCCACGTTCCCTGGAACAGTCTTTTTTATGGCGTGTGCCGCGGAAGCATCTTTTCGCAGAAAAGTGCGAAAGCGGTGTGCAACCGCAAGCAACTTTGCAAAGCAAATTGCGAAAGCGTGTGCTGCGATAGCAATCTTACGAAGTAAGTTGCGAAAGCAGGGTGTGCCGCGAAAGCCATCTTACGAAGTATGTGGCGAAAGCGGGGGAACCCATGCGCCCGCTCTTCAGAGCGGGATAGGGTCAAAAAAGACTGTGGGAAAGTTGAGATAATAATGAGCTCCTGCAAAATGATGATTTTTACTCAGATACGGTTTTGCCCAAACAAAACCCCATATTGCTTGTAAAAAAGACTACCTGCAGCAGCTCTAAAAAATCTGATTTTTTATAAATTTGGCTGATTCAAATAATTTTCAAATAATTGAGAATCATTGGCTTTATAAAAACCAACTTCATGGGTAATCACACCTTCTCTGACCAGTTTAGCCAAAGTTCTCTCTAAAGATACCATTCCTTGTTTGACACCGGTTTGAATTAAATTAGACACCTGAAAATGTTTACCTTCCCGAATCATATTGCGCACCGCCGGTGTCACCACCAATACTTCTGCCACTGCAATTAAACCTGAACCATCGGCTTTGGGCAATAATTGCTGAGAAACCACTCCCTCTAACACTGTAGCCAATTGGCTTTGAACTTGGGAGTGCTGCTCTTTACTAAATACATCCAAAATTCTGTCAATTGCCTTAACTGCACTGCTGGTATGTAAGGTGGTCAGCACCAAATGTCCGGTTTCTGCTGCGGTTAAAGCTGTCGACATGGTTTCCATATCCCGCATTTCTCCAACCATAATGACATCGGGATCTTCTCTTAATGCCGATTTTAAAGCAGAAGCAAAATCAAGAGCATCGCCCCCCACTTCTCTTTGAGTGATCATACTGTTTTTATGACTATGTAAATACTCCAAAGGATCCTCAATGGTAATAATATGATATTTGTAGTTGGTATTGACATAATCAACCAAACTGGCCAAAGTAGTTGATTTTCCACTGCCGGTTGCACCGGTAATCAATACCAGTCCCTTGGGTCTGGCTGTAAAATTTTTAATCACTTCCGGCAAACCCAAATTTTCAAATTGAGGAATTTCAATTGGCAATGCCCGAATGGCAATGGCATAGGTACCACGCTGATAATACACATTGCAACGAAAACGCCCCAAATTTCTTCGGGAATAAGAAAAATCCAGGGATTTTTCTCTTTGCAGTTCTTGTAACTGAAATTTTGTTAAATAAGCATGAACAAATCCGGATATTTGATCCGGCAATATTTTTTCACTATCTTCGACTTCCATTAATTCCGAATTTACCCGCATCAGCGGTTTAGTCCCGGCACAAAGATGCAAATCTGTGCCTTTTTTTTCCATTGTCTTAGCTAACAACAAATCCATGTAATCCAGCTGCAATGAGTTTTCCATATGTCTGATCTCCATTTCTCCACCTTGAGCCTATGGGTGCAAATAATATTCCTACTGTCCTAACTGTTTTTTCAATACTTCATCTAATGTATGCCAGGCCAAAACTGCACATTTTACCCGCGCCGGCATATTTTTAATATTCGCTAATATCACTGCATCTTCCAAAACATCTTCCAATTCCGCTTCCGTTTTTTGGCCTTTAATCATCCCTAAAAAGGCCTCTGTTTTCTCCTTGGCAGCCGTCACCGACAAACCTTTGATCAAATCAATCATCATTGATGTAGACGCCTGACTGATGGCACAGCCCGTTCCCGTAAAAGCAGCATCAATAATCTTGTCCTCTTTGATGTCCAGCTCTAAAGTAATGTCATCTCCGCAGCTTGGATTATGTCCATGCTCTTTATGAGTGACTTCCGGCAATGACCGACGATTATGCGTTGAACGATTATGCTCGGTAATAACCTCTGTATAAATTTGACTAAGATCCATATCCCAGCCACCTCCTTACCTCTTTTAACTTTTCCGCAAAATAATCTATCTCCGCCTTAGTATTATAGATACTAAAACTGGCCCTGACTGCTGACTGAATAGCCAGCTCCTTCATTAGCGGCTGTGCACAATGATGACCTGAGCGAACAGCAATACCGACATTATCTAAAATGCTGGAAACATCATGAGGGTGAACTCCTTCAATATTAAAAGAAATTACCGGGCCTTTTTCATACATGGAAGCCGGATTACCGTATATGATCACATGATCGGTCATTTTCATTTTTTGGATCGCATACCCGGTTAAATCTTGTTCAATTTCCCTGATTTTCCCCCAGCCAATTTCTTCAATAAAGTCAATAGCCGCTGAAAGAGCAATAACACCATCAATATTGGCTGTACCAGCCTCAAATTTTTCCGGCAATGGTGCAAAGGTGGTTTTTTCTTTGGTCACATACTCAATCATATCCCCGCCAAATTGATAAGGGGGCATTGATTCTAATAGTTCTTTTTTTCCATAAAGTACTCCGGTTCCTGTCAAGCCAAAGCATTTATGAGCACTGAAAGCCAAAAAATCTGCATCCAGTGCCCGAACATCTATTTTTTGATGCTGAATTGCCTGAGCAGCATCTACCACTACAACTGCCCCAACAGCATGAGCTTTTTCAATAATTTTATCAATCGGTGTCGTAATCCCCAGTACATTTGACATCATGGTAATCGCCACCAGTTTCACTCCCGGAGTAATGACCCGATCCCATTCTGATTCAATTAAATTGCCTGCCGGATCAATATTCAAAAAATCCAGGTATGCCTTTTTTTCCAGAGCCAGCTGCTGCCATGGCACAAAATTACTGTGATGCTCAAGCAAGCTGACAACGATTCTGTCTCCTTCTTTGATTTGGCTGCGTCCATAACTTGAGGCAATTAAATTAATGCTTTCGGTTGTTCCTCTGGTAAAAACAATTTGTTCCGGCGATTCCGCATTAATAAATTCTGCCGTTTTCCGGCGTGTCATTTCATAAGTCGCAGTTGCCTCAACCGACCAGTGATATGCCCCCCGGTGAATATTGGCATGACCGCTCCGGTTATATTCCGCCACTTTTTGCAGGACAATTTCCGGTTTCTGTGTAGAGGCGGCATTATCAAAATAGATAATGCCGTTATTCTCTGCGATGGCCGGAAATAATTTCCGAATTTCGCTATTCTCACACATGGATCAATTTCCCTTCTAACTCTTTTTCCAAACGTTGCACCAATTCCTCAGATGGCAAATGGTCCAATACCCCCGAAAAAGAAGCCCTGATAATTAATTTTTTGGCTTCTGTTTCTGAGAACCCCCGATTCATCAAGTAAAACAGTTTATTTTCATCAACTGTACCGGCATTGGCTGCATGCTCTCCAGACACATCATCTTCATCACAAAATAGCGCCGGAATCGAATCAGCCTTGACTTCCTGATTCAGTAAAATTACAAACTCCGCTTCCTTGCCGGTAGAGGCTTTTGAACCACGATGAAAATACAAATCTCCACGAAATACTTTCTTGGCTCTTCCGGATAAAGCACCATTAACCTCAATCATCGAATCCGTCATTTGGCCGTAATGCTGAATATTATAGCTTAAGTCCAATTTATTTTCCGCTTCTCCCAGATAGATTCCCTCAATATCAGAAGAAGAATAATCGCCCATTAAAAAGCTGCGGTAATCGGAAGCCACTACCTCCGCCCCAAGATTCACACTGTAAAAAGACACGCGGGCATCTCTGCCACATTCAGCCACTGCATTCATAATATGAACTTTGCTTTCCGGCAAAGTTTGAGCAACATAAACTTTAACCTGAGCATTTTCTTCAGCAATTACTTTAATAAGACCAATATGATATTCACTGGCTTTTTCTCTGACTAAATTATCGGCATGATATTCTAAAATCAAAGAGACCTCTGCTCCTTTTTCCGCATAAATTAAATGCTCGTCTGCTAAGGTGGAAATTTCTGACAAATCAAACCGAATATGAATCGGTTTTTCTACTACTTGATTTCTTTTAACATAATATAATTTGCTAAAATTACTTTGACTTTCACTAAAAGCAACAAACTTTGGGTTTACACCATACGTCCTCTGATTGATTCTGTCATAAAAAGCCTGTGCCTGCTCCGGCGTTAAATTTTCTGCACCCACCAGCGGCAGTTCAGAATGGATTTCTACTTTTACTTCTTCCCGGCCAATTACCGGTTCGGCATAGTCAGAAAATCCAATACGTTTCCATGCCGGATATGGTAATGCCTCAAAATGCTCTTTCGCTCTTGCTCTATATTTCACATAATTTCCCATATCTGTCTCCTATCCTATTGAGCCAACAAATTCCAATGTAATCAAATTATTCAGCTCAACTGCATATTCCAGTGGCAGCTCTTTGGTAATCGGCTCTACAAATCCGCTGACAATCATGGTCTTGGCTTCAATTTCATCAATTCCCCTGGACATCAGATAAAAAATAGCATCATCACTGATTCTACCGATTTTGGCTTCATGCCCCATATCAATTTTATCATTGGCCAAGGTAATAATTGGTAAAGTATCTGATTTGGAACGATTATCCAACATTAAAGATTCACAGGAAACCGTTGATTTACAATTTTCAGCATTGGGTGTGGTTTTTACCAGGCCACGATAAAATGCATAACCACCATCTTTAGAAATCGATTTGGTATTGACATTGCTGGTAGTATGACTGGCTGCATGAACTACTTTACAGCCGGTATCCAAATGCTGTCCTTCACCGGCAAAAGTAATGCCGGTAAATTCCATTTGTGAGCGTTCTCCCTTTAAGATCGTCATTGGATAAAGCATCGATACTCTCGAGCCAAACGAACCGGATACCCACTCCATCCGGCCATTCTTTTCAACCACCGAACGTTTGGTATTTAAGTTATACATGTTCTTGGACCAGTTTTCAATGGTCGAATAGCGAAGAGTCGCCCCTTCTCTGACATATAATTCCACGCAACCGGCATGCAAATTGGCAACATCATACTTTGGAGCGGAACAGCCCTCAATAAAGTGAAGTTTTGCTCCTTTTTCCACAATAATTAAAGTGTGTTCAAACTGACCTGCTCCTTTGGCATTTAATCGAAAATAGGACTGCAGTGGAATATCGACCTGCACTCCTTCCGGCACATAGACAAATGAGCCACCTGACCATACTGCTCCATGAAGGGCAGCAAATTTATGATCCGTTGGCGGCACTAATTTCATAAAATGTTCTTTGACAATATCTTCATATTCACGAACTGCGGTTTCAATATCCAGATAGACTACACCCTGATCCGCTAATTCTTTTTGCAGATTATGGTATACTACTTCCGAGTCATACTGGGCACCAACACCGGCCAGGGACTCTCTTTCTGCCTGCGGAATTCCCAGGCGTTCAAAGGTGTTTTTAATATCCTCCGGCACTTCATCCCAACTATGTCGCATATCGGTATTAGGCCGCACATAGGTAATAATATGGTCCATATCCAGGCCGGAAATATCTGCTCCCCAAGTTGGAATCGGTTTACTGTTATATATCTCTAATGCTTTCAGCCTGGCTTCCAGCATCCATTTGGGTTCATTTTTTTCCTCCGAAATTTCACGTACAATTTGCGCAGTCAATCCCGAGTTGGTTTTAAACCCGAAATTCTCCTCGTCTTTGATATCATAGATCCCTCTTTCCACATCAGGGATATATGTTTTTCTTTTTTCTTCCACTGTTATCTCCTCTTAACCAATTTCTATTATCTGCTCTCTGCCTATAAGACCTTTATTGAATATATAACCGGCTTCAAATATCATGCCATCAATTTAAGACACTCTGTTCAATCCTGCACTGATACGTCTGATCAGCAAAAGCGCTCCATTCTCCCGAAAAGAGAGTTGACTTTTGCCGTATTATTTACTCAACTTTCTCACCGTCTTTTTGGTTCTATCCCGCTCCAGGGAGCGGGCACATGGGTTCCACCGCTTTCGCACTTTTCTGCGAAAAGATGCTTCCGCGGCACACGCCATAAAAAAGACTGTTCCAAAGAACGTGGGAAAGTTGAGTTATTTAATAAATTCTTCAAAACCCTTTTCATTAATAATTTTTGACAGTTCAGCTCCACCAGTTTTCACAATTTTACCATCAACTAAAATATGGACATAATTTGGATTTAAATAAGACAATAGTTTATCATAGTGAGTAATCACAATAATTGCATTATTTTCGCCGGCAAAAGCCTTAACTCCATCTGCCACCACTTTAATAGCATCAACATCAAGTCCAGAATCGGTTTCATCCAAAATCGCCACTTTCGGCTGCAGGGTCAACATTTGCAAAATTTCATTTTTCTTTTTTTCACCACCAGAAAAACCTTCATTCAGATAACGGCTGGCATATTTCACATCCATATTCAGCAATTCCATATTTTTCATTAATTCTCTTTTGAACGGAATAACTTTTTGGGCTTCTCCGGTAACAGCCGTTTTGGCTGTGCGCAAAAAATTCTCAACAGTAATTCCAGGAATTACTTCCGGTGTTTGAAAACTCATAAACATTCCGGCTTTTGCTCTTTCGTCCACTTTCATATCCAGCAAATCTTTACCTTCCAGGAGCGCTTCGCCTTCGGTCACTTCATATTTTTCATGGCCCATTAATGTATAAGCTAAGGTTGATTTTCCCGCCCCGTTTGGTCCCATAATAATATGAATTTCTCCGGGATTTACTGTTAAATCAATACCTTTTAATATTTCCCGCTCATCAATCCGGGAATGTAGATTTTTAACTTCTAATAATGCACTCATAGTATCCTCTTTCTGTATGTATTTTACTCGACTTTCTCACAGTATTTTGATTGCTGATGCAACAACTAGCAAAGTATATCTGTATGATTATATCACAATCCTTTCATAATTTAAAGGGTTTGATTTTTGTTTTTTATTTGACGCTTTATTATCTTTTCTGGCCGATACATGCCAAAAAGCTGTTTGGCTTAACCAAAACAGCTTTTTCGTGATTTTCTTATTGCCAGGTTTCTTATTGTCCTAAGTTTTCCTTGACTTGAGTATTCATTTCCTGCTCAATGGCAGTACCACCATTTTTATAGAACAAATCTACAAATTCGTCAAAATATTCAACCGGTTTTTCGCCGGTGATAATGCTCATATAAGTATCGACCGTCAAACGCTCTAAAGCACTGATATTTTTTGAATAGCTTTCGGTTTTTGGATACATTTCATCCGCATATCCCGGTCCATTGTATTTCTCAATGAATTCATAATAATCCGGCAAAGCTTGCTTACGGAATTCCGGCTGCTGCAATAATTCCAAAAGATAAACACCTTCTTTTCTTAAATCATTATCTTTCGGGAAATCTTTGGCATTACGAACCAATTTTCCTTCTGCATTTTTGGTATAATGAATTCCCTCTATTCCTTTAGTTAACAGCAGATAGAAATCATAATCCGTAAAGGTATCTTCAATCAATTGCAGGATTGCATTGGTTTTTCTTTCATCTTGTACACATTTGGTGGTAAACACGCCAATATTGGAATTGACTGCTCCCCATTTATGTAGGCCAGCCTTACCATGAGGGCCGGTAATAGCTGTACCAATATCAAAAGTTTCTCCAAATTTGGCATTTGGATTGGCGGCCAGCATTTCCTGATATACTGCTCCGCCTTGACTATCTTTATCATATGGTGGATTCCAGTGTGTCGGTAATACTTTTCCAGTCACTCCAATTCGGCCATTAATAAAAGCATGGGAAGTTGCCCAATATCCACCCTTGTTTTCACCGGTCACAAATTCCGGATCAATAATGCCGTCTTTATAATATTGCTGTAATTTGGCCAATGCTTCTTTCATTTCCGGACGGGTGCAAGCAAAGGCCAACTCACCTTGTTCATTTTTGGTAATAAATAAAACCTGTCTGCCCTTTCCTAATGTTTTTAACGGAATCGCTCCAAACGCACCAAATACCGCATCAAATCCGGTTTCAGACAAGCCATAGGTATTGGGCTGACCATCTTTATCTGGATCTTTTTCTTTAAAAGCATACATTGCTTTTTCAAAATCTTCCAATGTTTTTGGTATTTCGTTAATTCCTACATTTTTCAGCCAATCCGTTCGCCAAATCAGGACTGTTGGATATGCCCCCTGGGAGGAAATTGGTTTTAAGCCATACAGCTTCCCTTTTCTTTTGGCATCGACCCACATATTTTTATTTTCATCATATTTTTCTACCACTTTAAAATAGGTCGGAATCTTAGCCTGCATCTCCGGAGTAATTTCAGCAGCCAAGCCTTGCTTGATATATTTATTAATATCACCGGAATCCGGTAACATTACAAAATCAGGCATTTCCCCAGAAGATAACTTCACCCCCATTACTTCATTAAATTTTTTGCCATCCACTACCCAGTCCCAGTTAAATTTAACATTATACTTTTCTTCTACTGCCTTAATAACTTTAGCATCCGGATCGGGTTGAGCTGAGGTTACAATTTGAATCACCACCGGATCTTCCTTAGGTGTCGGTTTTTGCTGCTCTGTCTGAACCTGATTGGTTTCTGTCTTAGTTTCGGCTTGTGTTTGTTCGGCTGGATTCTTTTCTGTAGTTTTTCCGCAAGCGGACAAACTCATCAGTAGCGCGATCACCAGCACAAGTGAAATCCCCTTTTTCATGTTGTTTCTTTGTTTCATATGCTCCTCCTTTATTCATTTCAGGGGTTGCCGGTTGGCATGACTTTCCATTTAAAATTAAGGGATGCCATAATTTCCATCCATTCCACCGACAACCTGCCATTGTTACCTTTTATTCTTTTACTCCTCCCAGTTTTAAACCCTGGACAAAATGCTTTTGTAAGAAAGGATAAATCATCAGTACCGGAATCATTGATAAAATCAAAGCCGCCATTTTCATAGTGTCGGAATTGACAAAGATTTGCGTGCCAGCTGCCATTTCTTCTTCGACAGATGTTCCTTCCAGAATTAATTTACGTAACACAAATTGCAATACCTGTTTATTTTCATCTCTGATATAAAGCATTGAGTCAAACCATTCGTTCCAATGTCCAACCCCCACCCAAAGCGAAACTGTAGCAATAATTGGTTTTGATAGTGGAAGATATACATGTCTTAATATTTGAAAATGATTTGCTCCATCAATCTTGGCTGCTTCTTCATAAGATAAGGAAATATTGCTGAAGAAGTTGCGCATAATAATCAAGTTAAAACCACTGGCCAGACCCGGAATAATTAAAGCAAATAAAGTATTGCCCATTTTCAGAACATTATTCACCAAAATATATCTGGGAATTAAGCCACCACTGAAATACATCGTAAAAACAATAATTAAAGTCCAGAATTTGCGATGCGGGAAGTATGGCTTGGATAAGGCATAGGCTCCTAAAATCAAAACCATAATACTAAGAGCAGTACCGCTGACTGTTCGAATAATTGTATTTAAATAAGCCCGCCAAATCGGACCATATGACAGTACCCGTTCATAACCTGCCCAAGTAATTTTTTGGGGCAAAATATGCATTCCATATTTAGCTAATTCTTCCTGTGGACTAAGGGAAATGGTAATTACCTGCAAGAATGGCACTATTGTCATAATCCCCATTCCCAGTAAGATTCCATAGACAATAATATCAAAAATTATATTTTCACGTGATTTTTTTATTCTCATTTTATCCATTCCCTCCTTAAAACAGGGTTTCCTGTCCCATTTTTTTAGCCAGCCAATTGGCTCCCATCACCAGTGTAAAGGATATGGTATTTTTAAACAGTCCCACTGCTGTAGCATAACCATAATTCATTTCTTTAATACCCTCCCGATAGGTATAGGTACTGATGACATCAGCCACCTCCATGACCCGATTATTCATTAAGTTAAAAATCTGATCAAAATTATCATTAATAATTTTTCCAACTGCAAAAATCAACATGATGATCACCACATTGGCAATGCCTGGTAAAGTAATATAAAAGATTCTTTGCAAGCGACTAGCACCATCAATTTTGGCAACTTCATATAAAGTCGGATCAATATTGGTAATAGCTGCCAGATAAATAATCGATCCCCAACCAATTTCTTTCCAGATATTCGAACCGACTAAAACTGTCCGGAACCATTTGACATCAGCCACAAAAAAAATCGGTTCAAATCCCAGCATGGTCAGCAAAATATTGATCGGTCCCCGGGATGGTGATAACATTTCATAGACAATACCGGCTAACACAACCCAAGAAATAAAATGCGGAAAATAGGTCACTGTTTGAATCACTTTTTTAAATCTCCGGTTTGATACCTCATTTAACAAAATCGCTAATATGATTGGTGCCGGAAAGCCAAATATCAAATTATACAAACTATTAATCAAAGTGTTTTTCAGAACCGGAATAAAATAAATTCCCTGAAACATTGTTTTAAAATGTTCAAATCCAACCCAATCACTGGCCCAAATTCCCTTTAATGGGTAATATTCCTTAAAAGCAATCAGCAAACCATAAATCGGTCCATAATGAAAAATGAAAAAATACAAAAAAAGCGGCATGGCCATTATGAAAAGTGTGCTATGCTTTTTATAATCATGCCAGGTCGTTTTTTTGGCTGAAATTGTCATTGTTTTTTGCATTTATTTTACTCCTTCCTGATCTGTTAACAATATTTTAGTCTTTTTCATCAAATATCACAACAACAAAAACTTATCATCATAGTTAATTATCTATTATTTCGTACTTTTGTATGGTATTATTATCCTTCTATCGTCATATTAGAGTGAAATTTATCTTATCATTGATATTTGATTATTTGTTTGGTATGATAAATTATATATAATTTTTATTGACTGAGGTAAATTATGTTTATACGAAAAAGTTATGCTTATTTTTATTCAATCAATTTAGCTCAAAAAATATTTTGGGTTTGTTTTTTTATAGCCACCTTAAGTTTAACGATTGCACCAAGTTTAATTATTCTACAGTATACCAATGTCCTACAAAGCCAAATTGAAAAAAAGAATCTGGCCACTTTAAATCAATTAACTAAATTAACCGATACCACTCTGGTTGAAGAAAATTTTCGGCATATCCAATATCTGGCCGGTACCTGGGGTAATTCAAATTTACTATCCTCTAAAACATCGGCTGTTTCTACTTACCGAATTTTTAAAGATTGGGAATATTATACCATGATTCATCCCAATCTCTATTCCTGTTGCCTTTATTCAGCCACCTCAGATACTTTTCTTTCCAGCTCAGAAGGCATTAACTATCATTTTTTAAGCTCACTTGCCCTACCCTATGCCAAACATTTGGCTCAAAATTTTGGGAAAACGGCAATTATGCCTGAACAGCCGCTTTGGCTATCAACCTCTCTCCTGCCCAGTACCGATAAACCAAACAGCTCCGTCAAATTATTGACTTTTGTTCAGCCTTACTCAATGTTATTTCCATTTAATTTACAGGATCATTATCTGCTGATAAACTATAATATGAATCAAATCGAACAACAAATTTTGCCGCTCCTTGATTCTAATGGATATTTTGAATTCACTAATGCTCAAAATCAATTATTATATTCCGGCAAACCGGTCACTACCGGCTCTGTCAATTATACCATGTATTCTGTGGTTTCCTCAACCAGTGGTTGGACTTATCGCTATTTTGTACCTGCCACTTTTTGGGGAGGTCCTTTATTTGTCACTTTATTTTTTGGAATTACCATTATTCTGACTGGGCTGTTTCTGGCTTTCTTCTTAAGCAGATTTTTATCTAAAAAACTATATCGGCCTTTGAGTAATCTGCTGACTACCATTCATAGTTACTCTGATACAGCCAGCCTTTCCAAAAATGATATTGATTTTATTCAAACTGCTTTTTATGATCTTTATTCATCCAAAGAAATTTTAGATAATAATTTATCATTACTGGAATATCAAATCGGACAGCTAATTTTTAAAGGCAAAATTTCCAGTCCTCTGGAAATCAGCAACAAGTTAAAATTAACTTCTTTTTCTTTAGATTGCGAAAATTACCAATTGCTCCTGTTGGCATTTTCTCCGAAAGTGGTACAGACTGCTCCAATGCTGCCTTATGAAAGCATTGCTTTTATTAAAGAAACTTTTCTTAGCAAACATTCTGCCCTGTGTGTG
The DNA here is from genome assembly GCA_003858485.1 of Clostridiales bacterium COT073_COT-073. Classification (GTDB taxonomy): domain Bacteria; phylum Bacillota; class Clostridia; order Lachnospirales; family Vallitaleaceae; genus W11650. The sequence continues at coordinate 25,646 of RQYD01000002.1, forward strand.
CCTTATCCTGAAAATTGTGTCAGTATTTTACTGGCCAACCAAAATATTATTTATACCGATACTGATTTTCAGCAGTTGCAGCATGAAATTTCTTCGATTTTTGAATGTCCTTGCAGCTTATTTTTATCAAAATCATTATGTGATTTTTCAGAAATTGCTCCGTCTTTTTCGACACTAAAATCCGGCCTGGCCTATCTGCCGCTTTATGGCTATGAGCAAATCATCAGTCAGACAGTAATAGAAAATCACGAAAATAGCAGAATGCATTTAGCACCTGTATTCATTCCTTCCATTGAAGAACTGCTGGAACACAACCCGGATAAATTAACGGAAAAATGCAGAGAGATCCTTGATTTTGCCAAAAGCAAAACTCTTCATTTTGCAGACTGGCTTGATTTTTGTCATATTCTTTTCTATACCTTGGAAAATCACAGCCAGCAGCATAATTTATACTTATCATTCAGCAACCTAAAAAAAGCTTGTTTTCCCGTTTCTTCTCCCCAAGATCTGATTGACTTATGTCAATCCTATGCCAAATTATTGGAAAGCATTCAGCCAGAAGCGAAAAAAATCATCAGCACTGCTGAATATATAGAAGACATCAAACAATATATTACTGAAAATATCAGTGCCGACTTATCTTTGGAAACTGTGGCTGATAAATTTGGACTGACTCCAAATTATTTAAGCAAGATCTTTCATGAATATTGTCAACTAACTTTCTCCAATTATCTGAAAGAAGCAAAGCTTAAAAAAGCTGCTGAGTTATTAAAAAACAAAAATCTGCTGGTTCAAAACATTGCTGAAGCTGTCGGATACAGTACGCCGAATTACTTTAACCGTATTTTCAAGGAATATTATGGTATCACACCTTTGCAGTATCGACGGAAGTATTTGTAACTGCAATCGAATGAAGTTTTTTATTTTATTCTCATTTGCATAAAAAAGGGGCTGTTGCATTTTAAGATTTTTACACAAGATATAGGATAAAATTTCTGTGTTTTATCACAATATATTGTGTGAATTCTGTATTTTGCAACAACCCCTTAAAAAATCTGACTTTTTGGAATCAGTTCATCCACTAGAATCATGCTACTGCTTTTTTATCAAATATATACTGCTAAAAGTACTTCACCCTGCTTTCCGTTTTTTTAACTGATCAGCCACTATCGCCACTACAATCACTCCGCCCGTAATTACCTGCATCACAAAGGAATGAATCCCAAATTGAGTGCCAACATTATCAATTAGTATAATTAAAACCGTTCCCAGGGCTGTTCCAAAAACAGAGCCCGTTCCTCCGGATAAAGAAGCTCCGCCTAGTACACTGGCAGCAATCGCATTTGTTTCATAGCCTTCTCCGGCTGTCGGAATCGCCGAGTTGATACGTGCCGCCAACATAACTCCGGCAATGCCATATAGCAAGCCGGCAAACGCAAATGCCATATACATTGTCTTTCTGATAGAAATACCATTTAACCTTGCAACCTCTTTGCCACTGCCCAAAACAAACAAATTTCGGCCAAATACAAAATATTTTAAAAGAAAGAACACCAAAACCGCTATAACAAACCAGACAATGGCTAATTTAGGTAAGAAAAGAAGATTGCTACTGGCAAAAGAAGAAAATTCCGTTTTTAGTCCCGATATCGTACCTCCGTTAGAAATTACTTTAATCAATCCTCTTAAAATGGTCTGACTTCCCAAAGTTGCTACAAAAGCCGGGACATTAAATTCATGAATCAGCATGGCATTAAACATTCCGCAAATAACGGCAACTGTAACAGCAATGATCATAGATGGTAAAATTCCCATCCCCCATTTCGCCTGTCCCATTGCCACCATTAATGTACTGATTCCCACAATTGCACCGCAACTTATGTCGATTCCTCCGGTAATGATAATACATGTTTGCGCAATTGAAATTACTCCGATAATGGCACATTGTTTCAAAATATTTGTTAAATTATATGCTGTAAAAAAATTTTTTGTTCCAAATGTAGCCAGCATAAAAAGAAGAGCAATCACAAGAATCATTGATACTTCTGTTCTCATTAATATATTTTTCAATCCATGTACCTGATTTTCTTTTTCAGGTCTTGAAATCGCAACCAATTTTCTCATCATAGAGCCTCCTGATTATAAATTGTTGACGCCGCACGTAAGATATCTTCCTCATTCATTTGTTTTAACCGCTTTGAATCAAAATATTCTGCCATATGTCCTTCCGCCATAACTACCATTCGATCCGAAAGCCCCAACGCTTCCGGTAGATAAGAAGAAATAATAATAACTCCTTTTCCTTGCTGAATAAGACTTTCAATCAATTTAAATATTTCTTCTTTGGCACCGACATCAACACCTACCGTAGGCTCGTCAAATATCAAAATGTCCGGATCACGACACAAAAGTTTAGCTATTACCACCTTTTGTTGATTTCCGCCGGATAAATTATTGACAATCTGTTTGATACTTGGAGTTTTAATTCCTATTTTTTCCTTATATTCCTCCGCCCTTTTTCTTTCTTTTTTTAAATTGATGATTCCACCTTTGCTAATCATATCATAGGAATACATATTGGTATTTAATTCCACTGTCTGAATCAGCGCCAAACCATCTGTTCTTCTGTCTTCCGTTAAAAAACCAATCCCCTTTAGCATCGCTGTTTTGGGATTATTCAACTGCACCGGTTTTCCTTTTATGTATATCCTCCCGGATGTGATTTTATCAACACCAAAAACTGCTCTCATAACTTCACTGCGGCCGGAACCCACTAATCCAAAAAAGCCCAATATTTCTCCTGCATATAATTGAAAGCTGATATTCTTAAACTTTTTTCCACAAAGGCCTTCCACTCTAAGCAATTCTTCTCCGGGTTTTCTGTGCTTAATGCTATAAATATCCGCCATCGGCCGTCCCACCATTTTAGAAATCAAATAATCTTTATCAACCTCTGATACCTTTTTCGTTTCTACATATGCTCCATCCTTCATTATCGTAACACTATCACATATTTCCATAATCTCTTCCAGCCGATGTGAAATATAGATTACACTAATCCCTTGATTCTTCAACTCTTTTATATAGTCAAATAAAATCAACACTTTGTCGTTTTCCAGCAAAGCCGTCGGCTCATCAAAAATAACTAATCGAATATTTTCATTGACCGATATTTTACTGATTGTAATCATTGCCTGTAATGCTACAGGCAATGAATTAATTACCGCTTTGGGATCAACATTCAAATGAAATTTATCAATAATTTTTTTACTGTTTTTTACCATTGCATCCCAATCAACCAGTCCCATTTGCGTTTTCGGAATTCTCCCCAAATGGTAATTTTCAGCAATACTCAAGCCGCCTGCAATATTAACATGCTGATAATTGGCATGCATACCTAATTTTTTAGCTTCTATTGCATTTTTCGCCTGCTTCCATATACCGTCGCAGCAAATTTCCACCCTTCCTTCCGTTGGTGTTTCCACACCCATGATACACTTGATCAATGTTGATTTTCCTGCCCCATTTTCTCCGACCAAAGCCCGCACCTCACCCTTTTTTATAGTCGTGGAAATTCCTTTAAGAGCTTGTACACCGGGATAATTTTTTACAATATTTTCAATTTTTAATAAAATTTCATCTGTCATAACCAATTCTCCTCTTTCTCTTAATATTATCCACTCAACTTTCCCACAGTCTTTTTTGGCTCTATCTCGCTCCAAAGAGCGGGCACATGGGTTCCACCGCTTTCGCCACATACTTCGTAAGATGGCTTTCGCGGCACACGCCTTTCGCAACTTGCTTCGCAAGATTGCTTGCGGTTGCACACTTTCGCAACTTGCTTTGCAAGATTGCTTTCGCAGCACATGCCTAAAAAAGACTGTTCCAAGGAACGTGGGAAAGTTGAGTTATCCATTAATAAAAGGGTAAAGTACGGGAAAGCCTTCTTACTTTTCAAGAAGTTTTGGATTTAGCAATGCTGCGTATTTTTCCTCTTTCATATTTTCGGTTGTAACTGCAACCGGCGGCATTACAACTTTTTGTTCCTTTTCCGGATTCTTTCCATCAATTAAGGTCAAGACTGCATTTTCAAGAGCTGCATAGCCCTGACCATATGCATCCTGAACAATGATACAGTCCAGAGTTCCTGCCTCTAATGCTGCAATTTCAATTGGATCGGAATCAACGCCGATGGTAATCACTTTATCTTTAATTCCGGCATTTTCAACCGCTAATGCAATTCCATCGCCTGAAATATTATTGGCACCATAAATACCGATCAGCTTATCGCCATGAGTGGCAATCTGATTTTCAATATCTGCTTGTGCCTGCTCTAAATCATTATTATTGTATAAGGTATCTAATACTTTAATTTTGGAATTCGCCTCGACATATGCTTTAAAATTATCCATTCTCGGCTGTAGAGACGGATTAACATTGGAAAATTCCATGGCAATAATTCCTTCCAGCGGAATTCCTGCTTCATTCAGCTTTTCAATCATAATCTTACCTGCCAGATCTCCAACATCCGCACTTACTGTTGTATAAAACTGATTATAACAATCGGAAAATTCATTGGAATCCAAAGTTTCCAACCCACAATTCGTAAAATTAACCACAATTCCTCTGTCCATTGCTTCCTTTGATACACTTCGGGTGGAATCCGGAACCTGTGTGGCACTGATAATAGCTGATGGCTGGGCAGCAATCGCATTTTCGAATGCACGAATATAGCTTTCCGTTTCTGCCTCCGTAGCCGGGCCAACTGTTGTGAAATTAATCTTAATTCCATGCTTTTCCTGCATATCCTTTACTGCATTTCTCATGCCGATCTCCTGATATTGCCAAAATTCAGATTCTGTAGAACAAGATACCCATATGATGTCAAAATTTTTGGATGTTTCCTCTTTAGCAGTAGTTTCTTCTTTTTTAGAATTGTCTTCTTTGACAGGAGTTTCTTCTTTTTTCGTCTCGGTTTTATTGTCCGTTGTTGGTGTCGAATCTGTTTTTTGACCCTTATCATTCTTTGCACATGCCACCAAGGTCAAAATCAAAATAAGTATCAGCAATACAGATGTTATTTTTTTCATAATTGTTTCCTCCTTTTTATTCTAATTTTACAGTCGTTCATTTAACTCTAAATGTTCTCCGTCCGGCCCCCGAAACATAATCCAACGTGATCCTTTCTCAAAAACCTGCAATGCTGTTGTATGCGTATTCTCTTCAAAAACCACCCCATTTTCTTTTAATTTAGTAATCACCTCATCAATATTTTTTACTTTAAAGGCAATATGATCAATCAGGCCATCCTTTCTCTGTTCATATTTCGGAAATTGAACCAGCTCTATAATCAAACCATCGTTTTCTATAAAAATAACATCAATCTCTCCATCTTCTGACCAATTTTTATTTCTCCATATTTCGGTAAATCCCAGTATGTCCTGATAAAACTTTGCGCTCACTTGATTATCCTTAACAAAAATCCCGATATGTGCCAGCCCTCCTATTTCCATATCAGTTCCCCTCAAATGTCTGCTTAAGGTATATTAACGATTTTCGTGCTGCTTCATCCAATGCAAGCTCCGAAGTATCATTTACCATATCACGCCATATTCGGATATCTCTGCCAACTTCTCCGCCACGAATAACAAATGGTTCCATAACCACATCCCCTTGATAGCCAATCTGTCGCAATGCCGTACCGATCTTTTTCCAGTCGATTATCGTCTCATCCATTGGCAATCTTCTGTTATTTTCTCCCACATGCAAACGGCCAAGTAGTTTTCCGGCTTTTAAAATCGGCTGGAGCATGTCATCTTCTTCCAAACACATATGATAGGTATCAAGCATAACCTTAACATTTGGTCTTCCAACTGCTTCGACATATCTCACACATTCTTCTGCTGTATTTAGCATATAGCCTTCATGTCGATTAAGCACTTCCATACATAACTCAATTTCATATTCATTCGCCATATCTGCCAATTTTCTCATATTATTGATACTTCTTGTTATATCCGCCTCTTTATTGATCGGCTTTGTATAGTCCACCGGCCAATAGCCGTATAAGCCACCACCCACAGTATTTATTCCCAGTTGTTTCATAACCGGAAAGGTTTCACGCCAAAATTGAAATCCTGTTTCAACAATCCTCAAATCTTCATCAGCTATATTTTCACTTTTTTTCGGTCCATATCCGGCAGTCAACCGGATTCCATATTCCTGCCGGCATTTATTCAGTTCCTCTATCTCTTCTGCCAACATTTCTTTTAATCCGGCACATGAAATTTCCAAAATGTCAAATCCAAGTTCCCTGACTTTTTTTACATATTTTCGATAATCACAGCCCCAGCTTTTTTCCCAATAAGCATAGTAGATTCCATATTTCATATATCCATTCACCCTTCTCTGCTTTTCTTAAAGCCTTCTACAATTTCAATACCGCAACTTGTTCCAATTCTGGAAGCACCCGCTTCAATCATACGCATGGCATCTTCAAAGGTTCGTATTCCGCCGGCTGCTTTAATTTTCACCTCTTCACCTACCATCGACTTCATTAATTTTACGTCCTCCACCGTGGCTCCGCCGGTACCAAAGCCGGTAGATGTCTTAATAAAATCCGGCTTTACTTTCAGCGCAATTACACATAATTTCTTTTTTTCTTCTTCTGTCAGATAACAATTTTCAAAAATAACCTTACTCACCACTTCATATTGTCTGCATATGGATATAATTGCATTCATTTCTTTTTCGATATAATCATAATTTCCGCTTTTCAGTTCCGTTAAATTAATAACATAATCTACTTCTTTCGCACCTTTTTTAATAACATCTTCCGTTTCAAATACCTTCGTATCAAGGGTACATTGTCCCAGCGGAAAACTCACAGCCGCATCACAAACCACCTTGCTGTTTTTTAATATTTTGTTGCAAAACGGAACTGCGGCATTATTAATAGCTACTGTTTTAAATCCATATTCCATAGATTTCTCACAGTGTTCCCTTAATTGCGCATAAGTTACAAAAGGTTTCAGCAATGTTTGATCAATCATTTCCGCTAACTTATCTGCTGTCAACACTCCATTTCCCATTACACACCTCCTCATATATTTTCCCTGTTAATTTGATCTGTTAACAAAAGGAGTCCAGCCTTTCATATATCTCCAAAAGAGCCAGATAACTTTCATCAAACAATTGTTTTACATTTTGGTATTTTTTATGATTTTCCCAATCAGGCATTGATATACTCTCAATTTTGATAAATCGATCAATTGCTTCAAAACTTTCTAATACACCAACGCCAACCCCTGCTGCAACTGCCGCTCCCATTGAGGTTGCTTCATCTACAAAATTCAATTTTTTAGCCTCCACTCCATAAATATCCGCCAGCATTTGGCGAATCACCGCTCCCTTCGCCAATCCTCCAATAATATTTAATGATCTGATATTGATATCTTTTCTGAAAACGTCCAAAATAATACACAAATTCATCAAAATTCCTTCTACAGCGGCTCGGATCATGTCCGCTCTGGTATGCTCCATCTTTAGACCAATGAAAGCCCCTCTGGCTTTGGCATTCCATCTTGGACTTCTTTCTCCTAAAATATACGGCAGGTATATTAAGCCATTGGCTCCGATTGAGGAACTTTCTACTTCCTGATTCATTAATTCATAAGGACTGATAGCTTTTTCCTTTGCCATCACTTCCAAATCCTGGCACAAATTTTTTCTGATAAACTGATACGAATTCCCTGCTGCCTGCATAGTACCATTGGGGGAATACTTGCCTTGTACCAGATGTGCCCAATTATAGGTTCTCATTTGCGGATCAAATATCGGTGCATCACTGGTAAGCGCTACCCATGAGGAAGAACCTAAATAATTAAAAGCATCCCCATTTCTGACACTTCCTGCTCCAACTGCGGCACACACACCATCTCCACCACCCACTACAATCGCTGTCCCGGCTGCTAATCCACATTCCTTTGCCACACTTTGGGTAATTTCACCAGCCACATGAGTAGATGGATAGATAGTTGCCATCTTTTCCAAAGGAATATCTGTAATTTCCAGTATTTTATCTGACCATTTTCCCTTTTCCAAATCCAAACAATTGGTTCCCGAAGCATCCGAATAATCCGTTAAGAATTCTCCGGTTAATCGATATATAATATAATCTTTCGGTTGCAGCATTTTATATGTCCTTTGATAAACAGAGTATTCATTGTCTCTGATCCACATCAACTTTTCAATGCTGTATGCTGAGCTGATCTTATGTCCTGTAATTCTATAAAATTCACTTTCCTCTATTTTATTTCGAATTTCCTGCTCCTGTTTTTGGCTTCTTTGATCTGCCCAAATAATTGCCGGTCTTAAAGGAATACCATTTTTATTCACAACTACACATCCCATCATTTGTCCACTGAAAGCCATTGCTGCAACTTCTTTTTTGTTAATTCCTTCCAGTAAGAAATGATTGTTTTTACAAACCGCTTCCCACCAATTATTGGGATCTTGCTCTGCCCAAACACTGTTAAAAAAATGTGTATCATAACCGTAAGTTACACTTTTTATTAAAGTTCCATCTATATCAAACAAAGTTGCTTTATCTCCCGTTGTTCCCAGATCATGGGCTATCAAATATCTCTTCATATTCTCATCTCCCTTTTGGACTAATTAGTTTTATTTTTATATATTTTCAAAAGGCGAAATTATTTCCTCTATCTCCTTCTCCATCTCTCTGCTGATCTTCCATTCCAGGCAATGAGTATTTTCACGTAGCTGTAGCACATCCGAAACTCCCCCAATAACACTGGTAACTTCATCTTTCTGTATCAGCCAGTTTAAAGCCAATTCACTTAATCTCTTCTGATAGTTTTCAGCCAGTTTCTCAAGCTGCCTTGCTGCATCACGATATAGAAAAAACTTCTCTCCAAAGAATTTTGGATTTGCATTGCGGATATCTTTCTCTGAAAAATCAATACCATTATTGAATTTTCCAGCTAATAAGCCTTGAAACATTGGACTATAGGGTAAGAAAACCTGTCCCAGCTTTTTTACATTTGGTAGTACTTCTTTTTCGGTTTTATAATCCAGTTTTATTCCATGATAAGAGGCCGTATTTCTTTCCAGCATATTATAAAGATTTTGCTGGCAATCTACACTGATATAAGTCATTATTTTCTCCATATCTGCCTGATTAAAATTGCTTAATCCCACATATCTGATCTTACCCGCTTTTTTGATCTCAGATAGTGTCTCTGCTATTTCTTCTATTTCTGTATGACCATCCGGCCAATGCATTTGATAAATGTCAATATAATCTGTTTGCAGCCGTTTCAGACTTTGATCAACCTCTTTTAGTAAATTCGATCGGGAAAGATCATTTGTAATATGATGCATATCATCCCATATCAATCCTGCTTTTGTTGCAATGAGCACCTGATGTCTCATTCCATTCTTTTTTAATGCCCTACCCAAAGTATTTTCTGCATGTCCCCAACCATAAACCGGAGCTACATCAAAAAAGTTAATGCCTAAAGCAATCGCTTCATTTACTATTTTTTCTGCTTTCTCATCATTTACACTATCCCAATCTCCGCCAAAATTCCAGCAGCCAACCCCCAGTGCCGATATTTCTTCCTCAACTCTTTTTACTTTTTTATAAATCATTTTGTCTCCTTTATTGTGGGAGCGTTCCCACATTTTGCAAAAAAATCTATCACTAACTTTTTCACCAATAAAATAGTTTATAACATCTTTCTATATAAGCTCACAAAATTCAGCACCTTTTAAAACAAGTTGATATGGCATAATGCAAGTTTGCTGTTGTATCTTGGGATCACTGATTCTGTTAATCAGCAGTCTCATTGTTTTTCTGCCCATTTCAACGGTATCTCTGGTAACATAACTATACTTATAATCAATGATATCCAGTACATCAACATGATCAATTCCTATCATTGCGATTTCTCTACCTAACTTCATATTTTTTTCACGAACTGCACGCAAAAAACCCAAAGTAGTCATATTATTACATGTTAAAAACGCCCTTGGTCTGTCTTTTTTCATAAAAATTTTTTTACTTATCTTATATGCAGTTTGAATAGTAAAATCACCATGAAAAATATCTTTTTTTAAAATTGGCATATTATATTCTTTCATTGCTTTACAATAACCATCATATCTGTCTCTTGCAATTTTTAGCTCTAAATTACCTGTAATGATTCCGATTCTGTCATTCCCGGCCTCAATTAATTCCTTCGTTGCCCGATAACCGCTTCCTGAATTATCATACATTACTTTATCTAAACCGCTATTTTCGACATCTCTATCCAGTAGTACAACAGGCGCATTTAACTTATCCAATAGTCTTCTCAAATTTTCTGTAACTTCTGATTTTTCTGCATAATCAATCGCCGGTGCTAAAACAATCCCTCTGACTCTTTGCCTTTTCATCATTTGCAAAGCTTTTTCTTCTTTAACAGCATCGTTATCGGTGTTGCAATAAATAATCGTCAAATCATTCTCATCAATAATCTCCGAAATTCCTTGCAACACCTCACTATAAAAGCTATTTCCAATTTCCGGTACAATTACTCCAATAGTATTGGTTTCTTTTTTTGATAAATTTCGGGCTGATTCTGAGGGTTGGTATCCACTTTCCCTGATCACTGCGTTAATTCTTTTTCTCGTTTCTTCGTTAACGTATCCTCTGTTTGTTAAGACTCTGGAAACTGTCGACTTCGATACGCCTGCCAGAGTCGCAATATCATTTATTGTAATCATAATCCATCCTCATTATGGGACCGTTCCCATCTTTTGATTTTATATTACTCTTTTTTTACTTTTTTGTCAAGCTATTTCTGATTTTTTTTAAACATACCGATAATAGACTGATAATATTTCATCGCACAATTTTACGTATTCGTAACGAAACTTGTGCTATTATCATCATCAAAAATATAACCAAAAGCTTAATCTTCTTTACGGTTGTATAATTTTTGGTGTTAGTAATGGAATTGTTCCATTACTAATGCCATTATTTTTTTCAAAAAAATAAAGACATAAGCAAGCTTCTTTACCAACACCATTTGACAAAGAACCAAAAAAGCCATTGTCAGCAGCTTTACTGCCGACAATGACTTTCATTCTTATACTGAAACAAATGTTTCCACTTCACTTAATGTTTACTCTGTTACTTCTTCCTCAACTGCCATGGTTTCATCCATATTGCTGATTTCGACATCACGGTAGATATTCATACCGGTTCCGGCCGGAATCAGTTTACCTAAGATGACATTTTCTTTGAGACCAATTAATGGATCAACTTTTCCGAAAATCGCTGCTTCTGTTAATACCTTAGTAGTTTCCTGGAAAGAAGCCGCCGATAAGAAAGATTTGGTGGCTAACGAAGCCTTGGTAATACCAAGCAGTACCTGGGTACCTGTGGCTTCTTCTAAACCTTGCTCCCTCATCTCCCGGTTGACATTCTCAAATTCCAAACGATCTGCCAGTACGCCCGGCAATAAATCGGTATCACCATTATCTTCAATCTTAACCTTTTTCAGCATTTGCCGAACAATGACCTCGATATGCTTATCGTTGATTTCTACACCCTGCAAGCGGTAAACTCTTTGTACCTCCTGCAGCATATAGTCCTCAACCGCTGCACTGTTTTTAATCTTCAGAATATCATGTGGATTTACGCTACCTTCTGTTAATTCATCACCGGCTTCGATCATTTGGCCATCCTCCACCTTAATCCGGGAACCGTAAGGGATCAGATATGCCTTGCTGCTGCCAGTTTCATCATTGGTAACAATCACTTCACGCTTTTTCTTGCTGTCACTGACTGTAACCCGACCTGCAAATTCCGATAAAATTGCCAGTCCTTTTGGCTTTCGGGCTTCAAAGAGTTCTTCAACACGCGGCAAACCTTGGGTAATATCTTCTGCCGTTGCGATACCACCACTGTGGAAATTCCGCATGGTCAGCTGAGTACCCGGCTCACCGATAGATTGGGCAGCAATAATTCCAACCGCTTCACCAACCTGAACCGGACGACCGGTAGCCATATCGGCGCCATAACATTTTGCACAAACACCAACTTTTGAGCGGCAGGTAAGTGCTGTTCTGATTTTAACTTCTTCAATGCCAGCCGCAATAATCTTGCGCGCCTGTCTGGGATTGATCATACTGTCAGCCGGTACTAATAACTTACCGGTTTGCGGATGTTTAATATCCTCAACTGCCCAGCGGCCGGTAATTCTTTCTTCTAAGGATTCAATTACTTCTTTGCTGTCCATAAAGGCTTTTACCTTTAAGCCGACTACTTCACCACTGCCTTCGCAGCAATCCAGTTCACGAATAATTAAATCCTGGGAAACGTCAACCAAACGTCTGGTCAGATAACCGGAGTCAGCTGTCCGGAGTGCGATATCAGCCAGACCTTTACGGGCACCATGGGCTGAAATAAAGTATTCCAAAACATCCAGGCCTTCCCGGAAATTGGATTTGATCGGTAATTCAATGGTTCGTCCCTGGGTATCGGCCATCAGTCCACGCATACCAACCAATTGTTTAATTTGGTTATTGGAACCACGGGCACCAGAATCAGCCATCATGAAGATATTATTATAACGGCCCAAATTTTTCAAAAGAGCTTCTGTAATCTGATCATCAGCATTCTTCCAGGTTTGAATTGTTTTCAGATATCTTTCATCCTCCGTCATCATACCGCGGCGGAACTGCTTGACAATCGTTTCAACCCGGCCTTCCGCCTGCTCTAAAATCTCTCCTTTATTCTCCGGAACTTCCATATCCGAAAGTGCAACGGTAATCGCTCCCCGAGTAGAATATTTAAAACCTAAGTGCTTAATGTTATCAAGCACTTCTGAAGTTTTGGTTGAGCCATGAATATCAATACAGCGATGCAAGATCTTCTGCAGCTGCTTTTTGCCAACCAGGAAATCAATTTCATATAAAAGTTCAGATTCGGGCGTTTCTCTTTCTACAAAACCTAAATCTTGCGGAATAATTTCATTGAAAATAATCCTGCCTGGTGTTGTTTCAACAATGGTACTGACTTTTTCACCATCAATTTCCATTGTTCGCTGTACTTTAATCTTGGCATGTAATGAAATTACCTTATTATCATAGGCAAGCAATGCTTCATTTTCATCAGAATAAACATTGCCTTCCCCTTTTTCTTCTTCTTTTTGCAGGGTCAAGTAGTAAATACCCAAAACAACGTCCTGAGAAGGCACACAAACCGGTCCGCCATCGGATGGTTTTAATAAGTTATTTGGCGATAACAAAAGGAAACGACATTCTGCCTGAGCTTCCTCAGATAATGGCAAGTGCACCGCCATTTGGTCACCGTCAAAGTCAGCATTAAAAGCAGTACATACCAACGGATGCAGGCGAATCGCCTTACCTTCTACCAGTACCGGTTCAAATGCCTGAATACCAAGTCTGTGCAAAGTCGGAGCCCGGTTCAGCATGACCGGATGCTCACTGATTACCTCTTCTAACACATCAAATACATATGGATCTAAACGATCGACCATTTTCTTGGCTGATTTGATATTATGCGCCATTTCATCTTCAACCAATCGCTTCATGATAAATGGCTTAAACAATTCAATTGCCATTTTCTTAGGCAATCCACATTGATAAATTTTCAACTCCGGACCAACAACGATAACCGACCGGCCGGAATAGTCAACCCGCTTACCCAAAAGGTTTTGCCGGAAACGACCTTGTTTTCCTTTGAGCATATCGGATAAGGACTTTAATGGTCGATTGCCCGGTCCGGTGACCGGACGGCCACGACGACCGTTGTCAATTAAAGCATCGACTGCCTCCTGCAGCATTCGTTTCTCATTCCGGATAATAATTTCCGGTGCTTTGATTTCCATTAACCGGCTTAAACGATTATTCCGGTTGATTACCCGACGATATAAATCATTTAAATCCGAAGTCGCAAAGCGTCCTCCATCCAGTTGAACCATTGGCCGCAAATCCGGCGGGATTACCGGAATATGAGTCAAAATCATCCATTCCGGACGATTTTCCGAACTGCGGAAAGCTTCCACCACTTCTAATCTTTTAATAATTCTGGCTTTCTTTTGGCCCTTGGTATCTCTAAGCGCCTGCTTTAGTTCCTTGCTCTCTTTTTCCAAATCAATGGCAGCCAGAATTTCTTCAATTGCTTCTGCCCCAAGACCAACCCGGAATACATCACCATACTTATCCAGTGCATCATGATAATCCTTATCTGATAAAACCTGCTTATAGCGTAAATCGGTTTCGCCCGGATCAAGCACAATATAAGACGCAAAATACAATACTTTTTCTAATTTTTTCGGAGATATATCCAAAATCAAGCCCATCCGACTGGGAATCCCTTTAAAATACCAGATATGAGAAACCGGCGCTGCCAGCTTAATATGTCCCATTCTTTCCCGACGAACTTTAGCTTTGGTTACCTCCACCCCACATTTATCACAAATTACGCCTTTATGACGATTTTTCTTATACTTTCCACAATGACATTCCCAGTCCTTACTTGGGCCAAAAATGCGCTCACAGAATAAACCATCGACTTCAGGCTTCAAGGTACGATAATTAATGGTTTCCGGTTTGGTTACTTCTCCTCTTGACCACTGGAGAATACGTTCCGGAGATGCCAGTCCAATCTTAATCGCATCAAAATTAACCGTTTGTTGTTCTTTCGGCATAGTATCAGACTCCTTCCGCCGGCTTAATTATCAAAATCATCTTCATCGCCGATAATAAAGCTATCCTCAAGATTAATATCATCATAATCATCATCTAATGCTTCATTCGCATCAATTTCGTCAATTTCGCTATAGTCAAAGCTGTCGCCTTCCCCATCAATCGGGTCTAAACGATAATCTCCCAGCTCAAAATCAACGCTGTCATCAAAATCATCTTCTTTTAATTCAACTACTGTATCACCGGTCAGTACATTGACGTCCAGCGCCAGTGACTGCAGTTCTTTGAGCAATACCTTAAAGGATTCCGGAATTCCCGGTTCAGGAATATTCTCACCCTTAATAATTGCTTCATATGTCTTCACCCGGCCAACCACATCATCTGACTTCATAGTCAAAATTTCCTGCAAGGTATAAGCTGCACCATATGCTTCCAATGCCCAAACTTCCATTTCACCGAAACGTTGACCGCCAAACTGTGCTTTACCGCCCAGTGGCTGCTGAGTAACCAAGGAGTAAGGACCGGTGGAACGGGCATGGATCTTATCATCAACCAAGTGGTGAAGCTTCAGGTAATGCATATATCCAACAGTAACCTCAGCATCAAAGTATTCACCAGTTCTGCCGTCTCTAAGCGGCAGTTTGCCTGAGCGCGGAATATGAACGCCTTTCCATTCTTCCCGATGGTCACGATTATCCGATAAATAAGTAAATACTTCTTCGTCCAGTACTTCTTTCCATTTATTTTCAAATTCTTCAAAATCTAAATTAACATAATCATTGGCCATATCCAGGGTATCCATGATATCCTCTTCATTAGCCCCATCAAAAACCGGAGTGGCAATTTTAAAGCCCAGAGCTTTTGCTGCCAGACCCAAGTGAACCTCAAGTACCTGACCGATATTCATACGTGATGGCACACCCATCGGATTTAAAACAATATCCAGCGGACGGCCATTTGGTAAGAACGGCATATCTTCCTGCGGCAATACTCTGGAAACAACGCCTTTATTTCCGTGACGGCCCGCCATTTTATCACCAACCGAAATCTTACGCTTTTGAGCAATATATACCCGAACTGCCTGATTTACTCCGGGTGACAAATCATCTCCATTTTCTCTGGTGAAAATATGAACATCAACAATGGTACCTTCTTGTCCATGCGGTACCTTCAAGGAAGTATCTCTGACTTCTCTGGCTTTTTCTCCAAATATGGCACGTAGCAGTCTTTCTTCAGCGGTCAGCTCTGTTTCCCCTTTTGGTGTTACCTTACCGACCAGAATATCACCCGAACGAACTTCCGCACCAATCCGAATAATTCCTCTTTCGTCCAAATCCTTGAGCGCTTCTTCACCAACTCCCGGAATATCACGGGTAATTTCTTCCGGCCCTAATTTGGTATCACGTGCTTCTGACTCATGTTCTTCAATATGAATTGATGTATAGACATCATCCCGAACCAAATTTTCATTTAATAAAATCGCATCTTCATAGTTGTAGCCTTCCCATGACATAAAACCAATCAGCGGATTCTTACCCAGCGCAATTTCTCCACCCTGGGTTGAAGAACCATCGGCAATTACTTCGCCCTTAACAACTGTTTCTCCCTTTTTAACAATTGGTCTTTGATTCATACAAGTTCCTTGGTTGGAACGTACAAATTTCTGCAAACGATGAGATATTTTCTTGCCACCGGCAGTTTTAATCACAATTTCGGTGGCCGAAACTTTTTCAATGATTCCGTTTTCTTTAGCCAGCACCACGATTCCTGAATCAACGGCTGCTTTATGTTCAATTCCGGTTCCAACAATCGGTGAATCGGTTGACAAAAGCGGCACTGCCTGACGCTGCATGTTTGAACCCATCAGCGCCCGGTTAGCATCATCATTTTCCAGGAAAGGGATCATGGAAGTGGCCACCGAAAATACCTGCTTCGGCGAAACGTCCATCAAATCCACTTTGGTTGCATCCATCTCCGTGATTTGCTCTCCAAATCTTCCGGTTACAAATTTATTTACAAATTCTCCATTTTCTTTTAATGGCTCATTAGCTTGGGCAATCCGGTATTTATCTTCTTCGTCAGCAGTAAAATACTCCACTCGTTCTGTTACCACCGGCACGCCACTGCTCTTATCAATAATCCGGTATGGCGACTCAATAAAACCATACTCGTTAATCCGGGCATAAGTTGCCAACGAGTTGATCAAACCAATGTTTGGTCCTTCCGGTGTTTCAATCGGACACATCCGGCCATAGTGAGAATAGTGAACGTCACGCACTTCAAAGCCTGCTCTGTCCCGTGACAGACCGCCCGGACCAAGGGCTGACAAACGACGTTTATGAGTCAATTCACCCAAAGGATTGGTTTGATCCATAAATTGCGATAACTGCGAGCTGCCGAAAAATTCTTTAATCGCTGCTGATACCGGACGAATATTAATTAACGACTGGGCTGATACCGTTTCCGCATCCTGAACTGTCATCCTTTCCCTGATCACTCTTTCCATCCGCGACAAACCAATTCGGAATTGGTTTTGTAGAAGCTCACCCACTGCCCGGATACGACGATTACCAAGGTGGTCAATATCATCTTTATGACCAATATGATATTCTAAATGCATATTATAGTTGATTGATGCAAAAATATCCTCTTTGGTAATATGCTTAGGAATTAAATGTGCAATATTTTTCTTAATTTGCAGATTTAATTCTTCGCCTTCATATTCTTCCATTAAATCCATTAATGCCGGATAGTATACTCTTTCATATACCCCCAGTTCTTTGGCATTACAATCAACATATTTCGTAATATCAACAAATAAGTTGCTCAAAACTTTAACTTTACGATTATCAGCTGTCACATAAACCGCGTGCACGGCTGCATCCTGTATCTCAATTGCCAGTTCACGGGTAATTTCTGTTCCGGCCGCCGCCAGGACTTCACCGGTTTGCATATCAATAACATCTTCCGATAAAACAAAACCAACAATTCTGTTTTCAAACGCCAATTTTTTATTAAATTTATAGCGACCAACTTTAGCCAAATCATAGCGTCTGGCATCAAAAAAGACAGCATTAAGCAGAGATTCCGCACTTTCTACCGTCGGCGGCTCTCCTGGTCTGATTCTTTTATATACTTCAATTAAGCCCTCTTCATAGGAACGAGAATTATCTTTTTCTAAACTTGCCAAAATTTTCGGTTCTTCTCCGAATAAATCAATTATTTCTGAGTCTTTGCCAATTCCCAAAGCCCGAATCAAGACAGTAATCGGAATTTTTCTGGTTCTGTCGACCCGAACATAAAATACATCATTAGAATCGGTTTCATATTCCAGCCAAGCTCCGCGGTTTGGAATAACCGTACAGGAATAAAGCTCCTTACCGATTTTATCATGCTTAATCGCGTAATAAATGCCAGGAGAGCGGACTAATTGTGAAACCACAACTCTTTCTGCGCCATTGATTACAAATGTACCTGTTTCGGTCATCAGCGGCAGTTCACCCATATAAATTTCATGCTCATTGATTTCATCTTTTTCTTTATTATGCAGTCTTGCTCTGACCTTTAACGGCGCGGCATAGGTAGCATCTCTTTCCTTGCACTCTTCCACCGTATATTTCGGATCATCACTAAAACTGAAATCCAGAAATTCTAAGGATAAACTATTGGTATAATCTTCCACCGGAGAAATATCTTGAAACGCTTCTTTCAGTCCTTCATTTAAGAACCAGTTATAGGAATCTTTCTGCACTTCGATCAGATTGGGCATATCCAGAACTTCTTTTTGTCTGGAGTATGTCATCCTCAATCCTTCACCAATGCGCATCGGCTTAATTCTTCTTTTTTCCATTTTGTCGCTTCACTCCTTGGCATTTATTGACTTATTGTATTGCTTCTATTATTAATCACAGCAGAAAAAAGAGCATAAAGCTCCACACTGTCGTATTTTTCTATGATATCACTTGCATTTTTATTTGTCAAGCATTTTTTTAATTATCTCTAAAAGTGGTAAAAGCCTTATGTTTATTCTATTTTCTCCTCATTGGTTTCCATTTTCATTTCACCTGCAAATTTAGCAAATAAAATCGGATCATATTTTTTGCCGGCTTGTTTTTGCATTTCTTCCAGAATTTGCTGTTTGCTCAATTGTCCAAAAATTTCCGGATGTTTTTGCATATAATAAGCGTCAAACAAAATTCGAAATCCTCTGACTGCCAGTGGAATCTCCTCACCGGCAGTTCCTAAAACAAAACCGCTACCATCCCAACTCTCATTTAAACTGATTAAATGCTCGGCAATGGTCATTGACTCGATTTCTCCAATATTCCGCAGTACCGAATAGCTGTTTTCAATCAATTTTTGGGAGAAACGTAAGTTTTTCACATTTTCACCCAACATTGGCCAATCATCCTGATGAGTGATCAATTTTCCAATATTGACATACTCTATCAACTTCTCCACTTCCTTTTTGCAAGCCGGACTCATATCCGCACAAACATCCTCTTTGGAAAAAAAGGCCTTTAAATCCTGACATTGCTTTTTATCGGCCGGACTGACTTCATATAATTTCTCCATAATATTTCCCAGGAAGATACGGGCATTTTTTTGACGATTATCTAATTTATCAATATACATTCTTTCATCCGCTTGATGTAAAATTCCATCTGTTTCCGACTCCATTTTTTCTTTAATCGCATAGCCCATGGCCAGTGATGGCGACACGGTTTCTACTCTTTCCCGGCTCAAATTTTCCCGGATCCTCTCGATCACCGTTTTCATTGTTTTCTCATTTGCTTTTGGAAATATAATAATAAATTCATCTCCTCCAACCCGGGCAATCAGGTCATGATTACGGCAACTCTTATTCAAGACCTGCGATATTTTAACAATTAATTCATCTCCTTTAGAATGCCCGAACAAATCATTTGTCAGTTTTAAACCATTAATATCAGCCATAATAAAGGCCACCGGATAGTTATTTTCCTGACTGCAAATTTTCTTCAACATTTCACTAAAATATTGGCGGTTGGCAACTTGAGTCAAAGCATCATACTGTGCCTTATACATCATCTCTTCTTCCTGCTTTTTTCGCTCCCTGATGTCTCTGGCTGACATATAAACATATTTTTTATCCGTCATTTCAATTTCAATAAATACACCTTCCAGCAATAATTCAACACCATTTTTAGTAAGCAAGGCGATTTCCGTTTGCAATGCCTGTCCTTTTTCCAGCTTCCGAAAAGTGTTTTCAATATATTGCTGCGAATTTTGCTCATCTTTTTGCATTTCAGGCATAAATAAATACAGCGATTTCCCTAATACATCTTCTTTTTTTCCATACCCAAGCAACTGCATGGCAGCCAAATTAAGGTCTGAAATTTCATCCTTTTCCATTAGAAAAACCGCTTCACTGGAATGATAAAACATGGTCCGAAAATGCAGCTCATTTCTATGCAATTCTTCATTTGCGTGCTGCAGCTGTTGATTTTTTTGAAATAAAATTTTATCACGTTTGGAAAGTTCGGCCAGAAGCTCTTCGCGATTACGAATATACTTCATAATTCGGAAGGCTTCAACCGTAAAGACAGGATAGGCAAAGAAAACAGTTAGGGCCGGTACGATCGACTGGCGCCACTGGCTGCCACCGATGATTAACACCGTCAGCCCACTGGTAATATTGGTCAAAGCAGCCATTAAAAATAAATGTTTAGAATTAAATTGGATCTTCTTCCTATTAAAAATATATAAAAAGGTTAACTCAATCAAATAAATGACAGTAATATTAATCAGGGCAATCCCAGTTCCCAAAGTTCCTCTTGCCCAGCGCATAACAAAAGTAGCGGCAGCTGTAATTGTGGCTGTGAGTGGCCCATAAATGGCTGCTGATAAATTAAGCAGCACTTCTCTGGCATCATAACTGATTCCATTTCGGCTGATAAATGGATTTTTAATATCAATAAAAATAAATATACTAAAAATAATGCCCTGCGCCACCTGATGATAGCGCAAGCTTTTTTTATGTTCAACATCCAATTTTTCGCTGATAAATGCCGATATAAACACAAAAGCCAATAAAACACTTGCTTTTGATACCAATGCCATTATTTGTTCCATACATCTTCTCCTCACCTCAAGTTGATTGCTATCAACAACATCTGAATCTGATGATTAGATTTCTATTTTTCTCGGTTTCAAATCGACTGCCAATCCCTTTACGGTTGCAGCCATATTCTGTTTAATAAGATTGTATGTGCGATTTCTTTTCCGTCAATTTTATTAAAATAGGCCGGAGTATTAACCAGTCCGTTTTTCAGCCACATCGCCGATGATGCTCCACCATCTAAATAGGCGGCATTCGTCAGTTCAAACTGACTCATTACTTCAGCCAACCATTGACCGCTCAGTCCTTCAGCTATTTGCTTTTGTCGGCCGTCAGCCACCAAAAAAAACAAATTTCCCTGCTGATCAAGTCCAACTGCTGTTCGTGGCTGAAGCGAAGTTGTATAGCCAATAAAAGTTTCATATGAACGGGCATTGATTTGCCCGGCTTGAATCAGCCAACCACCGGTTTGATAAACATTTTTCGGATTAATTTTTACCCCTGCTTGATTAGTCACCTGAAAATCCAGCCAAATTTCCTGACCAATCTCATAAATCGGAATTTCCATTGGCAGTTGCTGCCAATCCAAAACCTCCGGATTTGTATCCTCCGGCAATAAATAAGTAAATAACAGGTCCTTGCCAATTTCGACCGGTTCCTCAACCAAATAGCGAGCTGTCACCACATTATTCTCAATCCGGTAGGATACCTGCGGTCGAAACACCCGGTTGGTATTGCCATATTCCCTCGTAAAAACATTGGTCTGTCCGGGAAAAGCTCCAATATTATAGGCAAATATTTCAGCACTACGCTCCCCGGTTCGCCAAAAGGCCTTGACCTGAACCTCCTGAATGGATGGTTTGTCCTCAATCACCAATGCTGGCGTCCCGATATCGGTAAGTCGAATCCAATGACCATTCTCACATAACAATCCAGCCGGACTGCCCAAATCATCAAAAAACATTCCATTTACAGCAGCTGCCGCCTGAGTGCGCCGTCCCATTTGTCCAATGGTTTCAAAGCCAAAGACTGAATCTTGTGCCAGGGCACTTTTAATTTCCGCTCCGCTCTGAATTCGGGCCTCGAGCAAATATACTTTTTGTCGGTAATTATGGATAATGATATCTTCCTGCTGATATCCCAAACTGGTTACGCTTTGCAGCAGCAATGCCAGCATTTGAAAGATAGCAATAAGTTCTTTCATATTTTCTCCTAATTATTATTACTTTTAGTATCATCTTTTTTTTTCTAAATGTCAAGGCATTTACATTACATTTTGATTACAAAACAACAACAAACTAGCGTAAAGTAGGGATTTACACTTTTATTTCTACCTAATATGGCCAAACTCAGTTACCTGTCAAAATAATACTGTATATCTAAAGTCGAAAAATGATGCCTACAGTTCCAGCTATCAAAATCAACAAAATTGGATGCACTTTCCATTTTCTTAAAACCAAAAACAGTCCTGCTGCCAGCCCCAGGCCAGCCCAGAAAAAAGGCGGATCTGTCACTTCCGCTCCCGGCAAAAGCGCCTGTGGATGGTAAGTAATCTGTAAAACCCTCAGCCAGGCTGCTGTAATCAAGGCTAATGATGCCGGTTTTAGCCCATAAAAAATGGCATTTATGATCGGATTATCTTTAAATTTTGCCAATGCTTTGGCAATCAGGACAATGATCATCAGCGATGGCATAACCAGGCCAATCGGGGCTATCACTGCACCGGCAATGCCACCAGTCAAATATCCGGTATATGCTGCCATATTAATCCCCAGCGGTCCTGGAGTTGACTGAGAAATTGCAATCATATTAGCAATATCGTCCGGCGAAAACCAACCAGTTCGAAGTGACATATCATATAAAAATGGTAATGTTGCCAAACCACCGCCAATTGCAAACAGCCCGGTTTTAAAAAATTCAAAAAAAAGCTGTAAATAAATCATATGCCACCTCCTTTCCGCCGGTACAGAAAAAAGCCCAATCCCCCGGCCAGTATTACCAATGGAGCCGGAGACAACCTTGGAAAAATGATGGTCAGCCATAAAATCAATAAAAAAATCAGTTTGCTCGTGCCGTCAGTCAGCGAATTTTTTTTGAGTTTTAATAATGCTTCCAAAATCAGAACTGTCACTGCTACTTTAATACCGGTCATTGCCTGTTTGACTGCCGGAATATCCGAAAAACCAATAATTAAATTGCCAATGATCATAATGATCACTACTCCCGGTATAATCAAACCCAAAGTGGCAACGATCGCTCCCAGCATGCCAAATTGACGGTAACCAATAAAAGTAGCTGTATTAACTGCAATGATACCCGGTGTTGTCTGTCCGATGGCATAATAATTTGTCAAATCTTCTTCCTTTGCCCAACCATGCTTTTCCACGATTTCTCGCTGTAAAATCGGCAGCATGGCGTAACCGCCACCAAAAGTAAAGGCTCCGATTTTCAAAAAGGTAAAAAAAAGTTGTGCCAAATCTCTTATCATTCCATTCCACTCTTTCTTATCCAAGAAGAATGCCATTCCCGTCAAATTACGAAAATGGCATCTTGTTTCAGTATTTGGTCAAGACTTCTATAGCTTCAGCTATGGTTAATTTTCAAGAATTTATTCACTCAGATTTTCCATAAAATCCACTAATTTTCCTAAACATTCTTCCTCATTTTCACCCTCAGTGATGATGGTAATCTCACTGCCCATAACAATGGCCAGTGACAGCACGCCCAAAATTGACTTGGCATTGATCTTTTTGCCTTCTTTTTCAATTGATACTTCACATGGACAGGTGTTGGCTAATTTTGAAAAAAGAGCCGCCGGACGTGCATGTAAGCCTGTTTTATTTTTGACTGTAATTGTCTTTGATACCATAGTATTCTCCTTTATTATCATCTGAATGGATATCGTTACCTTATGTCTTTTCCTCAATTTCCCCGCTTTTGGTAACTTTGTTTTTTGACCTGCCCGCTAAGCAATTCCAGCCAAAAACAGCACGAAAATCAAGTATTATCTATTGCGAAATCCTGCCAACAGGATTAATCACCATTATTTAGCTAAAAATTCTTCCACCAGTGCAATTACTTCCTGCTCAGTACCGCAAAGCAATGCCTTTTCAACTAGTGCCTGACATTCCTCTTTGGTCACACCTGCCATAAAATGACGAATTTTTAAAATCGAAGATGCACTCATACTGAATTCATCCAGACCAAGCCCTAAAAGAAGAGGAGCCGCCATTAATTCTCCTGCCATTTCACCACACATACCGGTCCATTTCCCCTCTGCATGGGAAGCTTCAATTACTCCTTTAATTAAGTGCAGCAGTGCCGGATGATAGGGTTGATATAAATAGGAAACTTTTTCATTCATCCGGTCGGCCGCAAAGCTATATTGGATCAAATCATTGGTGCCAATCGAGAAAAAGTCTACTTCTTTGGCAAACGCCTTGGCCAGTACCGCTGCTGCCGGGATTTCAATCATAATTCCAAGCTCAAATTTACCAATTTCCTGGCCCTCAGCTTCCAGCTCAGTCTTTACTTCCATTAATACTGCTTTGGCTTTTCTGAATTCATCCAAAGTAGCAATCATTGGGAACATGATCTTTAAATTACCATAAACCGATGCCCGGAGCAATGCTCTAAGCTGAGTTTTAAAAATATCAGGCTCATTCAGACACAGTCGCACTGCCCGGTTTCCCAGGAAAGGATTCATTTCTTTGGGCAGTTCATAATAACTCAATTCTTTATCTCCGCCAATATCCAAAGTTCTGACCACCACTCCTTTTTCACCCATTTTTTCAAGGACTGCCCGATATGCTGCCAGCTGCTCCTCTTCAGTTGGGAAATGAGTGTTGCCCATATATAAGAATTCCGTCCGATACAAACCAACTGCTTCCGCTCCGTTATTAACCGCACCATCTGCATCTTCCGGCGAACCAATATTAGCCGCCAGCTCCACATGTTGGTTATCAGCGGTCATAGTCGCCTTATCTTTATAAGCCTTGAGCATTTCTTTCTGAGCCAGGTATTCCTTTTGCTTGGTCTGATAAGCAGACACTGTTGCCTCATCAGCACCAGTCAGCACCTCGCCCTTGACTCCATCCAAAATCAACAATTCTCCATCTTCGATCTGGTCAAACGCATTCTTAGCACCAACCACCGCTGGAATTTCCAAAGTTCTGGCCATAATCGCACTATGGCTGGTCCGACCGCCAACATCAGTGACAAACCCCTTAACAAAGCGCTTATCCAACAAAGCGGTATCACTTGGTGTCAAATCATTGGCCACCACAATGACTTCTTCTTTAATCTGAGTCGGGTCTTGTATGGCAATCCCCTGAATATTATATAATACCCGCTTTGACACATCTTTCATATCAGCTGCTCTTTCCCTGAAGTAATCATCCTCCATTGCTTCAAACATAGCTACAAAAGTATTGGATACCTCAGCAAAAGCAAAATCGGCATTGACACCTTCACTCCGGATTTTATCAATTGCGCCACCTGTCAATTCCGGGTCAGTTAAAATTAAAATATGCGCTTCAAAAATGGCTGCATGCTCTTCGTCCAAATTAATTCTGGTCTTTTCCATGATTTCTGTCAGCTGAAGTTTGCTGGCTTCTACCGCATTTTCAAATTTAACAATTTCCGCTTCAACATCCGCAATCATTTGTCTACTGACTGTTACTTCCGCATGTGCAAACTTATATGCCTTGGCGATAGAATATCCGTCACTGGCTCCAATTCCTTTAATTATCATTTCCGGCCCCTCCTTATAAAAATATATGAACGCTTATAACTGCCCCCAACATGCCTTTCTGATTATTTTTCAAGAAACAAGCAAAAAAGCACTTAATATATTTTTAGTATACCATATTCCCACCAGAATCGAAAGAAAAAAATAAATTATCCTCCTGTTTTTTCCTTGATTCTATTTTAACTTGTTTTCATTTCTTTCTTGGCCGGCAGCAAATAAGCCAGAACTGCGGCTGCAACTCCACTTTCATGATTGGACTCTGCCATTACATAATCAGCCACCGCTTTAACCTCAAACACCGCATTACTGCAAACTACAGATGTTCCTGCATATTCCAGCATTTCCTTATCATTTAAATGATCACCAAAAGCCGTCACCTGCCGGCGCTCTACCTGTAAATATTCAGCCAGCCATTGAACCGCACTGCCTTTATTTACTCCTTTGGCCATGATATCCAGTGCCCGAAAAGAGGACTGTGTAATTTCTACTTCCGGCACCTGCATACAAATTTCCTGGCGCAACAGCTCCAGCTTAGCCTGATCATCTTCATGCACAAACATTTTTTCACAGGGATACTGACTCATATTCCGATCTTTTAAAATAATATTCTTAAAATCAAATACAATCTCATCCGTTAATGCTTTATCCAGTTTATCCGTTGGCAGGTTACTCATGCCGCCATGGGAATACAAGTCACATTCCGCTTCTTTATCATCGCAAATTTTAATAATGGTTTGTACCGCCGCCGGCGAAATCGGACAATGATGAATCACCTTGTCAGCCTTAACATCACGAATAATCCCGCCATTAGAAGATATCACATAGCGTATAAACGGCATTCCCAAGTAATATACCCGCATTAGAATTTCCGGTCGCCCGGAAGCAAGAACCACTTCATAACCGTTTTCATTCAGCGCTGTCAGAGCTTCAAAATTTTTAGCTGAAATTGCTCGATGATTGTTCAGCAGTGTACCATCCAGGTCAAACACTGCTAATTTTTTCTTTGTACTCATAATTATCCTTTCTGCCTTTCTTATTTTCTTTATTTTCCCACTAACCAGCTAATTTTTCCATAGTCTTTTTGACCTTTGTTTTTGGAATTTTGACATACTCATTTAACCGATTATTTCTCATCGGCACTTAAACCCGAGCAATATTCAGTGTAGCTGCCCTTTGGGGTCTGCCGAACTTCAAGCTTGGCCGATATTCGTTCTTTTAATTCAGAGACATGAGAAATAATACCAATAATCTTTCCCCTGGTTTGCAAATCCAAAATACAGTCTATAGCCGTATCCAGTGACTCCGGATCCAGGGTTCCAAATCCTTCATCAATAAACAGCATATCCAGCTCAATGCCACCGGCATAGGCAGAAACCACCTCTGATAAACCTAGCGCCATAGCCAGTGCAGCTTTAAAACTTTCCCCACCGGACAGAGTCTGAATGCTTCTGGTTTTACCGGTAAACGCATCAAACACCTCAATTTCCAAACCGCTTTGCCGGCCACGATGTGTTACTTCTTCCTTGCGTTTAAGACTGTATCGTCCGGTCATCTTCTGCAAACGCTGATTTGCCATTTGCAGAACATCCTCCAAAAATGCTGCTAATACATAGCGCTCAAAGGTTAAACGCTTTGCATTTTCTCCATTAGCAACCTTGGCAAAAATCGAAATTTCAGAAAATTGAGTGCTTTGATGTTGGCGTTTATCCTCCATTTGCCTTAGTTCCTGTAAAATTCGAATATTTTCTTTGACTCTGGCTAATAATTCTACTACTGCCGTACTATTTTGTTGTCTTTGTTCTTCCAGTTCTTCAATTTGCTCAGCCTGACCGACTAAATCATGGGGCTGGCAAATGGTGACCTCAGCCAACAGCCTTTTTTCCAAATCAGTTGTCTTTACACACTCCTCGTGATAAATCTTGATCTCATCTATCAAGGCTGATAATTGGCCTTCACTCTCTATTGCTTTCTGCCAAAATCTGGTTTCAGGAAAGCCTGCCTGCTTTTGTTTTTCGTCAAAGGCTGTTTTTTCCTCTTGCAATTGCTTGTCTAACTCAGCACTTTGACTGATATAAGTTTCGTATTTAGCCTTGCTTTCTGCCAGCAAGGCTAAAATCCGGCGATAATCTTCTTCCAGCGCTTCCGCTCTTTTTCGCCTTTCTGCCTTTTCCTGCTCCAGCTGGCTTAGTTGCTCCTCTAAACCCTCAATTCCTTTGCTTTCCAATGCATTTTGATATTCGGCCAGAATTGTTTGTTTTAAAGTTTTGCCTTCACCAATAACCTGATCCAGCAAGGAACGTTTATCATCATATTGAGTTTTGGCGGCTTCCTCACCGGCAGCCACTGACTCCGCCTCTGTTTCATATTGCTTTAGCTTATCAGCCGCCTGTTTGCGCTGCTCAGACAGTTCCCGGTATTCCACCAGTTTACTTTCATCTTCGGCATATTCCTGTTCTTCTTTGATCAGGTAAGCCAGCATCTCTTTATAACCGGTAACTTCGGTTTCCTGTAAAAGCTGTTCCAGCAGTGCCTGGCGCTTGGTTTCTATTTCTGTTTTCTTTTGATTAAAGCTTTCCCTGGCTTGGCGGCATTTCTCCCGCTGTTCCTCTGCCACCTGTAAATTAGCCTGACCACCATCCTGCTCCGACTGATCCGCCGGCAGGCAAAAAGTTCCGCCACAAACCGGACAGGTATCACCTGCCCGCAGTTCACTGCGCAGTGCCATCACATGATTGTGTCTGACCCTTTCTACTGCTTTTTGATAATTGGCTTCAGCCACCGATAAATTAGTCAATATTTCCTGTCCGGTCAGCCTTAATTGCTCGACCGCCTTATTTTGCAGCTGATATTTTTCAAAAATATCTTTGACCTTGTGATAATGTGCTTGTTTTTTCTCTAGCAAAACTTTTTTTTCTTCTAAATTTTCAGTTTCTGCCAAAATTTGCTTTTCATTTTTAATCTGTTCCTGTAGTTTCTTCTTTCTTTCAATCAAGCGGCTCCAATTTTGCTCCTCAAGCTTAACGGTTTTAGCCAGACGGCTGTATTCATTTTTTAATTGGAGAAATCTCTCCAACAACGGAATTTGCTGTTGAAGTGTCTGAATTTGTCTGTCTGCCAGTTCTTCTTTTTGCCGAAATTCCAAGGATTTGCTCCGTTGATATTCCTGCTCAATTCTATTTTTTTCCAGAGTGATCTGCTCTGACTTTTGGCCAATTTCTAATTTTGCCCTTTCCATTTCCCGAAAACGGCTTTCTATTTTCTGACAGTTCTCAGCATATGGTTTAAGCTGAATTGCTTTTTGAATTTGCTCTGCTTGTTCCTCTTTATTTTTTATGACTTCTGCTTGTGCTGACAATTCGGTCATTTTCAGCTGAATCATCTTAAGTTCCTGTAGCCGTTCATTTTCCTGCTGCCGGTGAAATAAAATTTCCTTTTGCTGATTGATTTGCTTTCCAATTTGTTCAGCTCTTTGTTTTTTGGCATCAGCACCAGAGAGATCTTGCTTATTTTGCTGTTTTACCGCCGCAAACAGCTCCT
Source organism: Clostridiales bacterium COT073_COT-073 (assembly GCA_003858485.1). Classification (GTDB taxonomy): domain Bacteria; phylum Bacillota; class Clostridia; order Lachnospirales; family Vallitaleaceae; genus W11650. Next base: position 54,775 of record RQYD01000002.1, read on the forward strand.
GCCTGTCAATTTCTTCTCTTTGTAAAAGCTCAGCCAAGCTCCCCTTTTCCTGACTGTCTTCTGCCTGTAGCTGCAATATCCATTGGTTTTGGATATTTCTAATCGCTTTGATCTCTTTTTCTAATTGATCACTTTTTTCCTTTAGCTGAAGCTGAAAACGCAAATAACGCTGAGCATCAAAAATTTCCCGTAAAATCGCTTCCCGCTCTTTGCTGTCAGCTGTCAGCAATTTGCGAAATTCCCCCTGCGGCAGCATCATAATCTGTTTGAACTGCTCAGAGCCAAGACCAATAATCTCTTTCATTTTTTCGGCAATCTCAGCAGCTTTGGTAAAGGTAAATATCTCCCCCCGCTCATCAGTATAAATCAACTCTGCTTTAGCTGCCACTTCCGTCAAACCATCTCCTGATTTCTTGAGTCGATATTGTCTTGGCTGACGCATAATCCGATAGCGACGATTTTTAACTTCAAAAATCAGCTCTACTTCCGTTAAAATATCTCCGGTCGCAAAATCGCTTCGCATTCCGTCCGGCTTCCTTTCAGCTCCACTGGCATCCCCAAACAAGGCATAAGAAATGGCATCGAAAATCGTGGTTTTACCGGCGCCTGTCGGCCCGCAAATTAAGAATACCGGCTGCCTGGCAATTTCTTTAAAGTCAATCACTTCCTGTCCGGCAAATGGCCCAAAGGCAGTCATTGATAATTTAATCGGCTTCATGATTTTCTGCTCCTTCGTTTAAACCACTTTGTTTTAATGTTTCCAAATCCGGCTGCTGACCAGTGGCTGTTTCATAAAATTCAGCAAATAAATCCCAAATATTTTTACCGGTAAAATCTTTTCCGACCGGTAAGCCTTTTCCACCAAGCTGTCCTAAATCACGACCATATTCCATGGCCAGAATATTAGGATAAATTCCTTTTAAATCACTAATCGGATCAATTAGCACTTCTTCATCGGTTAATTTAGCCATTATATAATCTTCCCGATGCTTATCCTGTCGGCCCCGCTCCATAATCTCTGCCAATTTTCCACAGACCACCCGCAAATCTCTCTTTACCGGCAAAGACTCCAGCCGAATATTCAACTCCTCCTGCCAATCCAGAATAACCACTGATTTTTGATGATTGGCCTCAGAAAAAGAATACTTCAGCAATGAGCCGGAATAGCGAATGTTTTCTCTTTCTACTTTTTGCGGCTTATGCAAATGCCCAAGCGCTACATAATCAAATTCGGCAAATAATTCCGTTCTGACATAGTCAACCCCGCCAATAGATAATGGTCTTTCCGAATCGCTTTCCTCCGGCAAGTCGGGATTCAAACCAGAAGTTTCCGCACTTAAACCGCTTTGCTCATTCAATGGTTTGGACTGTCTGCCAACCAAAAAAGAATGCACCACTGCCAGATAACGCTTGGGCATTTGCCCCTGGCTTTTAGCCGCCGCTTTTTGCCGGCGAATTCTTTCATTGATCGGTTCTAAAATACAGGCCATTGCGGCTTCGGCACTGCGAATTTCCGGATTTTCATAAAGACTGCGGACAACTGCCGGCTCACTATATGGAATTGGATAAATTTCCCATTCTCCAAAAGCATCTGTAAAAGAAATCGGTATTATTTCTTTTTCCAATTTTGCCCGCAAATACAGACTGGATTTTTCCATCAATTCACTGCCAAAATCCAGTCTGTCTGAATGATCATGATTCCCGGCAATAATTATCATTGGTATATTTAAATCCAGTAAAATTTTTTTAAAACAGTCATTTAACAAACGAACCGCTTCCACTGGCGGATAAGAGCGATCATAGATGTCACCGGCCAGCAAAATCAAATCCGGTTTTTCCTTTTGTAATAGTTTATAAAATTCCTCCAGAACAAAGGCCTGATCTTCATGCAAATAAACTCCACATAATAGCTTGCCCAAATGCCAATCAGCCGTATGAATTATTTTCATTTTTTCATCCTCATCTGTTTTCCATAACAATATCGTCCATGTTTCAACCTTTGATGACACAGTTACTGCTTATATGATCTATTGCTCAACTTTCCCGCCATCTTTTTTGCTTCTGCCCCGTTCCAAAGAACAGGCATATATTACCCATTTAATGAAGCCTGTCAAAAATTTCGTTTTTACGCAGATGTCCATCCCGGCTCAAAACCATTCCGGGAAATATAGAAAAGTTCAGTCCATCACTAATCAAACCCGATGCAAACTCTGTCATTTTCATCATAAGCTTTTCATTTTCTGACAAACAAAAGGACTATTGCCAAACAAAGATTTTGATCAGGTTTGAAGCCAGAAATATCCCATCCTCATCAAAAAATCTATATGCAACAGTCCATTTTCTGCTTAAAAGTATGGTGCAAAAATTGACAAAATTAATCCTACGACCATCACAATTGCTACACCAATGGCAATTGCCTTTTGTACTTTACGATTATAAAACAAGAGTATCTCCTTTCCTGTGATTAGCTCAACTTTCCCACGTTCCCTGAAACAATCTTTTTTATGGCATGTGCCGCGGAAGCATCTTTTCGCAGAAAAGCGCGAAAGCGGTGTGCAACCGCAAGCCATCTTACGAAGTAAGTAGCGAAAGGTAGGTTGCCCACCCGGGCAGAAAAACGAAGTTTTTCGACAGGGTAGGTTGCCCACCCGGGCAGAAAAACGAAGTTTTTCGACAGGGCATGTTAAATGGGTGATATGTGCCCGCTCTCCAGAGCGGGATAGAGTCAAAAAAGACTGCGGGAAAATTGAGTGGTTAATATTTCTTCTCACATTACTTTAAACAGTCCTTTTCCGGTCAAAACCGCCCCCATCAAACCCACACTTTCCGCTCAATTCCCTGTCCGGCAAAATATTTTTATTTTTTTATTCCCCTATTGAAATTCAATGAAAATGCCGACATCAATCATAGATATTCCTGCCTGACCGAATAGAAAGGATTTACCTTATGACAGATTTTAAAATTCCTTCTTTTTTTATACTATTTTTAACCTTTTTGTTTCTGTGGACATACAATTCACGGAAGCAGCAAAAGAAATACCAAGCTGAAAAAGATGCATTTTGGGAAAAAGAAAAGGAATCACTGGTTGTCCGAAAAAAAGAAATACCAGCCAATCTTTATTATCAACCCAATATTCATCCTCTGCACTTCCCAAAGCTGGAACTGGACCCGGCAACAGCAGCCAAATACGAAAAGCTGACAAAACAATTGATCAACAGTGCTGATCTGCCAATGTTAAATTTAAATAATTTGAGCAACACCGAAATTCGTCTTAATTTCGGTACTGCCAATCAACCGGTGATTACCCAGGCTGAAGAAAATTATGAGGCTTTCCTTGGCTTTCTCTATGAATATGCGCTGTTAATGCAAAGCCAAGATTGTATTGAGGAAGCAATTTCGGCCATGGAAGAAGCCATTCGCCTGAATTCCGATATCAGCAAACATTTTTTCTTATTGGGTGACTTATATCAAACAGTCAACCATTCTGTCGGCATTCAAAAATTGATTATTTTAGCAGAAGATTTGCCAATTGTTTCCAAAGAAAAGACCATCCGCTACCTGCAGCAGTTACTCACTTGATTTCTTCTTGCATCCGGTTTTTTTCTTGGTATGCTCAATCACTGACTTTTGCTGAGCCTGAACATGTGCAATTGCTAAATCGGTTGCCAGTTCGGGCTTTTTGTTTTTTAGTGCCTCAACAATCTGTAAATGCTCTTTGACCAATTGATTATGGTCAGCAATATGATAAATATATTCTGTCCGGTAACGGTAAATTTGCTCACGTAAATTATTTAGTATCTGAATTAATTTTTCATTGCCCGAAGCCTCAAAAATGACATCATGAAAAGCAATATCCCGCTCAATCACATCATCGGCTTTTTTGGCTTTAACTGCTTTGATAAATTCATCATTTACCTGGATTAAATGCCTGATATCATCTGTTTGCATATTCTCACAGGCCAGTTTAATTGCCAATCCTTCTAAGGTCGCCCGTACTTCCAGTACATCCCGGATGTCTTTTTCAGTAATATTGGCCACTTCTGCCCCTTTACGCGGCACCATAACTACCAGCCCTTCCAGTTCCAATTTACGAATGGCTTCCCGAATCGGGGTACGGCTTACTCCCATTTTATCTGCCAGTTGGTTTTCCATCAGTCGTTCTCCAGGCTGAAAATCACCGCGCAATATTGCAGTTCTTAAATTCCGAAACACGATATCTCGTAACGGTAAATAATGATCTAATCCTACTTGAAAATCTTGCACTGTCAACCACCTTCCTTAACCCTCTGTCCGCTGTTCTTTTTTTTACCCATATTTACATAAAAGAGCTTTTATGTAAACATAATTATTAACCTTTATAATATTATACCGAATTTCAATCCGCAAGTAAATAGCTTTTTGCTTTTTGTTCCCGGACCAAATTTGAAATGAATATATCTGCTGTGTATCCGCATTCATTTTTCCTTCTTTTGCCACTCGATTCTTAATATACTTTCGGTTCAGATGCATACTCTCATATTAAAAATCAAAACGGCAGGAAACCTTCTATATTTCCTGCCGCCTGTTATTAAAATCTTACTTTAAAATTGTTAACTTCCTAAAATTGTATTTGCAGCATTTGCAGCTCAATCAGACGTTTTAACATAATGCTGATTTCTGCTCGGCTGATCTCCGCTTTGGCATCAAAATTAGCTCCCTTGCCTTTGACAATTCCAGCTTCTTGTAATGCCTGAACCGAACTTTTGGCATAATCACTGATGGTATCCGCATCAGTAAATGCTGCTGTTTGCTGAACCGGTAACTGATAGCCATATTTTTCAATAAATCCGGCCAAAATTACCGCCGTCTGTTCTCTGGTTAAGTTCATGGTCGGTGCATATTGGTTTAAACCAATCCCTTTAACCAAACCTGCCTGATAGGCCCAAGTTACATATGGCGCATAGTATGCTCCGGCAGGCACATCAGAAAACACCGAAGTTTGATAATCGGCTGGGTCAATTCCGGCCAGTCTGCCCAAAACCGCTACCAGCATTGCCCGGTCCATTTGATTTTGTGCCGCAAACCGGCCATTGCCTACTCCCTGCATTAAACCGCGCGCAGAAACAAAATCAATTTCCGCTTTAGCATAATGATTTTCGGTATCGGTAAACCGGCTGCCAGATACTGATTTACTAGCTACTCCAATCTTCATCTCCGGGCTGATGGCTACAATCATCCGATTCCTTTGAGCATCATATATAGATGCTGCAATTTCGGTAATTTGTCCATCTTTTCCCAGTCCAAATGCCAAAAGCTGATTTTTATCCTCTCCGGCTTTCAGTAAATAGGGAATGGAAACATAAATTTTTTCTTTTTGTGGCCAAACTTTCTGACTGGTTTCATTCTCAATTCTGATCTCCAGCAAATCCGTTTTAACTTGGATCGACTTTAATTGACTTACCACATCCGATTTTGCATATTGCTTCAAAGTTATTTGAGTTTGTTCATTTGAAGCAGTCTGAATTTTTTGCAGCAATCCCTTTGTCAAATGAACCTCTGCCATTGGAGTCTGAATCTTCAAACCTTCCGCTTCTTTGGACAAAATTTCCTGAAGCCCAGTCTTTGACAGCTTTATTTCAGCTTCCTTATGCTCTTTCGATTTCAGCGAAATTTCTGCATAAGTTTTTCCATTTTTAATCACCATTTGCGGTTTCTCCGGCAAGTCAGACTGAATTTTATCAGAACCGGAATTATCGGCTGGTTTAAAACTGCCTGGTGTACTTGGCTGTTGATTATTCCCCGGTTGTTGGGGATTTCCCGGATTCGGATCATTTGGTTGTCCCGGATCTTGCGGATTTCCCGGATTCGGATCATTTGGTTGTCCCGGATCTTGCGGATTTCCCGGATTCGGGTCACTTGGTGTATTTTCCGTTTTCAGCGCTACTTCAACATAACCACTATCCTGATATTTATCACCAACTTGCCCGGATTTTTCATCCCGATCAGCCACTGTTTTGATCACCAATTTAAAGTCGGCCGGCAAGTTATCAAACACTACTCTCTTTTCTGTCTTTGGCATTTCTACCTTAGCCAATTCCCGGCTGTCATCCCGACTGACCGCCCGCACCAGCACTCCTTTTACGCCGGTTTGATCAATCAAATCATAAGTTACCGTCACCTTGCCATCTTCCGTTTTTTGATAAACCGGGGTCAATGGTGCCGTTAATTGATGACGTTGATCCTTTCCATCTGCCAAAACAGTATTAACATCAAAGGTAGCATTTAAGTCTTCTACTAAAGTATAATTACTCTCCAGCACCAAACAGCGGGCTGACATATCCTGACTGTTGATTTTCAAGGCATTGCCTTCAGCCATAAATTGCTCACCGGTAAAAATATCCACCAATTTTGTACCCTCAGCCAAACCAAAACGGTCCATATCCTGCAAAGTAATAATCCGGCTGCCATTGCTGCCATTGTTATTTAAGATTACAATTGCCTTTTGGTCACCGGCATAACGGGCATAAACCACATATTTTTGATGATGATGGCTTTGTACTTCCTCAAAGGCCCCATAGACAAAGGCATCTTTATTTTGCTTGCGGGCCGCAATTAATTTCCGGTAATTATTTAAGATCTGATAATTCCACTGATCATCATTCCAGTTAAAAGTTTGGCGGTTATACGGATCACTGCCATCCCCTTTGCCAAAGCTACCAATTTCATCGCCATAATAAATCAGCGGAATACCCGGCGTGGTCATTTGCAAAGTCTGTGCCAATACCATCATCGCCGTATTATCCTGACCGACATAATCTACATTTAAAAACCTTGGCTTATCATGGGTTGACAAGGAATTAGTCGAACTTAAGATGGTTGCATACGGAAAATCTTTCATATAATTGCGGGTAAATTTAGCAATATCAGCCACTGACATTTCCCCTTTATTATCCAGACTATGCTTGCCTAACCAAGGATTTTTGCTTTGGTTTTCAATAAATGGCAAGTAAAATCCGCCATAATTCATTTTGCCATCCCAGGCCTTGCCATAATACCAATGATTTTCATTACCCCAGTATTCGCCTAAAATAAAAGCATCCTTATCAGCAGTTCGTACTTGGTGGGCAAAATCCTGCCAAATCTTTAAATTAGAGGCCTTTTGCACTGGATCAATGATTTCATTTTCCTTATAATCCCTGGCAATCTCACTGACATCCTCGGCCGCATCCAAACGCCAACCACCGGCATAATACGGGGCCTTTAAATAACGCTTGGCAATTGCCTCATCGCCGGCATAGATATAGTCTTTGGTTTTCGCCTGACTATAATCTAATTTGGCAAAATTAAAGTATTTTTGATGCCATGGATAATGGTCATATTCCACCCCATTTTCATCCTGCCACTTGCCTTTAAAGAAGAAATCCCGATGCTCTTTAAATAGTTGACCGCTGGATGAACTATGATTAAAAGCTCCATCTAAAATATAATTCAGACCATTGCCTTTTAAGTCAGCACCTAATTCAGCTAAAGCCAAGTTACCGCCAAAATTAGCATCAATATATTCATATGTGTCATTATCATATTTATGGTCACTATCCGATTGGAAAATCGGCATCAAATACAGAGCATCAACTCCCAAGGTATTTTTTAAATAGGGAATCGCTTCTTTAACACCAATTAAATCGCCACCAAAGAATTGGTTATTCCAAATGCCGTCACTTTCTGTACCTTTATAAATTTCACTGCCCCAGGCACTCAGCTCCGGCCGATCCCCATTTTTGGCAAAATCATACTTAACTTTATTATTTTGACTGTCTCCATCCCGGAAACGATCAACCATAATTTGATAGAAGATACTTTCCTTACTCCACTTCGAAGTTTTATAACCGGGTACAATCGGAAAGCCCTGAGCCAACTGCTGATTGCTGATACCCCGGTGGTCCTCGCCCTCACCTGCGCCAATCCACGCCACTTTAACATTATCTGCCGCCACTTGATTAATCGCCTTAAAATGATAATATTTATTGGCGGCTCCTGCCGGAATGGTGGCTTCATAAAAAGTCAGCTTATTTTTATCATAGCCCCGACTGGTATAAAAATCCTCAGCCGCTTCACGCATCGCCACTACTTTTACCTGCGGATCGCCCTCAACATAATAATGCAGTTCGGCTGCCGTTAATTCTCCGGCTTTAGACCGGAAACGAACAGTTATTTCATCATCAATCCCCGGCTCCAGCGGTGACATATAATCCCGACTTTGGTCTGCAAATAAATAATGCCAATGAATATTTGCCGGTGCCACTGCCTCCTCAAAGCTATATAAAATCATTAAGCTATTAGCCGCCATTTTAAAGGCAAATTGGCTGCCCTGTTTCTCTACTACTCTTCTATCTGCTTCCGGCAGATCCATATAAACCCCTTGATCATCAGCTGCCACTTTCCAGGCCGATTGACTGCCCGGCAGCCAGGTAATCGGCTGTTCCTGATTGGAAGCATTATAGAGAATGACCATATTTTTCCATTCTCCGTCTACCGGATTATCATGTAAATATTGATAAATCATATCATCCCGATCATTTAAGCGGTTTACTTCCTGATGAGCAGTAATTTTCGCCTTGCTGGTCAGTCTGAGTAAACTTTGGGCTTTTCTGATTTGAATCAAACCTTGATAATACTCAAAAACTTCCTTAAATTCTGCTTTATCCGCCCAGTCATAGTCATTGACTGCATCATTACTCTTGTAGCTGTTATGATCACCCTGTTTGGTCCGCAAAATTTCGCTACCGCCCTGATAAAAAGGAATTCCCTGTGATAAAAGAACAAAGCCATTGGCTAACACCGCCTTATCCACTCGCCAGTCATCAAAGGCATTAGTCGGAATATTTAAACGAAATTGACCGTTAATTGTTCCCAGCTCTGATTTTTCAACCTGGTCCCAAATTGCGTAATTATCATGGGCTTCCACATAATTAATGATTTCTTCCGGATCACCTGCATCTTCGGCTTTTAAGCCCCGCAAAACATTGGTCAGATTGGTTGTCATCTCTCCTGTAACATAGCCTTTAGACGGACTGTTATTTCCTCTTAAAGCATCCCGATAAGTATCATTAAAGAAAGATAGTCCTTTATTTTTCTCAGTGCGTCTATCCCATGGCAGGGGCGAACGATCCGCCATCCACGGCTCACCATAGACCAAGATGCTATTATCTTTTTGCCGCACTTGCTGCTTAACCTGATTCATGGTAGTAGTATCTAAAATTGCCATCAGGTCAAAGCGCAAACCGTCAATATTATAATTCTCCACCCAATGATTACAAGAATCAACAATGAATTTCCGAACCATCAAATGCTCCGACTCAATGGCATTACCACAACCTGAATCATTGGAATAAGTTCCTTCCTCCCAGGTTCGGAAATAATAACCCTCGGCAATATTATTCATATTCTCCATGCCGGCCATATGATTATAAACCACGTCTTTGACCACCCGAATACCAGCCTGATGGAGTCCCATCACCATTTGCCGGTATTCTTTAATCCGCACTTTCGGATCAGCGGCATTCGTGGCATAACTGCCCTCCGGCACATTGTAATTAAGTGGATCATAACCCCAGTTTCTTTGGCTTGCCTGCTCATATGGCGATTGATCATCATAGGGTGCCGGTCTGCTTTCATCGGTTGATACAAAATCATAAGTTGGCAATAAATGAACATGGGTAATCCCCAGTTCCTTTAAATGATCAAGACCGGTGCTAACACTTTGACCATTTGCCTGATACTTGGTTCCTGCTTCAATCAGGCCTAAATATTTACCGGCATGCTCCGGCTTTCCGCCCCAATCAGAATTAATAGTAAAATCCCGGATATGCATTTCATATAAAATGCTGTCTTCCGGCTCGGCTAATGCCGGTTTGCTATCCATTTCAAAACCGGCCGGTTTGGTATCCGGCGCATTAATATCCACCAATGCCCCCATTTTACCATTAATTCCTACCGCTACGGCATAAGGATCAACCGCATATTTGACCTGATCCCCAAAAGTCAAACGGAATAAATAAAATTTATTTTCATTAAATTCTTTGTTTAATTCTGTATAATATATACCGGTATCTGAATCATAATCCATCTCGGTAATGGTATCCGGGGATAATTTATCAACTTCAAAGTTTTCACTGGTATAGCTGTCATAAGTCAGAAGTTCGACTTTACCGGCTGCCGGTGTCCATAATTTAATACCAATCGTATCTTCAGCAAAGCTAATGCCTAAATCATTACCTTGATAAAGATAATGATCCAGCACTCGTCGCTTTAAAACCTTGGTTTTATCCTGACTGCCATGGCGACTGACTTGCAGGCTTTTGCGAATATCAAAATCCGGTCTTTGCCATAACTGACTGATATCTAAAGTTACTCGTCTTAAATGCCAGGGATTTTGATACTCTACCTCAATATCCAAAAAGTCCTGACTTTCAATGATAGCCGGATATTTGACATCGTCCACCCAAATATCATAGGTAATATCCAGATTTTGATATTCCGGCTTTAAATAAACTTTAATCTTATCTTTTTCATCCATAACTGCGGAATGAATAATTTCACCAAATTCTCCATTATTTTCGGTTGGGAAAAAGGAATTGTTGGCATCTAGCCCCTCGGCATTAAACCAAATCGCATTTCCATTACTTTTCGCATAAATCTTATATTCGTATTTTTGTTCAGTACTGCTTAATTTACTATATGGAATGGTAACGGTTAACAGACCGTTTTTATTACCATCATTTTTATGACGAATAGCTTTATAATCAGCTAAATCAGCTAAATTATCCGTTGCCCATTGATTGGCTTTACACATCACATAGGCTTCATCAATTCCATCAGCCTTAATCCTGAACTCCACCTTATTTTCCTGACCGGACTGACCGGCATGGTAAATCGTTTGCACCGATTTTTGATCAGGAGAAAATGGGACATTTGCCGGTAAAGTAATTGGACTTTCCGGAAAAAGTGAATTATCACCATTATTGCCCTCGGCATTTATCCATTCGCCATCCGGCTGTCCGCTCTTATATAATTTTACCTTATATTGATACATTTGTTCTCTGGAAATTAACTGAGCATAAGGCAAAGTAAGGCTGAGTATTTCTTTCTTTTCCGTATCACTACTGTCTCTTTCCATTTTATAGCTATCTGCCTCTGTCCAGTTATTGGCTTGACACATCAGATAGGCATAATCATAACCATCAGCTTTAAGCTTAAATATAACCGCATCATCAGCTTGATCATATTCAGTCATAACGGTTCTATCCGCCTGTCCACCAGGATTTGGAATTTGCGGCATACCGGTTCTATCCGGCAAAGAAGAATTTGGTGCAGAGCCGGAGCTATCTCCCTCCGCATTCATCCATTCATAGCTATGGCCATCATAAGATAAAACTACCTTATAGCCCTGATTGTGCTCGCCCTTAATTAAATCCCGATAATCAATCTGAACCTGCATCAGCTCAACTTCACGAATATCATCAGCTGTTCTGGTAAATTTATATTTTTCTTCGGCTGTATTAACATTCCAATCATTACCATCACACATCACATAGCCATGTTTGGCTTTATTGGCTTTAATTTTAAATGTCACCTTATCTTCCGCTCCGGCAACGGATGGCTGATATTCTGTCATCACAGAGCGATTGGCTTTAAAATCTCTGGCCGGCAAATTTTCATTACTATTTTGATTCCAACCATCTGCTGTCATCCAGCCAAAATGCGGATTGCCGCCATCCCTAATCTCAGCCGGCACTTGACTTTCATCAGCATAATAAATATAGGCCTTATACTGATGACCTGTATTTTCTGTCTTTTCCGCCGGTACGGTTAAAAGCATTTCCCCGGTTTTATCATTATCTTCATCCCGGCGAACCGCCTTAAATTCTTCCTGAATTGCCCAATTATCGGTAAAATCACCCCGAATATAGGCATAATCCGCCCCATCGGCTTTAATTTTAAAATCAAAGCTGTCACGATCCGTATTATACTGCACCTGAATATAACGACCACTGTTTTCGGCATAAACCGAAGTAGTAGAAATCGGCAAACTAAAAAATATTGTCAGGATTAATAACCATGACAAAAGTCGCCGGAAAGTCAAATGGATGAATGGGTTACTTAATTGGATTTTAATTTTGTGATTCATAGAATTCTCCACTCTGATTAATTTTTACACAAAAACATTTCTTTTTTTTGCATATTGTATATTATAACATGCCAAAAAATAATGTCAATCATTATCCAGCCAATAGAATTCTGCAAAAATCAAATGATTTTTTTGTCTATTTCCTATAAAAAATACAGATTATTTTTTCTGAAAGTTTTTTTCAAGTTGAAATATATCAGCTTTTACCAGATTAGGTTTCCGATTTTCAGCAGATTTTCAGTCTGGTAGTCATCCATTTCTCCATCCTCCCCATAGCCTGTATTTTCTGACATAGGAAAAGACGATTATTTCATCTTTTCCGCCAATCGGTCTGACCCAATCTGGAAAATTTCCATAATCGCCTTATAATAATTGCTTAAGTTCTTTGCTCAATTTTCCCGCAATCTTTTTAGATCTATCCATTCTAAATAGAAGGTACATGGACGTTCCCGCCTTTCGCCACTTGCTTTACAAGGCGGCTTTTACAACATCTGAGCCAAAAGATTGTTCCTGAGAACGGGAGAAAGTCAAATTCTTTGCTTATTGACTCAACTTTCCCACGTTCCTTGGAACAGTCTTTTTTAGGTGTGTAACCGCAAGCCATCTTACGAAGTAAGTGGCGAAAGGCATGTGCTGCGAAAGCCATCTTACGAAGTATGTGGCGAAAGCGGGGGAACCCCATGTGCCGCTCCCTGGAGCAGGATAGAGCCAAAAAAGACTGTGGGAAAGTTGAGTTATTTATTGTTCAGTTGCCCGCAAAATTTCATAATATGCCCAATGGCTCTTATCCAAGTCAATAAACTGCTTCGATAATGCTATTTGATCCAATGCCGCTTTATCTTTTTCCTGCAATGTTTTGCCGGTCAAACGGTTTAAAATAACTACTGCCTCAGCCCGGCTTAAAGTTTGATCCGGACGAAAAGTTTTATCTTCATAGCCTTTTATCAAGCCAACCTGATAAGCTCTGTCAATCGAATGCTTGGCCCAATGATTTTGATCAACATCTGTAAAGCTTGGTTCTACCGGCATATAATCAGCTGTCTGATATAATTGAATCAATAAGTGAACAAATTCCGCTCTGGTAATCGGGTTTTCCGGTTTAAAACTGCCATCCTCATAACCCTTGCTTAAACCTGCCTTAACTACCGCATTAATAAACTTATTATACCATGCATCTTGGGTATCCGTAAACTTGGGCTGACTGTTATCTGTAACATCATATCCCTTAAATTTGGAGATCATCGCCATTACTTCCGCTCTGGTAACTTCTGCATTCGGGCGAATACTACCATCCGGATAACCGGAAATATAAGATTTTTCATTTTTTTCTGATATTACTTCCGGTTTCTTATCCTCTTTTTTCATATCCGTTTTTACTATTTCTGTCTTGGGATTTTGCTGTGCTGGCTTACCCGGCGCAGGACCACCTGGTCCTGGATTACTTGGTCCCGGATTACTTGGTCCCGGATTACTCGGCCCGGGATTGCTTGGCTCGGGATTACTTGGCTCGGGATTGCTCGGCGGCAAATTAGGCTTTGCTTTTTTTACTACTACAGTAACAGTTTCCTTTATTTCTTGTCCATCATAATCAATTGTTACCGGAATCGAAACCTGTTTTTCTGTTATATTTTCTTCCCATACCAAGTCTTTCGGAGTGCCGGATAAAGTGCCGTTACCTCTTCCGGTAATTTCCAAGCCATTTTGAATACCAGAACTGATCCACGCTTCCGGCCGGTTGGTGCTGATAATATTTGCCTGTTGCACTGCTTCTCCCTCTGTTACCGGTTGCGGTTGATTTATGGTGTATTTGAAATCTTCCCGCTTTACGCTTACTCGGATTTGTCTGCCTCTTATTTTGTCTGTGCCGTCTTCGACTGTAAAATCCAAACGGAACTCCTTTACTTTCTCTCCTTTTTGCCATGAAAGTCCGACCGGAGTACCATGCAAAAATCCCTTTTCATCAATCTGTATTCCATTTTTAGGATCGGAAATAATTTTGGCGGTCGGACTGTTGGCTTCAATTAATTGCAGTCCATCTTCAACTGCTACATTCTCATTTAACTCTACCAATTCCTTCAAGATCTTATAATCCAATTTCTTTCCGGTTTGAAAAATCACTTCTTCCGACTCTCTATTACCTGTAAATACCGCCTTGGCTCTGACCATTGATTCTCCCTGAATCTCTGCCCCGGAAATAGTAATGGTTCCATCTTCAGCAATAGAAGCGCCTTTTTTTCTATTTCTATCCAGCTTCCATTCATTTCCACTTTTCATTGACCAAACTTCCGTTTCTACAGTACTATTTAAGCGCATATAGCTGGCTTTGATGCCGGTCACCTGATCCCCTGCCGGTACTGCAATCTCAATGTCTTTATTTCCATTTTCTCGAATTTCCGGGCGAGCCAAATCAGCTTGATTAGCTTCCTGGCTTGCTTCAGCAGTTGCTTCATTCTCGGCATACACAGTCATTGGGATCATCATCCCCAGTACCAGACTTAATGCCAGTATCAAGGATATCTTGCGTCTGATTTTATTTTTCATTTTTCTCTCCTTTTTAAATATCAAAAATACAACTTCTAAGAATATGTATCGTATCAATTTCTTTTTAATTTACAATTTGCCACTCAAAATTTTTATTCTATTGACTAATTATTTATTTTTTGTTCTTTTTTTTCTTTTTTTATTTTTTAAGTTATGCCATTTTTTAGGAACCTCCTTTCTTTTGCCTTCAAAGACGTCAAATATTATCCTTATCTTAAAAACTTTAATAAGTAACTGAACTTTCCCACGTTCCTTGGAACGGTCTTTTTAATACAAGGATATCTGCAAAAGCACAAGGAATTTACCACTTTTGAGAAAAGAATGTTTTGAAAAATCCGGCAGTTGTTAAATTATCGGAAAATTTATTGGTATTAAGCATTACTCTTGACGAACACAACATTTTGATTTAATATCAAATGACTAAACGAAATATTTAGCCATAAGGAAGCTCGATCATGCCTGAATTTACCAATGACGAAAAGTTTTGCATCCCATTTTTTCTAATGCGCTTAGTATATAAGCCGACAGCAAACACAAAGAAATAATCAATATTCTTTAACGGAATCGTTTCACAAATCATGAAATAACTAAGGGGGTTATACAATGAGCTATAAAACCGATCCCATAACGAAACAGGTTCAAAAATATCTGCCGCCAAAATACAGACTAAACAACCGCACAAATCCTGAAGAGTATTTTATTACTATTGACCGGTATAAAATACATATCGATCACTATAAAACAACTAATCCTAAAGCAACCGTCGTGATGTTTCATGGAGTCGGCGGAAACGGAAGATTACTTTCCTGCATGGCTATACCTTTAAGCAAAAATGGATTTGAAGTAATTTGTCCTGATCTCCCCTTGTATGGATATACAGAATATGAAGGCAAAATTGATTATCAAACATGGGTTTGCTGCGGAATTGAAATTGTCAAATATTATCAGCAAACCGGCTGCTCTGACATTTTTCTTTTCGGACTAAGTGCCGGAGGCATGTTAGCCTATCAGGTGGCATGTGAATTTAAAAATATATCCGGCATTTTAGTATCTTGTATTTTAGATCAAAGGGACATGGAAATTACCAAAAAAACTGCCTCTAACTGGCTAGTTGCTGCAACCGGAAAGCCACTTATGTCCATTTTGCAAAAATTTATTGGAGATGTAAAAGTGCCTATGAAAATATTAGGAAACATGAAGGCAATAACAAACAACAAAAAGTTGGCTAAATTGCTTATGCATGATAAAAAATCTTCCGGCGTTTCTGTTCCTATTCGTTTTGTATATTCTATGTTGACACCTGAGATAAAAACAGAACCGGAGCAGTTCCATTCCTGTCCATTCTTTTTAGTTCATCCTGGCGAAGACCGATGGACAGATATATCCCTAAGTAGAAAGTTCTATGATAGGCTGGCCTGCGAAAAAGAAATTCTGATATTAAAAGGGGCAGGGCATTTCCCCATTGAAGAATCAGGTTTGCAGCAATTAGAAACTGCTTGCGTTAGCTTCTTAAACAAACATATTTAGTTGATAAATATAAAAAATTGATTTCTAAAAATGTCCGGATCAAAGGCTTTAAAGGTGCAAAAACACAAGCAGATCCAGGAAAAAATCAAACTTTATAGTGATATGCATGAAAAAATGTCATTCTTATGAATTATCATAGGAATGACATTTCATGGGTGGTACAGGACTCGAACCTGCGACTTCCACCATGTCAAGGTGACACTCTACCAGCTGAGTTAACCGCCCGTGAAATGTATAATAGCAGAAAAAACAAAAGAATGCAAGTACTTTTCACAGAAATTATAAAAATACTTGACCGGACAATTCTCAAGGCCGCTTTCACTCCCCTCCTTCTGCGCTTTTCCAAAGGCCAAAGACCGCACCAACAATTCCCCAATTATTTTAAACTTTGGCACTATTCAAAATCGCCATAATCGTGTATAATAAAGTTATACAAGAAAAGGGCCGCCATAAAAGATACTTCTCCCAAAACATAATTTTTCCTATATTCAAAGTTCCGTTTTGGCAACTGTAAGCTATTTGTCATGGCGCTATCAGTAATAATAAAAAATCGGAGGACTGGTTTATGGATTTTGGCTAAATATCAAATTAAAACAATGAAAAACCAAACATACCCATTTTGCTTGATTTTTCAAAAACATCTGACTATTTTCACTTTATTTTCAGCCCATAAAAACAATGAATCATCATCCAGGAGGTATTATTTATGTATGTTACTGCGAAAATGAGCCGAAACATCATTTCCGTCTTTCCGGAAGCATCCATTTCTCTCGCTTTTAAATTAATGCGTGAGCAAAATGTACGCGCACTCCCGGTCGTTGACAAAGGAAAATTGGTTGGTATGGTCACCGAAACTCTGCTCAGCGAAGTTTCCCCTTCTAAAGCCACCTCTCTCAGTGTTTATGAATTAAACTACATTCTTGATAAGACTAAAGTTGCTGATATTATGGAAAAAAATGTGATTACCTGCACAGAAGATATGTCAATTGAGCAGGTCGCCTTATTAATGAATGAAAAAGATATCAATATGATTCCGGTTATTGATAAGGGAAATAATATCAAAGGAATTATCACCAGAAATGATATCATTGCTTCTTTCCTTGATATCTTAGGAGCCCGCGGCAAAGGTTCACGCATCATTTTAATTGCCAAAGACCGCCCAGGCACCTTTGCTGACATCTCAACCCTGCTTAGTCAGCATAATTATAATATCGTCCATGTAATTAATTTTGCAGCTGAGCAGCCGGATGAAAGTGAAATCATTATCCGCCTGGACAACATTGCCGATGATCTCATTTTAAAAGAACTGGAAGCAAAAGGCTACCGCATTGAAAAAGTGGAACATACCAAATAAAATAGCGGCATCAGTGCTTTTAAATACAGTTTAATTTCCATGAATTTCTTTATGTAATGTAAGAGCAGAACTCTCTATTGCAGCAATCCCAAATCACTGGATTTTATTTAACCTAACTTTTTCCGGAATATGCTCAATAAATGTTCTGCTCTTTTTGGCTTATTATTTCTTACTATATTCTGCCTGGACCTTTTTTAATGCCCGCAAATCTGCTTCATCTCCCTTATTTTGATATTTCTCCGGCTCCCCTTTAATAAATTCTTCTTTCCCAAGCACCAACTCATCCAAAAGTTCTTTGGTCTGCGCAGGTGATGCCGGCATCAGTGCACGATATACCAAGGTAGAGGCCATACCATAGCGATTGATCAAAAATCGGTCTGCCAAGAAATTATTGCGATTGACTTTATTATCCAGAACCGGACTATTTTTCTTATTGGTCAGCAAAACGATCACCATTTGCTGGCTGGGGTCAATGATGGTTAATGTCCCGGTCCAGCCGGTATGGCCAATGGTCGCTTTGTCAGCCATTGGTGAAAAAGCCCAGCTGTAGTACCGGTCACCTTCACGTCGCCAACCCAGTCCATAAGTTGAATTGATATCCTTTGGTTTGGTGAAAAGATCCTGAGTCGTTTTATCCCAATAATAATAGTTGCCAGCCCCACCTTCATTCAGCATTAACTGAGCTAATAGTGCCACCTGTAAGGCATTACCAAAAAGTCCGGCATGTCCGCTGATCCCGTCCATCGAATAAAAAGCTTTTTCATCGTGAACCGTTCCCTGGATGGTTCCTTGCCTGTTATTAGGAAAGTTGACTGCTCCATCCCTGGAATTTCCATTCAATTCCGTAGCCGCAATTTCATTCACCTGAAAGCCATGATCCAAAGGCCGAAAAGTAATTCGGTCAAGACCCAAAGGCCGATAAAACTCATCTTTCATATATTCATCCAGATTTTTACCGGTTACTTTTTCCACTATCAGTCCTAGCAGCATATAATCAACATCCGAATATACGGTTTTGGTTCCGGGCTCATACTGCAATGGAGTTTTTAAAATCATTTTAATGGTTGTTTGTTTGTCCTGTGAATACAAGTCATTTTTACCATTGATCATGCCATCATCTTTATCATAACTATCATTAAAATACTGAGGGTCTGCCGGAAAACCACCCTGATGCTCCAAAAGTTCCCTGATGGTCAATTTTTCTTTGCCCTTTATCTTATCCTCCGGCAAATCTTTAAACTCCGGAAAATATTTGGTGATCTTATCGTTTAAGTCCAGTTTTTTTTGATATACCAATCTTTGTAAGGCATAATTTACAGAGTACATTTTGGTATTACTGGCCAGATCAAACAAGGTTTTATCTGTTACCTTAACTCTTTTATTTATTGGAATAGTCATGCCATTCGGATAATAGTTATTGACATAACCAAAAGCCTTATTATATGCCAGTTTTCCATCCTTTAATACTGCCAGCTGTACCCCGGTCGAGCCTTCAGAAATTTCAGCCATTATGATGTCTTCCAGTAAACCCATAATATTCTTGTCTAATTTGTCTGAATGGATTTGCCGGGTATTTACCACCGGAAAGCCTATTTTTATTCTGAGCTTCGGATGATTTCCTTTAATATTGCTAACTTGTAAGATATTCTTTTGATCATTGGTCAAGCTGGAAATATCGACTACGAAAATACCATCATCTTTGGCGAAGGCTTTGGCATCTTTCTCATGCGCAACCCGCTGACCATTTACATAAATTCGAAAATCGACGACATTTTCCTTTTCCACGATCATTACGCCCTCTCCGGAATATGCCTTAAATTCATAAAATGAATTGGTCAGCATAGAATCATCCTGATCCTTTAGTGCTAATGGAAAAGTCATATCAAAAGCATACTTCACATACTCCGGCACTTTTGGCTCGCTGTTTTCCACATTTGACTGCGGTTTGACCACAGTCGGGGTTATTGTTCCTCCGCTGCTTGCATTGATCGGGATAAATAACGAAATCATAAAAACAATTACCATTACTACCGCAATCCACCATTTATGTATTTTTTTCTGATTCATAATACTCCTTTCTGTCCTGAACCACCGGACCTTTCAAAGATATTTTTTCCTCATTTTTTATGCTGGCTGCATCACCTGCTTTCCATTGTCCTGTTCAACTGATATCCCCGTTAAACACAAAAACGCAGTCCAAGAGGAACCTCCTATTCTGCGTTTTCATTTCCTTGATTCTTATAAAGTTATTTTCTCAACTTTCCCACGTTCCCTGGAACAGTCTTTTTTAGGCGTGTGCCGCGAAAGCCATCTTACGAAGTATGTGGCGAAAGCGGAGGAACCCATGTGCCCGCTCTCCAGAGCGGGATAGGACCAAAAAAGACTGTGGGAAAGTTGAGTTATTTTAAAATAAACCGACCTTTCCGGTATTATACATTTTCCACTTCCTTATCCTTAATCACAAAATAGGTAATAATGAAACCGAATATATAGGAAATCACTAATCCCCACACATAATCCATCATACACTCCGGTTTCATAATGGCAGTTGCCACCAAACCGGACGGTCCCCAGGCATTAGCCATAACCCCACGCAGCATAACATAGGCTCCACCAAAGCCCGCTCCTAAACCAGCGGTAAAGAATGGTTTAAACATTGGCAAAGTAACACCATAAATCAATGGCTCGCCAACTCCTAAAAGTCCAGCCGGCAAAGCACCGGTAATTACCTTTTGTAATCTCTTATTTCCAACTTTACGTGCTTTCAGGTAAATGGCCAGAGCTGCTCCGACTTGTCCGGCACCGGCCATTGCCAATACCGGGAATAAGGATACTCCCTTTAATTGATCCAATTGTACCGCATAAATCGGAATCAAACCATGATGCAAGCCAAGCAGCACCATTGGCAAGAATAGAGCGGCTAATACATATCCGCTGATCACGCTGACCACCGGATTGGTCGAATTAATAATAAAGCTTAAGACATAAACTAAAGCATCAGAAAAATATCCGGCCGCCGGCATAATCACAAACACATATAGTAAACCGGTAACCAGCAAGGTTAAAAATGGAGTTAAAATCAAATCCAGTACATCCGGAATGCGTTTACGCATCCATTTTTCTATTTTGGCTAAAATCCAAACCCCGATAATTACGCCGATAATACCGCCTTTACCGGTGGTCAAAGTTGATTTTAGCGGAACTTCTTCATTAAATAAGCCTAACATTTTAGACAGAGCCGGAATATTCGCTCCAATGGTAATCGCACCGATCATTCCGCCCAGGCCTTCGGTGGCACCAAACTGCCTGGCTGCATTAATACCGGTATAGATCACCAAATATCCAAGGAATGAGCCACTGATTAAAGTAAAGAATAGACGGACGCCTTCCCACATTTGATTTTTCTCAGTATTTAAGGTCCCGATCAATTGACCCAATCCAAAAAACAAGCCTGCAGCAATAATGGCCGGAATCAGCGGAATAAAAATATTGGCAATGGTATTCATCGCCTTTTTAAAACTGCTTTGTTTTTGCCCGGATTTCACAGCTTCTTTATTGACCCGCCAGTCTTCGGTTACCTCTGTAACTTCGGCATCCCTTTTCAGTCCAAAAGCCTCAGCAGCCTCATCCGTTACTTTTTTGGCTTTGCCTGGCCCTAAAACAATCTGAAAATAATTGCCTTCACCGACCAATCCCAGTACGCCATCCAATCCTTTTATTTCCCCGGCCTGTACTTTAGAGCTGTCCTTTACTGTCAGTCTCATTCTTGTCATGCAATTAGTAATTGAGCCAATGTTCTCTGCTCTACCTGCAAATTCAATGATTTTTACTGCTAAGTCCTTGTTGCTCATGCTGTTTCCTCCTTTTTATTAAATGCACTTATTTTTTGTTACCTCCATAATCTCCCTGTTACTTTTATTTTTCCCTTTTTTAAAATTACTCCGGACACAAATAGCTAGTCCCTGGCTGCTTTCCTTGCCTGAATCTTTTTCAGTGCCTGCCTGACATTTCCCTCTGCTTGCTCCAAATAATCGGATGCCTGCTCAACCGGCAAGTCTGATATAATTCTGACAATTGCCAATTTAACACTGCCCCCTGCTTGATCCAGTGCCAATTTGGCTTCGGCCCGCTGACAACCAGTGGTAGCCATTATAATATTTTCTGAACGGGTGACCAGTTTTTCATTGCTCCGTTTTAAATCGACCATATAATTTTGATAAACTTTGCCAATTCCCACCATTGAACCGGTCGAAATCATATTCAAAATCATTTTTTGGGCACTGCCGGCTTTTAAACGGGTAGAACCGGTCAGCACCTCCGGACCAACAATCGCTTCCATTACAATATCTGCTTCTTTGGCCATTTCCGAGTCATGATTGCAGGTAATGGCCGCTGTCTTGCAGCCAAGGTGACGAGCATATTTTAAACCATAAATAACATAAGGCGTTCGCCCACTGGCAGCCAGGCCAATCACCATATCTTTTTCATTTAAGCTCAATTGACGCAGATCTTTTTCGGCCAATGTTTGACTGTCTTCTGCACCCTCAACTGCTTTGACAAAGGCGCCCTCACCTCCGGCAATCAGTCCGACCACCATCTCCGGCGCTGTGCCAAAGGTGGGCGGACACTCAACTGCATCCAGTACTCCCAAGCGCCCACTGGTACCGGCTCCTAAATAAATCAGGCGACCGCCTTTTTTTAAACATTCCGTTGTTGCTTCGACCGCCCTGGCAATTTCCGGCAAAATCGCCCGAATGGCTGTGATCACCTGTTCATCCTCTTGGTTAATGACGGTCACCATCTCCAGGGCGGTCATTTGATCCAGATTCAAAGTTTTAGGATTTTGCTGTTCCGTAATCATTTGCGATAAATCAATCATTCACTCTCTCCTTCCCAGTGTCATCTTGTTTAAATCCTGCACCAATTCCTGTTCATTATCCTTTAGGATATGAGTTTTACTCACTTGCTTGATGGAGCACTCATAATTTTGGTTAATAAAGGCATTAAATAAAATATCAACCACATTTAACTGAGCAATTCGTGAGCTCATGGCTCCGCTCCGAAAAATATGCTCATTGGTAACCACCGCTAAATTATAATCCGCAGTTTTAGCAATGGTTGACTTTTCAAAGCCGCACACACTAATCAATTTTCCACCCGATTCTTTGATTATCCTGGCACATTGAATCATTTCATGAGTCATGCCCGAATAACTGAATAATATTGCCAAATCCTCCGGTCCAAGATTTTTGGCCATCAAAAGCTGAACATGCCATTCATCATGAATCAGGCAAAGCTTATTGATCCGCAGCATTTTTAAATACAGATCCCTGGCCGCCAGAAGCGAAGACCCCAATCCAAACAAGCAAATCGCTCTGGCCTGCTGCATCAGATGCAAACACTCCCGGATCATCTTCGGGTCCAAATTTTGAGCAGTGCTTTTAAGGGATGTAATATTGCGCAAGGTAACTTTTTCAATAATATGCTCCAAACTGTCTTCTTTATTTAAATCTTCTATTTGCCGATGATTTTCTTTCTCCCGGATAGCGGCCTCATAAATCAAGGCCGAACGCAATTCTTTATAACCGGCAAAATCTAATTTTTGACAAAGTCGAATAATCGAAGAAGTTGAAGTGTAAGTTTCATTCGCTAATTCTCTGATATTTAAACGACTGCTCTTTTCCGGATTTTGCAGCCAGTAGGTAATAATTTCCTTTTCTGCTTCCGTTGCCTGACGATAATAACTCTGCAAATATGCCAATAAACTTTTCATAAACTTTCCCTTTCCATTTCATTATAAATCCCAAAACTTTTTTGTCAATTTATTTTTCTGAAACCGGAACATTGTTTCACAGTTCGGCATAAAAATTGTGGCATTTAAACAATCATTTCAAATAACCACAATCAATAATTAGTAATTTCTTATAAGTCTTTATATATTTCTGAAACCTTGTCATTAATCTGATTTTTCTGGCTCCTATAAAAGTCCTTTCATTAACTTAAACTTTCCCACTGTCTTTTGGGACTCTATCCCAGTCCGGAGGGGACATGCTTTTGCAATCTATGTCCTGTCGAAACACTTAGTTTTTCTGCCCGGCTGGGCAATCTACCCGAAAAGACGGTTCTGGAGAACAGGGGAAAAAACCATTGAAAAATTGACATTGTCGATACATCCGCTGCTTTTTCAGCCCATTTACCGGACTTCAATCTCAAAATTAATATTTTGGCGCAAATGCTCAATTGCCGTTTTAACCTGGTCCAGGGAATGCTTATGCATCTCTTCAAACTCGGTAGCTGATAAAAACTGCAAATTAAAGTTTTTTTGAAAATGACTGGCTAAAAATTCGCTGACCCGCAACTGCCACTCACCGCTTTTTAAATATTCGGCTCCGGCCTCATTATCGGTCACCACCGCCAGGGCATTCGCTTTTTCCACATAAAAAGGAGATGCATTTTTCAAAACAATGTCCAAAAATGGATTGACCTGAAAGTCAATCGTTCGCCAGGCGGCAATCACTGCCTTAACATCTTCCGGAAAAGCTGTCATATCGATTGGCGGCAGGTCTTTTTTAGGGGCTGGCTCTATTTTGGCATCCGTCTGGCCACCCACTCGCTCGATCATTCTCACGGGCCGCTCAGCCATCTTCTTTTCCAATTCATCCAGTCGCCGCAAAATATTATCCGGCCGCTTATCCAGTTCCGGACTGCAAAGTTTAATCCAGGCCAGTTCCAACAAGATCCGCTTATTGCTTTCATATTTCATTTCCGCTTCCAAACGTGACAATTCCCGAATCACATAAATCAGAAAATGTTCTTCCGCCAAGCCGGCAATTGCCCGAAAAGCGATCAGGGTTTCTTCTGAAATATCCAATAGCTGTTCTGCTCCGGGCATAGTTTTGACAATTAATAAGTCACGCAAAAAAGCGATTTCACCCATGATCATTTGCTGTAAATCTCGTCCTTGCATCAGCATTTCATCGGTTTTATGCAAAAGCCCTGAAATATCCTTTTTCAGCAAATCAGCTGTCAATTCTTCATAAATGCTGTTATCAACTGCTCCCAACAGGCGCAGTACCTTATCCAGTGTTAATTCTTCTCCTAAATAAAAGGCCAGGCACCGGTCCAGAATCGAATGAGCATCTCTCAGGGCACCATCAGCTGTCTTGGCAATAAAACGCAGAGCTTTATCCTCATATCCAATTCCTTCTTTTTGTAAATAATTTTTTAAAACTTCCTGAATCACCAGGCCGGTAATTCGCCGAAAATCATAGCGCTGGCAGCGTGATAAAATTGTGTCCGGTATTTTATGCGGGTCGGTGGTTGCCAAAATAAAAATAACATGTGCCGGCGGCTCTTCCAAGGTTTTTAAAAGAGCATTAAAGGCACCGGTTGAAAGCATGTGCACCTCATCAATAATATAAACCTTATACTTGGCATTGGCTGGCTGATACCGAACATCCTCTCTTAATTCCCGGATATTATCCACTCCATTATTGCTGGCTGCATCAATTTCAATAATATTTAAATCATTGCCGGCCAAATCCCGCTGGCAATTTTCGCATTGATTACAGGGATTGCCCTCTGTCGGCTCCAAACAATTGGCTGCTCTGGCCAATATTTTAGCAGTCGAAGTCTTACCGGTGCCTCTGGTGCCGGTAAATAAATAAGCATGACTGAGCCGACCGGACTTGATTTGATTTTTCAAAGTCTTAACAATCGCATCCTGTCCAACCACTTCTTCAAAATTCTGTGGCCGGAGTTTTCGATAAAGTGCTGTGTATGCCATAATTTTCTCCTATAAAGCAAAATCCACACATATCCCGTCGACAATGATCTTCCGAACGCTTCTCAAACCCCTGGCTCAAATCCGGCACTCCCACGGCACATGAAAATATCTGCTTAGTGCTGCTTCCGTCAAGATCTGACACGATTCACAGGTTTCCATTGCGTAGGACCAAACTCTCAACACCATTGATTTCAGGCTGCTTCACAAAACCAAGCCTCTGTTCAATATCACCCCTGCTATAGCGGATTGCAGGTTCAGGGCGCCGCTACTTCCCCGGCTGTGTGGAAACTTTTTATTAAAGGGAAGACCCTCTAATCCCATATTCAAATTCCCCGGTCAATTTTCACCGAAGAACGACCTTTAGTATAACTTGTTTTAAATAAATTGTCAATCATTTCCTATATTTTTCCATTATTTTCGTGTCAATGCCATTCATCTCCGTCGTTGACTTTGCTCCACAAGCCAAATATAAAAGTTTTAACTCCTCCTGCCATTCCCTGACAATAGCCATCGTCCGGTTTAACCCCTCTTTTTCAAGCAAAAATAAAATCTGCCCGGCAATTCCTACTGCCTTAGCCCCCATAGCCAAGGCTTTAGCAATGTGCAGCGGATTTTTAATGCCGCCGGAGGCAATGATTTCTGCCTTGCTTTGATAAAACCGGCTGTTTTGCAGTGAATCAACTGTAGAAATATCCAAAGTCTGTAAATATTGCCAGCCTTTTTCCCGTCTGGCATTTTCAATTTGCGCAAAATTCGTACCGCCGCCACCGCTGATATCAATAGTGGTAATGCCGGTAGCCATTAGTTTTTCTATATCCGCAGCACTCATCCCAAAACCGACCTGCTTAACCATGACCGGTACCTCAACCCGTTCCCGGATTGCCTGAATATTAGCGATCCAGCCGCGGAAATTGCGTTCTCCTTCCGGCATAATCATCTCCTGCAGCGGATTAACATGAATTTGCAAAAAATCCGCCCCCATTTCTTCCACTGCCCGAACAGCCAGGTCAGCAGTTTTATCCGCTCCCAAATTGACGCCTACAATAATATCCGGTGCTTCTTCCCGAATAACCGCAAATGACCTTTTAGCAGCCGGTTCCTTTAAAGCAATACTATAAGAGCCGGTCGCCAACATCAGCCTACATTCTCTGGCCAAAATTGCCAGTTGCCGGTTCAGTTTTTCGGCTTTTAAACTGCCACCGGTCATAGCATTGATAAAAAATGGGCAGGCCAAGTCCAGCCCCATAATTTGGGTACTGATATCAATTTCCGATAAGGCCGCCTCCGGAAAAGAAGTGATCGGTAAGAATACCCTGTCCCAATCCGGATTTTCTTCCTGATGAAATTGCAAGGCAAATTGCAAATGCTGATTTTTTCTCTGCTCCATTTGGTGATATCCATTTCTTATTTGTCTATTTATCTATTCCTGACTATTAACCAAGTGCTGACCGCAAATTTCATTCACCGGCAGATTACTCCTGGCTTTGGATCAAACTCTTTAAATGCTGCATAATAATCTCAATCCCGGTTTTATTCTCCCCGCCACGTGGTAAAATAATATCGGCATACTTTTTAGATGGTTCTACATATTGCTCATGCATCGGCTTAACTGTTTTGCGGTACTGGCTTAAAACCGATTCCACCGATCGGCCACGCTCAGCCATATCTCTGGTCAGGCGCCGCATCAGCCTTTCATCAGCATCGGTGTCGACATAGATCTTGATATCCATTAAGTCACGCAAAGCCCTGTCTTCAAGGACCAGAATCCCCTCAATAATAATGACTCTTTTAGGCTTGACCAAAACCGTTTGCGGCGCACGTGTATACAGAGTATAGTCATATTCCGGCCGGGCAATTTCCTGACCAGCTTTTAGTTTCCGAATATCTTCAACCATCTTTTCGGTTTCATAGGCATTGGGATGATCATAATTTTGCCGGTATCTTTCTTCCATCGACATTGCTGCCTGGTCATTATAATAGCTGTCATGCATGATCACTTCTACCTCATGACCAAACCGCTGTCTGATATTCTTTACTACTGTACTTTTCCCGGAAGCAGAACCTCCGGCTACACCTACCACTATGACCTTACTCATTTTATTCCTCCCACACCGGCTTTCGGTTGAAATGTCATCCCTGCCGGCCACTCTAAAACTTACTTTAATAATTTTTCCACCCGGTTTCTGATATTTTCGCTGAAATTCATAACCTCATGCTCATATTCCATATCCATCAATGGCGAAGTAATCAAAAAATCGGCAGTTGCAATATTATTGGCGATTGGAATATCATATACCTGTGCAATCCTAAGCAGTGCCTTAACATCCGGATCATGCGGCTGAGCAGCCAAAGGGTCGGAAAAAAAGATCACAAAATCAATTCGGCCCTCAACAATTTTTGCTCCAATCTGCTGGTCGCCGCCCAATGGCCCGCTGTTATAGCCTTTTACCTGTAGTTCTGTATAGTCGGTAATCAAGCGCGATGTGGTGCCGGTTCCGCATAAATTATGGTTTTGTAAAATATGTTTATGTTTTTGGCACCACTTAATCATTTCATCTTTCTTGCCATCATGGGCAATCAAAGCAATATTCTTGCGTTTTCCAATGGTAAGGGTAATTGATTTTTCCATAATTAACTCCTGTATTTGCCTTGATAATTCATAACTCCACCGGCTACATTGACAACATCATAGCCTTTGGCTTCCAGCTTAGTGACGGTATTGGAACTGCGGCCACCGGAGCGGCAAAGAATATAGTAAGTTTTATCTTTACTTAAATACTTTTCCGGATCAGCCAGTAAGTCCCCCATTGGAATATGTTTAGCGGTTTGAATACTGCCCTCGGCAAATTCATTATTTTCCCGAATATCAATTAAATCAATTTTGCCAATCAATTCATCTAATTCATTGACATTAATTTGCTTGGTATTTGCTTTTTTAAATAAGTTAAACATAATCTTTCCTTTCCCTTTAATTTTCAACTCAACTTTCCCACAGTTTTTTAGCTCTATTCCATGGTTTTCGCTGCTCATGCCAAAAAGCTGTTTTGGAGAATGTAGGAAATTGAGTTTTTAATCTGTTGCTTTTTTAGAATATCATATTTCCGAAAAAAAAGATAGAATTTTCTTGGCAACTGCCAAAAATCTATCTTTTCTCAAACGATAAAGCAGGCAGTGACCCCTCACTGCCTATCTCTCCCTCTTTATATAGCTCCTAAAGCTGTTCTTTTATTGATATCATTTTAACTTTAAAAGCATAAAAAGTCCATTGGTCAAAAGACCAATTTTAGAGGAGATTATTTTTTTCTCTTTCCTTATTCCGGTACCACCCGAATGACCACATACTCCGGTCGGTTAAAGATTCTGGGAATTCGGGTAGATTCTCTGGCCAGCAATAAAAAATCCGGCTTGGTTTGCTCAATTGCATCGGTTAACGTGATTTGATTCGGACCATAATCACAGCTATGTAAATCAGCAATCAGGCCAATCGTAATTTCTTGTTCAATCTTGTTGCTTTTTACTTCATAATACACAGTTTTTAAGCGAATATCAAAAGCCAGGATAGCCAAGCCCAATAGGGCTCCAATCCCAACTCCACCTAAAATCCATTTTTTCTTTCTGATTGATTTCATAAATATAACCCGCCTTTCTGCGAAAGACACCAATGTGTCATGAAACGTGTTGGCTAACTTTCGCTTTACTGTTCTTGTCTCCTTCTGATATTATTTCTTTATAAGACTGACACACTACAGAACACGTGGAGGTGAGTGGCGGGGCTGTATAGCGGCGACCACGTATATTTATATGTTGTCGGTCATCCGTTAAGGCATCAATGAGTGGCGCATAACTGTAGCCCGTAAGCTTATCTCTTCCGAAGTCGACTCGATCTCGCCGGATGATTTTCTTCAGTCCCGTCCTGTGAATGAAGAAAAAGTATTAACCACTTCACAGGCACTTAATCTGCTTAAGCAACGAGGATATGTCATCAAAGATGACCCTTCCCCTGCTTGCTAATTAGATGTTGCGTTTATATTCCATTTTTCAGCCACCGCTAGATTGATGGTAAATGGCTTAGTTGTTATGCTCAAATTTATTCTCTATCCACTATCTTTTGTTTCAAACTTCTCCTCCGGATATTCTCCTTAACCTTTTTTATCCTCTTGTCTGTAAAGAAATCTTCTTTCAGTTTTAGCCAATAATATCTTCTGTTTTCTGCCATTTATTCCTCCCTTTCTTCCAATAAAAAAGAGAAGTAGTTTATAACTCTTCTACTTCTCCAAAGTTCATATATTTTTGTCTATATTACTTTTCTTCAAATATTTTTAATTTCTCTATTATTTCACTTGGTTCTGGTAACATATTTTTCATATCTTCCGGTAAAGTACTTCTTAACTGATATGTTGCAACTCCAATCGGTGCATTTGTTCGTCTTAAAGCATATTCTACAAATGTTTTGTCTTTACTCTTGCATATTATTATTCCGATTGATGAGTTTTCTTCAGGTAATTTTACTTTTTCATCCAACACTTCTAAATACAGCTGCATTTTCCCTGCATATTCTGCTTCAAATTCTCCTATTTTTAATTCAATTGCTACTAAACTCCTTAATCTCCTATGAAATAACAATAAATCAATATATAAATCTTTTGAGCCTGCTTTTATATGGTATTGATTTCCAACAAAAGTAAAATCTCCACCCATCTCAATCAAAAATGCTCTTACATTATTTACAAGTTGTACTTCAAGTTCATGTTCCGTATATTCAGGAGATAGTTCTGCAAAGTCAAATGTATATTCATCTTTAATTGCCAATTTTGCTTGATTTCTTCTTTCTTGCGGAAGTGTCAAATCAAAGTTATTCTGATTTAGCAAATACTTTTCATATGTTTTAGCTTCAATAAAGTTGGTTAATATTCGTTTAGTCCATCCATATCTTTTAGTCATCTGGATATAAAATTCTCTTTCTAAATTATCTTTACATTTTTCCATAATGACAATGTTATTAGACCAACTAATTTCTCGCACCAGTGGTGCGAGTTTTTCAGAATCACAATAATTCAGGTAAAAATTTCTCATTCTCCAAAGATTACCTGTGGAATATCCCTTTGCTCCCGGAAATTCTTTTTGCAATTCCTTAGACAACATTTGTACAACAGCTTTCCCCCAACCTTGTTCTTTTTGCTTATCGTGTATTTCTTTACCAATCTCCCAGTACAAAGTTATGGTCTCGGAATTTATCTTTTTAATAACATCATACTGTTTTTTATGGATAATTCCTTTTATGTCATTTACAAGAGTTTCATAATTTTGTATTTCTAAGTTACTCATTTTTACTTCCTCCAATTCTCGCACCACTGGTGCGAGTTTTAATCTTTTTATCATAATCAGCTTACAGCAAATAAGCTCATTCTATCATTACAAATTTAGTTTAATTAATATAATTATACCAAAAATATAGGCTCTATTCTATCTCTCAGTTTCTTGAGTTTCCGCAGATTTATCCACAGGTCTTCATTTTCAAGGTTCTTTCATCAACAAATTTCAAAAAACAGCAAAAATATAAGGAATCTTATTCCTTTTTGATGTAAAATTAAGCTACCAACTAAAAACTTACTAAACAAAAAGAAAGGAGATTCCTTATATCCCATTTTACATCAAACACCTATACTTTGAAAAGAAAAATTTTAACATTTACCAATAAAATTTCAAAAAAACTTTCAAAACCCGAAAGAAAGTTTACCGCTGACATGACTTATGGCATGTTAGCTTCCGGAAGTTGCCTGCTCACCAATGTTTGCGACCAGCTGCATGAGCCCTCTAAAAAGATCAATGTGGTAGACCGCTTATCCGGGCATCTGGAGAAAGGGACTCCGATCCCTTCTCTTTCTGCCTATCTACAGCAGATTAAAAAATGGGTGCCGGCTCACCCGGTCATTCCCATCGATGACAGTGATGTGGTTAAGACTGATGGCTACAAATTCCTTATTCCGGTAGCACCCGAATGACCACATACTCCGGTCGGTTAAAGATTCTGGGAATTCGGGTAGATTCTCTGGCCAGCCCGCGACTGACAATCATAACTGATTTTTCAAAATCATACCGGCCACCGGCATAGCGGGGAAACAACCCTTGATTAGGTGCCAATAAGCCATTCAGCAAACCGGGAATCCTCCATTGGCCGCCATGTGCATGACCAACGGTAATTAAATCATATTGATGGGGCAAATAGTTCTCAATTTGCTCAGGCCGATGACTGAGCAAGATGGAAAATACATCATTGTGCCTGGATGCCGCCGCTTGCTCAAGTTCTTTCGGCCACCATTTTTCTTCCGTATCATTGATCCCTGATAAATCAATGGTTTGTCCATTAATGTCCAGAGCCAGGGTTTCACCTTCCAACACCGTTACTCCCGCCTGTCTGACGATTTGCCGCATCCGCTCAATTTGCTTGGTCCAATATTCATGATTGCCTGTCACATAATAGGATGGATAATTTTTTCCAGCCCAGTCTAAAAACTCGATCGCTTTTTGCTCAGGCATGTCATCATCAATAATATCACCGGCCAGCAATAAAAAATCCGGCTTGGTTTGCTCAATTGCATCGGTTAACGTGATTTGATTCGGACCATAATCACAGCTATGCAAATCAGCAATCAGGCCAATCGTAATTTCCTGTTCAATCTTGTTGCTTTTTACTTCATAATACACAGTTTTTAAGCGAATATCAAAAGCCAGAATAGCCAAACCCAATAGGGCTCCGATCCCAACTCCACCTAAAATCCATTTTTTCTTTCTGCTTGATTTCATAAATCCTCTCTTATAAATGTAAAATTAAAATCCCTAGCCGCTCAATTTGTATCCCATTTTTATGGCATAGCACTGCCCAGGCGATGCAACAGCGCAATATATCCTTCCAGTTCGGATACAATAATATAATTGACCACCATAAAATCCGTAATTTTTTCCTGTCTGGCCAGGTGATAAATATTTCCCCGATAATGCCGGGGATCGACCAACACAATTTTATCAAAATATGGGGTCAGCCATGGCACCAGAGCATTGCTGTACGAATCCTTAACAATCATTAAGCAACGGCCATTAACCGGCTTTTCCGCCGAATAAATAGCCAGCGGAAAATCACCACCCAAAAATAACCGATAATTGGCCGCCGAGCCTTTAGCATTAATCACGAATTGCCGGGCAGATGTAATCGTTCCATCTTCCTGATAACTATAATTTACAATTTGCGGCTCCTCTCCGGTATAGGTATAAAGCTCAACATTATCAGGGTTTTCAGCCACCGCTTTTGTTTTTTTCCGACCATATAAATAACCCAGAAATCCTTTTTTAGAACTAAGCTGATAATCCGATAACGGGCGAATGGCAAAATCTGCTTGTTTGGCAAAGGCTTTGGCCGCATAATATGCCCCTAATTGGGTCCAGTGATGATCTGACCGAAAAAAAAGATATTCCTGCCGATGCGCATACATTACCGGAAAGGCTTTAATTCCCTGATACCGGGAATTCAGCTGAGAATAAATATAACCAATCGCCTTTCCCTGCGGATCGCTGTAATCCCGGTACATCTCTTCCCTCAGTCCAACTTGCGTAGGCACCAGTAAAGAATATAGCCTGACCTGCTCCGGCATTTTTCCGGCAAATTGATTGACTGCTTTGATATAATCGGCCACCTTCTTTTCATTAAAATGAAACAGCTCCAATATACTGTCCTCAGTCGGCAAAATAAAAAGCCCACGCCACTGTGTTTTAAATTCGGAAAAATCAGGACTGACTTTAACAGCCTCTGCTCGATCTTCCGGATTTTTAACTTCTCCGGGCTTTTCTCCTGGTAATTGACCGGACTGTGACTCAGAGGTGATGGTATTTTTCCCGGTCAGCCAATTCGGCTTAAATTCAGTAACAGAGTTTTCTCCGATTGGTCGGTCCGGCCTTGATTCAGGAAAAACGATGTTCTCTCCAACTGGTTGATCAGTCTTAGGTTCAGTAGCGGTATTTTCCCCGGTCAGCCAATCTGGATTGGTTTCAGTGACGGCATTGGTTTGAGGGGAATGACTAACCGCCCCTCCTGCGGCAAAAGATATTTCAGAAGTCGGCACCGACACTGCTGGGTGCCTGGCTATTTTATCCAGATAATCAATAAAGCCCTCCAGACCAGTGGCCATGATATAATCCAGCACCATAAAATCTGTAATTTCTTCTTTGACAGCCAGTTCATAAATATTTTCCTTAAAAAAGCGTGGATCAATGACAATAATTTTATCAAAACTATCAGTCAGCCACGGCACAAAAGCATTGGCGTAGGAATCCTTTATCACCATTAAATTACGGTTACTTCCAGGTACCGGATTTTCATAGACAGTCATCGGAAAATCTCCGCCCAAAAAAATGCCATAATTAACAGATTTAGTATCTATATTTAAATTAATTAAAGGATGCAAAAAAGAAATTATTTCATAATCTTTTTTATTATCCGAATCATTTTTATCTGAGATATTTTCAACATCAGCGCTGCTGTCATCCTGATAAATATAATGCTTAACCATATCCTCTTTTGCCGGTAATATATAGGCATCAATCCGATCAGGATTCTGAGCCACTTTATCGACCTGATTATTATGATATAAATATCCTAAAAAATTATGAAAGGAGTGTTTTTCATATTGGTCAATTGCCGGAAAATCCAATTTGGCTGTTTCGGCAAAGGCCACAGCTGCCTGGTATGCACCAAGTTGAGTCCAGTGATGATCTGAGCGAAAATACAAATACTCTGCTTTTTGCTGATATAGCGGAGTAAAAGCATCAATCGTCTGATAGCGCTGATGTAGCTGCGAATAAATATATTCAATCGCCTTATTTTGCGGATCACTGAAGTCACGATACTGCTCATCAGTCAAGCCTATCTGAGTCGGTGCAATCAGGGAATACATCCGGATATGATCTGGCATTTTTTCCGCCAGCTGATTTAATGCTGAAGCATATGCAGCAATTATATGCTCATCAAAATGATATAGCTCCATCAAAGTATCTTTAACTGCCATAATCGATAAATTTTGAGTTTGCGTTTTATATTCAGAATAATCCGGTGTCTGTTGTGGCAATGGCTTTTCTTCGATGATGGTCGGCATTTCCGGGTTGTGATCCTTTGCCGGCTCAGAATCTGCCGGTTGATTGACCAGGTTCATATTATTCCCCTTTTCCAGCGCCATAATTTCCGGCTGAATCCCCTTTAACTTATCGTACACTGCCACCATTTCCAAAATCTTGTCACGCTGCGGAAAATGGTCATAGACATAAGACTCCAGATTCTTAAAAAAAGAGCCATTTAAATAATTCTCCGAAGTAAGCTCCGGAAATACCTGCAATCTCCGGTTTTCTCTGTCCGAAATTTCCGCTTGACTAAAAAAGGCAGTGATTGACAAAATGCAGCAAATCGCCAGCAAAATACTAAACACAATAGATGTTAATTGATTCTTTTTCATGCTGCCTCCTTAAAAACGGAAATATAAAAACGGATTATAGGTTTGTCCGACCAGCAAGACTAAAGAAATAGCAAAAATCGCCAAAACAAATAAACTACCGGCGATATCCCTGGCCTTTTCAGTAGCAAACAGTCGCCCGGCCACCAGCTTTGGATATGGAGTTGAGCCAATAATGTAAATCGGCAGAATCCATAAGTTACTTAAAAACCAGGTTTGTCCATTTAAATCAATCCAGCGGTTTCCATCAAGTCCGAGCAAAGAGCGGGTAACTCTGCTTAAAAAACTGAGATCGGTGCAGTAAAAAATCACCCAACCATAAATAAATAAAAGAATTGTCACCAAATGTCCCAGAATTTTCCATTTTTCCCAATATTTTCCAAAAAAGCTCTTTTCTAAAATCAACAGCAGACCATAGTAAAGTCCCCATAAAATAAAATTCCAACTGGCTCCATGCCAAAGTCCGGTCAGCGCCCAAACTACAAAAATATTACGATATAAATGATGCCTGTTTCCGCCCAGCGGAATATACACATAATCCCGGAAAAAGCTGCTTAGGGAAATATGCCAGCGCCGCCAAAAATCGGTAATTGAGCGGGCGATATAGGGATAATTAAAGTTTTCTTTATAATCAAAGCCAAAAATTTTGCCAAGGCCAATTGCCATATCAGAGTAACCGGCAAAATCATAATAAATCTGAAAAGTATAAAAAATCGCTCCCAGCCAGGCATTGGCTACTGGCAGATGACCACCGGCAAGGGCCGGACTAAGTAAAGCAGTAGCTGCTTTACCAGCATTATTGGCTAAAATAACTTTTTTGCCCATACCAACAGTAAAGCGCAAAGCCCCCTGCCAAAACCCCTCCGTTGTTTCCTGCCGGTCCTCGATTTGAGCAGCAATATCGGCATAGCGAACGATCGGTCCGGCCACCAACTGCGGAAACATGGAAACATACATTAAATAATACAGGAAATTATGCTGGACTTTGGTTTTTCCCCGATAAACATCAAGGGTATAAGACAGCGACTGAAAAGTATAAAAAGAAATGCCAATCGGCATTGGCCGATTCCAGGCCGGTATCTGAACGCCAGCCAGCTTAAAAATTTCACCGGCAAAAAAGCCGGAATATTTAAAAATCATCAAAATTCCCAAATCCAGTACCAGCGATAAAATCAATGGCCATTTCCGATATTTAGACTCCCCCAGCTTACCGATCCATTTACCGTTGATAAAATCAACTGCTGAGGTGAAAATCATAGCCAATACCCAAAGCGGCTCACCCCAGGCATAAAAAAGCAGTGATGCTGCCAACAACACATAGTTCCGCCATTTCCGAAACGGCAGCCCAAAATATAGTAATAATACTGCCGGAAAAAATAATCCCAAAAATACAATTCCCGAAAAAACCATTGCCATCTCCTAATATGTTTAATTAATGTTTCTCAATGATTTCTCATTATATCCAATTTCAAAAATGAAGTCAATGCTAAGTATTTTTCGGGATTGTTCTTCCCTTCCTCCGCTCTTTTTTCTACTGGAAAATCCCGGCAATTTATGGTATACTGACATACGGAAATGGATCGTAAATGTGGTTTATAAAGAAACAGGTTTGAAATGCTTATATTTCAGATCCTGCCTTTGCAGGAAGCCATATGATCGGTAACACCAATTGAAAATACTTCGTATTTTCAATTGCACTCATATTCCACGTGAAATAAGGCTCCTATAGAAAATGGCGAGGTAGCAATGGGAATTTTACAATATCAACTGGATAATTCAGTTCAAACAAAACATGATGCACGTTTGCTTTATGTATCGGCATCTACTTATGAAAATGATTGGCACAGTATTAAACATTCACATTATTTTTCCGAGCTTTTTTATGTCAAAAGCGGTGCCGGTGCCTTGATTATTGATGATCAAAAATTACCCGTTGCGGCTGATGATTTGGTC
The DNA here is from genome assembly GCA_003858485.1 of Clostridiales bacterium COT073_COT-073. Classification (GTDB taxonomy): domain Bacteria; phylum Bacillota; class Clostridia; order Lachnospirales; family Vallitaleaceae; genus W11650. The sequence goes on from RQYD01000002.1 coordinate 91,596, forward strand.
ATTGTTAATCCTCATACCGAGCATACCGAAATTTCAATTGGGCCAAATCCTCTTAGTTATATTATTCTAGGAATTGAAGGTCTGCATTTTTTATTTCCACAGAAAAAGGACTATTATATTTATAATTGTGCAGCTTCTGCCCAGACCAATAAGCCGGATATCTTATATTTCTTTAATTTATTGCTTAATGAATTAACCAGCAAGGAGGATGGATATTTAGACATTTGTTCCAATGCACTTGATATTTTAATGGTTCAAATTCAAAGATTGACCAACACCACTATTACCGGTGAATTATCTTCACCGGCCGACAAAGATTTAGCTAAAGTTAAACGTTATATTGACTCACACTACCAGGATAATATTACTTTAGAATCATTGGCCAATATGATTCATTTAAATAAATTCTATTTTTCACATTCTTTCAGTAAGTTTTATGGTGTTTCACCAATCAACTATTTAAACAATCGTCGAATCCAAGTCTGCAAGGAACTTTTACTTAGTTCTGATCATAAAATTTCGGAAATTGCAGAAATCGTTGGTTTTTCTTCAGAAAGTTATTTCTCGCAAAATTTCAAAAAAAATTGCGGCTTATCTGCCCGCGAGTATCGCAAAGCTAATAAACCGCCATATTCAGGAGATAAGTAAATCATTTAAAATTTACTTATACCAGGAAAGAATCAAAATATTCTTTAGTCCTCAATATCTGCAATGTCACGCCGGAACCATTTGCCTTCAAAACAAATGGTTTCGGCGATTTGATATGCCTTTTTTCTGGCTGCTGCTCTGGTTTTACCTAAAGCTGCTGTCACCATCACTCTGCCACCGGCTGTCAGCAAGTGTTCCGCCGTTCCGACTGTGCCGCCATAAAAAATCATTTCATCCTTTAACTCATCCGCAATTTTTATTGCTTTTCCGGTTTCATAATCTTCCGGATAACCGGCCGCGGCCAAAACCACACCTACACAGGCCTCACTCGACCATTCCAGTTTAATTTCACTTAATTTCTGCTGATAAACCGCCCATAAAACCTGAACCAGCGGTGTTTTTAATCGTGGCAGCAGTACTTCTGTTTCCGGGTCACCCAGACGAACATTAAACTCTAAAACCTTTACTCCAGTTTCCGTCAACATCAAACCAATAAATAAAATTCCCCGAAAATCCATATTTTCAGCCTGAATTCCTGCTAATACCGGATTCAAAATCTGCTCCTTAATTTCCGCTTCAATTGCTTTGTCACTTAAAATCGGATTCGGCGAAAAGCATCCCATTCCACCCGTATTTAAGCCCTTATCTCCATCATAAGCCCTTTTATAATCTCTGGCACTTTCCATCGGCAAAATCGTATGACCATCAACAAAGCAAATCAAGGACGCTTCTATGCCACTGAGGAATTCTTCAAATACCACTTTATCTCCGGCTGTTCCAAATTTTTTAGCCATCATAATTTGATTTAAGCCATCAACCGCCTCAGCTTCATTTTCAACAATCAGCACCCCTTTTCCGGCCGCCAAACCATCCGCCTTAATAACAAAAGGATATTTCCAATTTTCCAAAGCAGTTTGAGCAGCTTCTGCCGAACCATAAACTGCATAATCAGCAGTCGGAATTCTGTATTTTTTCATAAAATCTTTAGCAAATGCTTTGCTGCCTTCTAATTGTGCTGTTGCTTTATCCGGCCCGATAATGGCCAGGCCCCTTTGCCTGAAAATATCAACAATTCCTTCTACCAAAGGTTGTTCCGGTCCGACAATGGTTAAATCAATTTTATTTTTTTCAGCAAAATCAGCTACTGCTTCCTGATTTCCTGGTGAAATCGGTACATTTTCCGCAATTCTCGCTGTTCCACCATTTCCCGGCAGACAATATAATACCGCTTCTGGTTCATCCTGACGAAGTTTCCATAAAATAGCACTTTCTCTGGCTCCATTTCCAATGACTAAATATTTCATGATTTTCCTTTCGTTAGCACTTCAACTTTCTTACTTTTCTATTATTTTCAGCCAAGCAATATCAATACCGAAATTCAAAGTCCTTGAGCGAACAGATTATTGCTCCGGACAAACAAATTGCTTTCCGTCAGCTGTTTTCATAAGTCCTGCCCATAAATCTTCACTTTTTGGCAGTTGAATCATTTGACACTCCCATTCCAGCAAATGATCAGAATAATCTTTAATGTCTGAAATGCCTGATTTCAGTAAATATCATGGCAATATTATGACGATTACATAAATCGATGGAGTCCTGGTCATGGACCGATCCACCTGGTTGAATAATGGCGGTAATTCCCGCCTTGGCAGCTACCTCAACACAATCAGCAAACGGAAAAAAAGCATCAGAGGCCAAGACCGCACCATGAAGCACTTCTGCACCCAGAGCTTCCTGACAATGCTCAATCGCTTGTTCAGCAGCCCAAATTCGGTTGACTTGCCCGGTTCCAAGTCCTAGTGACTGGCCAGCTTTACCAATAGCAATACCATTACTTTTAACATATTTAGCCAATTTCCAGGTAAATTTCAAATCCTCCAATTCTTCAGCGGTTGGCTGTCTGTCGGTCACACACCGAAGTTTATCCGGCCACAGCAGCTCATCATCTTTTTCCTGAATCAGTAAGCCGCCACTGACTTTACGAATATCATAATTTGGCTGATTCTTTTGAGCCAGCTCCGGCAGCTGCAAAAGCCGGATATTTTTTTTGGCTGATAAAATCGCAAATGCTTCCTGACTAAAACCGGGAGCCAGCACAATTTCAATAAAAATTTTATTAATTTCAGCAGCTGTTGCAGCATCAATTTCCCGGTTAGCAACAATAATTCCACCAAAAATGGATTTTGGGTCAGACGAATAAGCCTTTTGATAAGCCTCATAAATCGTTTCTGCTGTTCCTACTCCACAAGGGTTACTGTGTTTACAAGCCACCACGGTCGGCATCTCAAATTCTTTACATAACTCCAGCGCACCATTGGTATCATTAATATTATTATAGGACAGTTCTTTGCCATGAAGCTGCTCCGCTCCCGTTAAAAGTCCCTTTTCGGTTGTAATATCCTGATAATACGCTGCGGTTTGATGTGGATTTTCGCCATAACGCAAAGCCTGCTTTTTCTCAAAGGTCAAAGTTAAGGTTTCCGGATATTGACGATTGATTTTGGCATTTAAATATCCGGCAATTAAAGCATCATAATTAGCAGTATGGGTAAATACTTTTGCTGCCAGATAAAAATTAAATTCCGTTAATGCCTGGCCTTTCTCCCTTAAATGCTTGATTAATTCCTGATAATCGGCCGGGTCAACTACCACTGATACATCCTGATAGTTTTTGGCAGCTGAGCGCAGCATGGTTGGGCCACCAATATCAATATTTTCAATGGCATCGGCCAATTCCACCCCCGGCTTTAAAATCGTTTGCTTAAATGGATATAAATTAACCACCACCACATCAATCGGCTTAATATTTAAGTCGTGAATTTGCTGCATATGCTCAGGATCAGCACGTCTGGCCAATAATCCGGCATGAATATGCGGGTCTAAAGTTTTTACCCGGCCATCCAGACATTCCGGAAAACCGGTAACCGCTGAAACTTCAGTTACCTCAACGCCCTGTTCCATCAATGTTTTGGCTGTACCGCCAGTTGATAAAATTTCAAATCCCAACTCTTTTAAATCCGCTGCCAAGGCAGCAATTCCAGTTTTATCAGATACACTGATCAACGCTCTTCTTGCCATTTATCATTCCAACCTTTCTGCTTAATAATTTTATCCGCTTCCTGTCAATCAAGAGCCAGCCATTGCAATATTGATCTCTTTACTATGTCATGCCATGTTGCCATCGGCTTTGATTCCCACTCCTTTAACCAGGCCTCATTCAGCTTTTTGCCACTTTCCGTATCCGGTAACTTTGCTGGAAAAATATTTCAGACCCTATGAAATTTTTGAAGTATTAACTCAATTTTCTCACAGGTTTTTGGGGCTCTAGCCCGCTCCAGGGAGCGGACACATGGCGGAACACGCCTTTCGCCACTTACTTCGTAAGGTGGCTTGCGATTCGCACCGCTTTCGCACTTTTCTGCGAAAAGATGCTTTCGCGGCACACACCTTTCGCCACTTACTTCGTAAGATGGCTTGCGATTCGCACCGCTTTCGCACTTTCTGCGAAAAGATGCTTTCGCGGCACACGCCTTTCGCCACTTACTTCGTAAGATGGCTTGCGGTTACACACCTCAAAAGGTTTTTTGGGGAATGTGGGAAAGTTGAGATATTAATTAATATCCCTTAAAATATCACTCATGGCCACAATTTCATCCTCATCCTCTGCCTGAGTAGGTTTTAACTCGCGACATAGTTGACTTACCGCTTCCACAATCAATTTGTGTTCAATTTTTAAAACCTTCTTTTGTAAACTATCGGCGGTTTCTCCAGCATCTACTATGACTTTTTCCTGTAGCAAAATCGGTCCGGTATCCGTTCCTTCATCAACAAAGTGAACCGTTGCACCGCTTTCTTTATCACCGGCAGCCAGTACTGACTGATGTACTTTTAATCCATAATAGCCTTTGCCTGAGTGTTTCGGCAAAAGCGACGGATGAATATTAATGATCTTATTTGGAAAAACATCAATCCATGGCTTTGTTAAAATTCTCAAATATCCGGCCAATACAATAAAATGAGCTTTGGCTTCAACTACCATGCGCAGCAGCGTCATATGATATTCCTCTCGGTTCGGGTATTCACCGGGATCGACAAAAAAGGCCGGAATATCCGCTTTCTCCGCCCGGCTTAAAGCATATGCATCTTCCTTATCGGATAATACCAAAACAATTTCACCCAAGCCTTTTTTATGTACTTCATCAATTAATGCCTGCAGGTTTGAACCATTGCCGGATACTAAAACTGCAAATTTTGTTAACATAATTTTACTCCCCCATCGCCTGCAATTACTTTGCCAATTTCATAAGTCGGCCAGCTCCTGTTGTTTAAATCCTGTTTGATCTGCTCAGCCTTTTCGGCGGCAACTGCCAGAACCATACCAATTCCCATATTAAAAGTATTATACATCGAATCCCATTCCAAATTTCCCCATTTTTGTAAAAGCTGAAAAACTTCCGGCAATTGATAGGAATCCTTTTTTATCTCAGCCATTACTCCGGCCGGCAGCATTCTTGGAATGTTTTCATAAAAACCTCCACCGGTAATATGGGCCAGTCCCTTTAAAAGTCCTTGCTCAATCAACGGCATCAGCGCCTGATAATAAATTCGGGTCGGCGCTAAAAGCATTTCACCAACGGTTGGTGATGTCTGCTCATTCAGCGTTTGCATCAAATCAATCTGTCTGTCCGCCAATATCTTACGCACTAGCGAAAAGCCATTGCTGTGAACTCCGGACGAAGCAATTCCTAAAAGTATATCCCCGGCTTTAATTTGACTGCCATCAATCGCTTTGGCTCTGTCTACAATGCCCACACAAAAGCCGGCCACATCATAATCACCAGTCTGATAAAAACCCGGCATTTCTGCTGTTTCCCCACCAATCAAAGCTGTATTTGCCTGCCGGCAGCCCTCGGCAATTCCGGCCACAATTTCTTCTGCCTGTTCCGGTAAAAGTTTGCCGGTAGCAATGTAATCCAGAAAAAATAAAGGTTTTGCTCCCTGACATAAGATATCATTAACACACATAGCAACACAGTCAATTCCAATTGTGTCATTTTTGTTCATATCTATCGCCAGTTTCAATTTGGTTCCCACTCCATCGGTACCGGCAACTAACACCGGCTCTTCCATCTCCTTAGCCATTGCAATTGAAAACAAGCCCCCAAATCCACCTAAGCCGCCAATCACATGATCGGTAAAGGTTGACTGCACATGTTTCTTCATACGATGAACGGCTTCATATCCGGCATGAATATCCACGCCGGCTTTTTTATAATCCAGTCTTTCCATTATGACTCCTTTAACACTTTGCCTGATTTTTAATTTCCTCAGGGATTTCCAGTGGATATTCTCCATTAAAGCAATCCAAATTTAATTTATCTTTGGGAATCCCAATTGCCTCGACCAAATCATCGATGCTTAAATATTTTAAAGTATCAGCTCCTATCATTTCACAAATTTCTTTGGTTGAATGATTTGCCCCCAGAAGCTCGCTGGTCACCGGTGTATCAATTCCAAAATAAGTTGGATATTTAATGGGCGGAGAACTAATTCGAAAATGAATTTCCCTGGCTCCGGCATCTCTTAAAATTTTAATAATCCGGCGGCTGGTCGTTCCCCGGACAATGGAATCATCAATTAAGATAATGCGCTTGCCCTTGACTGCCTCTTTTAATACACTTAACTTTAAAAACACCGCCTGTTCCCGCATTTCCTGAGTTGGTTCAATAAAAGTCCGCCCCATATATTTGTTTTTAATTAAGCCTGCATCATAGGGAATCTTTGATTCCTCAGCATAACCCAGGGCTGCTGCAATTCCCGAATCCGGCACAGCAATTACAATATCCGCCTCCACATCATCGGCTTTGGCCAGCAAACGTCCGGCATTCTTTCGGGTTTGATACACACTTTTACCATCAATTACCGAATCCGGTCTGGCAAAATAAACATATTCAAAGCTGCAATGAGCAATTCTCTGCGGTTCACAATAGCGGATTGATTCCACTCCATAATCACTAATAATCACCATTTCTCCCGGCTCAATATCCCGAATAAAATCAGCTCCAACCAAATCAAGAGCCACGGTTTCCGAAGCCAGCATATAACCATGCCTTAATTTTCCCAAAACCAGCGGACGAATTCCGTGCGGATCACGAATTCCAATTAAATTGCCTTCACATAGCATAGTAAAGGCATAAGCCCCTTTAATTTTTTGCAAAGCCTTTAAAATCGCCTCCTTATAACCGGATTTATAGTTTTGGGCAATTAGAGTCAGTAGCACTTCCGAATCGGTGGCTGTTTGAAAAATAGCACCGCATTCTTCCAATTCTCGCCTTAATTGATTAGCATTTACTAAATTACCATTATGAGCCAGGGCAATACTGCCGCCCCGATAATTAATGGCCAGAGGCTGAGCATTGACAATTTGATTATCACTGGCAGTCGCATAACGAACATGCCCGATACCGATCTCGCCATTTAAATTTTGCAGTAGTTCTTTGGAAAATACTTCCCGAACCAGGCCCATATCTTTATGCTGCTGCAATTTTCCCTGATGCAGCAGGGCAATGCCCGCACTTTCCTGTCCCCGGTGCTGGAGTGCCAGTAATGCCAAAACAATCATATCTGACACATTGCGGTTGGAGTGAATTCCCACCACACCACAGGCTTCTTTTAACTTATCCTGCTCATATTCTTTTTCCGTAAAAAACATTTCCTTTTTCATTTATCAATGCCTCGAATTTTCCTTTATCAAATGGTTACTCGCTTGCTATCACCAGATCTGCATTGCCTTTTGCAAAGCTGCCAAGATTGCTTTCGGGCCATATGCATTTATGCTTATACACTTACACATAGCTTTCGCTTAAAATCTTATCGCGCATTTCTGCTTTAAAAGCTAACAACTTTTCCTTTAATTCCGGATATTTCAAACTTAAAATCTGAGCAGCCAAAATTCCTGCATTTTCTGCTCCATTAATAGCCACAGTTGCTACCGGAATGCCAGTCGGCATTTGTACAATGGAAAGCAATGAATCCAGTCCATCCATAGTTGATGACTTAATCGGCAGGCCAATAACCGGTAAAGTGGTAACTGCCGCCAAAACGCCTGGCAAATGTGCCGCCTTACCGGCAGCTGCTATCAATAAATCAATTCCATTCTTGTCAGCGTTTCTGGAAAAATCCAAGGCTTCCTCCGGTGTACGGTGAGCGGACAGCACCCGGGCTTCATAGTCGATTCCAAATTTTTTAAGCATCTCTAAAGTTTTTTCCACTACCGGCAAGTCTGAGCGACTGCCCATTACTACTGCAATTTTCATAATTCCTCCTGCTACTGCTCAATATATTATATGGTGTCCTGAAAATCAAACACCTACAAGCACCTACATTTACTCAATTACTCAACTTTCCCACGTTCCCCCGGAACAGTCTTTTTAGGCATGTGCTGCGAAAGCAATCTTACGAAGTAAGTTGCGAAAGCAGGGGAACCCATGTGCCCGCTCCCTGGAGCGGGATAGAGCCAAAAAAGACTGTGGGAAAGTTGAGTAAATTACTGTCCAGATACGCAATTTACCGGACAAATCTTCTTGGGCCGCTTCCCCGATAAGATGGCCCGACACCTTATGGCTTTAACAATTTACCACAACAGATTGCTTACCATTTACACCTTTTATTTAAAAATTTTCAAACAAGATGTCCGGTGATATTATTTACATAAAGTACTCTACTCCGGCCTTAAAGATATTTTGATTTTTACTGCCTGGTATATTTTGCAGCAAACCATTTTCATAGCGTTCGGTATGTCCCATTTTACCAAGAATCAAACCATCCCGGCTAATAATTCCTTCAATGGCATATGCCGAGCCGTTAGGATTATTTTCTCCTTCTGTGTAAGAAGCGGCAGCCACATCCACATATCTGGTAAAAATCTGCTGATTATCAATTAAATGTTGAATCCATTCGGCATTAGCATAAAATCTGCCCTCACCATGCGAAACCGCAATCTGATGCAGCTCCCCTAACTCAACCCGGCTTGCCCAGGGCGTATTCAAACTGCATATCCGAGTAGTGACCATACGTGAAATATGGCGACCGATTTTATTATAGGTCAGGGTTGGAGAATCTTCTTCCAAGTCCCGAATCTCACCATAAGGCAAGAGTCCGGTTTTGACCAAAGCCTGAAATCCATTGCAAATCCCCAGGATCAAACCCTTTTTCTGCTTAACATGCTGATTGATCCCTTCTTTTAGCACTGGCTCACTTAAAATCGCCGCAATAAACTTTCCGGCTCCATCCGGCTCATCACCAGCACTAAACCCGCCAGCCAGCGCTAAAATATGCGCCTTTTCAATTTTATTTTTTAATTCCCCAATCGATTGCTCCAGTTCCTGACGACTGCGATTGCGGATCACCACATTTTCAACCATTGCCCCAGCTTCCACAAAGGCCTTGGCCACATCATATTCGCAATTGGTTCCCGGAAATACCGGAATGCAAACCAGCGGCTTCACACCGCGCAGTATGACCGGGCTCTTTCTCTCTATGTGTTTGGCCTTAATCTCTTCTTGACCAGTCATTACCCGGCCAGTGCCATGATCCTTGAAAATACCAGCCAACGGTTTTTTCCAGGCCGATTTTAATTCGCCGATTGATATTGTTTGATTTTGCCAGCTGATCTCCGGTCGGTCAGTCACCCGTCCCAGCAAACACAAGTTAGCCGCAGTAAAAACTGCGCTTTCCTGCTCCCAGATCTGAGCCGGAATTTCCAGTAAAATACTGCCATAATCCGGTGCAAATAATTCCGGCACATCAGCAGCCAATTCTACACCCAGCTCATTCCCAAAAGCCATTCCGGCCAAAGCTATGGCAATGGAATGCTCAACCATTTTTGCTGAAACAATTTGCTTTTTTAAATTCCAGCTGTAAATATGTTCATACATTTCCTTTAATTTATTAAAGTCAGGCACACATTGCTCATCCATAACCAGCGGATAATATGCTAAGACTGTATCCTGGCCCTTTAGTTCCGGCGATATCACCTGATCAATCCGGCCGGCACTGACTGCAAAAGTAACCAAAGTCGGCGGTACATCCAAATCTTCAAAGCTGCCGGACATACTGTCTTTTCCACCAATTGAAGCCAGTCCCATTTGGGTTTGAAAATAATAAGAACCCAGCAATGCCGCCACCGGCTTACCCCAACGCTTTGGCTGATTGCGCAAACGCTCAAAATATTCTTGACAGGAAAGGCGTAATTCCTTATAATCAGCTCCCAGACAAACGGCTTTGGCAGCAGCCATAACACCGGAAAACAAAGCTCCGTGGAAAGGACTCCAACTGGCCAGATCCGGGCAATAACCATGAGTCATATAAGCCACTTGATTGGTCATGCCCTTTTCGGTTGGAATCTTAAATACCATTCCATCCACCTTACTGGTTTGGGTTTTGCCGCCATAAGGGAATAAGACCGTTCCGCGACCGACTGTACTGTCAAACTTTTCGGCCAAGGATAATTGGCAGGCCACATTTAATGCCGAAAAAGCCTGAAGATAATCCTCTTTCAGCTTAGCATTTTGATATTTTTTTAATTGACCGGCGACTCTGCCGGTAAACAGCTCATGTTCAGCTGAAATTGCCGGTACAACTACTTTGGTTTCACCCAGTACACCATTGGTATTTAAAAAATTTCGATCTAAATCCAAAATCTTATCACCACGCCAATACATTCTCAATCTGGCCTGATCATTAATGGTCGCTGTTTTTACAGCTGTAATATTCTCGGCAGCTGCTAATTTTTCCACTTTTGGCCAATCCTCCGGCTCAATCACAATAGCCATTCGTTCCTGTGATTCTGAAACGGCTAATTCCGTACCATCCAGCCCCTCATATTTTTTGGGCAAACTATCCAGATCAATATCCAGCCCATCTGCCAGCTCACCGATCGCTACTGACACACCGCCGGCTCCAAAATCATTACAACGCTTGATGCACAAAGAAAATTCGGGATTGCGAAATAAACGCTGTAATTTTCTTTCTTCCGGTGCATTTCCTTTCTGTACCTCAGCACCAGCGGTATCAATTGATTCTGTGCTATGGGCTTTTGACGAACCGGTGGCTCCGCCAACCCCATCGCGCCCGGTGGCTCCGCCCAGCACTACCACAATGTCACCGGCTGCCGGCTCCGCGCGCCGTACCTGCTTCTCCGGCACTGCTGCAATCACCGCTCCCAGTTCCATTCGTTTTGCCTTAAAACCGGGATGATAGTACTCTCTGACTTCACCAGTGGCCAAACCGATTTGATTACCATAGCTGCTATATCCATCAGCCGCACCAACAGTAATCTTACGTTGCGGTAATTTTCCGGCTAAAGTATCTTCAATTCTTTCATTCGGATCAGCTGCACCAGTCACCCGCATTCCACCAAAAACATAGGCTCTGCCGGACAAGGGATCACGAATAGCCCCTCCCAGACAGGTGGCTGCCCCACCAAAAGGCTCAATTTCTGTAGGATGATTATGAGTTTCATTTTTAAATTGTAATAAATAAATTTCATTTTTTTCGTTGCCATCGGCTTCAACATAGCTAACCGGTATTCGAATTGAGCAGGCATTAATCTCGGCGGATTGATCCAAATTTTCCAAAAGACCGCGGGCCTTCATTTCTTTCATGCCAATGGTTGCCATGTCCATCAATGTTTGCGGTTTTCCGGCTGAATATTTGGCTTTGCTCTCCTGATACAGATGATAAGCTTCCTGCTTGGCTGCTAAATAGCTATCATTTTCCCACTCTATTTCCTTTAAAACAGTGGCAAAAGTAGTATGGCGACAGTGATCCGACCAATAGGTATCAATCACTTTTAATTCCGTCACACTGGGGTTTCGATTTTCGGATCGAAAATATTTTTGACAATGCAGCAAATCCTGATAACTCATAGCAAAACCGATTTGCTCATAAAAAGTTTTAACCTGTTCCGGCGTAAACTCAAGAAATCCGTGATAAAGCGCAATTTTTTCCGGACTTTTTAATTCAATTTCCAAATTTTCAGGAATCTCCAGAGAAATTTCATGAGAATCGACATCATTAATCAAGTATTTTTTGATCCGCTCCAACTCGGCCTCAGATAAATCACCGGTTAAGCCCACTATTTTTTTGGACTGAACTTTGGCTTTTTTACCGGTAACTGCTAAAATACACTGCATTGCTGAATCAGCTCGCTGATCAAATTGCCCCGGCAAATATTCAAAGGCAAAATACTGAGTATCTGGCCGGCGCTTTAATTCCTGACTACCCACAGCATCTGTATTTACTTCAGACAACACTTTTTTCAGAACTAACTGCCACTCCTGATCACTTAAATCCGCTTCAACATCATAGCAATTCCACAGCTCCACTGCTGTCAGTTTGTCTTCAGCAAAAGAAAACATTCCTTTTAGTTCCTCTAAAATCGAATGTTTTTCTTCTGCAAATGTTTCTAACTTTTGCACCAAAAACCGCTTGACCACCGCTTTACCATCCTCCTGATTTCGCTCAAATATTAATTTTAAAAAGATATTTACATGTTTCTATCATATCATTAAGTTTCTCTTTCGTCAATTATTTTGCCGAATATTTTATTCTGTATTTGATTTATTGTTCGGTTTTTGGTTGAGCAATCATCCAAATCCTCTTTTACTAATCCCCATTTTCCTCTGCTTGTTAGCTCTTTAACCGGTAAGATATGTTTGAAAAAACATAATACATCCTTCTGACTGCATAGAAAAATGACCATACCTCTTTCAAAGTATGGTCATTAACTCAACTTTTCCACATTTTTTTGCTCTATCCCGCTCCAGGGAGCGGGCACATGGGTTCCGCCGCTTTCGCCGTTTGCTCTGCAAGATCGCTTGCAGTTACACACTGCTTTCGCACTTTTCTATGAAAAGATGGCTTTCTCAGTACATGCCTGAAAAGACTGTTCCAGGGAACATATCAGCCGTCTCTTTTATTTTCTTCCTTTTATATATCTTTTCTTTTCTAAAAACTTTTCCACTTCTTTTTCGTATTTTTCATCTTTTTTACGCTCATCTTCACTGCGCACATGCAGCTTAATGGTTTCCACCTTAATATCCGGATTTTTAAAAAAATCCCGGCGTTTTTTCAGCGTCCACCACACCAAATAAGCAATTGCTCCAGCGCAAATAATCAGAACTCCAATGTAAAAAACAATCTCTGACACGGACAATGACCGGATATTAAAAAAAGTAAATTCATCCTCACCTGCACTCAATCGAATAGTACTATATAATGCTTTCTGGACTATTGCAAAATAATTTCTCATAATTCTTCCTTTCTCACTCACTTTTGGTCATCAGGTTTTGTCATTTCCGCGCGGCTCTTAGTCATGCTCCTGTCCGTGCAAAAAGAAAACGCTATGAATAATGACTCTACATTATTCATAGCGTTTTACGGAGAAAGAGGGATTTGAACCCTCGCATCGCGTTAACGATCTACTCCCTTTCCAGGGGAGCCCCTTCAGCCGCTTGGGTACTTCTCCAAATAAGAACGGAGAGGAAGGGATTTGAACCCCCGGCTCCTTTCGGAGTCACTAGTTTTCAAGACTAGCTCCTTAAGCCACTCGGACACCTCTCCATCTACGCTTATTACAAGCACTAATGTAGAATATCATAAAGCCCTGTAACTGTCAAGCAATTTTTTATTTTTTGCTGATTTTTTTGCTTTAATTTTGCTTAACCATTAAGTATACAAGGTCAGGCTATTTTTGGCCATAGCCATTTACATAAAGTTGCCATTCTGTAAAATCCGCTTCCCTACAAATATTCAGTCAGATGGCATTATTCATAAATTCCATATGCCTGATGAACATTCTGCAAGAAAATAACACCGTTACCCGGTTTATCAATTTCCAGCTTTTCACGAATCGAAGCAATTATTTTATCGGTCACATCCGCTTTCGACAGTACCAAAACCATTTCCTTCTCCGGCTCAATATCCATATTAAAAAGCTTCATTGTTTCATGAACCCCCGACCCTCTGGCATTAATAATGGTACCGCCTTTAGAACCGGCTGCCTTGGCCGCATCAATAACATCCTCCGCTTTCCCGCGGTTGACAATGGTGGTAATCAATTGATACATTTTATTTTCTCCTTCTTCGATGGTTTCTTCTCTTTGTTGATGACTGGAACCGATAATTTCACACATTAAAGTAGTAAAAACAATTCCTTTATTGGGTTTCTCAAAACGAAAATCCTGATTTAATTTTGCTAAAGCTGATTGAGCCGTCTTTCTGTCTGTGCCCAACATCACAATCTCTTTGCGTTCATCATAAAGCGAAAAAAAATTTAAAATCCGGTTTTGAACTGTGCCCCGTCCCGGCAAAATCGTGCCACCTCGAATTCCATATTTTTTAGCCTTTTGCATTAATTTACTGCCCATACCATAGCTGACCACTGCGTAAATAAGTTCAAAAGCAGCACCTTCATTCCCATTCATCATTTTTGCTTTTCCACTCCTTTTGATTTCATTTCAAATATCATTCCCAGCCCTTCCAGAGTGATAATCGGCATCATTGCAACCATAGCAATCATTCCAAATCCATCAACAACTAAATCTGCTCCTTCAAAAGCCTGAGCTGCTCCCTGAATAAAAGCTAAAATAAAAGTTGCTGTCATCGGTCCGGTTGCCACGCCACCTGCATCAAAGGCTATACCCACAAATAATTTGGGCACCACAAACATTAAACCGACACACAGAATATAACCCGGTAATAAATAATGCCACAGCTGAACTGCCGGCACCAAAATACGAATTACCGATAAGGCCACTGCAACTCCCACTCCAATTGCCAATGGCGCTAACACTGCTTTTCGCTTGACATAACCACTGGTTACATCCTCGATTTGATGAGTTAAGACATATACTGCCGGCTCTGCCAGTATCGTCACAATTCCTAAAATAAAACTGATTCCGATAATATAGGTCTTATTATCCAGCAAAGCCAAGTGATTGCCAATGCTGGCACCAACATTCATAAAACCGGCATTAACACCTACCAGAAAAATATACAAACCTACAAAGGCAAAGAAAAATCCAGTCAGCAGTTTCCGCAGTTCTCTTTTTTTCAGTTTAAAGGATAACTTCTGTAAAACAATTAGAATAATCAGCAATGGCACCACCGCCATTAAGCTCTCCTGCAAATAAGTCCACAAAATTTCGCCAATCGGCAAGATCCGTAAAATATCAGAGTCACCACCACCGGCAAATTCCGTTTGTTCTGATAAAACATTTAACAGCATCACCGAAATAATGGCACCGGTTGAAGCAATCGCCACCAAGCCAAAACTGTCTTTCTCCGAAGCCACACTATCTTTTTTCAATTTGGAAATTCCCACAGATAAAGACAGAATAAATGGAACTGCTAAAATACCGGTTGTTGATCCGGAAGCATCAAAGGAAATTGCCAAAAACTCACGGCTGACAAAAATCGCCAAACCAAATATCAATAAATATAAAACAAATAGTACCTGATATAGGGGAACATTATAAAAGATTCGCAAAAAGCCCAAGGCCAGCATAATCGCCAGACCAATGGAAACCACCAGCAAAATGCTCCAGCCGGAAATTTGACCAGCCGTAACCAAATCTACTTGTCCGGCTAAAACCATTAAACCGGGCTCAGCAATCGAAATAAAAAAACCCAAAATTAAACCGGCAATTAAAACAATCCAAAGCTTATTGGTTTTAGCTAATGCAAGGCCTGTCAAACTGCCTAAAGGCGTGATTCCGATATCAACCCCCAGCAAAAAGATGGTTAATCCCAAAATAACCAATAAACTTCCAATTAAAAATCGTATCAGCAAAGGGATGCTAATTGGTGCAATTGTGAAATTCAAAATCAACACAATTACAATAATCGGTAATACCGAAAAAAATACTTCTTTAAGTTTAGAAACAATTATATTCAAGACAGCTGTCCTTTCCCATCCATTTTCAGCATCTGCCTTGCCTGTTATTTTCGGCAGTTTGCTAGCTTTTCTTATTTAGCATATCATAATTTTGGTGAGTGCAACCGAAAAATGTACCCATTTTTCGGTTCGCGTTACCGCTCATATAGCTCTTTCTAAAAACAGGTTTGGGCGCTACCGCTCCCAACTGACTTTTCACTTAGCCTACACCGAATACTCATTAAAGTCTTCTTCTATAATTGCTCTGACTGAGTATTCTTTTCCGGCTGCGCGAAAAGTCAGCTTCAAAACGCAAGCGTTTCTTGCCTGTTTCTTCATAAACTGCACTCACAGTTTATTCGCGCATATCATCTAATTTCAAATTGGGAACTGCATTTAAATCCAAGTCGGCAAAATTACCTCTTAAATACTCATAATATGCTGCTGCTCCTATCATCGCAGCGTTGTCAGTACAGTACACCAAAGATGGAACATTCAGCGAATATCCCCTCTGTGCACAAGCCTTTTCCATCTCCTGGCGCAGCCTTGAATTAGCTGCTACACCACCAGCCATGGCAATTTTTTTAATTTGATACTGATCCGCTGCTTGCATGGTTTTTTCAATTACCACATCCGTCACTGCCTTTTGAAATGAAGCTACCAAGTCTTCCCGGCAAATGCTTTCACCTTTTTGCCTGGCACGATGCATATAATTAATTACTGCTGACTTAACACCACTAAAGCTGAAATCATAGCTGCCTTCTTCCAAATATGCTTTCGGAAAAACAATTGCATCTTCATTTCCCAATTTGGCGGTTTTATCAATTTTCGGCCCACCCGGATAACCCAAGCCAACTTCTCTGGCAATTTTATCAAAGGCCTCCCCAATTGCATCATCTCTGGTTTTTCCTAAAATCGTATATTCGCCATAATCATCTGTCTTCACCAAATGAGTATGACCACCGGAAACCACCAGGCACAAAAATGGCGGTTCTAATTGCTTATCCTCAATATAATTAGCCGCAATATGCCCACTGATATGATGTACCGGAATCAAAGGCAAGTTTAAAGCATAAGCCAGTGCCTTGGCTTCTGCCACTCCAACCAGCAGTGCCCCCACCAAGCCAGGCCCATAAGTGACAGCAATGGCCGATAAATCTTGAAAAGTACAATTTGCTTCTGTCATTGCCTGAGCAATGACTTCATCTATTTTTTCAATATGCATCCGTGAAGCCAGTTCCGGCACTACTCCCCCGAATTGCTTATGAGATGAAATCTGTGATGAAATAATATTAGAAAAAACATCTCTGCCGTTTCCCACAACAGCAGCCGATGTTTCATCACAGGATGTTTCAATCGCCAATATTTTTATATCCTTCTGTTTCATGGCTATGGCCTTTCTTCTCTGTTCTACTATTTGACAACCTATTCTGTAACCAAAAACTCCTCACCTCTTGCCCAGCCAACAATTTTCCACTGCCGATTGTCATCTTCATACAACAAGTAATCAATATAAAGATTATTGCCGGCAACATTGGTATAATAAACAACACTGACTTTAACTGTATTGCGGGGAACTCCGTCATACTTTACCTTATCCATTGGATAAGGGGCCAGGGCCTTGTAATCTACAATTTTTATCTTTTTTTCTTTTTGTTTTTCTGATTCCAGCCAAACTTTTAACTGTTGATCAGATTCTTCATTTTTGCTCAGTAATTCTTCTGCAAATTGATATCGTTGAATACTGATCAAATCATCCATTTGTTCTTTATTTAATTCTTTTCCATATGTTATTTTCAATATTAAAGCATTTAAAGCAATCACCTGATCCGGTGATTTTGATGCGGTTTGCAAAATTCGCTCCCGTTCTTTGGCATTTTTATCCTCCAGCAACTCAACTATTTTAGCTTCATTAAGTGCATTGCTGCTGGAAATCTGTTTGGATTCTTGTTTTTTCTCCTCAGTAACATAAATCCAATAAAAAATGCCGGATAAAACCGCTATTAATATTAACAAACCTATGATTCTTTTCATGAAAACACCTCAGAATTAAATTCATTTCGATCCGCCAGCCACATTTTTTAATCAACGCTGGTCAACTATTCTTCTTCAAATAAAAGTGTCACTGTTTTTCTGTCCTTAGGAATAACTGTGTTTTTAAAAATTGCTTTGGCCACCGGCAACTCTTCCTTAGGATAGATTAAAGAGGGACTGAAATGAGTCAACCATAACTCTTTTACTTCTGCTTTTTTCGCTAAGGTCGCTGCTTCTTCGAAGGTCATGTGTTTATAAGCAACGGCATTGGTCTCTTCCAGCTTTTCAGCATACATTCCTTCACAAATAAATAAGTCAGCACCACGAGCTGCTTCTTCAATGGAAGCAGTCGGTCTGGTATCCGTACAATAGGTCACATGAATTCCCTTTCTGGCTGCTCCTAAAACCATTTCCGGGGTAAAAGTTCTGCCTTCATACTCAACAATTTCCCCTTTTTGCAGCTTTGACCAGGCGCGAATCGGAATTTCCAGTTCTTTGGCTCTATCGACATCAAATTTCCCCTGGCGGTCAATATGCAGCGCATAGCCATAGCAGTGGACACGATGATTAACATGAAAAGCCACAATCCGATAGCCTTTATGCTTAATTTCTTCTTTTTCTTCTTTTAATTCATAAAACTGAATGGAGAATGGCAGCTGCGGTACAATTACCCGTAAGGCATTGACCACTTTTTCCAAACCACGCGGTCCAATCATCAGCAAAGGTTCCGTCCGTTCCGAATTAGCCATGGCCAAGAGCATTCCCGGTAACCCACTAATGTGATCGGCATGAAAATGGGTGATACAAATAGTATCAATTTGCTTATAACCCCACCCTTGCTCTTTCAGGGTAATTTGTGTCCCTTCTCCGCAATCAATCAACAAGTTACTGCCATTATGTCTGGTAATTAATGAAGTCAGCCAACGGTAGGGCAAAGGCATCATTCCTCCGGTTCCAAGCAAACAAACATCTAACATCTACTTCCTCTTTCTCTTATCGCTCAAAACCAATGTGTCCATCAGCCAGCAGTAATTGCCGACTTTAAACCCAAAAGTTTCTTTGGAAGATGCCGATATCTTTTTACCATATCGGCATATCTTCCTTCTATATTTAGTTTATCGGTCACAGTCCTTGTAGCTTATTTTTTGACCAATTCCCTGGCGCACTTAACAGCATTTTCAGCTGTAAAGCCAAATTCTCTAAAAGCAACATTGGCCGGACCGGAAGCACCAAAACCTTCAATTGAAATAATTTGGCCATCAAGTCCCAAATATTTATGCCAACCAAAACTCTTGCCTGCTTCCATTGCCAGCCGGGCAGTAACTGCCTTTGGCATTACTTTTTCTTTATATTCCTCAGACTGCATTTCAAACAGTTCAAAACTAGGCATACTAATTACTCTGGCGGCAATTCCTTCCGTTTTTAGCTGAGCTTGAGCCGCCACCATATGCTCAACCTCTGAGCCACTGGCCAGTAAAAGTAAATCCGGCTGTGCCTGATCACAATCCGATATAATATATCCGCCTTTTAAAGCTTCTTTACCGCTACCGGCATAATTAGGCAAATTTTGTCTGGTTAAGACAATCGCTACCGGCGTCTTTTGCGAATGCATGGCTATATACCAGGCTGCTGCTGTTTCTTTGGCATCGGCCGGCCGGAAAGTAATGACATTAGGAATACTGCGCAGCGAAGCCAACTGCTCGACCGGCTGATGGGTCGGTCCGTCTTCTCCCACTCCAATGCTGTCATGGGTCAAAACATAAGTGGCCGGTACATTCATTAATGCTGCCAGGCGAATCATCGGCTTCATATAGTCGCTGAAGACAAAGAAAGTTGCTCCATATGCCCGAAAGCCGCCATGCAGTTCAATTCCGTTTAAAATAGCCGTCATACTTAATTCACGTACTCCAAAATGCAAATTACGTCCGCTATAATTATTTTTACTAAAATCTCCATGCCCCTTCATATAAGTTTTGGTCGAAGGTGCCAAATCTGCTGAACCGCCAAATAAAATCGGAGTTTTATCAGCAATTCTTTGGATCAATTCTCCGGATAAATTACGACTGGCGTTTGGCTTATCAGCAAAAGTCCAAAAATCCGGTTCATCCATAAAGCTCAAGTCCATTTGGCCATTTAATCTTGCTTCCAGTTCTTTGGCTTCGGTCGGGTAGCTGGCTTGATAGTTTTCCCAGACAGCCATCCATTCCGCTTCCGCTTCCTCTCCTTTTTTCAAAATATCGTTCATATATTCGCGCACATCTGTATCCACAAAAAAGTCCTGATCAGCCGGCATTCCCAACTTTTCTTTCATGGCTTTAATATTTTCTGCTCCCAATGGTGCACCATGCGATTCTTCGCTGCCCTGTAATGCTGAACCATAGCCAATTTCAGTATGAATCTCAATTAAAGTCGGTCGGTTTAAATCCTTTCTGGCCTCGGCAATCGCTCCGGCAATCGCCTGCACATCATTACCATCAGCCACATCCAGCACCTGCCAGTGATATGCTTCAAACCGCTGGCTGACATTTTCTGTAAAAGCAATATCAGTACTGCCTTCAATCGTGATCCGATTGGAATCATATAAAACGATCAATTTCCCCAAACCCAAAGTACCGGCTAACGAAGCTGCTTCTGCACTAATTCCTTCCATCAGGCAGCCATCTCCACATAAAACATAAGTAAAGTGATCAATCGGCTGAATATCTTCTTTATTGTACTTGGCAGCCAGATGTGCTTCGGCCATAGCCATACCCACCGCTGTGGCAAAGCCGGCTCCCAGAGGTCCGGTAGTTGCTTCTACACCAACCGTATGACCATACTCAGGATGTCCCGGCGTCAAGGAATCCCATTGCCGAAATTGTTTTAAGTCTTCAATCGTTAAACCATAATCAAAAATGTGCAGCAGCGAATAAAGCAAAGCTGAGCCATGTCCAGCCGACAAAATAAAACGGTCCCGATTATGCCAGCCGGCGTGATGTGGATTATGCTTCATCGCTTTAGCCCATAGAGCAAAAGCAGCCGGAGCCGCTCCCAACGGCAATCCGGGATGTCCGGAATTTGCCTTTTGTACCGCATCAGCGGATAAGCAACGCAGTGTATTAATTACTTTTTGTTCCATCTTCATGGGATTCCTCCTTTTTAACTTTAGCCCACATAATCAGGGCATTTTCTGTTGGTTTTGTATAATAATCCTTACGAATGCCTGCCGAATAAAAACCGTTTTTATGATAAACCGCAATTGCGGCTGCATTGCTTTCACGCACTTCTAAAGTAACCGCTTCTGCTCCTAATTTTCGGGCTGCATCCATTACAAAAAGCAACAAAGCACTTCCTTTTCCTTTCCCTCTTTGTTCACTTTTAAAAGCAATATTGGTAATATTAATGTCTTCCAGTATTTTCCAAAAGCCGGCATATCCAATTACCCGCTTATTTTCTTCCCACACATAGTAATAGGCGCATGGATTGAGTAATTCATTAACAAATGCCGCTTCTGTCCACGGACTGGAAAAACTGTCCTCTTCAATTTCCAGTACCTCCGGAATATCGCTTATCTGCATTTCTCTAATCAGATACATGTCCTTGTTCGCATTCCCTTTCTGCCTGCGTTTTCTTTAAATAGACCGGCACTAACTGACTGCCGCTGATACTTTGTCCTGCCAAAGCCTTCTTTTCTCCCAGCAAGGCAATCGCCGCCGCAGACAGCTGATGCCGCCGCGGAGCCGGAATAAATAATTTTTGATTATCCAGTTCCTGGCGAATTTCTGTTTCAAATCGAAAAAAGCCATCTCCTACCACTGCAATTGTCAGTCCCTGTGCCTGGATCGACTTCATTTTAGCTATCACATCCGGCAAAAGCAATACTCGTGGACTTTCAATTTCTTCTAACTCCTGGTTTTCCGCCTGATACAAAGCATAATATAATTCTTGTGCCCGTGCAAATATAAGGGTGAAAATCTGACCATTAAAATCGACCACATTCTGAGCCAGACTCTTTAATGTTGAAACCGGCACTACCGGTATCGCATTTGCCAAAGCAAAGCCTTTAGCTGTAGCTATGCCAATACGTAAACCGGTATATGAACCTGGTCCCTCCGATACGGCCAATACTTCCATTTCGGTTAAATCCATTCCACTTAATTTCAGCATATGGTCCAGTATCGGCAAAAAAGTCTGTGAATGGGTGATCCCGGCATTCAACGTATACTCCGCTAAAATTTCTCCATTTTCCACAATTGCTGCACTCGCTATTTTCCCGGAGGTTTCCATGCCCAATACTTTCATTTTTCTGTTCCTTTTCTTATCGTATCTCTTAAATCACGTCTATCACCGGTAATAGCCCGGTCATAAGCGGATAGTCACTTCTTTTTGATAACAGTATATCATAATCTTTTATATTTATCCAGCCTGTTTTATCAGGAATTTTCCGGTTAATTGAAGTATAATTAATCCATTCCTAATTGTATTCTGCATTATTTTCTGGTATGATAAAGAGTAGTTAATTTGATTTTTTGAGGTGATTATGAATATTTCCTGTATTTATCCCGCTAAAAAGTTGGCTGAGCCCTATCAATCAGCGGTCAAAGAATATCAAAAAAGGTTGAGCCGTTATTGCAAGATTCAGCTTATTCCTATATCAGCGGCTAACAAACTTCCCGTCGGAGATCATGTTTTCTATATTACTTCCGGATATCCAGCGGCCAAATCCATGTCATCCGAACAATTTGCTGACTGGCTTGAAAAGCAAGGTTTAACCGGAAAAGCCCAGTTATCTTTTATCTTAACTGAGCAGCCCGAAGATTCGTCTTCAGCCTTTTCCCTTAGTCCGGCTGCAATTGCTCTGCCCATGCTGACTGTCCTGCTGTTTGAACAAATATACCGGGCATTTCGGATTATTCATCATCATAGTTATCATAAATAAGAAGAACAATTATCATCACCCAATTTACTATTAATTTATTGTCTTTCGGTAAAACCGATTCGCTTACAAGGAGCCTATATGAAAATAAAATGGAATGAAAAATATACTTCTATTTCCGCCTATGTTGTAATAGTTTTCAGCATCTGCTACGGCATTTATAAAATTACTGATAACATCACTGTCAATCAAACTATTTACTCTACCATTATCAGTGCTTTGGTGCCATTTTTCATTGCCTTTATGATTTCTTATTTTCTTTACCCCCTGGTTGACTTATTTGAAGAAAAGCTGTTTTTAAAGTTAAAAAATCAAAAATATAAACGTTTTCTTTCCATTTTATGCTCTTATTTGCTGGTAGCCGGACTGTCTGTCTTACTTTTGTCTTTTATTATTCCACAAATTTTGCAAAGCATCCGTGATGTCACCCGGTTAATTCAGCAATTAAATAATTATGTTCCGGAAATTGAAAAAATGCTGCAATCCCAAAATGTCCGATTGTTTAATACATCAATTTATCTGGATTTAAGTCTGTTTAACCGTTATCTCCGGGACAACATCAATATTAAGGAAACTCTTAACTCCATTTCCGATGTTATCTCCGGTGTCATCCCAACCTTGATCAGCCTGCTGTCACGCTTTGCATCCGGCTTTTTAAATGTAGTTTTAGGCTTTATTGTGGCTGTCTATATTTTGTACAGCAAAGAAGCTTTTGCTCAATCAGCCAAACGCTTTGTCCGCTCCCTTTTCTCAAAAAAAGGAGCAGATGAAATCTTGCAGCTAATGACGGAAAGTCATACCATTTTCAATGGTTTTATTATTGGCAGCTTGATTGATGCCTTAATCATCACAATTTTAACCTTTATTTTAATGTTAATTTTCAAAATTGACTATGCCCTGCTGATCAGCATTATTGTCGGCATCACTAATTTAATTCCATATTTCGGCCCAATTATCGGTGGTGCGATCGGCTTTGCTCTTTTGATCTTTGTCAATCCGGTTAAAGCCCTGACCTTTGCTGTTTTGATTTTATTTATTCAGCAATTTGATGGTAATTTCCTTAAACCGAAAATTTTTGGTCAGTCGGTTGGCCTGGGACCGATCTGGGTTATTTTTTCCATTTTTCTGTTTGGTAAATTATTTGGCTTTGTTGGCATGTTTTTAGGTGTTCCGATTTTTACGATTTTTAAAAATATGATTGACCGGCATCTGCGCCGGCAGTATGAAAAAAAATATCCAAACGGCATGGATGGAGAAGATGTATCACCTTTACCGGATATTTTGCCCTATGATATCCATAACCGTGAAAAGCTCAACTTTAAATTTAAAATCCGTCATTGGCCCCGGAAAAAGAAATGATCAGCATTTCCAAACCCGTTTCCAAGTCAACTCTGCCGCGTTTAAAGTCCCACTCTAAGTTAGCCAGGTCCTTAAGGAAACGCTCTAGTTCTTTACGGGAAAATAATTTAGCCTGAGCAATTAATTTTTTTACAACATAATTGCTTACTCCTAAAATTTTTTCTATTTCTGCCAAAGGCATTCGCTCGGCGGCCAATAATTTTGTTTGGTAAAGTTGTAATATTTGTCGGTCAATCATATATAAGATATAATTGGCCGACTCTTTATTTTGCAACATAACTTGATAATTATATACCGCTTCCTGCCGGTCTTTCTGCCCCAAAGCATCCGTCAGCCGGAAAATTCTGGACTCCAGCCGTTCCGGCACCAGCTTAATGACCATTTCACCGGTAATCACCTCTTCAGCATAGCTGCTCAGTTTTTCACATTCATTCAATAATTTAAATAATTCTGTACCGGTCCGCTGAATCAGCAGTCCAACAGCATCCAGTTTAATCTTCAACCCCTGACGATCAAAACGTTTGATTAATAACTGAGCAATTTGTTCCTCACTTAAATATTTTTGTTCTTCAATATAACCATCCGTTTGGAAGCATTTGTAAAGCTTTTTGCGTTTATCAGCGGTATCTTCAACCACCACCAGAACTGTTGTTTCCGGCAGTTTCTGCAGCTCCCCGGCCAATTGATCCATGGCTTTCTTGTCCTTATGCTCAAATAAACCCGTTGTTTTCAAAACCATTACCCGGTATTCAGCCATAAAAGGAAGTGTATTGCATTTATTCACCAGCTCTGCCATATCTTTAGGCAAATTCTCCATTATTTCCAAATTAAAATCCTTTTCTTCAGGCTTTAAAAAATGGTGAATAATTTTATTTAAACTGATCTCCAGCAAGTATTTTTCCTGACCGTAAAGCAAAAACAGCCGTTTTCCTTCAGTCAATGCCTTTTCTAAGTTTTTACTCATTTACAATCACCTCACCATTTGCGGTAAACTCCAAAAAAATTGCACCATCCCAAGCCGTCACTTTGGTTATGGTCTGATTCTGCTGAAACCACTTAATCAACTCCAATGACGGATGGCCGTATTTATTATACCTGCCGCAGGAAATGATTGCAAGCTCCGGTTTCACAATTTCTAAAAAAGATGTCTGACTGGAATATCGAGAGCCATGATGAGCAACCTTTAATACCTCAATATCCCCTATTAAATGGCGTTTTATTAATATTTCTTCAACACTCTGGCCAATATCTCCGGTCAGAAGCATTTGCGTTTGTCCATATTCCATTTCTGCCACCAGCGAAAAATCATTGCTGGCAAAGGGCAACTCTTGTGCCGATGGATATAAAAAATGAAGGGATAAGTCGGAAACATGCAGTTCATCGCCGGCCTGCCAATGCATGACCGGAATTTGATATTGTTCAGCCAAAGCCAACAAATTCCGGTAAGCCTGCCAAACATTTTTTAATCCTCGGGCTGCCGCTTCTGTCTCAGTTAATGCTTGATAACTGGCTGATATACCAATTCTGTCTACCTGAAAATTATCCAGTAAATGGTTTAACCCGCCACAATGATCCTGATCCAAATGCGACAGCATAATCATATCAATTCTTTCCCGGCCACGATAAGCCAAATAGGAAGAAGTTCCGCGATTGGAGGCCAAACCACAATCAATCACCAAACAATGATTTTGATATTCCAGCACCATTGATTCGGCCTGACCCACATCCAGCATTGCTAATTGCGGCCGCCGGCTATAGGGAATAAAAATAATTATGGTTAACAGCAATAGCCACAAATACTTTTTTTGTTTACGGATGACTGTCAGACAAAGAATGGCATAAAATCCCACCAGCCCGTAAACTGACATTGCCCGGATCGGCACTTCACTCCAGCTAAGTTGTCCCAAAGTTTCAGCCAGCCAAGCCACTGATTCAGCCAAATAATATCCGGCACCAGCAATCATCTGGGCCAAATCAGCTGAAATCATACTGACTGCCAGAGCACCGACAGATATCACCAAAAATCCGGAAATGGCCGGTACTACCCATAAATTAGCAAGGACTGCTATCACTGAAAACCGCTTAAAATACAAGCTAAAGATCGGAAGCAAAACAATTTGGGCAGTTAATGTAATTCCCGGAAGTTTTAAATAAAACGGACAATTGCTGAAGAGAATTGGATAAATAAAGATCAGACCGCCAACTGTTACAAAAGACATGACAAAACCAATATCATAAACTGCAAAAGGATTGAGCAACAGCAAAAGACCCAGGGTTAAAAAATAGGCCTTGGACGGTTCCCGGTCTTTTTCCAGAAAATAAGAGCTTTCCAAAATAATATACATAATCAGCGCCCGCCAAGTCGATGGCTGACCACCGGTAAAAAACAAGTAAAAAGCCAAGATGCTTACTGTCAGCAAATATTGCTCCGGAAATTTTAAAGGCATTTTTTTTAAAATTCCGGCCAGCAGCCAAACCAACAGACCAATATGCAAACCGGAAATTGCTAAAATATGACTGATTCCAATCCGCCGAAAATTATCCACTAACTCCTGTTCCAGACCACTTCTGTCCCCGATAAATAAACTTAAAAACAAAGCCCTTTCCCTGACCGGCAGATATTGTTCTGACTGCCGCCTAACCCACTGCCGCAGGCGGTCAAGCCAGTTTGGCCGGCCCGGGTAAAGAACTTTTATCTTGACTTTTTTCAGACGATAATAAATATTTTTCCCTTTATAATGATGATTTTGATTCCATTCACCCGGATTTTTAGGCATGTCAAATAAGGTAAGTTGACCTATTACCTTAACCTGACTATGCAGCTGTATTTTTTCCTGGGAATAAAATTGAAAGATCAGAGATGACTTTTGTTGGGGCCGAGTATTAAAACAAATGGTTTCCGCTCGCAAATGATATTCATAGCCAAACCGGCGGCTTTGCTGCCAAATAATCCGGCCATTTAGCTGACATTCCTGTCCGATATCCGGCCATAGCATTTGGCTTTGCACCAACATGACATAATAACGGACAAATAGTAAACTTCCATATAACAGCAGCAATGCAGCTTTTCTTTTTATTCGCCTGATTTTCGGATTTTTTTCTTTCCAAAAACAAAGGCATTTTTTTACCAGCATCTGCATCATTGTCTCCCTTTTGGCGGTCTTGAATTTCCGGCCAAGCACTTTTCAGTTCATTTCCATTATTCTACATACACATGGTTCCGGTGAAATAAGGCCTTCATACTTTCTGTTTCCGAATATTTTTCCGGATTTTCTCCATTTATTAAAAACTGGACATATTCCACCTTTTCCAAATCAGCCAGAGTATTGACAATCGAATAAATAAATAACTTTTTAGTGGCCCCCATATCAGCATATGCCTTTACCAGATCCTGCCCAAAATCAACATAACAAACCTGATTGCGAATGCGCACTTCATTCACTCTGATAACCGGGCTAAGCAAGCTGCTTAAACCTTCGGTCTGAGTACCATGGCTGAGAGCAGCCAGAATTGCTTTGCCCTTCGGTTCATATGGCTGCCAGTTGATGTTTTTCTTCTCAGCCACCAGTTTTCCGGACTGAGCATGATAAAAATAAAGGATTTCCTTAGTCTGAATCGGCTCCTCAACACTTTCTTCAAATGACAAATAAGCATCATCCGCTACCATTCCAAAAACAGAACTACGTCCAACCGTTGGCAGTGGGATTCCTTCCTCGTATAAGGATAATTTGGTAATTCCCGGAAATCCGGTAAAAGTCCGAATCATCGCAGTTTCACATAAACCTTTCTGTAAATCCGGCAAATTTAAGTAGCCCTGTTTAAAATTAATTTCCACCGCATATTCGTCCTCGACTGAAATACTATAAAATTCAAGTCCTTCCGGAAATAAAGGCGGGATATTCCGGTTTGAAAAACCATGGGCAAAATATTCCATCACCTTTGCCAAATTATCCGGATCAGCCTGAAGTGGAATTTCGGTTTGGACCTGGCGCCAATTGCCCTGTTTATCCGGTAAAATCACCACAGCTGTACGGGCTACTCCGCGCAGCTGAAAAAAAGCCCCCAGTAACGCCGTTATACTTAAACAAAAAATCAAAATAAATCTTATCTTTTTTTTCATGATCTTAATTCCTGTACTTCAAAGGCAATACTACAGTAAAAACTGAACCCTTACCAACTTCGCTTTCACAATTAATGCTACCACGGTGTAGCAAAATCGCCTGCCTGGCAATCGCCAGTCCCAGACCGGTACCGCCGGTTTCTCTGGAGCGAGCTTTATCGATCCGATAAAAGCGGTCAAAAATCCGATGAATCTCTTCCTCCGGAATTCCGATACCGGTATCAATAATCTGCACTGTAAAACTTTTTAGATCACCATCGAGCTTGGCATGAATCACGCCTCCGTCTTTATTGTATTTAATGGCATTTTCCACTAAATTGGTAAAGGCCAGGGTAATTTGAATTTCATCAATTTCGGCAGTCACTTCACGGCTACTTTCAAAAAACATTTGAATTTTTTTCTTGTCAGCCAATGGTTTTAACCGCTTCATGATAGTTTCAATTAATTCATTAATGGAAATTTCCTTGATCATTAAAGCAGTTGATTGATTGCCCATTCGTGATAAGGTAAGTAAGTCATTAATAATTAAATTCTCTCTTTCCACTTCATTACTGATATCCTGTAAAAATTCCTGATACAGTTCTTCCGCAATATTGGACTGGCCTAAAAGCGAATCACTCAATACCTTCATGGAACTAAGTGGAGTTTTCAGTTCATGACTGACATTGGCCACAAATTGCTTATGATTTTCTTCCACCTCTTTTAAGCTACGGATCATATGATTGGTGGCATGAATAATTTCATCCACTTCCTTTGCTCCTTTGCTGCCAGTAATTTCTTCAAAATTACCTTCTCTGATCTGGTTCATTTGCCGGATCAGCTCAGTAAATGGTTGGGTAATGGTTCGGGACAACCAAAAACTGGCCATAAAGATCAAGAAAATCAACGAAACCACTACTCCCAGTCCGGCATATACCATCATCCGCAAGGTTTGCAGAACTTCCTGATTCGAGGCAATTACCACCACCACCCCTAAAATCGTATCCCGTTCCAAGTTCTTGGCCGGCAAAACTACCATTCTGACCTCATCTTTTTGGGCATAGGCATAGGAACTTTTTCCATTTAAAGCATTAATGACTTCCGGTATAGCATAGAGCTTACCCCTGTCAATTTCTTCCGTATCATAAATTACTGTCGCCTGGCGATTGATGATCAGGACCCGATGATTGACCTCAGCAAAAACTGCTAATTTTTCCAGTTCATAATAATAGCGATTAAAAAAATTTTGGGTGGCCAGCTCGCCTGAAATCATATTGGCTTCCATGGCTATCTTACGCTCTAATTCCCGATTATAATTATTATACACCAGCAATGCCATGATCGCCGTCACCGTTAAAATGCCAAATACCCCAATTGATACAAAGGCAATATTCAATTGACTCTGAATACTTTTTTTCTTCATTTTTCCTCCATGCCTTTTATCAATCCTTGCTTATAGTTAAGATTTGACGCGCGCAAGCGAAATGCATGTGCCCCGAAAGCAATCTTACGCAGTAAGTTGCGAAAGGGGAAGCGACCGCACAGCGGACATTTACATTTCGCAGCGCAGCACCATCAGATAATCGGTTTTGCATAGCAAAATCCACTGTCCTTGTGGACAATTCGCGTAAAAGATTGTCAGAGGACTACGATGAAATCATTAATGCACAGCATTTGGTCTGATGGTGGCCACCCTAATTGATCGGGGTGAAATAATAGCCAATTCCCCATTTGGTTAAAATATACTGAGGCTCGCTGGAAATTTCTTCAATTTTTTCGCGCAAGCGGCGGACATGCACATCCACCGTCCGCTCATCTCCCGGATAATCATAGCCCCAAACCAAACTAAGCAAATTATCCCGGCTGTAAACCTTATTGGGATTACGCATAAAATGCTCAAGCAAATCAAATTCCTTGGCTGTTAAAATAATTTCCCGGTCAGCCATAAAAACCTGGCGACTTTCCGGATAAAGCGACAGCTGCTTAACTCTGATCATTTCCTGCTCTGCCTGACGATGACCGGCAGCATGGCCATTTCGGCGCAGGATCGCTTTTATTCTGGCCTTAACTTCCAAAATATTAAAGGGTTTGGTAATATAATCATCTGCTCCGTATTCCAGCCCCAGAATCTTATCCATATCGTCATCCTTAGCCGTCAGCATTAGTATCGGCACCATACTGGTTTCACGGATTTGACGCAAAACTTCCATTCCATCCTTACCTGGCAGCATCACATCCAAAATAATTAAATCGTAAAATTCAGCCATGGCCATTTCTAAAGCTGTTTCGCCGTCAAATGCCGTATCGACCTGATACTGATCCTGCTCCAAACTAAATTTTAAGCCTTTTACAATTAATTTTTCATCATCGACCACCAATATTTTCTTGCCCACAATAACTCCTTTCTCTACTCATCCGCCACACAAATAAAATCTTTAATTTTATCAAAGGCCTTGCGTTTGATGCCTTTGATCTTCATGATATCTTCAATTTCTTTAAAAACTCCGCCGGCTTGCCGATATTCAATAATCCTCTTGGCTTTCTGATTGCCAATTCCTTTTAATGTCATTAGCTCTGCTTCAGTAGCGGTATTAATATTTATTTTCTTAGTCTGATTAAAACCCTGACTGTTTTCATCATTTGCTTGATTTAACCGGATAGCAGTTTTGGCATGAGCTGTACTTTCTGGCTGAACAGGCAAATTTTTGGGGGGTGGTACTGACAGTTCCCTGTTTACCGGCTGAATATTCCCAGACTTTTTGACTTTTTCAGTCTTTTCTGTCTGAGCCTGGCTAATATCCTCTGCCCTTGATTTAATGGTGATTCGATTAGTCTGAACCTGGCTGTAATAAATCAATCCAGCTACCAGAAGGAAAAGCGAAATGAAAAAATATTTAAAAATTCGATTCCTCATAAAGCACCTCCTATTTTCATTATATTCTTTTGAATTGAAAAAGTCGTCCTCTATTTGCGGAATCGAATTAATTTTTTATAAAAAATTCTAAAATTTTCAATAAATCTTTTCGGCGATTCTGGCCAATCGGCCACCAAATGGCATTTCTTTTAATTCCTCTAAAGATACAATCTCTAATTTAATGATTAATACAAAATATACAATCATTGCTATGAAAATGGTGATAAATGTCGCCACTGCATTTCCCCAATAATTAGCCGGCAGAAAAATATCCATAATTAAATAGGTTAAAAACGCCGTACCACCCATTATGGCTGAAGCCCCGGCCGGCTTTAAAAAGATTTCCTTATAATTAAGGCGGACATGAGTTTTTGCCACTACTGCTGATAAATTAAAGTAGGCTGAAACAAATGAAAACACAATATTGGCCAAGGCTGCACCATATAAATTTAAATTAAAAGCATAAAACACTATAAAATTAAAGGCAGTTTTAATCAAAATTGATTTTATGGCTGATTTCACCGGAATATTAACATGACCAAGCCCCTGCAAAATTCCAATAGAAACTGTGGAAATACTAAAGAACAAAACTGTTATTGCACCAATCCGTAAAATATCAGTAGTCACTTTTTCAGTCTGACCCATATTGGGAAAAATTAAATTAAGAATTGGGCCGGCCATTACCAAAATCCCAACTGCTGCCGGGATGGTAATCAGCAGTACTCCTTTTAGGGTCATTTTAACCTTAGCTGCAATTTCCTCTGTATTTTTTAATGCCACCGCCGCTGAAATCCCCGGCACAGATGCTGTGGCAATCGCCGCTGCAATTGCAATCGGCACAGTTATGATCAGGGTATACTTTCCGTTTAATATGCCTACCAGTGCGGCGATCACTTTATCACCATAATTATGAAAATGCAGTGCCCTGGCAAACATCATATCATCAATAATCGTTGAAATATTAAAAGTAGCAGTGCCAACCACCATTGGGATACTGGTCATCAGAATAACTTTCCAGTAACCGGCCATTTCAGCAGCTTGTAAATGTCTGCCGCCGGCAACTGACTGTGGCAAACGACTGCGATAAATATAATATATGAATATTAAAAACACCAGACCGCTGACTGCGCCGATCCCGGTACCGATAGTACCTCCAGCCGCCCCATACTCCGGTCCCCATTTCATCAGCATAAAAGAAAGCAAAATACTAAAAACTACATTAAAAATTTGCTCAATAATCTGGCTGACTGCTGTTGGCACCATGGTATGCATCCCCTGAAAATAACCGCGGAAGGATGACATAATCGCAAAAATCACCAATGACGGAGCCAGACTCTTAATTGCCCTTTCTGCTCCCGGCACTTTAATAAAGGCTGAATAAGGCGCTGCAATATAATAAAGAACAGCTGCAAAAACAGCACTGATCAAAATATTCAGCACCAGGGAAGCTTTAAATAATTGATGTGCTTCTCTTTTCTTGCCAAATGCCAATTGGCCGGATATGATTCTGGAGATAGCCGTTGGCATGGCATAACTGGAAATGATCAATAAATATGCATAAATATTAAAGGCATTGCTGTAATAACCCATGCCCTCATCTCCTAAAATATTTGCCATCGGCCCTCTGTAAAGCACTCCGATCAGGCGGACAATTAGCGATGCAGCCGCCAAAATCGCGCCTTGCTTAGCAAGTTGTTTCCCTTTTTTATCCATATTGACCCCTTAGTCACACACTCCACTGTCTTACAGTCTTTTCATGTCGCATTGCTTGCCCAGCACACGCCTTTGGCAAGGCTTGTCTTTTTTGTAAAACCGGTCTTATTTTTCTAAATCCTTTTTCGAAAAAACCAGCGGTAAAATTTCATCCATGCCATGTTCGACAATATTGCCCTTGGCATCCTCAAACAGTAGCCTTCCTTCCGGCATATGTTCGGCCAAAACCTGACGGCAAATTCCACATGGGTAGGTTACATCCTGAGCTGATGAAACAATAGCAATTTTTACAAAATCTTTGGCTCCTTCACTGATCGCTTTAAAAATTGCAGTTCTTTCTGCACAATTGGTCGCTCCGTAAGAAGCATTTTCAATATTGCAGCCCAAAAAAACCCGTCCATCAGCTGCCAACAGCGCTGCTCCAACATTAAAATTAGAATAAGGTGTATAGGCATATGTCATGGCTTGTTTAGCCTTGGCAATTAATTCCTGATTGGTGATTGTTTTTTCCATTTTTTCTCCTTTATGGTAGTCTTTCCTACGTCTTTTTTAAGTTCCAACTCATTTGGAGAATCACATCTCTCCTTTTGGCAAAGCTTGGTAAAATCACTGACATTTACCCTCCAAAAAGGCGGTTCCGGGAAAGGCGAAAAGTTTAAGTTAATTCCCTGACTTTTTCGATTCTTCCGTTTTTTCTGATTTTTCAGGTTGATCTATGCTTTCAGCCATTTCAATCAGGTCCACCCGCTTTTGCGGATAAATGGAGATCCAGGTTTTGCCGGGATTAAGTTCAATTTCCCGGCCCTGTTCATCATAATAATGAGTAGTTTTCACATGGGAATCCTTCTTCCAGGTAATTGGGATCATTTTGCCGCGGGTAAAGAAATAGCCTTTGCCCTGACCAATTAATTCCATATCCAGCCGGCCGGCATCATCTCCCGGAATATGCCACATTTTAACCACCTGTAAAATAATATTGGTAAAACGCAGTTGATTACCGGTTTCCACATCAATATGCGGTTTACCGAATTGAAAACGCAAATATTCCTTCTTTTCCGGATCATAGGTAAAGTACGGTGTATCAATATAAGAATATGGCAGCTTTAAGCTATGAATGGTTTGTCCATTTTCCAAAAGCACTTCTTTTTCCTGTGAAAAATTAAGTTTTCTGCCGGTTTCTTTATTTGGCTCAGTCCGGTATTCTTTCCTTTTCCAGCCCTCCATCACATGCTCATAACTGGTATAAGTACTGTGTGGTGCTTTACGATTCGGGTCCAAATAAAAGGCAATCAGGCTTAAATAACTGATGGAATTGACTGCCGAAATTTTCAAATTTTTTATGGCCAGTTCTCCCTGCGGTGATTGACCGGCATGAAAATACAAGGCATCATGATCTAAAGCAAAGTCTAAGAAATAATGGCGACAACTGCGAATAGGGCCAATCTTTTTATTATCAAATTCATGAAACAAAGCAAACATCCGGGTCACCCCGCCTTCTGCCAAAGTTTCATAAATAATATCCGCATCTTCGATCCCCGACTGCGGCAGGGCATAGCTGATATTACTGATCATGATTCCAACCGACCGTCGGTTATTTAAATCTTCTTTCATTGGCAACCCGGAAAGCGGACTTTTAGGAGCACGGCGTTTTTCCTCAGCCAACCGCTTCTGTTCTTCCTCCTGCTTACGTTTTTCTTCAGCAGCCTTGGCTTCTGCTTCGGCTTTGGCCTGCGCTTCTTCAGCCAATCTCTTTTTCTCCTGGGCTTCCCGTTCCGCTTTTAGTTTTTCTTCGGCCATTGCCTGCTTTTCTTCAAAACTGGGTTCTTTTGGTCCACAGGCAGCATTGCCTAGTAATAGTGCCAAGCATAATATCCATGCCATTATCCGTTTTTTGCTCATATTTCTTCCCTCAATTTTAACGTCTGATATTTAATAAATTCAAAATTTCTGTCTGATAGTCAAACATTTGCGTTTCTTCTTCCGCAGTCATATGATCATAACCGACCAGATGCAGCAAACTGTGAATCGTCAAAAATGCCAACTCCCGCTCTAAAGAATGGCCATATTCTTCTGCCTGTTCCCTGGCCTTATCAAAACATAAGATAATATCTCCCAAAAATAAATTTCCGGTTTCCGGATTTAAAGCTGTTATTTCTTCTTCGGCAAAGGCTGCCTCTTCCTTTGGGTTTTCAAAATATAGCATGGGAAAGGACAATACATCTGTTACCTTATCGATTTCCCTTTGCTCAGCATTTAACTCCCTGATCTCCTCTGCTGTTACAATGCTGATCGACACATCGACCGGCCTCGGTAAGCTCAGCAAGTCAATCGCCTTTTCAGCTGTGGTCTTAACAAATTCTCTTAAATCCGCTTCCATCAATCCATTCATATCATAAAAATCAATCATTTACTGTATACTCCCATAACTAATCCGTTCATGGTATAATCCCCGATAAACATCGACAAATGAAGATTTAGCCCGATCAAACTCTTTAAAAGACAGGCCCGATTCAAGCAATTGATTTTCCATAATCAAATAGGCTGTCACCTGATCAATTACCTGCTCAATTCTTTCTAAATTCCGCTCCGACTCAGGCAAACTTTTAATGGTTGCTTCCGTTACATCCGCCATCATCACAATTGCCGCTTCCTTGGTCTGTGGCTTTGGTCCGGGATATTGATACTGCTCCCTGACTGCCTCCACTCCGGGATTCTGCTGCATTTCCTTTTGATAAAAATATATCACCAGCCGATCACCGTGGTGCTCTTTAATAAAAGCTGTCACCGCCTTTGGCAATTTATGTTTCTTAGCCAGCCGAACACCTTCTGTAACATGGCCAATAATAATTTGTGCACTCTCTTGCGGAGACAGAAAATCATGCGGGTTTTCTCCAGATTGATTTTCAATAAAATATTTCGGATTTTTTAACTTGCCAATATCATGATACATTGCACCTGTTCTGACTAAAAGTGCATCCAGTTTTAAATCAATGGCCGCTTTTTCAGCCAGATTAGCCACCATTAAGCTATGATGATAGGTTCCCGGTGCTTCTCTCATTAACTGCTGCAACACCGGATTATTGGTATTGGCTAATTCCATCAGCTTATTGGGTGTAACCACGTCAAAGGCCGACTCCCACAATGGCAGGCTACCCATTAAGAAAATTACAGAAATCAAACCATTGAGCATAGCATAAACCAAATTCAGCCAATCAAAATTTTGAATGCTGCCAAATCGGCTTAAGTGGCCAAAAAGTACCAGCACCCCAAAAGCAATCATACTGATCAGGGCAATGTAAATCACATTTTTTCGCTGCCGAATATAAGGCAGTAATTGGTGGCTAAGTAAAACCATAATCAAAAAAATTAAAATGTTCACCCAGTCCAGTGAACCGGTAGCAGCCACTAATAAAACCGCCCCAAATCCATACATTAAAGCAATATCCTGAGTAAAGACCGTAGCAATTAACATAATTACCAGCAGCAGGGGCATCAGGTAGGGTAAAATAGTAACTAAATACATACTGGGAACAATTCCCAAAATCAAAAAACATGCCAGTAATAAAATATTTTTTGATTCAGTAATTTTATCTTTTTGGAAAAAATAAAAATAACTGGTCATTAAGCCGGAAATGGTAAATAAAAAAATCAGTTTAAATGCAACAACTACAAAGTTTTCCGAATTTCGCAAAATAGTGACTGTTCCATTTAATGCAATCAGCAAAAAAGTGGCTGCTATCAAAAAAGTGTGAATCACCTCTTTTTTCCTGGCTTTGCCTGACTGTTTACTAATGGGATCAACCGCATTCACCGCTTCCGATTTTTCACCATCATCTTTCAATGGTAAATTTTCTTGCTCCATCCCGTCCTCTGAAATTTCCTGAATTTCTTTCGGCTCTTCGTTTACTTCCGGTTGGACTGCTGCAAAAGAATCCGAAGCGAAAGTTTCTTCTCTGTTTTGGTTCATAGATTACTCCTTTCTCCCATTTTTTCTGGTACCAGTACGTGCTCTTCTTTGTAAGTCAATTTTTTTCTGAGCGCTCATTTCTTCTTTTTCATAAGCATTAATAATTTTTTGAACCAGCGGATGGCGCACCACATCTTTGGAGGTCAGCTTACAGATTCCAACCTCCTCAATATTGCGCAGTATTTTCATGGCTGATTCCAAACCTGACTGCTTATCAAAAGGCAAATCTTTTTGGGTAATATCTCCGGTAATCACCGCTTTTGAGCCGAAACCAATTCTGGTTAAAAACATTTTCATTTGTGCCGGAGTGGTGTTTTGAGCCTCATCCAGCACAATATAGGCATTGTCCAGTGTCCGGCCGCGCATATAGGCTAAAGGCGCAACCTCAATCAAACCTTTTTCCATGTTTTTCAAAAAAGTTTCTGCTCCCATAATTTCATACAGGGCATCATAAAGCGGCCGCAAATAAGGATCAACCTTGGATTGTAAGTCTCCCGGCAAAAAGCCAAGTTTTTCTCCGGCTTCAATTGCCGGCCGCGTTAAAATAATCCGGCTGACTTCATTATTTTTAAAGGCAGTAATTGCCTTAGCCATAGCAATATAAGTTTTACCGGTACCGGCCGGCCCAACTCCAAAAACAATCATGTGCTTGTTCAGCATATCCAGATATTTCTTTTGACCAAAGGTTTTGGGACGAATATATTTTCCGCGGGTGGTCACACAAATAAAATCATCATACAGGCTTGAAACATTCTCAGGATTTGACTCCAGTGCCATTTCAATGGCATAATCCACATTCTGTTCTTCCAGTGCTTTTTGTTTGGCTGTTAAATCCAATAGTTGATTGATCACATTGCCAGCCATTTTCACGTTTTTTTCATCACCCATAATCTTCACCATTCCATCCCGATTGGTAATAAATACATTTAGATTTTTCTCAATTTTCTTAATATTATTGTCATATTCTCCAAATAAAATCGGTAATGCCTCCGATTCCGTCATAATTTTTTCTTCTGTCATCCCTTTCCTCCATCTGTAGTTTTCTTTATTTTATCACAAATATAAATATGGAGCAAGCAAGTCAATATCCATACTGCCTGAACGAAAACCAGCCATATCCAAAGTTAAATAAGCAAAACCCAATTCTTCTGCCTTCTGTAAGGCCTGTTCGCGTTGCTTTAAAAACAACGGAAATTCGGCCGGCATTAACTCAATCCGCACAATCGGCTGATGGTAACGCACCCGAACTTGACTCAAACCAAAACCACGTAAAAATTCCTCCAACTCGGCAATTTTAGAAATCAGGTCTTTATTTAATTCAGCTCCATAAGGTAATCTGGTAGCATAGCAAGAGCCGGATGGTTTATCAGCCAGAGTCAATCCCAGTTCAGCGGCATATGTTCGGATTTCTGTTTTAGTAAATCCACAGTCAGCCAATGGACTTTTTATTCCCAATTCCATCAGCGCCTGTCGTCCCGGGCGATAGCTCTTTAAATCATCGGCATTAGTGCCATCCATAATATAGGAATAACCCCTGTTTTGGGCCAAGATCAGCACTTGTTTGAACAAATTTTTCTTGCAACGATAACAACGGTCTTTGGGATTATGTTTGATCGCTACTGGTATTTCGTCCTCCGGTTTGACCGGGCAGTGCTCAACCAAGTAGCTTTGGCAAAGACTTTTGGCAGTTTTTATTTCATCTTCCGGGTACAAAATGGTTTCAAAAGTGATCGCTAAAAATCGTTGTCTTTGCTCTATCGGAAATTGGGCCACCACCGCCAACAGCAAGGCACTGTCCACTCCTCCGGATAAGGCTAAAATCAAACCTTTTTGTAAATATTCAGTCAAACACTTATTTAATTTTTCTTTTTTGAAAATCATTATTTCTCCTGCTCCTGCCCGGCAATTTGTCCCGATTCTGCTTGTTGCTGAATCGACTCAAATACCGAAAATGAGATTTCATTTATTATCTCCTGCAAGGTCTTATTTTGGGCAATTGCAATGCGCTTGATATCCTCATATTCATATGAAATTTTTTGCACATCCTGCCATTCTGCAATTTTAACCCGATAAGGCTCTCCGGCTAAATTACTTTCAAAACTTTGTCTCTTCATTTCCTGGCGCGGCCATATCAAATAGCGAAAACCCAAAGTTGATGTATGTTTAAAAATCATATGTGAAAAACGATTTAAATCTGCCGTTTCAACCAACAATACCACTTCTGTGGCCGGACGATTTTTTTTCATATAAATTGGCTGAAAATAGCAGTCTTTTGCTCCTTCTGTCATGGCCAATTCCATAAAGAACCCCAATTCTTCACCAGTCATATCATCAATCTGAAAGCGGATCTCCATAACTTGATTGCTGCCTTCCGGTAATGGCAACTGGCTTCTGTTTCCTTTGGCAGCTGCGTCTTCATCCAATAGGCAAGCCCTGACTACATTGGGAATGGCATGGTTGCGTCTGCCTGCACCATAGCCAATTGCCCGGATCAGGCCGGCTGGCATTTTGTTATATTCACTGACAAAGGCTGCCAAAATGGCTGCGCCGGTCGGAGTTAACAATTCGCCTTTGACCTCAGCTGAGTAAAAAGGAATAGCAGCTTCCTTTAAAATTTCCACAGTCGCCGGCGCCGGCAGGGGCATTAAACCATGGGCACAGTTAACAAAGCCGGTACCCGTTGCAATTGAACTGGCCATAATTTTTTCAATTCCTAAAGCATCAATACAAATGGCTGCGCCGACAATATCAACAATCGAGTCAATCGCTCCAACTTCATGAAAATGCACTTCACTTAAAGGCTTGCCATGAACCCGACTCTCGGCTCTGGCCACAAATCCAAAAATACTTTTCGCCAATTCCTGGACCCGCAAAGATAAATCACTTTCTTCAATAATTTTATGAATATCATAAAGATTGCGATGATGATGTTGGTGGCTATGGTCATGGTCATGCTGGTCATCACAGCAGCCTTCCTGATGATGAGCATGAAGATGTCCACCATCACAGCCTTCTTGGTCATAATCATGGCGATGGCCACAGCAGCAGTCTTTTTCATGATGATAAGCCCCACCACAGCTGCTTTCTCCATTATGATGGTGCTGGTCATCACAGCTGCTTTCTGCACCATGATGATGAGCATGGTCATGTGCGTGATGATGACAGCATTCTTCTTCACCATGATGGTGATGCGCATGAAGATGCTCTTCTTTTTTTAATATTACATCCAGATAATGACAAGCAATTCCATTTTTATTGACTTTTGAAAGTTCCAAAACAAATTCATCATCCAGGTGAAGCTTACTTAGCTCGCTCTTTAGAAATTCAAAATCCACTCCCAGCTCAATCATTGCCGCCAGAAACATATTTCCGCTTAACCCTGAAAAACAATCCAAATATAATGTTTTCATTTTTTCTCCTTATCTATTGAAACTTGTCTGCTGATGCTGACTATTTCTGCTTTTAGCCCTCTCAGTCAGCCAAATGATTCTTTCATCAATAATACTGTGGAACTTACTACTCCGGTACATTCATTTTATTAATCATAGATGCTAAATACCCAGCGCCAAAGCCATTATCAATATTTACCACGCTAATGCCGCTGGCACAGGAATTAAGCATTGACAGCAATGCCGATACTCCGCCAAAATTAGCCCCATAGCCAATACTGGTCGGCACAGCAATCACCGGTTTATCACTTAATCCGCCAATAACACTGGCCAAGGCACCTTCCATTCCGGCTACTGCAATAATTACATTGGCCCGGCGAATAATGTCTAATTTATCCAATAGCCGGTGCAAGCCAGCCACCCCGACATCATATACTCTTTCCACCGGATTTCCATATAATTCACAAGTCAGAGCCGCTTCTTCAGCCACTTTAATATCCGCTGTTCCACCAGTGCAAACCGCCACCACACCTGCCTGCTTTTTCATTTCCTGCCGCCGGATAATACAGATCCCCGGTATCGGATAATATTCCGCATCTGCCGCCAGCGACTGGATAACAGCTGCCACTTCCGGTGATACTCTGGTTGCTAAAATAATTCCAATATTATGTTCCAGCATAGATTTAACAATTCCCCTGACATGCTCCGGCGCCTTGCCTTGACAGTAAATCACTTCCGGATAGCCGTTTCGAAGCTGACGATGATAATCTATTTTCGCATATCCAAGTTCCGCATAGGATAAATCCTTTAATTGAGCAAAAGCCTCTGCTACTGAAGCATTTCCTGCTTTTACCTGCTCCAATAAACTCAATATTTCTTGCTCTTTCATTATTCCTCCTTTATTGTTATCACTCCATTAACTCTCGTTTCAGCCATCTCATTTAACCTTTAAAGTCAATAAAAGCCATATTAGCATCTTTCAAAGCCGGGCAAATATTGACCATGCTCCGGTATCAAACTGATGTTAATATAGCTTTACTCTACGAAAATAATTCAGCCGAAAGATATCTTTCCCCGGTATCACAAATGATGGTCAGTATGTTTTTGCCAGCCAATTCAGGTCTTTTGGCAATCTGCATGGCTGCAAATACATTGGCAGCTGATGATACACCCGCTAAAATCCCTTCTTTTTCAGCCAATTCTCTGGCCGTCTGCCTGGCATCTTCATACTGAACTTGAATAACTTCATCATAAATTTTGACATTCAAGGTATCCGGCATAAATCCGGCTCCAATTCCTTGAATTTTATGAGGGCCAGGATTTCCTCCCGACAAAACCGGTGAGTCTATTGGTTCAACCGCAAATACCTTAACTGCCGGTAATTCTGCTTTTAAAATTTCACCAACTCCGGTAATTGTTCCACCTGTTCCTACACCGGCTACAAAAACATCCACCTGCTTATCCATATCTCTTAAAATTTCCTGGGCGGTAGTTTTTCGGTGGGCATCCGGATTGGCCGGATTTTGAAACTGACCGGGCATGAAGCTATTGGGATTTTCCGCCAAAATTTCCCGGGCTTTGGCCACTGCCCCTTTCATTCCTTCTTTTGCCGGAGTAAGCACCAACTTGGCCCCATATGCTGCCAGTAATTTCCGACGCTCGATACTCATTGACTCGGGCATAGTTAAAACTACCGAATAACCCTTAACTGCACCGATCCAGGCCAAGCCAATTCCCGTATTACCACTGGTTGCTTCCACCAACAGTGCACCCGGTTTTAATTGGCCTTCTTTTTCAGCATTTTCAATCATATTTAAGGCAATCCGGTCTTTCACCGAACCACCCGGATTGGCTGATTCCAATTTAACATATAAAGCAGCAGATAAACCATGTTTTTCCGCCATTCGATGCAGACGTACAATTGGTGTCCTGCCCACTAAATCAGTCATCTGATTTATAATATTCATATTTTATCTCTTTCTGTCTATCTTGATCATTTAAGGTGCCGCTGCACTTACTCATTCCTTGTTTTCACTTTTATCCTGTTCCGTCTTTAAAACATTAATTTCATTGACAAAACTGGAGATATCTTTAAATTCCCGGTAAATAGAAGCAAAACGAACATAGGCAACTTCATCCAGGTCCTTCAGTTTGTCCATGACCAGACCACCGATAAAAGTCGAATCCACTTCTTTGGCTAATTCACTGTAAAGCGTATTTTCCACGCTGTCCACCAAATTATCGATCTGATCGCGTGAAACAGCCCTTTTATGACAAGCTCTCATTACTCCAGAAAGTACCTTTTCTCTGGAATACGGTTCTCTGGTTCCATCTTTTTTGACCACACTTAAAGGACTTCGCTCCATGATTTCAAAAGTGGTAAATCTTTTGCCGCAAGCCTCACATTGACGACGGCGGCGAATGGAATTCTGATCCTCTGTTTTTCTTGAGTCAATTACTTTGGTTTCAGGAAAAGAACAAACCGGGCATTTCATATCTTATCCCTTCTTTCTGTTTTTCTGTAAGAAAAGAGGTATATTGATTTCTGGTTCTTCAGATATATTGGCCTTTTCTTTACTGCCATTTTCCTCGGTAGCCGCCGCCATTTCAGCTTCAGGCTTAACCTCTGCCTCTTTTTTCAAATTAACATGAAAACTGCCTGAATCATTATTTTTAGGTTTAGAGCCAAAGCCGGTGGCAATTACCATAACTACCATTTCATCACCTAATGACTCGTCTTCCACTTGTCCATAAATAATATTAACATCTTCTCCGGTAGCTTTTCTGATATAATCAACTGTGTCTTTGACATCAGCCATAGCCACATCTTCCGAACCAATGATATTCACCAGCATTTGTGTTGCACCGGTAATTGAAGTTTCCAGCAATGGGCTATTGATTGCCATTTTGGCTGCTTCCTCAGCTTTTTTCTCACCACTGGCCCGGCCCACACCAATATGAGCTACGCCCTGACCTTTCATAATCCGGGAAGCATCATTATAGTCAAGGTTAATCAGGCCTTCCGCATAGATAATTTGCGAAATGCCTTCAACTGCTTGCTGCAATACTTCATTGGCCTTAGCATATGCCACTTTGGTTGAAGTCTTTTTATCAATGATCGAAAAAATCTTTTCATTCGGGATAACAATCAAGGTATCCACATATTCTTTTAAAGCATCAATCCCACGCTCCGCATATTCTCGGCGCTGTGGTCCTTCAAAATCAAAAGGTTTGGTGACAATACCAACTGTTAAGATACCCAGCTCTTTGGCTAAAGCTGCAATCACCGGAGCTGCGCCGGTACCGGTGCCTCCGCCCATACCGGCTGCAATAAACAGCATGTCATATTCTTTGATGGCCGCTAATAATTCTTCTTTGCTTTCTTCAGCTGCCTGTAAGCCAATTTCCGGTCTGGCTCCTGCACCTAATCCTTTTGTCAGTTTTTCTCCAATTTGAATTTTGGTGTTGGATTTGGAAGAAGTCAGTTGCTGAGCATCCGTATTTACAACCGCATACTCCACACCTTTGATTTGCTGATCAATCATTCGGTTAACTGCATTATTTCCGCCACCACCTACACCCATTACTAGCATTTTTGCCAAATTTCCTTCGTTATTTATAGTAATCAAAGCTAGTCCTCCTATTTCATATCAAATGTCCATCATCATCATTC
Source organism: Clostridiales bacterium COT073_COT-073 (assembly GCA_003858485.1). GTDB lineage: Bacteria > Bacillota > Clostridia > Lachnospirales > Vallitaleaceae > W11650. The sequence goes on from RQYD01000002.1 coordinate 135,245, forward strand.
ATTTCCAATTCACCTGCCGGAGTTCTGAAATCAGTCAATCCTGTCCAGATCAATCAGAATCTCTTTATTCATCGTAAAATATAAACCTTATTCCTATTATAATACATTTTAGTATTTTCGCAAGTCTTTTTTCCTAAACCTGATGTTTTTTATCAGCTTTCAACTATGCCACTAACTCGATTTTCTTCCGAATCAGATGCCGATCCCCAAATATGTTTTCTCAGGCTCCTTTATTCCTCAGTTTTATCCTCCTGAGTTTTATCAACTTCTTTTGCTTCTGTCTCTTCCGGCTTAATCGAATGTTTAAAAATAATTTTCTTATCTGGATTTTCCAAATGTAGAACTCCCTCCTTTTCCGGCTCAATGGTCGATAAAATTTCTTTCATCAGGCTGAATTTTTCTTCCAGACGCCGACTGTTACCAATATTGACTTTAATTTTGCCAAAATCAAGACTGATATTTTCTGCTTTTTTATAGTTTAAATCAATCACCCGGGCTGATAGATCATAGGCTTTGAGTAGCTTATAAATATTTAGTAGCGCCAATTTAATATCATCTTCGATCTCCAGACTTTCATTTAAGGCAAAACTCTTAATATTAAGGCCTTCGATCCGGGCAACATTGGCATCCGGTGTTTTAACATTATCAATGATATATGCATTTGCATCCAGGCATAAATAACTGCTCATATATTTGACATAGCCCATTCGCTCTTTTTCAATCACTTCAATTTTTATAGTAGTGATCGTCGGGTAAGTAATTTCGATTCTGGCAATATATCCTTTGTTTTCAATGATTTTTGGCCGATGCTTAATAGTATCCAAAACGGTTGCTTCTCTGGTAAAACCAACAATTTCCAAAATTTCTTCCTGACTGTTATGAATATTGCCGCTAATATCAATTTGCGTGATCCGAACCATATCACTGATAAAATAAAGGCCAGCCACAAATGCAGTCAGCAATAACAAAAATCCAATTTTATACTTCATTCTTTCATCCTTATCATTATCCGGTTGATATTAATGGGTCAGCGAGTCGGCGAATAACAAAACAATCAGCCGGCCGGCCAGCAAATCGGCAGATCAACGGGTGATTTCTATTTCCTCCTGATATTGTTCCAATCGCTTTAGATAATTATATTGGTTTTTCTTAGTAATCCCCAGCACCATTGCCATTTCCACACATAAAATGACCAATGAAGAGCCACCATAACTAATAAAAGGCAGAGGCATACCGGTATTCGGCAAAACATTGCTGGCTACTCCAATATTAATGATGACTTGGACCGCAATTTGAATCATTACTCCAATGACAATCAAATAATCCTTGATCTCGCTTGTATTCATTGCTGTTTGCAGTAATTGATAGCAAAGCCCTAAATATAAAAGCAAGATTAAACCGGCCCCAAAAAAACCCAGTTCCTCACAAATAATTGCAAAAATAATATCATGATGAGCCTGTGAAATTCTGCCCATTTTTTGCAAGGATTGCCCCAGACCTCGACCAAAAAAACCACCTGAACCAATGGCATAAAGTGATTGAACTGCTTGTCGACCCTTACCGTCAGCCTGTGCCCAAGGGCCGGAAGCATAAACATCCCATCTTTGGCTTCGATTTTCTTTTTTTAAAAAAAAGTAAGTTAAAATTGCACCTGTTCCCAAACCTCCCAACAAAAGTGTTTGTCCCATTTTTTTATAACTGATCCAAATCATGCCGCCACCAATCACAGCAATTACGGCTGCCGTACTGAAGTCTTCAATCGCCACCAAAGCAGTAGGTATGGCCAAAATAATCAGCAAATAAAGCAAAGCCATAGTTTTGGACAAATGTTTCTGCCAATGTCCAATCAAAAATGCCAAGGTTATAATTACTACCAGTTTGGTCAGTTCCGATGGCTGAAAGGAAACCGGTCCCAAATTGAAAGCTCTGGTTGCTCCACGGTTACTTTCCCCAAAATAACGTACCAATACCAACAGTAGCAAAGTAACCGGATATAGGACTACAAATATCCCCGTCATCAATTTGGTATTAAATTGAGGAATGATCATCATGGCCAAAAGTCCAATTCCTCCAAAAATCATCTGTTTGACCCAAAACTGGCTAAGCAAATTTAATTTTTTGCCGGATTCATCAACCAAAACATTAAAACTCGAACTATATACCATGATCACTCCAAAGGCAATCAAAAAAAAGACCACAAAATAAATGCTTAAGTCCATACTGCCGGCCTGATTGAATATCATAGCTAATTTCTTTCTTATTTTCATTCCTGCCTCTTTCTGCTTTGTGTGTAAATGAGTTAATATTTCTTTCCATGATACTCCAAAACAGCATCTGCTTTTTTCAGCATCCTTTCTGTCACTCAGAGATCGAGTGGTTATATTACCAGACAGCCATCTGTCAGCTGCTCGTTGTTTATCTGTCAATTATCCGCTGATTATTTGCCAATGATCCGGCAATTTAAAGCAAAGCCAACAGCGCCAGCAATGTTCCCAAAATAGTAATTAAAGTAAAGCCGGTCACGATCTTTGTTTCCTTTAAACCGGACAACTCAAAGTGATGATGGAGTGGTGCCATTTTAAACAAACGCTTGCCGGTTTTTTTAAAATATGCTACTTGTAGCATAACCGAAATCGACTCCGCCAAATAAATAATTCCAAACAATAAAATAAATAATGGCAGCTTTAAGTAAATCGATACAAAAGCCACAAAACCGCCCAATGCCAATGAACCGGTATCACCCATAAAAACCTTGGCCGGATAAGTGTTAAACCACAAAAAGCCAAGCAGGCCGCTAAGTAAAAGCAAAGCCAGAATACCAATATCCAGTTTGCCTTGCAAAAATGCCGCAACTACTAAAAAAAGCATAATTACTGCTGTCACTGAGGCTGACAGGCCATCTAATCCATCTGTTAAATTAGAACCATTGATTGTTCCCAAAACCACAATCACAATAAAGGGATACCATAACCCCCCCATATCCCAGCTCCCCTCAACAAAGGGAATTACAATTTGAGTGGACAACTGCCCCTGATAATATTGATATCCAACATAAACCAAAATTACCATAAACTGCAAGAGCAGCTTCTGATAAGCTTTCAGCCCCAGGGAGCGCTTCAACACCACTTTAATATAATCATCAGTCAAACCGATGCCGGCACAGGCCAAAGTGACCCAAAACAGCACACCCAGATTGCCCGTCAAAATACCAACCACCAAAAAGGGAAGCAAAAAGATAAATCCTCCCATGGTCGGTGTACCGGCTTTCTGCAAATGGCTTTGCGGACCATCCTCCCGAACGTATTGGCCCATTTTTATCCGGCGCAAAAGTGGAATCAGCATATAGCCACCGCTAATCGCCATAATTATGGACAATATCATTAATGAAATAATCTGTCTAGCAACTGTAAGAATCACCTTTGTTCCCCCATTTCTCTACAATTTCCGCATCATCGAAATGAATTTTTTGTTTACCAATAATTTGATAGTCTTCATGCCCTTTGCCGGCAATTAAGACCACATCTCCACTTTTTGCCAAAACCAGCGCTTTTTCAATTGCTGTTTTTCGGTCTGTTTCAATTTGGTATGCCCGCTTGCGCATTCCGCTTGCAATTTCCATCACAATTGCCTGTGGATCCTCCGTTCGTGGATTATCCGAAGTAATTATGGTGTAATCAGAATATTTTTCTGCAATTTCTGCCATCAACGGACGTTTGCTCCGATCTCTGTCACCACCGCAGCCAAAGACTGTGATTACCCGATTGGTCTTAAACTCAGCAATTGCTTTCAGTACATTTTCCAATCCATCCGGTGTATGAGCATAATCAACAATGGCGGTGGCTCCGGTTGGCAGAGCAATTGTTTGAAAGCGTCCCCGAACCTGACTGCAATTTTCCAAAACAGCTGCAATCTCAGCCGGTGTAATCCCCAATTGCCAGGCCAGTCCAAAAGCCGCTAAACTGTTATAAACACTAAAATTCCCAGGAGTTTTTAAGCGAATGTGATATTTTTGACCAGTCAAATGCAGCCAATAAGAGGTTCCGGTCAAATGATGTTCAATTTGATCGGCATATAAATCAGCGGCCGAGTCCTTTAAACTATAATACAACACCTGCCTGCAGCCATGATTTTGCAGAAGTTTACCAGTGGCCGGATCATCCAAATTAACCACCGCCACCTCCGTCATTTGAAAAAGCTTACTTTTGGCAGCCAAATAATGATCCATAGTTTTATGAAAATCCAGATGATCCAAACTTAAATTAGTAAAGGCTGCAACTTTAAAAGGAATTCCATTTACCCGGTGCAAATCCAGGGCATGAGAAGAAACTTCCATCATCACAGCTTCCACCTTTTCTGCTGCCATCTCTGCCAGTAATGCCTGTAACTGATGTGCTTCCGGCGTTGTCCGCTCAGCCGGAATTTCTTTTTGATGAATGAAATTGGAAATCGTGCCAATCACTCCTGCCCGATGTCCGGTTTCCTCCAAAATCCGGTAGGTCAGTAGAGCTGTTGAGGTTTTTCCATTGGTACCGGTAATGCCCACCATTTTCATACGCTCGGCCGGTCGGCCATAGAAAGCAGCCGCTACTTCAGCCAAAACCGGCCGACTGTCAGCCACCCGGATCAAGGTCACATTATTTTTTATTGCCCATTCATCCTGCCAATATTTTTCATCCTCCAGTAAAATTGCCACCGCCCCGTTAGTTATGGCCTGTTCACAAAATAAATGTCCATCCGTTTCATAACCTTTCACTGCTACAAACAAAAAACCTTTTTTTACCTGACGGGAATCATTGGCAATACCTGTGATTTCTGTTTCCATATTTCCTTTAACTGCTAAGGTTGTTACCTTTTCTAAGAGATTGGCTAATTTCATATCCGCAGTCCTTTCATCATTTTTATGTTTAACCGTAATTCCTGTCATCCTTAAATTTCTCACTTTTTGCTTTTTCCGGGCCGCACTTAGCTTTTTGGTGCCGGCCTTTTACAGCTTACTGCTTGATGATGCCATCTACTTTTGCTCCTCGACCACATCAGCCTTAAAAATATGGAGATATGGCATGATTTTTTCCATACAGTTGCGAAAGATTAAAGCCGGAATTCGGGAGTCCTGATAAGCTCCTTCCGGTTCATCAACAATTACCAAAGTAATAACTTCCGGGTTTTCAATTGGTGCAAACCCCATAAAAGAAACCGTATATTTGCCATTGCCACGCGGCTGCTTTTCTGAAGTGGCGGTTTTTCCGCCAATCTCATAACCGGCAATTTTAGCGGTTCGTCCTGTTCCTTCATCGACAACGCCTTTTAAAGTCTGACGAAGTTTTAAGGAAGATGCTTCGGAAATCACCTGCCGGATCAAAGTTTTATCCTTGACTTCAAACAAATTTCCTTCCGTATCAAATACTTTTTTGACCACATGCGGCTCATATAAATACCCACCATTAATCAAAGCCGAAAAAGCGGTGATCATTTGAATCGGGGTGACATTAAAACCCTGACCGAAGGAAGAAGTCGCCAGCTGGGTTTCATTTAAATCCTTTTTTTCATAAATATTCTTTCGTTGACTGGTTTCGCCGGCTAAATCAATACCGGTGATCGCACCAAATCCAAATTTATGCTGATAATCATAAAAAAGCTCCCGGCCAATGGCTTCGCCCATATCCATAAATACCACATTGCAAGAATTACTTAACCCCTGTTCTGCTGTTTGCGCTCCATGTCCCTGAACTTTGTGACAGCGAATAAAATGGCTGGCTTTTTGCAGCCCGCCACTGCAATAATAATAATTTTCCGGCGCAATTTTATTTTCTTCCTCAGCCATTGCATAGGTGATCGCTTTAAAGATCGATCCAGGCTCATATCCATTGGTCAAAGCAATATTTTTCCAACGATTTTGCAGCAGTAAATTTTTACGCAAAGAAGCTCTTTCGGTTGGGCTGATCACTTCTTCATCGGTAATTTCTTCCAAAGTCGGCATCTTTACCAATGTTTCTTTGTCCTTCTGCTTTATAGCAGAACTGTTATCTGGCTCGACCGGTTGGCTGACTGATGCCTGATTTGGTTTTTCTGTTTCTACATCTTTCGCTGTTTTTGACGGCTCCGCCTGCTTACTTTTTTCTTCCTCAATTTTTGCAATTTTGGCTTTCAGCAAGTCTTTCTTTTTTTGCAAAATAATGGCTTCCACCGTTTTTTCGACCATTTCAACATCGGCCGGCAACTCTAAATCCGGAATATCATATGGTGAATCCAACGAAAAACTAGGGAAGGATTTCAAACCCAAAATTTCCATATTTCTTGGATCAGCCACAATAATGGTGACTGATTTCGGATTGTGGTCCTTTAAATAATCGGTCATCGCATCAGTAATATACTTTTGAATGGAATAGTCAATATTCAGCATCACCTGGTAACCGTCCGTAGCTGCAACCTCTTTATCCACTGCAATTGATTTACTGTTTAAAATACCATAGCGCCGTCCAACTTCTCCAATCAACATATTATTATAGTATTCTTCAATTCCGCCTTCACCCACATTATCGCCTTTGACAAAACCAATCAGCTCCGGGGCCAGTGTCGGATATGGATATTGTCTCTTATTATGCGCTTCATAAAATAAGCCGCTGACCCGATTAGTATCAATCGCTTCCTTTATTTCCTTAAAGGCGGAATAGCTCATTTCTTGCTCTAGAACCACATAATTATAGTTCTGCTTTTCCACCAATATCTTTTCCAACTCACTTTTTTCACGGATCTGCTGCCGCACCAGAAGTTCAAGAACAGCTTCCTTTTTTTCTGCACCCAGCGAATTTAAAAGTTTGGCATCAAAAATCAGCTTATATACCTGAACTGTACTAGCCAAAACAATTCCATTTCGCTCCATGATCTCGCCCCGCTTAAATTCAATATAAGCATCACCCTCTCTTTGAATCGCCTGGCTAAGCACTTTTTGTTTAAAATTTTCGCCATTCACCCAGATGATCTTTCCTAAATTCCAAAATAAACCAGCAAAAGCAAGAATGAACAAAAAAAACATAAAGGCAGAACGGCCATTCATTTGCTTTTTTAATTCTTTCTTGCTTGTTAATGAATCTTTTTTATTTTCCGCCATATCTTACCAATCTTTCAAAATAAAAATTATAAACTGCTTAAGATTGTTGTTTTTCTCGCTATAACTCCGCTGATTTAACTTCAAAGTATATGAGCCGGCTTTTCTTTTAATATAGTGAATTTCATGTTTTTCCGGCTGTCTCATTTTCAGCCGGTTGACTGCTATCTCATAAGTTTTTTCCAAGTCCACTGTTTCATGAATTCGATGCTCGATTTGAGCATTTTGAATTCTGACCGACTGCAATTCCGCTTTTAGTCGGTTAGCTTCGGCCTGGACCGCAATCAGAGAAAATGATGATTTTAAATAAACTGCGCAAACCGCAATAAATAAAGCAATAACTAAAAACAACAATACAGTATATCCCTTTTTCACCTTAATTGCAACCGGTTTTTTAGTCCCTTCAATTACTTGGGGCTGAAAACCCTCTAATTCAAAATAATCGGAAAGATAGTCGATTTGGGGCGCAAGATTGCCTTGGCTGTAGTACTCATTGGTCTTTTTTTGATGCTCGCCCATGCCGTCCTCCTTTCCTGGCAGCGCCTATCCCTTTTTTTCAAAAATCCTTAATTTAGCGCTATGCGATCTCTCATTTTGTTCCTGTTCATCCTTGGAAGGAACAATTGGTTTTCTGGTAATAACCTTACCCAGCGGCTGCTTGCCGCAGGCACAAACCGGAAAATCCCGCGGACAAGTGCAAGGATTTTCCAAGGTCCTGAAAATATTTTTAACAATCCGGTCTTCTAAAGAATGGAAAGTAATCACACACAATCTGCCGCCCGCATTTAAATATTCTGCCATTTTCGGCAAGGTCTCTTCAACCACTTTTAATTCATCATTACTTTCGATCCGCAGCGCCTGATATACCTGCTTAGCCGGATGTCCTTTGCGGCCGGCTCGTATTTTTTTAGGAATGGCCAGATCAATAATTTCATTTAACTGGTAACTGGTTTTAATTGGAGTTTCATTTCTGGCGCTGACAATCTTGCGGGCAATTTCTCTGGCAAAGTCTTCTTCTCCATATTGTTTAAAAATTCTGGCCAACTCTGCCGGCGAATAGGTATTTACAATAAATTCTGCTGTTTTACCACGGCTTTGATCCATCCGCATATCCAGCGGAGCATCTTTCATATAGGTAAAGCCTCGCTCCGGGTTATCAATTTGATATGAGGAAATGCCTAAATCCAGCAAAATGCCATCCAAACCGGTAATACCGGTCAAAAATAAAGCATTTTCAAAATCAGCAAAGTTACTATGCATCAAACGAATGTCTTTGTCCTTTAAGCCACTTAATCTATGCTCTGCTGCCTCAAGTGCTTCTTCATCCTGATCAAGCCCAATCAATATTCCCCCTTTGCCCAAACGACTTGCTATTTCATAGCCATGTCCGGCACCACCCAATGTCCCATCCAAATAAATACCATTTTCCTTTATTTTAAGACCTTGCAGACATTCTTCCAATAAAATGGGAATATGTTTAAATTCCATGACTCTCCTTTTCCGGAAACCGCCTTTAAAAGCTCAAATCTTCCATACTGTCAGCCAAGCTGCTGATATCAATCTCATCATTTTCCATATAACTGCGCCAAGTATCTTCCGCCCAAATTTCCAGACGGTTAGACACACCAATAATCACAACTTCTTTATCTATTTTGGCATACTCTCTCTGCGGGGCAGAAATCAAGACCCGGCCCTGCTTATCCAAAGTACATTCTGTGGAAGATGCCAGAAAAAATCTTTGCAGCATCCGGGCATTCGTGGAGCTAAGGCGGGATTCCTGCAATTTTTTACCAAATTCCTTCCATTCTTTCTCTGAGTACACAAACAAACAGGTATCAAAGCCTTTTGTGATATAAAAGACCTCACCCAATTCTTCCCGGAATTTAGTTGGAATCGACACCCTGCCCTTGGCGTCCATAGAAAAGCGATATTCTCCAATAAACATTTTTCTCCTCCACCTTTTCCCACTTTTTACCATTTTTCCCCACTTATGCTCTAATATTACCTTTATCTCGCAAAAAAATCAAGTATTTTTCACATAAAAAAAAGAGCTGAATAATCATTCAGCTCTGTGTTTCTGCTATTTCCCCATATTTAGTCAATCTAATCCATTTCTAATACTATATCTGGTATTTTATCACAAATAGTATTTTAGACCTATTTTATGATATTTTCTTCTTTTTAGCTGCACGAATGTTCATGAATAACCACCAGACAGCTGAAAAAACAATTAAAATCGCCGCCAAAACCTGCGAAACCGGTAAACCGGAATGTGGCAGCAGCAATTGATCCGTTCGCAGCCCTTCAATCCATACCCGGCCCAAACCATATCCCAGCAAATAAAGGCATAGAATTTCACCGGCAAATTTACGTTTCGGTGTCCATAGGATCAGAATTATCAAAATCATCAAGTTCCATAAGGATTCATACAAAAAAGTTGGCTGTACTTGTAAATACTTTACACCATCAATCAAAGTCGCTTCCATCCCAGCCGGAACATATTTCACTTTATCCCAGTGCAGAGCCATGGCTAAAAGTCCATCTGATGGTCCGCCAAAGGCTTCCATGTTAATAAAATTCCCCCAGCGCCCGATAATTTGTCCCAAAATCAACCCCGGCGCTGCAACATCAGCCACTTTAAAAAATGATATTTTCTTTACTTTAGAGTATACCGCCAAAGATAATACCGCTCCAATGACTGCCCCATAAATAGCCAGTCCGCCATTACGGAAATTTAAAATTTGGATCATATCATCTTTATAATTATCCCAGGCAAAAACCACATAATAAAGCCGGGCACCAATAACTGCTGTTACCACTCCATAAAGTACAAAGTCATAAATCGTCTCCTGCTTTACTTCCATTTTGGGAGCACGATAATAGGCCAAATAATAGCCGGCCACGATCCCTAAAGTAATGATAATGCCATACCAGTATACTTCCAGGCCAAATAAGCGAAAAGCTACCGGACTTAACGATTCTATTTTTATTCCCAAATTGGGAAATATCACATCATATTCTTTCATGATTTTCTTCTCTCATTCCTGACTCAACTTACAAATCATTTTAACCGATTTATGGTATCTCTTGATTCTGTAACCATTTATTCTCCAGCCGGTCTTTCAGACAAACACTTTATCCGGATACAGACAAGTGTAAACATTGCTGTTACAGAAAGCATTTTCCGAATTATCCCTGTTATCCCTCCAAAAACATTTCCGCTTCGATCCAGTAATGCTGATCATGTAAAAGCAAATGATCTGCCTCCTTTGGACCGGCGGTACCGGCTTGATACGGATATAATGCTCCTGAATACTTCTGATAACTGTCTATTGCCTGGTCAATGAAATTCCAGCAAAGCTCAATTTGATCCCATTTGGAAAAAAGACTTTGGTCAGAATTCATGCAGGCCTTCAACAAGCGCTCATAGGCTTCCGGTGTATTAATTCGATTTTCCAGAATACAGCTTTGGCAAAAATCCATTTTGACAACCTGAACCCCATTTTCCTTGCCAGGCTTTTTAATATTAAATTTAAGATAAACTCCTTCATCCGGCTGAATTTTAATAATTAAAATATTGCCTTCCGCCTCTTTAGCTGTCTGCTTAAATTGAATAATGACCTCACTTTCCCGGCTAAACAGCTTTTTTCCGGTTCGGATATAAAAAGGCACTCCTTGCCAGCGCTCATTATCAATCAATAATTTCATGGCTGCATAAGTTTCCGTTTGAGAATCCGGTGCCACTTTATCTTCCTGACGATAACCTGCATACTGTCCTAATACCAAATGCTTACCGATCTCAGTCGGTACAATTGGTTTTAAATCCTGAAAGACCTTTAACTGAGCTGCTTTGATCTCTTCACTTTCCATGGCAGTCGGTTCTTCCATGGCTACAATTGACAAAATTTGAAAAAGATGATTTTGCATCATATCCCGCAAAGCACCGCTTTCATCATAGTAACCGCCGCGACTTTCTACTCCTACTGTTTCAAAGGCATTGATTTGCACAGATTCGATAAAGTCCTTATTCCAAACACCTTTAAAAATCGAATTAAAAAAGCGGATAGTCATAATATTTAAAATCATTTCCTTGCCCAGGTAATGATCAATATAATAAACATGTCCCGGCAGGAAACTCTGTTTTAACTCTTTGCTTAGTGCATGCGCCGAAGTAAGGTCATCGCCAAACGGTTTTTCTACAATCACTTTACATTCCCGCAAACGGCAATTGCGAATCGACAGATTTTTGGTAATCGGCAGAAAATATTGAGGTGCCACTGCATAGTAAAAAATGACTTCGCCCTGTAACTTAATTTCATCAAAATACGCTAATAGATCAGGGTATTGCTCCGCTTTATCAAAATCCATTTTATAATAATGAATCCGCTCTGAAAAATCGGTAAAGCGTTCCTCCAAATATTTGACCCGGGAATATTTTTGCAGCCATTCTTTGACAATGGTCAGGTAATCCCAGCGGCTATAATCCCGACGGCCGATGCCAATAATTTGATAATCCGTTGGCAACTCCTCCAAAACATGCAGATTATAAAGAGCCGGAAACAGCTTGCGATATGCCAGGTCACCGGTTCCGCCAAAGATCACAATGCCACTGCCGTTACTCATTAATGCCTGTCCAGTCATAGTGAAAACTTCCTTCCTGATCTGTCCGTTCAAATGTATGCGCGCCAAAATAATCACGCTGCGCCTGGATCAAATTGGCTCCCGAGTCGGCTGTCCGGTAAGTGTCGATATAGGCTAAGGCTGCACTCATGGCCGGTACAGCAATGCCGCTTTGAACAGCTAAAGTCATGATTTCCCGAAGTTTAGGCAAATGCTGATTGATAATATTCCGGAAAAAATGAGCCATGATCAAATTCTGCACTCCCTTTTCCATGGTTAAAGCTGCTGCAATATCATTTAAAAACTTTGCCCGGATAATGCAGCCACCACGGAAAATCCTGGCAATTTCATCAAAATTAAGGGTCCAGTTATAGACCTCCTGAGCCTTATCCAGCAGTTTAAAGCCTTGGGCATAGCAAACAATTTTGGCTACATATAAACTATGTCTGGCTAATTCCACCAATTCTTCCTTCGTTATTGTCAAAGTTTTGGCCGGAGCATCCAGCATCTCTGATACTTTCACTCTTTCTGATTTTAAATTAGACATATATCTGGCATTGACAGCAGAAGTGATCACCGATATATCAACTCCCAAATCAATTGCTTCCAAATTGGTCCATTTACCGGTGCCTTTTTGTGAAGCTTTATCCAAAATCTTATCCACCAAGTAGCCATCGCCATCCTTGACTTTGAAAATATCAGCTGTGATCTCAATTAAATAGCTTTCCAGTTCATTTTGATTCCAGCCGGCAAATACCTGCTGCAATTCATCATTGCTTAAACCACCAATTTCCTTTAATATCATATAAATTTCACTGATCAGCTGCATATCGGCATATTCAATACCATTATGGACCATCTTAACATAATGGCCAGAACCATCCTCACCGATATACCGGCAGCATGGCTCATCATATGCCTTCGCAGAAATGTTCTCAAAAATTTGTTCAACCGCCTGATAGGCTGTGCGATTGCCACCCGGCATAATGGCCGGTCCCCGACGTGCGCCTTCTTCGCCGCCGGAAACCCCAACTCCCAGATAAAAAATATTCTTTTCACTTAAATATTTTTCCCGGCGAATGGTATCTTTAAAGAAAGAATTGCCACCATCAATTAAAATATCGCCCGCTTCCAAATACGGCAATAGCTGCTCGATCAGCATATCCACTGGCTGACCGGCCTTGACCATCATCATAATTTTTCTGGGTCTGCTTAAAGACTTCACTAATTCTTCAATCGAATAAGTTGCCCGAAAATTAGGGTGATCATATTTTTCCATCACTTCATCGATCACCGATACCGTCCGGTTAAAAATCGAAACTTTTACTCCATGATCTGCCATATTCAGTGCTAAATTAACTCCCATTACCGACAAACCGATCAATCCGATTTCTTGCATTTTTTTCTCCTATTATATATAATCTTTATTGTTTAACTGTTGCATATTCCTTAAAATAATTTTTTGATACAGTGTCTGACCAAGGATGTTGTTCCCACAGGCTTATGCTCCAAAACCCGCGCTAAGTGCAGGCACTAAAAGCAATCACTCATAATTTTGCATCCACGCCAAATATATTGCTACACTAAGCACATAGCCCAAAACCGTCTGCCACAGCCAGTTGTAAAAGAACAAAAACACAAGCCCTGCACTCTTGTCCTGAATATTTATTTTATCAAAAACAGGGCAGAAAGTCAAACTTCGCCCCATGGAAAGATTGTGAAATTGTTGTTAGAATGTTGTTTCTCTTAAACGTCTGATCCAAGTAACCAATCTCGTGCATTCAATTTTCGGATTCCATCATAATGAGTTTCTGCATCCTCATCCAAGGTTAAAATAAATTTGGGATAATGATCTTTTATCACCCGCAATGCCCTTAATTCACGGTCCAATGTTTTTTCATCGCGAACAGATAAGGCAACCTGAAAATAACGAAGCCCACTTTGATCTCGGGCAACAAAATCAACTTCATATTGACCGATTCTGCCCACATAAACATCATATCCTCGGCGCAAAAGTTCTAAATAAATGACATTTTCCAAAATATGCCCCATATCCATTGCCCTTGACCCCAGTAACATAAAGCGCAATCCAATATCAACAACATAGTACTTCTCCAAAGTTTTCAGATATTGCTTGCCTTTAATATCATATCGTCTGGCCTGATAGATGATATAGCTTTCCATTAAAGATTCCAAATATTTTTCGACTGTTTTTGTATCGATTTTTCTGCCCTCTGATGTCATGGTATCTGCAATTTTTTTGGTTGATAATTGACTGCCGATATTATCAAAGACAAAGCGCAAAACACTTTTCAACATTAAAGTATCGGTAATTTTTTTTCTTGTTACAATATCTTTGACCACAATTGTATTATAAATTCCCTCCAAATAATCACGTATCTCGTTTGGTTGACCTAATAACTCAAGCACATACGGAAATGAGCTGTTTTGAAGATATTCTGTATACTTTGTTGCTCGTTCTGTCATACTTCCGGTACTCTCCATGTATTCTTTAAAGGAAAGCGGCAGCATTTCTATTTTTACATATCTTCCAGAAATCAGAGTTGCAATCTCACTGGAAAGCATCCAGGCATTTGAACCCGTAATATAAATGTCTAAATTCTTTTTTATGTACAGACTATCAACCACTTTTGGAAAGTTTTCAACATGTTGAATTTCATCCAGAAAAATATATACCATTTCATCCTTAATAAGTCGTTGCTTAATGTATTCATATAACTTTTTATAATCCGTTAATTCTTCATAATCCAAATCTTCAAAATTGATTGATATGATCTGATCTGTTCTGACCCCTTGTTCTATCAGCCAATCCTGAAACATTTCAAGCAAAGTTGACTTGCCACAACGTCTGATTCCAGTTATAACCTTAATTAATTGCTTTTCTTTCCAGGCAATCAACTTATCCAAATACTCTTTTCTTTTTACTTGCATTTAATCACCTCTTTTCTTCCTAAGTATAACAGATGCAAAAAAAAAATCAAGTTTTTTAGGATTATAATCCCAAAACTTGATTTTTTTTATTAGTTTTGGGATTGTAATCCTAAAACTTTTAAAGTGCGCAAGCAAAATAAATGCAGCCGCACAACGGACATATTCATTTTCCGTTCAAAATTACAGCTACTTTTTAACTTCGGTAAAGCAGACACAAACACATTCCGGTGCATATACATTTTTTTGACATAAAGTTAATTTTCCGGTTACCAAATCCCGCTCAAATAAGGTCAGATCATCACTTTTTTGATGAGCTACCACCAAAAAACGCTCACTTCCATCCAGCATAAAATCTCTTGGGAAATCACCATAAGTCGGAATATGGTCAAGTAATTGCAAGCTGCCATCCTCCCTAATTCCATAAATTACAATCGAATTATGTCCGCGATTAGAAGCATACAAAAATCTGCCATCCCGGGTAATCCGAATGGCCGCACCGGCACTGAAGTCCTTAAAATCTTCGGGCAGCATGGTAATAATTTGCTGCTGTGATAATTTGCCACTTTCCGGATCAGCTGCCAGCACCAGAATTTGGCTGGAAAGTTCTCCTAAAACATACACCAGCGGCTTGTCCGGATGAAATGCCAAATGTCTGGGGCCAAAGCCGGCCGGGGTTTTAAACCGGGAATATTCTTTTAAAGTTCCATTTGCGCTTGGCTCATATAAATAAACTTCATCTGTTCCCAAATCACACACAAACAAAAATCTGCCGCAAGGACTGATCTGTGCAAAATGAACATGCGCCTTTTCCTGGTTGGGGTGAACGCTGCTGCCAACATGGACAATCCGTTCCGTTTCTTTTAAACCACCGGTCGTTTCCTGTACCACCGATAATCTGCTATCATGATAATTGGCCAGGTAAAACTGTTTGCGTTCTTCATCCCAGGAAATATGACAGGGCGAGCCGCTGCCCAGATCAACCTGGTCAGTAATATTGCCATTTTCAACCTTTGCCATACCGCCAAACTCTCCATTTTGAATACAGGTATAAATCATTCCGCCTTTTTCCAGCAAATAGGTTGACTTATCTGCCTTAACCAAAGTTACATAATTTTCCAGTCTTTTCTTTTCTGTATCCAGAGTGATGGCCGCAATTCCTTTATTGGCCTTATTGGTATAACCACCTAATAATATCGTTTGTTTCATGGTCGATCCTTTCTTTGCAGTGCTTGGGTTTAAAATAAATGGGAATTAACCTGGCTTCGATAACCTCTCTTTAAGCTAATTATACTCTATCTTTAACCATTTGACCAGTCTAAAATCTTTTGTTGATCTTTTATCTTTTCCTTGCTAAAGTGTATCTTACTAACTCAAATTTCCCACAGTCTTTTTTGGCTCTATCCCGCTCCAGGGAGCGGGCACATGGGTTCCACTATCGCAACTTGCTTCGCAAGATTGCTTTCGAGATTGCCAACTATATTTTTCTTGTTTTCTAAACGCACTTTCTTTGCATAAAATTTATCAAACTCAGTTGGATCTTTAGATAAAGGACATCAAAATAATATGAAATAATGTACAGAATTTTTAGGCGAAGTCGTAGGATAGCCTTGCAATCAAAATTTAAGTGAAGCCATCAAAAAACGTCAGTGTTTCCTTGATCGCTCCACTTTTTTAGTTCTCAAATACCATCTTTGACAAATATTGACCCGACAGCGGATAAATGACAGACACTTTCAGTCATCCTCCCAGATAGCCTGCTCTACATTCCTTACTTGCTGACTACAAAATCATCATTTTCCAGGTCAATGGTCACGGTATCACCTTCCCGCACATGGCCGGCAATGATTTCCCGGCCAAGTTTGGTTTCAACCATCCGCTGCATATAGCGTTTGACCGGTCTGGCACCAAACATTGGCTCATAAGCACTTTCCGCAATTTTATCTTTGGCCGCATCGGTTAAAGTCAAGTGAATTCTTTCCTCATCCAGCCGCTTTTGAATCGAGCGGATATTCAGCTCAATAATTCCTCTGATTTGTTCCCTGGTCAATGGTGAGAACAAAACAATATCATCAATCCGGTTTAAAATCTCCGGTTTAAAGTAAGCATGAAGCTGCTCCATCACTTTCTTTTTAACCGCTTCTTCAATGGTTCCGGTTTCACTGATACCAGTCAGCAAAGTCTGACTGCCAATATTAGAAGTCATAATCACCACTGTATTCTTAAAGTCAACCGTCCGTCCCTGGCTATCGGTCAGACGACCATCATCCAGTAACTGCAGCAGGACATTAAATACTTCCGGATGTGCTTTTTCAATCTCATCAAACAAAATAACGGAATATGGTTTGCGCCGCACTGCTTCGGTTAGCTGACCACCTTCCTCAAAACCAACATAGCCCGGAGGTGCTCCGATCAGGCGGGCAACTGCATGCCTTTCCATATATTCACTCATATCAATCCGAATCATATTGTCCTGTGTATCAAACAAAGCTTCTGCCAGTGCCTTGGCCAGCTCCGTCTTGCCCACTCCGGTCGGCCCAAGGAAAATAAAGCTGCCAATCGGGCGATTGGGATCTTTCAAGCCTGCCCGGCCACGGATCACTGCATCGGTTACCGCCTCAACTGCTTCATCCTGGCCAATTACCCGCTCATGTAAGATTTTATCCAGCTGCAACAAACGTTCTTTTTCTGAAGAATTCAGCTTACTAACCGGAATGCCTGTCCAGCGCGAAACGATCTCCTCAATTTCTTCCTCTGTCACTTCCTCTTTCAGCAAAGTTAAATGCTTGGTTTTGGCACTTTCCTTTTCTGCCTGGAGCTCCTTTTCCAGCTCCGGCAAACGCCCATACTTTAAACTGGCCAGTTTTTCCAAGTCATAGGCGCGCTCTGCCTTTTCAATTTCCAAATGGGCTTTTTCAATTTCGGCTTTTATTTCCTTTTCCTTATTTAATCCTGCTTTCTCCAGCTCCCACTGTGCTTTCATGCTGTTGACCTGCTCTTTATACTCAGCAATTTCCTTTTCTAAATTAGCCAGCCGCTCCTTAGAGGCAATATCATCCTCCTTAGCCAATGCCTGCTTTTCAATTTCCAACTGCATGAGTTTCCGGGAAATTTCATCCAGCTCACCCGGCATGGAATCAATCTCCGTTCGGATCATAGCCGCCGCCTCATCCATTAAGTCAATGGCCTTATCCGGCAAAAAACGATCCGTAATATAGCGATGCGATAAGGTAGCGCAGGCAATCAAAGCCCCATCTGTAATACGGATTCCATGATGGATCTCAAACCGTTTTTTTAGTCCTCTTAAAATAGAAATCGTATCTTCAACTGTGGGTTCATCCACCAAAATCGGTTGAAACCGTCTTTCCAAGGCCGCATCTTTTTCAATATACTGACGATATTCATCTAAAGTCGTTGCACCAATACAATGAATTTCTCCTCTGGCCAACATTGGCTTTAAAAGATTACCTGCATCCATCGAGCCTTCCGTCTTACCTGCTCCAACAATGGTATGTAGTTCATCAATAAATAAAATAATCTCACCATTGGATTTGGTAATTTCATTTAAAACTGCCTTTAGTCTTTCCTCAAATTCACCACGATATTTGGCACCGGCCACCAGTGCACCCATATCCAGGGCAAAAATTTTCTTATTTTTTAATCCCTCTGGCACATCACCATTTAGTATCCGCTGGGCCAAACCTTCCACCACTGCCGTCTTACCCACGCCTGGCTCACCAATCAAAACTGGATTATTTTTGGTCCGGCGGGATAAGATGCGAATCGCCCGGCGGATCTCGCCATCCCGGCCAATCACCGGATCCAGCTTCCCGCTTCTGGCCATTTCCACCAGTTCCCGTCCATATTTTTGCAGGGCTTCATAACTTTCCTCGGGATTATCGGTTGTCACCCGCTTATCTGCCCGCAGTTGCTTTAAAGCATTTAAAAACTTTTCTAAACCAATGCCATAATCATCCATGATTTTTTTAGAAGCTGTGCTTTTTTCTTTTAATAAGGCCAGGTATAAATGTTCAACACTGACATAATCATCTTTAAATTGCTGCGCCTCTTCCTCCGCCGCAATCAGAAGCTGCTGAAAACGCCTGGAGCCATAGGTCTGAACATCACCGCTGACACTTGGCAATTTGTCCAAAGCTCTTTCCAGAGCATCCCTATAGCCTTTTAAATCAATATTTAAATACGCTAATATTTTTACGATCAAACTTTCCTCGACAGCCAATAAGCCGTAATGCAAATGCTCTCCGTCCACTTGTTGGTGTCCATATTTAATTGCGATTTTTTGAGCAATATTAATTGCTTCTCCTGATTTTTGTGTAAATTTTTCCAAATTCATCGGACAACCCTCCTTTATGTTGTTAGCACTCTTTATCTTTGAGTGCTAACAACAGTATAATCACTTTAAGACTTAATGTCAATAGTAATTTCAAGTTTTATGTTTTCTTAAAACTTATTTTGTCTATGGTTTCCTACAAGAGAGTTTAACTTCTACGGCTACTCTTACCGACCTTTCTGACAGTTTTTTAAGAAATGCAATGTAAAAGCCCGTTGATATAGCTCGCACTATCGCAGCTTGCCCGACAAAATTGCTTTCCAGGCACATACTACCATAAGTTCCTCTGCGAAGCTCTGGTGTTCCAGGCATTATGATCACTTGCGAAAATGAAATGTCAGCCTGGAACTCTTGATATAAACCAGCCTAAGCTGCAAAGAATTTTGTAATGTACATAGCGAAGAGAGTAAGAAGAGAATAAAGTGAACATAAAAAATTACTTGACCTGATAGAGTAATTATGGTATATTAAATTTACTCTATCAGATATAGTAGTTTAAAATATGTGTCCATAATCTTTGCAGGTAATCCCCTTATGGATTGGCAAACGAGCACAGCCAGCAATTAATGGTATAATCCGGCAATTAAATATATTGCTACATATCCTACTATAAAATTTGCTTTTTCACCCGCAAAATTAATTTTGTATATGACCGAATACGGAGGTGATGCTATGATTTCCAGTGATATCATGCGGGGATACCACGACATTATCATCTGTTTATTACTGGCCGAAGGCGATAACTATGGCTATATGTTATCTGCTCAAATCGAAGCCCGTTCCAGAGGTAAATATCAAATAAAAGAAGCCACTTTATATTCGGCCTTGAACCGCTTGGAAAAAAATGGCTGTATCATTTCCTATGAGGGGAATGAAACTTTCGGCCGCTCCCGGACTTATTACCGCCTGTCGTCAATTGGCAAACAATTTTTACGTGAAAAGGCAATGGAATGGCAAGATACTCAAGAAGTAATTAATGAATTTTTTAAGGAGACTAATTATGAATAAAATCGCCAATTATGTCAATAACTTATTTTACGCATATCCTAAAACTGAAGAAAATGCCCGGTTAAAGAACCAGATTTTAGACAGTCTGCAAAGCAAATATCAGCATTATCTCGCTCAGGGGATGAATGAAGATGCCGCCTTCGGTAAGGCCATCAGTGACTTCGGACAAATCGGAGAACTTATGCCCTCAGCCGGTCCGGAAACAATCCCTATAGCTCCTGCCCGTGAACCATCCCCAAAATTACAGGCAGCCATGGACGCTTATCAAAATTATCTAACCACTTTTCGATTCATGATTGCCGGCGGAATTTTTCTCTGTATTTTAGCCATTGTTTTAAGTAGTTCCATAAACTCTTTTTATAGCGAACCTTATGATAATATTGTTACCACTGCTGCTTTCTTTTTACCGATAGCCATTGCGGTTACATTATTTGTCATTAGTAGCTTAAAGCATTCTCATTTAAAGAAAATGGTTTTAATCCTCAGCCGCCAGGAAAACTATTTTGCCTATATGGAATATTTTGCTGACTCTGATGATTTAATCAGCACCAATAGCGGCAATCCCTATTCTCGTTATATGGCTTCCGGCAACCATTTCAATTCCGCCAGTCACCCGACAGCTAAATTCTGTCCGGTAATTATAATGTCCGCTCTGATTATTTTCCTTATTCTGGGTTTTATTTATGATCTCTGGCATCCGGGCTGGATCGTCTTTCCTATTGGCGGCCTGCTGTGCGGCATTGTATCCATTCTTTTGCGCAATAATAAGTAGTTCAATATATTATCATTTGTCGGGGCTGCCTCCGTCAGACCAAACGCTTTGCCTGAACTTTTTTGCCGCAGTTCTCTGATAATCCGCAAGCAAATTACCCACAAGGACATCGGATTTTACTACGCAAAACTGGTTGTCTGACGGTGAAACGCCGCAAAATGTAAATGCCTGCTGTGCAGTCGCTTCCATTTCTCCCCTTTCGCCACTCGCTATGCAAAATAGCTTTCGAAGCACACGCTTACGCGCTTCAAAATTCTGGTTTGTACTGCTTTCTTTTACAAATAAAATGAGGCTGTTGCAGATACAGATTATAAGTCAGATATTGCTATAAATTACAATCATTATACTCGATATCTTGACTAACAATCTTAAAATGCAACAACCCCATTTTTTCGCCAATCCGGTGCTTAGATTCCTACAAAGCCGAACTAAACATGGGCTTTATTTCTTTTCTTTAAAGTATGTATTGGCATCCAGTGCTTCCATGGTAACTTCCTGATAGCCGCCAAAAGTAGTTTTGGCTAACTCATCATAGACCGGTTTCCCCACCAGGAAAGTGTAAATTTCATTTACTTTTTCAACCGGATCAATATCAGCAAATTTTTCCGGATACACAATCTTACCAACATAATAGCCTATGCCCATAGCAGTGTCAATATTGATATCACACCAAACAAACGACAGTTGAGCATAAACTTTTTTATTTTTAAAAGCATCCAGGTTTTGATAATATTCTTTATTCTTTAAGTAATCTGCTTGAATTAAATGAATGCTGGCCAAGTCAATAAAAATAAATTCTGGATTCCATTTCAGGATTTGCTCCTTATCCACTTCTACCAAGCCATCTTTACCAATTCCCTTAACCACATTATTAGCATGAATGACATCAAAAATCGGATAATTTTCTCTGGTGCCTTCAATTCCATGTGGCCCATTCCAGGCCAAACCGGCCGCATACACATTTTTTCTTTCACTTTCCGGAATATCTTTTGTTCTGTCCTGTAAGTCTTTTTTCAGGCCCTCCATAAAGGCAACCACTTCCTTGGCTCTGGCCTCTTTGCCCATAACTTTACCAATTAATTCCAGCGATTGGTATAATTTAGGGTCAAAAACCACTCCACTGCCATAATCAAGAGCCACCACCGGACAACCGGTTTGCGCCTGGATCTTATCATACATCGAAGCATCGCTTTGATCAGCAAAAATCACGTCCGGTTTCGCCAGCAACACCGCTTCCCAATCTTCAATAAAGTATCCGCCGGCAAAGCTCTTCATCTCCAAGATCTGCGGGTTAGCCAAAGCATATGGACGATTGGTCAAATTTTTGGCATCTCTGGCTGATACTCCCACCAAATCATTTAAACCATTGATATAAGTATAAAGCCTTTGGGTGGTCGGGCTGTCAGTTAAAGCCACTTTCGCTGTCTTAGGCAAACGAACTTCCCGGCCGGCCATATCAATAATCACGATTTCTTCTGTCTGGTTTTCTGTCTTTGACTCTTCTTTTTCTTCCACTTTCGGCTCGACTTTTTCTTCTGTTTTAGCCGGTTCTTTTTCTGAACTTTGGGTTTCCGCAGATTTGGCCGAATTTTCCATTTTTCCTTCTTTGGTCGGTGCACTACAGCCAATAATCGTCAAAATGAGCAAGGCCATTAAAAATAAGCTAAGTTTTCTGTGTAAAGATTGTTTCATTTTTTCCTCCTGAGTTAAAAAATATATTAAGGCTTTCTCAATGAGAAAAACCAAGTGTCGCATTTACATTTTCGTCTGATAATCCTTAATTAAAATATATAAAAAAATGGGGGCACCTAAAAATGAAGTAATGACTCCCACCGGTAAAATAATTGGGGAAAGCATGGTTCGGGCAGCTGTATCCGATACCAGAAGCAGTAAAGCACCCATTAAAGCGGAGCCGGGAATTAAAAAGCGATGATCATTTCCTACCAAACGCCTGGTTATTTGCGGTGCAATCAGGCCAATAAAACTAATGATTCCTAAAAAAGAAACCGAGGCCGAAATTAAAACTGAGGCAAAAAACATACTGCCCAGCCGAATTCGCTGCGTATTGACCCCCAAGCTTTGGGCACTGTCTTCCCCGCCAATCATGGCATTATAATCCCAACTACGCAGCATAAAGTAAAAAAATGAAATCAGCAGCAAACTCGCCAAAATTGACAGTTCATTCCAAGTTGCCCGGCCCAAATTGCCAAAAGTCCAAAAAACGGCAGCTGCCACATGATGCGATTCAGCAAAATATTGTAAAAAAGTAGTGCCGGCGCCAAATAATGAACTAATCGCTACACCAGCTAAAATCATGACATTGGGATGAAAGGCTTTAAGTTTTGATAAAGCCAGAATGACCGCAATCGCTGTCATCGATGATACAAAAGCGCAAAAAGTCACCATATAAGGTGCCATAATAAAAACAGAATCCGATTGTGAACTTTGTAAACTGCCACCACCCAAAACAATAATAGCCACATTGGCTCCAAAAGCAGCAGCACTGGTCACTCCCAAAGTGGAGGGCGAAGCCAGCGGATTTTTTAAATTATTTTGCATAATGCAGCCGGAAACTCCTAAACCGGCACCAGCTACTACTGCCGCTGTAATTCGGGGTAAACGAATGGTCCATACCACAATTTTTAAGGTATCGCTTCCTCTACCCAATAGCGTTTCCCATAGATTATATAAAGTCATTTCTGCTACCCCCGAGCGCAGTGCAAAATACATGCTGGCCAGCACCAAAACCGCTAATATCAAAATAATTCCGGTTTTTTTTCGCTGATACTGAAAATAATCCCTGGTCAGTTTTTTATCTGCTTTCTTTTCCATTGTCTGCCCCTTCTCCTGTGACTTCCTTTTTTGGTATAATAAAACTATGCCCGTTTAAATGATAAAGATCCACCTCCACTGCATAAACCTCGGCAAATAATTGCGAATTTAAAATTTCAATACCGCCATGAGCATGAATTCTTTGATCTTTCAAAAAAATATAATTTGTGGCATAGCGCAGTGCTAAATTAATATCATGAATGGAAATAATGGTCATGATTTCTTTCTCCTGACAATATTTTCGGACGATCTCCATGACCTCCAATTGGTTTTTTAAGTCAAGGGCTGACGTCGGCTCATCCAGTAGCAACACTTCCGGTTCCTGAGCCAAAGCCCTGGCCACAAATACCTTTTGTACTTCACCGCCACTTAATTCATCCAGATATTTCAGGGAAAAACTTTGTAAATTTAAATATTCCATAACTTCCCGCACAATCCGATGGTCCTTTTCGGTTGGAAAATACTGAATATACGGCTTTCTTCCAATCAGCACTGCATCATAAACTTTTATTCGGGCCGGAGCATTATTTTGGGCAATATAAGACAGATTTTGCGCCAGCTCTCTTTTGCCATACTCTTTCATTTCCTTACCATTCAGCAAAATACAGCCCTTATGATATGACAACAATGCTGCCATATTTTTCAGCAAAGTGGATTTACCGGACCCATTCATCCCCATCAAAGCTGTAAAAGAACCCTTGTCAAGCGCAAAAGTAATTTCCTTTAAAATATCCCGATCATACTTAAAATATAAGTCCCGGACTTCTACTTTCATCTTTTCTCCTTTTTCCTCATAAAAAAAGTCGTTAAAAAAGCCTTATATCAAAGCGCTTTTAACGATCTTCCTGACCTTATTGTATTTACTTACTGTTTAAATTAAGTTTAAGTTAAATCAACCTTCCCACAGTTTTTTGCCTCATGTTCTTCCTTCCTGGAAGAATTTTCCCATATCATAGCATAATTTCAGTATTTTGACAATAGTGGTTTTACTTGAGTTTCTCCGTTTTTTGTAAGATGGGCAAATAAAACTGGTAAAATGCAAGTCCGTTACCTGCAAAATACAAAGAGTACAAAGAAAAGGAGCAAATATATAATCTGACTTGGAATGATACATATTGTAGCAATGGAAATATGATCAATGTTCATGGCCGGATTTATTGTCAATGAAAGAAATCTTCCTGTCAATCCCCTTTTAAATTTCCTTTCTGCTATATAACTCCTTAGTCCAAAAATAAGAGAGAAGCATTGCCACCAAAGACAATAACAGTATAACTCCGCAGCCCAGCAAGATTTGCCGGTCGGTCTGCGGTCGTGCAAATATTTTATTTAAAAAAGTTACAATCAGCATAACACTGCCAATTCCGGCTCCTAAACTAAAGATGAGCATAGTTTCCTGCCAGTTTTCTTTCCCCAGATAAGAAAGCGAAAAAAAGCCTCCACTCATAAAACAGCTCACCCCAATTGCCGAACTGAAAAGCACCCAAATATCCACTCCTTTATCCAGAGGAAATCCATGCACCATAATTGATAAGCCAACGGTAAGAGCTGAAAAAACAATACCCAGCACCAGGACATACATCTGGTTGAAAAACAAACTTTTAATAATCTCCGCTCTTTTTACCGGCATAGTTAAAATATATTTATCCCATTTACCGGTAACTGTCTTTCGCAGTGCCATTGCTGAATTCAGGGATAATCCGACAATACTGAAGTAAATATAGCCCATTAACAAACTCGGGGTTTCATTATCAAATGCCGCTACCGCAAGTCCGGTCAAAATAAGTACTATCACAAATGCTTTAAAACCTGACCTCATTTTATAATAATTATTTTTCATTAATCCCTTCATGCTTTTTCTCCCTTAACTAACAGCAACATAATCTCATCCAGTGTTGTGTTATCAATTGTCAGTTTCTTATATTTCCTGCTTAGCTTGTCTTTATCTGCAACTAATATATCTACCTGAAATTCTCTCTTCCGGTAAGAAATTATATCTTCCGGATCGACTTCCGGTAATTCTTTTACCAAACATCGCATAATGCCATAGTCGTAAATCAGTTCATCTTTTGGTTTATTTAAAATAATTTCTCCATGATCAATCAGCACAATATGATCCGCTATCTTTTCCAAATCACCGGTAATATGTGAGGATAACAGGATGGAATGATCTTCCGTCTGCACAAATTCCAATAAAATATCTAATATCTCATCCCGCATCAATGGATCAAGCCCACCGGTCGCTTCATCCAACAACAATAATCTTGGATGATGTGCCAGCGCAACCGCTATTGCCAGCTGCATACTCATCCCTCTGGAAAAACTTTTTATTTTTTGCCGTAACGGCAATTTAAATCGTTGCAGATAATTACAAAACAAAGGCTGATCCCATTTTCGATAAATACCTGACATAACTTTAGAAAGCTCCTCTGCTGATAAATAAGGCGGAAAATTATCGCCATCAAAAACAACCCCGATTTCTTCTTTAATATCCATGGTCTGATCGGTCATTTCCCTGCCTAAAACCATAATTCTGCCATTATCTTTTTTTATGGTATTTAAAATACAGCTAATGGTGGTGGTCTTGCCTGCTCCATTTTGACCAATAAATCCCAGAATGCTGCCTTCCGGCAGGTTAAAAGAAATATCCTTTAGCCAAAAGCCGGATGATTCATACCGCTTACTGACTTTATCCAAAGTTAATGCCATATTCATTTTATTCTTCCTCCCAGTACAATGTTTTTAATAATTCTGTCATCTTTTCCAAAGAAATCGCATTTCCTTTCGCCAACTCAATTGCCTGTTGCAAATGCTCCTCAATTCTTTTTAATTGCTCTTCCTGATACAATTGCCGATTTATGGCTGCCACAAAACTTCCTCTGCCAATCTCCGTTTCAATAAAGCCATCCCGCTGCAAATCTTCATACGCCCTTTGTACAGTAATTACACTGATATGAATAGATTTTGCCAATGCTCTCATGGAAGGCAAACTTTCTCCGGCTGCCAGCTCTCCTTTTATGATCATATTTTTGATTTGTGAGGTAATTTGCTCATAGATCGGCTTATCCCGATTATTGCTGATAACAATATTCACTGTAGTTTTAACCTCCCCGATAATGTACTTATTGTATAAGTACATTATATTCTTTCTATAAGCCCTTGTCAACCTCCTGTCGCTGTAAACTTTAAAAAGCCCTGTAAAATGATGTTATTCTCATTCTACAAGGCACTTTTTGTTTGCTCTTTAGTTCCACTTTTTGACAAAAGCTCTCATCTTTCCTATCATCTACGCTCTTTTCAAAATGTTGATATATCAGATTCTATCGCTATTTCTTTATTTACTAATACAGCTTTATTTCCAGAATTGCTTTTAAATCACCTGCCTGCTTTCCTGTCATCCTGCGATTTTCTAAAAATAAAGTATCCAACTGCTTGCCTCTCTGCACTTTTAGCAAGAAACAATATCCCGTTTGCGCAAGTATGCAATTGCCAGCAGCAAAAACAAGACAATATAGATAAAGCTGAAACCCGCAATACTCATTCCTTCAGCCAAAGAAATTGCTTCCGTATAATTGGAGTTAAACCCTAATATCATAATGGAATTGGGAAATAACAAACCAATGCCCAAACTATAACAAACCAGGCCAACAATGCAAAATCCCAAACTCATGCCAATTGGCAGGGCAAAGCTGCGAATTCGCATGGACAAATAAAACTGCATAGCAACTACCGCTAATGCCGAAAACCAACCTAAAAATAATCTCTGTAATCCCACTGCCAACGGAAAATCAGCGGCAAATCCAAATCCGAATCTGCCAATCAGCCAATACAAAAGGATTAAAAATACTTGTACCATCAGTGCTAAAATCCCAAGCAAAACCAATTTTCCAGATAATAATTTTACTTTGGAAACCGGCATGGTCATAAAACGATTCCAATTATAATTATGGTGCTCCATTTTCCATAAATGAGAAGCACAAATCGCCATCAAGACCGGATAAAAAAAATATCCGCAAAATAAGGAAACCTGTGTCCATAAAGCATGCCACTCCGGCATATTAAGCACCTGACGATTGGCATAGTAATTTCCTGCTCCAACTGCCGCTCCCAAAACCGGCAATAAGGTCATGGGAATCCAAATCTTCGATGCCTTTAATTTTAACCATTCTGCATAAATTACTCGTCTCATTCTCATTCACCTCAAATTTCTGTTTCTTTCATTTGCTTATAGCCAACTGCATAAATCAAAGCTGCCGCTATCAAGGCAATCACAATTGACCAAATCCCTATTTCCCGCCTTTGAATCACACCAGTCGCATCAAATGCAGCTGGCGTTAAATTAATATAATAACCCCAAATCAAAAGATTGCGGACAAAAGCCGGCAAAAAGGCAGAAATAATTCCACTAAAGCCGCCCAACATTCCCACGGACATAGCAATCACCTGATTCTCAAAGCGCATGGACAGCCATTGCTGCACCAAAATCAATGCCATATTTATTACAGTTGCTCCCACAAAATACTTAAAAAACATTGCCACCGGAACTTCTGTCCGAATTCCCAAATAATTCCCAAATCCCAGCACATAAATTGCTTCTAATACCTGAAAAATACTAATCAGCAAAAAGGCAGCCATAAATTTGGCATGCCAGATCCTTTCTTTTCCCTGCCCCATGCTTTGCAGTAATTTCCAGGTATTGCCCTTATGCTCCATATCATTTAAGCGGGACACAATGACGGCAATCAGGATCGGAAAAATAAGAGCTTTGAGTGTTAAAATGAACATTACTACGGATTCCCATGCCGGATAGTCTGCATTATCCACTACTTCTGCCAATAAATTACGAACAGGCAAAGTTGACCAGGCCAGCTCCAGCCCAAGCAAAAAAAAGCCAATCATCCCGATGCGTTTCCGCTTCATTTTTGCAAATTCCACTCTTAAATTTTTCATTATAATGCCACTTCCCTTCCCGTTAATTCCAAAAATACTTCCTCTAAACTTCTTTGTTTTTCCTGTATGCGATAAACCTCAATTCCATTTTCATATAAAGTCCCAATCGCCTGACCAATCTGTGAATTATGCATATACGGAAAAAGACAACCGTTTTCGGTTAATTCCGGCTGATACTGCCATAACAACTCCGCTGCTAAGCGATTATTTTGAGTTTGGATTTGCAGCTGCGGACTTCTTCTGCTATTTAAATCTTGCATACTGCCCTGAAAAATCATTTCCCCCTGATTAATAATTCCGATTGCAGCAGCTGTTTGCTCGATTTCACTAAGCAAATGACTGGAAATCATTACTGTCATTCCATACTCTCCAGGCAGACGACAAATCAGTTCTCTGATTTCTTCAATCCCTGCCGGATCAAGACCATTGATCGGCTCATCTAAAATCAACAGCCTCGGCATCCCGGCCAAAGCCATGGCAATTCCCAGTCTTTGTTTCATCCCCAGCGAATATTGCCTGACTTTCTTTTGCATTTGTTTTTCCATTCGAACAATCCGAATTGCTTCATCAATATTCTTTTGCGGTACATTTAAAAGTGTGCGGACAATCTGCATATTTTCTTTGCCGGTTAAATGTCCATAGTAAGACGGAGACTCAATCAGAGCGCCAACATTTCTTAAAATCGGAATTCGATTCTGATGATTAAAGGGCATTCCCATAATGCTAAGACTTCCTCCCGTTGGCTGAACTAAGCCCAATAGCATTTTCATAGTGGTCGATTTGCCGGCACCGTTGGGTCCTAAAAAGCCATATATCTCGTATTCTTTTACTGCCAAATCAATTTGGTTTACTACATAACTGCCTTTATACGCCTTTGATAATTGATGGGTTTGAATCATATAATTGGTTTGCATTTGTTTTTCCTCTCTTTCTGAAATCATCTTAGCAAACCAACCTGACATTTCCATTCTCTCTACTTGACTTTTTCTTGACTTTTTAGGAGAACACTGTTTTTAATACCTAAAATGTGCTATACTCAATACAATGAATTTACAAAAAATGCCCCCCAAGCGCTGTTATGCCTGTTAACTTTATCATAGCTTCAGACAAGCACATCGGTGTTTTCTCCCTGATGTGCTTCAGCGCAAATTATACTAAAATATCCAATAGACAAATATCCCTTATTGCAGGATAAGGTTTTGCCCGGGCATTCAAATATAAAAAATACTCTTGTCTGAAGGCTATGAAAAATGGAAATAAGTCAAACGAAAGGATCTAACTAAATTGGATTATTATAAAGAAAAGAAAATTTTAATTGTGGATGATGAACCGGAGTTACTGGAGCTGGTAGTTTCAACTTTAAAGGACTCCGGTTTTTCTCATATCTATCCGGCTACCGACTTAAAAGCAGCTCGCCTGATTTTTAAAACGGAGCAGCCGGATGCGGCTATTTTAGATGTGATGCTGCCCGATGGAACTGGTTTTGATTTTGGTCAGGAAATCCGGAAGCAAAGCGATATTCCCCTCTTATTTTTAACAGCCCGGGGAGAAGCCGAAGATCGGCTTACCGGACTGGAAATGGGCGCAGATGATTATATTACCAAACCATTTTTACCAAAAGAATTGGTTCTCCGTCTGGCCACCATCTTACGTCGTGCCTATAAAAACGAAAATCCGGTTATTCCAATTGCTGCCGGCGTAATTGATCTCTCCCGGGCAGAGGTTTATAAAAACAAGCAAACTATTGCCCTGACTGCTAAAGAATGTGCTATTTTGGAAACACTTTATCGCAATTCCGGCCGAATTGTAACAATTGATGCCCTTTGCGAAGCAACCTGGGGAGAAAATTATTTTGGTTATGAAACTCCGCTAATGGCACATATCCGCCGAATCAGAGAAAAAATCGAAGAAAATCCATCTGCGCCGGTTAGTTTAATCACGGTTAAGGGACTGGGATATAAATTAATTACATTATAAATTCAGCACTCCCTAAAATAAGCATTTCATTCAGGCAGGGGCCGTATCACCCCAAAAGGCCATAGAAGTTGAATTGGCGTTAAAAAAATGACATCTCACATTCACTAAATGCAGAATACTTGCTATTTTTATTTATATCAAAGGAGATTTTATGACATACTTAGGAAAATTACTGCGTAAATTTACGATTTCATTTCTGGCCGCCACCTTCTCCCTTTTTCTGATTAATGGACTGGTTTATGGCCTTTATATTAATTTTTTAACTTCTTCCCATAATCAAAACAAGGTGCAGACCGTATTGGAAACAGTTTCTGAAACATTAAGCCAATCGGCCCCTAAAACCTTCCGACTTAGTACAGACAGCCAAAAACTTTTAGAGGCAAACAATATTTGGGCCATGCTACTGGATAATCAGAATGGCTCTGTCCTGTGGCAAAGCCAATTACCTGATCATTTTCCGCTTCGCTACAGCAGCACCGATATTGCCAAATTTTCCCGTGGCTATTTGCTGGACTACCCTGTTTTTGTCTGGGAACATGCAAATGGATTATTGGTTTTAGGTTATCCAAAATCCAGTTATACCAAACAATTATCTAATTATCAAACCATTGCCAGCATTAAGGCAGCTCCTTTTTTTCTGGTTTTGATATTACTGATCGACTTTCTTTTACTTTTTCTGCTTTATTATCGGGCAGAGCTGCGCACTATCAGATTATTACAACCCTTTATTGAAAGTATCAGCCAACTGGCTCAGGGAAATGCCATTAATTTACAGGCAACCACTCCTTTAACCGGTCTGGCAGAGGAAATCAATCAAGTTTCCCGTCAGCTGCAAAAAAAAGATAGTGCCCGGGCTAATTGGATTTCCGGTATCTCTCATGATATTCGAACCCCGCTTTCCATTATTCTGGGTTATTCTGATAAATTATCCCGGCATTCCGATCTCCCTGTCAATGTCCAGCGGAAAGCAGCCCAAATTGCATACCAAGCTTTAAAAATCAAGAATCTGGTTACTGACCTGAATCTGGCCTCCAAACTGGAATATAATATGCAGCCTTTAAACAAAGAGAGTATTGCTATTGCTCCTTTTCTAAGGCAAATTACGGTAGATTTCTTAAATTTTGATCTCGATGATAAATATGATATCGATTGTCATATTGAATCTATTCCAGCTCACTCCTCTCTTTTAGCTGATTCATCTCTAATTTATCGTGCTATGGAAAATCTAATCAATAACAGTATTTTACATAATCCCAAAGGCTGTCAAATCTTGCTATCAGCCACTCTGCAAAAAGATAATTTTGAAATTTGTGTTGCTGATAATGGGGTCGGCATTTCAGCAGATATCCTGCATAAGCTTGAAAATCAACCGCATTCTATAATGTCTGATGCCGGTGCTTCACAGCAAAGACATGGACTTGGCCTATTGATTGTTAAACAAATTATGGCTGCTCATCAAGGCTCTTTATTGCTTCGGCAAAATCCAAACGGCGGCCTAATTGCATGCCTGCGATTTCCTATCTGTTATCTTTCCTGAAAATTACATAAAAGTTTCCTTAGAAAAATTAAAAGCGCTTGAATTCTATTGACGTATGCATGCCTCAATGATAATATTTTGGCTGTTAAAAACTGAATTTATCGGATAAATCCTTAATTTGAAGGATGACTTTTATTTTTTCCAAACTTGCCGATAATGTATCTTGGATACAAAGTGCAATCAATAGAACCAGAAAGGAATCTTATGAGCAAGAAAACAAAATTATTAGGACTATTATTATCTTCGGCCATTGTGCTGGGATCAATGCAACCGGTGGCGGCCAATGATCTCGACGGCCATTGGGCCAGAAATATTATTTTGGAAATGCAATCCAAAAATATCATCAGCGGCTATGCTGATGGTACCTTTAAACCAAATGAACAAATGACACGGGCGGAATTTATTAAGGTAATCAATCGTGCTTTTGGCTTCAAGGGAAACTCTGACAAAAAATTTACTGATGTAAATCCGGACGACTGGTTTGCCGGTGAAGTGGCAATCGCGTATGCAAACGGATATTTAAAAGGTTTTCCTGATGGCAGCTTTAAGCCGAATGCCGTTATCAGTCGGGTAGAAGTGGCAGTTATTTTAAGCCGGATTTTAAAAATCGAAGATGATGCAGCGGCAGCTGATCAATTTACTGATTCTGCAAGCATCCCGGCTTGGGCCAAGGGAAGTATCGGTGCACTGGCAAAAGCCGGTTATTTAAAAGGCTATCCTGACGGTAGTTTCGGATTTGACAAAAATATCACCCGCTCCGAAGCATTTGCTTTTGTTTACACTCCAAGTAATGATTATGTTGCCAAGCAAGAGCAAATGAAGAAAGAAGAAGCTAAAAAAGAAGAGGCAAAGAAAAAGGAAGAAGCCAAAAAGAAAGAGGCAGAAAAAACAAAAACTCCGCCATCCAGTAGCCCTAGCGGTAACAGTTATACTCCTTCACCTTCACCATCTCCTTCTCCGCAGCCACCGGTAGAACAAAAGAAAGTAAAAACAATTTCTTTTACTCCGGCTGATTTTAATATCACATTGGAAGACGGAAAACTCACCATTCAAGTAGTTTATGATCCGGCAGATGCCAGTGATAAAGGAGTTACTTGGGAATTAAAGGAAGGCATGGCTTTTGTAGCAATCGAAAGCCAAACCAAAGACTCGATCACATTAAAGGCTTTGGATAACGGTAATTATAAAGTACAAGCTACTTTAACGGCTAATCACCAAATTATGAATCACTTCTCCGGCACTGTCAGCAATCAAGTAGTGTCTGTCAGCGGAGTTGGTACTCCGGCAGATAAGGCAATCACCGGCCTTTCCCCGGAGCGGATTTATGCTGTAGAAGTAGACGGAAAATACTTTGCCGTTAATGCAGACGGAAAATTAGGCCATGCTTATTCTACTATGGATGAAGCTACTCTTGCTTCTGTTAAATTAAATGCCGGTGTTACCGCCATTACTGATTTGAATAATACCAAGCATTATATTGTAACCGATGTTTCCGATGTTATCAATGCCTATTTCATCAACAAAGTTAAGGCTTATATCGCTTTAGATGAAGCGACAATTACGCTAAAGAACATGAAAGAAACAGAAGAAAAGGGAAATGCCTTGGATGCCGAAATTCAAGCCAAATTAGCAGAATGGCAAAACCAAGGAAATCAGCAATTAAAAGAAGAGTTAAACGCTTTATATACAAATCAATTCTTACCGAAAAAACAGCAAATAGCAGCCAAAATACAAAGTCTAAGAGTTGAGTTATTGCAAAAAGTAAATCTCGTTAAAATTCAGCTTGAATTGATTCGCCCCGGTTTATCTACGGATAGAGCGGAGAATATCATTTCTACTGTTGAACAGTATAAAAAGGATATGCCTGCGGAAACTTGGGAGAGTATTCCGAATAAGGAAAAATTCGATACTCTGGTAGCAGAAGTAGAAAAATACAAGCTTTTTGCCGCTCAAACTGTCAGCATTAATGAAATTGGCGGGATTGACTTGAGTGGTCCTAATGGTTCTGTTTTTACCGTTGACTGGGAATTGATAAAGATTAAAAACGGTAATCAGCTTGAAACTTTAGAGCGTGGCGCCAACTCTTCTACCGATATTCCGAATCAACTACATGCTTTAAGAAAAGCCGGTTTGGGCAATTATAAAGCAAAGCTGACTTTAAAATTGCAATATCTTGAGAATCAGAGTCTGGAATCGGAATTAAAAGAAGTAAAACGACTTTCCAATGATTTGGGGGCATTGGAGTTGGACGCTAATCTTGTACCTAAATCAAACACTCCAAACTCAAAAGTCCGATTTAATTTAGCAGACGGTTATTTAGAATGGGATGCAGTTGAAAATGCTACTTCCTACGATGTTCGTGCAGAAATCACAGACAAAAGTCGTGAAGGAAATATTGGCGGAGAATATCTGAATTCTTCTGAAGAAAATGATAATTTTAATAATATGGAAAATGAATTTGAAAAATCCTTTTTGTCGCGTCCAAATAATAAATGGTTTGCATTAGAAGGCAAAAAATCAGAACGTGTCTTTGTGGCAATCGGATTGGAACAGCCCAAAGTGGAATTGAGTAAATTCGTTCCTTACACCAATACTACCGGCTTTACTCCTGATGAAGGAAATATTGAAAATGATGATAGTGCAAAAATCTTTTTGAAAGTCTGGATTATACCAAGAAACGAGCAAAGCCTTTATCTTTCAGATATGAAGGACTATCTGAGCTTAGGTAATACATCAAAACTTGCTAATTTTATTGTAGACAGCGTGTCTTTCCCTAAATTCTTAAAAGAGTTTAAAATACTAAATTAAGAGTTTCCTGGAAACTGTATGATTGGTAAATTATAAAAACAGATGCCGCTGGCGGAATGTCTACCGCCAGCGGCATCTGTTTTACTATCTTACTCTTTGCTGTTCTCATCTTTTTTGTTTGTGCAGACAATTCACCGCTTCCCATCCGGCTCTTTTTCAACTTGCACTTGCGTAGGCAAAGGCTAAATATTCCCTTTCCAAGTGGCAAAACTTACGCCATAAAACAACAGCAATACCAATTTATCATCTAAATGTAATCTCGACGAATCTCATCTGCTGACTTAGGCAGCAAATATGCCGGCGCAATATCCGCCACTGTTTTGGCGCCTGCCTGCCCTTCCTGATTTAAGCGATACACTGCTCTGACATAGGCCAAAAGGACACTGGCGGTAAAATCCGGATTGGAATCCAAATTAAGACTATATTCCATTTGCTGTAGATTTTGAGCTTCTCCGCCGGTCTTTCCTATGCGAATCACTCTACCGCCATGTGGCAGTCCTGCATGGTTTTGCTCCAGTTCTGCCTGACTGATAAAATGTACCACTGTATCATAATCGGCAAAATAATCGGGCATGGTCTTGATCTGCCTTTCAATTTCTGCAAGGTCTGCCCCATCTTCTGCTACCACAAAACATTCCCGTAAATGCTTTTCTCTGGTAGTCAGTTCCGGCATTTCCCCGCTTTTAATTCGGTTTACTGCTGTTTCCAGTGGAATCGTATATTGTTTGGCATCTCTTACCCCATTAATCCGGCGAATCGCATCAGAATGCCCCTGACTGACCCCTTTTCCCCAAAAGGTGTATGTCTTTCCCTCCGGCAGCACCGCCTCGGCTAGTATTCTCTGAATCGAAAACATCCCCGGATCCCAGCCGCCGGCAATCAAGGCAAGCTTTCCGTTTTTTATCGCAATTTCATTCATTTGTTCATAATACTCCGGGATACGGGCATGCGTGTCATACCCGTCAACAGTATTAAAATACCGGATAAAATATGGCCCCTGTACCGGAATATCACTTTTACTGCCACCGCACAAGAGCATCACATCAATCTTATCCTGCATTGATAAGGCATCTGCTATCGGATATACTTTTATCTGATTACCGGTAGGTTTAATATCCGTCGGATTTCGACGGGTAAAAACGCCGACCAACTCCATATCTTCATTCTGTCGAATCGCCACTTCTGCACTTTTTCCTAAATTACCATAACCGACGATTCCAATTTTAATTTTTTCCATAACATCCCTTTCCACTCTCTTGTTTCGCTGATCATTAGATATTTTTATCACCAATAAATTTCCCTGGCCGGTTAAAGGTATGTTACCAGGTTAAATCTATAGCAAAACCGGCTTTATTATCAGAGATAACAAAAGCCGGTCATTTATGTTAGCCTAAATATTTTCGGACAATTTCTTTCGAAAAATTTTTAATATTTTTCAAATCCGCCTCATTTGGCCTCTTTCGGTTAAATATCCAAAAAATACTGCCCGAATAAAAACTTTCCGGCAAAAATGTAATTTTTGCCGATTTTAATTGCCTACACAGATCCTTATGATTCGATTTTCGAAAAACTGATGAACTAAAGAAAACTACTGTGATCTTTCTTTCTCTCAATGTTAAAATAAAGTCAGAAATTTCCCTTGCCGTCCTACCTTTATAGGTCGCTGTTCCTAAAAACAACAAATCCACTCCTGATGGGATCGGAATATCAATGGTTTCAGCCGCAACCCCTAGTTGTTCTTGTATCGCAAATGCCAGATCTCTTGTACTGCCTGTCCTCGAATAATATCGAATTGCCACTTTCATGTATAAACTCCCAACAAAATACATCCATTGGATACTCCCCTATTTTAGCGGTATCTGAATAAAATTTCAAGCGATAAAACATAAAATTTTCATAATGAGCAAATGTTGGGTATTTCAATAAAATCTTTATACTGTTCAGGCGAGACAGTCTCCAACTATCTTCTTAATTTCTTCCAGATTTTTTTCCATATCAGCCACAAATTTAAACTGATTTTTTGCTCTGACTAAATTATGTTTAGGATAATGTGTTTTAAAATAGACATCCCCATCCAAGTAGTCTGTTAAGAATCGAAGTCCTATTTCATAGGTAATAAGAATCCCGGCATAAGGCAATAATTCCTTCTCTTTATCGGTCAGCGTACTTCCAACTTCAGATAAATAGCCTTTAGTAAATGCGGTGAAGCGTTCTCTGTCCCACCAAACTTTATCCAGATCCGGCTCGTCTTCAATCGCTGTCGCAGCCGAAGAACGAATCGAATCTCCATAATCATACAGAGCACTCCCCGGCATCACAGTGTCTAAATCAATAACACATTTTCCTTTGCCGGTATGAACATCAAATAAGACATTATTAATCTTAGTATCATTATGTGTCACTCTGACCGGAATTGTTCCTTTTTCTATTTCATCTACTACAATATGAGTCAAATCTTCATGTTCTAAAGCAAATTTAATTTCCTGCAAACAATCTTCTTTGCGAAAATGAGCATCTTTTTCTAAGGAATGGCAGAAAGTTTTATACCTTTCATAGGTGTGGTGGAAATTAGGAATTGTTTCATGCAGCTGAGAAAGAGGGAAATCTGCCAACATCTTCTGGAAATTGCCAAAGGCCTTGCCCGATTCATAAATGGTATTTAAATCTTTGGAGTAATCATAAGATACTGCGTCTTTTACAAAAACAAAAGCCCGGTAATAATTATTTTCCTCCTGATAATATGTCTTACCCTCTTTGGTATAAATCAATTCCATTACTTCATATTCATTTTGCTCTTTTAATCCATTTAAATATTCGGTCACCCGGCCAATGTTTTCCATTACCTGAACCGGATCTTTAAATACATTTGAATTAATCCTTTGCAGGATATAATGGTTTTCAGAAGAATGATCCCGATATACTACTTTATAGGTATCATTGATATGTCCACCGCCATATGGCTCAGCTGAAACAAATCGGCCGGTAAAATTAAATTTTTCACATATATTCTTCCTGTCAATCATCATTTATTTCCCCCACAAGCTCTTTGGATATTTACCGGATTCTGCCATTTCTTTCAGAGCTGCCACTACTTCAGCTTTATCTTCCTGGTAAGTTACGCCATACCATTTTTCACTCGTTTCCAATACCTTTACAGTTGCTTTGTTTTCTTTCAGCAAAGAATCCACGGTCAGCGGCAGAAAATATTCGCATTTCAATGGGTTAACCGGTAATTTTTCATTTAAAAAGGCCGGCAGTCTTTGACCAATTTCAGTTACAAACTTGGGTTTAAAGCCAAAGAAATTCATTGATACCACCGTATCATCCGTTAATGGATATGCCTTTTCATCTTCGATATAAACAATACCATCCACGGTTTTTTCAATTTTAAGTCTTTCAACAATTGTTTTTAAATAACTATTTTCCGTTTCACATACACCACGTGACACCGAGCCTTTATCGGTCACAGTATTTTTTACCAAATAACCGATCATGCAATATTCATCCTCTTTATCTGCAGTTTCTGTTAAAAACTGATACATCTTATGGTAAGCTTCCCGTCCATAAAAATCATCCGCATTAATTACTGCAAAAGGAGCATCTAAAAAATCACGGGCTGCATATACTGCATGAGAAGTTCCCCAAGGTTTTTGGCGGTCCGCCGGAATTTGTACTTCACCCGGCAAATCAGTTAACTCCTGAAAAGCATAATTAACCTCAACATGCTTTTCAATTTCCGCACCAACCAATTCTTTAAAATCCTTTTCAATTTTATGATTAATAATAAAGACTACTCTTTCAAAACCTGCATCAATTGCATCATAAACAGAATAATCAATTATTTTTTCTCCACTTTGGCCAACCGGGTCCATTTGCTTTAATCCACCATAGCGGCTACCCATGCCAGCTGCCAAAACAACTAAAATTGGTTTTTTCATAATTCCTCCTACATTTCCTTGTTTTTCGATACTTCCAGCATTTTTCAAATTCCTTTTCTATTCTATCATAGGAATTCTTTTCCGTAAAGTCCCGATATTTGTATCCTCTATATTTTATTGTTTTTTTATGGAGCTTTTTCAGGAAAAAACAATAGGAGCAGAAGCGCCGGAAAATGAATATGTCTGCTGCGCAGCCGCATTCATTTTCCTAGTGCGCTTCAAATTTGAATTTATATGATGCTTACCCACCAGCAGACCCTGGTACTTCGTACCAGTCGCGCTTACAGCGCTCCTGTCTGCTGGTGAAGCGCCGGAAAATGAATATGTCTGCTGCGCAGCCGCATTCATTTTCCTAGTGCGCTTCAAATTTAAAACTTTTTTCTTGATTTGTTGTTTGAACTGTGACATATAATTTTTCATTCTTTTTCAAGAATCTGACATCCCGTACTTTGGCTGTATGACGATAACTTTCAAACACATGAGCTGATAGGATCTGAGTCGCTGAATGCCTTTCTATTAAATATGCAACTTGATTGATGGACGGATTATCCGGCCCATAGGCATCAAAAAGAGTTTGGCCATTAACCATTCCGAATACTTGGGTTTTTATATCACCATCCTGATAAATTCGCTGATAATAATTCCCCTGTGGCACCGATTTGGAAATCTCGCATAAATGCACAAATGGTTTTTTCTTAAAATATTGATTTGTCATTTTTTTTCTTTCCGGCTCAGTTATTTCCTGACCAGTAAAGTGAAAGATCCAATCTGCATATTGATCGCTGGCAATCCCATCAGCTATAAAAACTTCCAGCCAATAATCATTCATCCAAATTAATTTTCGTTTCATCCTGACATGGCGATAATCGTCTTCTGACCACTGAACAATGGTAAAGCTATCCGGCATTTGAAAAGGCTCTGTCCAATCTGCTTGTGCCTCAATATAAATAGCTCCGTCCTTTTCTTCATATTTGAGTAGTCTGGCATTGACCGGTGCCTGATTTTCTTCTCCAATCATCAGAGTATTATGGCTACCGGTATTTTTATAATAATCATAATGGAGCTTTGCACCATATCCGGTTGTTCCCAAATCAACAGCAATTCTTTTCCCATAAGCCTGATAGCTGATAGCTAATCTGTCGTAATGGTCATGCTCTCCTCCATAACAATCATGTTTCAGTAATAAATACTTACCATTATCACTACGCAATATTGTATGCCCGCTTTGGCCAATCGGTGTATGAAAATTGGTCAGTTTAAAATCGACATCCGGAATTTGCTCTGCCCCATATAAAAAGGCTTCAATATTATCCCTGTTTCTATTTTGATAGTAGGTTTGCAACAGAAAAGCCAAAATATTTCCGCCGAATTCCGCATAGGCAAATTCATATAAATTTTTCATATGAGATTCATGTCCATAATTGGCATCATTAAGCATCGGAATCCTTCCATCCGGCTCCAGATATTCCAGTGGCATTTCCATCATTTTTCGATAATTGGGATGGTTTAAACCACTATAATCAGTATTTTTAGCAAATTTTTCATATGCCAAAAAACTGGTCAAAGCATAGAAATGATAACTAAAGGCACCTTCAAACCATAGACCATTTTTTAGCATTCCATGCTCCAATTGATAATATAAGCCATATTCGTCATATAGGGCAGCCTGAATATATTCAGCTTTTTCAAATAAAACACCAATCACCGCAATCGCTGAATTAATAATGACCTCATGATTGTGTAACTGCCTGGTCCGATGTGCCAGCAAAAATTCTGCTCCCGGTAAAAATAATTTTTCTTTGATCGACCGCCGCTCCCGGTCACTCATATAATCTTGCAAAATATCGTAAGCCAGTGCCAGACTTCTCTGGAAATTGGCCTCATCCAGTGTTTGCGCTCCGGCCCGACCCGGCCCATTATATGGAATATTTCCATGTACTTGATAATTTTCATAATTTAAGGCATAGGCCAATAAAATCTGCAATCCTTTTTGGGCATAGGCCTGCTCACCCGTAACCATCCATATAATTGCCATTTGAAAAGCAGCCTGACAATTTTTGCCATTGACCAGTCCCCACCAGGCACTGTCATAAGGCTCTCCGCTAAAGACACGACCACATTCGGGGCAAATATGCTGATCCGGTTTTTGCCAGTCAAAGTTCAGTGCTACCGAACAGTCCGGACAATAATAATACAAGACCCAATTGGCAATACCTGAACTTGGTACTGTTATTTGATTTTCAAACACTTCTTTTACTTCCTGCTTTAGCTGCATGAGTGTTGCCGGAAATTTTTTCGCTTTCTCGCGTAATGCATCTTGTTTTTCCTGAGTAAATTGTATCATTGCCTATCCTTTCCATATAATTTCATTTTTTCATCTAACTCCTGGTCGTGATTATCCTTTTAGTGCTCCGGCAGTCAGACCAGAAATAAAATGCCGGCTGGCAAATGAATAAACCAATAAAATCGGAATAATCGCTATCGCCGCTCCTGCCAGCATAATATGCCATTCTGCCGCTGCATTAACTGAATATTTTAACTGTACTACTGCAACAGTTAAAGGTTTTAGTTGCGGCGCTCCAATTGTCATAATCAAGCCGGCAATATAGTCATTCCAGGCATTACGAAAAGCAAACAGGGCCACTACTCCCAAAATCGGCTTCGACAGCGGCAGAATTATCCGATAATAAACTTGAAATATTGAGCAGCCATCAATAATCGCCGCTTCATCCAGCTGAGTGGGAATTGATCTGGTAAAACCCATCACCAAAAAAACATTTGCTGCTTGACCACCAGTCAAAGTTAAAATCAGGGCAATTAAACTTTTATGCAAATTAAGAGAGCGCATCATTTGATAAATTGGATATAGTTTAATGGCACCAAGTGATACAAACATCATTGATAAATATAAACTGATCAGCAGTTTTTTACCCCAAAAATTGCGTCTGGCTAAAATAAATCCGCTTAATGACGAAGTCATCATCGCTAATGTCGTCACCGAAGCGGCCACAATCAAGCTATTTAGCGAATATCGCAAGAAATCAGCCTCGACAAATGCCCGGTAATAATTTTCAACCTGCCAGCTCGATGGCCAAAAATCAGCACCCAAAGTCAACTCAGCATTGGTTTTAAAGGAGCCGACAATCGTATATATTACCGGATAAATGGTAAAAATCACAGCAACTGTTACAAAAATAGTTTTCAATATTTGAACCACCATGACTTTCCACTTAAATGGGCTTGATTTCTTTTTCTTCTTGTCTTTCATATTGCCTCCTAATAGATGTCATCCAACTTCCGTGATACTTTCAGATAAAGAACTGTGACCAGCCCTGCCACACAAGCTGTCACAACAGATAAGGCTGCTCCATATCCATATTGCGGAACAGTCGACTCAGTGGTCGATACCGGAAAAA
Source organism: Clostridiales bacterium COT073_COT-073 (assembly GCA_003858485.1). Taxonomy (GTDB): domain Bacteria; phylum Bacillota; class Clostridia; order Lachnospirales; family Vallitaleaceae; genus W11650. The sequence goes on from RQYD01000002.1 coordinate 177,505, forward strand.
AATAACGATAATTATATAAAGAAGCTACCATGGTGGCGTTATTCGGCCCACCCTCAGTTAAAACCATTACATTGGAAATATCATTAAAAGCAGAAGTAATGGCCAGCATTAAAATAATCTTTAAAATTGGACCCAGCATCGGCAAAATAATATACCAAATGGTTTTGGTCTCATTCGCTCCATCTATTCTAGCGCTGTCAATTGCTTCGGTTGACACTTGTTGAATACCGGCAATAAAATAAACCATATAGTTTCCTAATCCCCCCCAAACCGCAGTCATAATTAAAGTCTTCATGGCATGGTTCTTCCCCAGCCAATTAATCGGCTGATGAATAAGGCCACTGTTCATCAGAATCTTGTTAATCTCACCATTATAAGCATTAAACAATAAGTAAAAAACCAGCCCCATAACTGCTGAACTCATAATGGTCGGCAAAAAAATCGTGCTTTGTGCCAGGGTATTAATCTTTTTTCTTTCTTTTAAAATATATGCCAGCAAAAATGCCAGCGGAATGATGATCAGCACCTTGCCAAAACCATAAGTAAATGTCCGCATAATGCTTTGCCAATATACCTTATCCCGAAATACTCTGGCCAGGTTTTCCAAACCAACAAAGCGAATTTCAGCTGCCCCATATCCTCCATATTGGTAAAAAACATATTTTAGTGCCCACAGAACCGGATAAAGGGAACAACTCATAAATAAAATTAAATTCGGAATCAAAAAAATATAGGCTTCAAAATTCTTTTTTATTTCCTTCTTTTTCAGACGATTCGCATAAAATTTCATGTTTTTTCCTTTCCTATGGAAAAAGGGAAGCATCCATCTTCCCTTTTTCCAGATTCTGATCTTTCATGAGTTTTTCTGTTTTTTCATTTTATCAGAAAATCCATCCATAATCTTTATTTTAAGGTCGGATTCATGGGATCATAGTTCGGAATTTTAATTTCATATCCGGTTCTGTTTTTAATGGCTTCCTGATATGCCTTATTATAACGCTCATTTAAATCAGCCAGCGCCGCATCCACATCTGCATCTCCATAATAAACCGATTCTGCGATTTTATACATATTTTCACCTTCGACCACAATTCCGGCTGCAAACGCTGCATGTGGCGCTTTGGGTAAAATAGCATCCATTTCCGGATGAATTCTCAGCCATTTTTTATTTTTATAATCTTCACTTGGATTGGCTTTTTCAATAATCGCCGGAATAATACTGACTCCATATCCGCCTTCATAATAGCCGGTCAAATATTCTTCACTGGTAAACAGTTCCTTATATACCCGAAAAGCAGTTTCCAAATTTGGGCTTTTGGCATTTAAAATATATGCTGAGGTTGCACCGAAATTTTGCTTACCTATTACTTTTCCGCCTGTTGTCGGGATCGGCACAGCATCCCATTTTGCCGAATCCATTGGAAATTGATTGGCATAAACTCCCGGCTCAGCATGAGAATAAGAAAAATACATGCCGATCTTACCAGCAGCAAATTGGGTTCTTAATGGATCAATATCCAGCGACTCGCAACCGGGCATGGCTGAATCCTCTGCCAAAAGCTGCTTCCATAATAATAATTGGTCTTTCCAACCACTAAAATCATATTTGCCTTCTTTGAAATTATAACCGGAAACGGTTCCGGTTTCTCTTTGCAAACCAACCACCATTGAACGGTTTAAAGCAGATGAAGCACTTTTCATATTGCCGGCAAAGCCATAAATACCTTCGCCTTTTAATTCAGTCGTTATTTTTCTGGAATATTCCAGCACTTCTTCCAGAGTTTTCGGCGGCTCTTTAATACCGACCCGTTCAAAGATTTCTTTATTGTAAAATAGTCGGCAGGCTGTTCCGGTGGTAGGAATAAAATATAATTTTCCATCTAATTCATTTAGTCCGGGAATGATCACATCAGCAAAATATTTTTTCATATCCTCATCCATAAACTGATACAAATCCGCCCATTGACCCTGTCCGAAATGCTTATCAAAGACATTGTTCTGGAAAACTAAAATATCCGGTAACTCGCCATTTTGAGCGGCCAAATCGGCTGCCTGCTGATAATTATCGGTATATAAAGTGTATACCACTTCAACATCTTGGCTTTTTTGATTATACTCATCCACCTTGGCCTGCACATATTTAGCATCATGCCGATCCTTTGTCCAAATATTGATGATTGTTTTCTCATTTTTGTTTTCCGGCTTAGGTTCGTCTTTCTTAGTTTCTTCGGTCTTCGCTTCTTTGTTCTCACCTTTAGTTTCACTTTTTCCACTTTCCGTTGTACCTGTTGGCTTATCCACATTTCCCTTGTTTGCACAACCACCAAAAAGAAAAATTACACACATCACCATCGCAACTGCAGATAAAACTGATTTTGATTTCATATGTTATCCTCCTTCTGTATTTTATTATAACAAATCCGAATTAATATGTAAATATCAGATATCTGGCATAATTATTTGAATTTTAAGTTATTTCAAACAGCAAAGATATAAAAAAAAGGGGCTGTTGCATTTTACGATTTTACAACAGCCCGTTTCTGGTTTTCCCTATTATTCCATGCTCCTGAATATCAATTAATCTTAGTCCTCAGATAATCTTTATCCAAAATGCAAAACTTAATTTTTAATACTTATTTCTGGCAGCACCATCAGCTATGCCTTTAATCCCCGTTTTTTATGATCGACACTCTCTTTTAACTGGTTATCCTTCCCATAGGTCAGCCCGGCATAAATGGTTTCTCCGTTTTGAATCAACGGCTTTTCTTCGCCCGCTTCAATAACAGAAAAAGCCTCGCGCAGCTGTTCCGTCGATCTTCTGGCTCTTTCTAAAGCGTTTAACTCTTTAGATATTTTCATCTTAATCAAATCACCATTTATCTGCTGGTAAGTGCCCATTAAAAAATGGCTGATTTCATAAGAAAAATCTAAGCTTTCAACCAGCTTTTTTATCATTTCCTGGGTTAATTGAATGCTGTTTCGAAATTGTTCCCAATCTTCTGCCCTAAACGCTAAGTCAATCAGATCCATTTCTGCCAAAATCATATCAAAATGAATCAGCACCAAATCTTTTCGGCCGGCATTTGCAATCCGGTTTTGAAAATCTTTCTTCAATGTTTCCTTCATTTCAATTTACCCTCTCCCCTCTCTAGCGGAGCAATTGCAATAATTCCTGTGGTTTTTGGTTGGCCTGCGCCAATAAAGCCGTTGCTGCCTGCTGAATCACATTTTGCTTGGTATACTCTGTCATTTCCACACTCATATCAATATGCATGATTCTGGAATGAGCTTCGGTCATATTCAAGTTTGAAGTATCAATATTAGCAACCGTATATTCCAGTCGATTTTGATAGGCTCCCATTTTCGAACGAATCGAAGACACCAAAGTAATAGCATCATCAATCATGCCCAAACTTTTTAATGCATCCTCTCGGCTGCGCACAAACATATGACTGATGCCAATGGCCGCTGCTGATACATTTGGAATCCGCAGCTGCATGGTATGCCCCTGATTGGCACCGATCTGCAAGACGGTCGGCCCTTCTTTTAAAAGTTCCAAGCTCAAATGATCTCCGGCCAGAGCTCCATCCTTTAAAATAACTTTTAACTGAAAGCCATCCGGCCCTTGAAATGTCATCTCATTGCCAATTGCCTTTACTGTCGTACCGGACGGAAAGTCCGCTCCATTTAAAGTGGCATTAGCATCTAAACCGGTAGTGGTACCGGCAGTTAAGCCAAACTGATTGAGCGCACCTGCGTTTGCCTCAGCCAAAACAATACTTCTGGAACCATATTCCTGAGCCGTTAACTCCAAATTACCACCATTCATACCGACGCTGATACCCAAATTATTGGCAAATTTTTGCAGCCGGTCATATACTTCACTTTTATTTTCTCCGGCTTTAAAGCTAAATGCCTCTTCATTAATGGAAATAGATCCATCCATAGCCATTGTACCGGTTATCGGGCCACCAGTCACCCTGGCCTTAGTTGCCACCTGGGTAACCGTAAAATCATAATGCCCCGGGTGAACCGATTCATATATTGCTTCCAGCTTGACTTTATTCTTATCTACAATTCCCATTAAATCCAGTTCACCATTTAAAATCTTAATTCCGTTAAAATCCATAGAATCGGCCAAGCGGCTTACTTCCCGTTTTAATTCTTCGACTTCTTTTTGAATGTTCATCCGGTCTTCCGGCAAATAGGAATCATTAGCAGCCTGAACTGACATTTCTTTCATTCTTTGCAGCATGGCATGAATTTCATTTAAAGCGCCTTCCGCTGTTTGAATTAATGAAATTCCGTCCCAGGCATTATTGCTTGACTGCGCCAAGCCATTCAATTGCAGTTTTAATTTATGAGCAATTGCTAAACCGGCCGGATCATCCGCCGAGCGATTGATTCGATTCCCGGAACTTAATTTAAATAAAGAGTCCGACATTAACGCTTCTGATTTGCTTAATTGCCGTAATGCCCTTAAAGCCGGCATATTGTGATTAATTTTCATGTATGATATCCTCTCTTTCTGTACGCGTCCCTGCGTTCTCTTCCTTTTTCTATTATCGGCTTACCCCGATTATTTCTTAACTTTCTGCTGTCTTTTTATTGATTCTAATCGGGTGCAAACCGATTTATTCTGTATACTTAAAATATAATCCCGGCCAGATCTTTGGCTAAACTGACCATTTTTTCCTCTAATTCACTGATCTCTATCTTTTCCGGATAGATCTTATCGGCTTCTGTCAACATTTCCGTTCCTTTAACTTCCTTCAGGCCTTTTGCCGGATTCTGATAAGGCGTGGCCTCTAAAAAAGTGCCAACCGAAAGGGATGTCAGTGGAAATTGATTTTGAGCAAAGATGCGACAAATCTCCGATTTATTCCGGGACAGCCACTCCTGACTGTCTGCCCCCTGAAAGATCAATTCTCCTCTAACCGGTGAAGCCTGTAAAAAACCGGAAATTTTTCCTGACTGAGCAGTTTCAAAGGCCAATAAAACCTTGATTTCTCCCTGCTGTTTAACCATTTCACGCTTTGCTCCCGGATAATAAATATTGATCTGATGCAAATGCTGGCCATTCCAAACCGGAATTTGCATAAATTCATGATATTTTTGAAATTTTTGCTGATAATCCCATTGCTTTTTTGACTCACTTAAAGCCACCAGAATTTCCTTTTCTTCCTGGCTGCGACCGGCAATCACCTCGGCTTCCATTTCCCTGAGCAAATCTTTAACCTGCTCATAATTAACAACCGATGTTTTGCCGCCCAGCATTTCCTTTAAAGCCTCTAATTTTTGTTTAGCCCGTTCATGGCGCTGACTGACTTTTTCTAATTTACGCAAGGTATCTGTCAATAAAAAAGGAATCTTTTGAAAGTCTTTATATATTTCAATATCCTTCATATTCGGCTCTTTCCATGCCCGGAACAGTTCTTCCCATTCCCGCAAAGAAAAGTTTTTTAATAGCTGTAGCCTGTCTTTGGCCGCCTGTGTTGCTTCTTCAACCGATTGCCCCAAAAGAGTTTCTTCGGCCGCTTGAAAGATTTCCCGAATCGTGCGTTTTTTATTTAAATAACTGCCTCGGATCTGGGCTTTTAAGTCATGATAATTCTGTTCATCCGCCAGCCCTTCCTCCGGTCCGATTTTTTGATCAATACTTGTTTGCTGCTCCAGGTATCTGGCCATATCATAAAGATTTTCCAGGCTCAGAGCACGCTGATCTTTCATCAGCACAGCCACTGCTCCACCTTCTGACTTTTCGATCAGATGCAGCAATCGATAAGCTAAAATCAATCTCTCTTTTTCTGCTTCATCAATTTGACCGCTTTTTTCCAATTGATTGATTTTTTTAGCCACCCGGTCACTCAGTCTTTTTAATTCTTTGGTTTCCCTGATATCAACATAATCTGTCAGCTCTTCAATGGTCATGGCTAAAATATCCCGGTCATCAGCCCATAAATCCAAAATTGCTTCCGGGGTTAGCCCGCGTAGAACTAATTGCAGTTTCTGATCCAGTTCTTTAATGTTTTCTATATTTTGCCAGGTGATTTCAACCTGTCCCCGGCCCAAAATTGCAGCTGCCCGTAAATTTTCATCAGTGGCCTCAATATCATTGGCCAGAAGAAGTGAATTTAAACGCTGAAAAGCTTTATTCATACTGTCTCCCAAATCAGAGCGAACTTTTGTCCCTAAATTATCATAACGATTCAACGCCACTGCTGCCTGATTAGCAGCCGATATTCCCCTGACCTGCTTAAAGGTAAAATTAGTCATCATTTGTGACAAACTGCCATAGTCACTGCCCATCACATCCATCAGGCCATGTTCCACATCCAGCATTTCCGTTAGCAGCGTATCAGTCGATACCGCTCTGGCACCAGCTGCCTGCTCCAGTTGCTCTGTCGAAATTTCCAGCCGCAGCAGTTCTTTTTCAATTGTCGCTAATTCAGCTTTATCAATCGGAATTCCGCGGCTATTTAAAGTTAGGGCTTTTTCTAAAGTCATCTTATAACGAATGTATTGAAAACTGATCTGACTCCTGCTCAGTTCATCACTATTCGTTGCTTTAGCTTGTAAAACATTAGTTTTAAAGTTTCGATAATTATCCAGAGCCTCTTCAATTGTTTTAAAATTACGGCCAATTTTCTGCTGGTAATCATCATCCAGTCCCTGAATTTGATGCACCAGCTCTTCAACCTGTTTGGCTGACAAGGGATATTCTTTATTCCATTCGGCTAAATCAATCTTTTGCACTGAAGCATATTGCTTGGCCAGTTCTTCAATTCTCTCCTGACTGATTTCTTTATTTTTAGCTGTCAGTAAAGCATCAATATTATGACAAACTGTATCTGACAACTCAATTCCTTTTTCCAGCAAACTGCTGGCAATTGCTTCATGTTCGGCCCCGGCCTTAATCCCATGATTTTCAAAATGTTTGCTTATTTGACTAATCACTTCAGCCGGTAATTGGCTGCGTTCGATTTCCTTAACATGACCTTGCCGATACCTTTCAACATCACCCAAAGTTAGTTTTCCTTTGGCCTTCATAACGATATTTTCAATTTCTTCTTCTTTCAGTTCTTTTAATTTTTCTTTTTCCTGCTTTAATTTTTCTTCTTTGTTTTCTTCAAAACTGGCCATTTCTTCTTCCAGCAATTTCATAAAATTACCCAGCGAAATTTCTTCGGTCGATTTGGTGATCATAAAATCAGCCGGTAATTGCAAACTATCAATACTGGCCTTTAATTTTTGCAAATGCACTAATTTTTCTTTTGGGGCCTCGGTTTGGTAACCGGAGTAAAAATAATCCCGAACCAAAACTTGCAAATACTCCCTCTGAAAAGAGCCGCTATTTTCCTCCCCATTTTGAACCGCAGGTCGGGCCGTTTTTTTATAGGCTTCACTGGCAATGCTTTGCATGACATTTTCTATATTTTTCATTCCGTGGTTGACTCGATTATTAATCATAAAATCCCCTTATTATTTGTTCACTGTGATTGAGCCGGTATTTTGAGTTTCTCCATTCTTTACTCAACTTTCCTATGGTCTTTTTAAGCTTTATCCCCCTCCGGGGAACGGGCACATAAGTTCTACCACTTTCACCACATACTTCGTAAGGTGGCTTTTGCGGCACATATCTTTCGCAATTTGCTTCGTAAGACTTCTCTGGTCGAAATGCTTCGCATTTCTGCACGGGCATGCAGCCTGGCTTGCGGTTGCACACCTAAAAAAACATTCCGAGGAACAGTCTTTTTTAGGCACGTTAAATGGGTGAGAACGAAAGCAATCTTGCGAAGCAAGTTGCGAAAGTAGAACCCATGTGCCCACTCTTCAGAGCGGGATAGGGCCAAAAAAGACTGTGGGAAAGTTGAGTTCTTTACTATTAAATCGGATATTTTCTAAAAATCTTTAACTTTTCCCTTTTCCTCTGATATTTTTCTGTTTCCATTTTCTTACTGCTTTTTTGCCATTATCACTTTTCAATAGCCGATACATAGCTCGCTAAATAGAAGCTTTCCACACAAGCTCTCTTTCCTGACACCATTCTGGTTCAGTCACATTAAATTTTCATCCGGATAAACAGCTTTTCTCAAATCAAGAATTTCCTGAATTCAGAAAAGTTGAGTTAATAATTATACAAATCTGCCGGATTGTAAAATCAGTTATCCCAACTACTGATCGGCCTCATTTGTATTGATAAAAAATTAAAAATATTTTATTGCTACTTATCATTATTCATGCTAATATACTGGCAAGGAGGTTTAAATTATGAAAAAATTTATGAAAGAATTTAAGGAATTTGCATTGAAAGGCAATGTATTTGACATGGCTGTCGGTATTATCATCGGCGGTGCCTTTGGAAAAATCGTAGCCTCATTGGTAGCTGATATTTTTATGCCCTTTTTATCTTTACTGATGGGTAATTTCAATATTGCCACTGCCAAACTCGTTTTAAAACCAGGTGTCATCGCTGCTGACGGTACAGTTGAAGTAGCTGAAATAGCGATTGCCTATGGTGCATTTTTAAACAATATTATTGATTTTATAGTAATTGCGCTGGTTATTTTTGCAATGATTAAATCCATTAATGCTATGCGCCGCAAAGAAGAGGCCGAACCGGAAGAAGAAAAAGAAGAAAAGCCAAGCGAAGAGATCCTTTTGCTTCGGGAAATTCGTGATTCTTTAAAAAAGTAAAGAAACTGCTGTATTTTAATTTTTACCCAAGTATCCTATCCCTTAACACTATATTCCGGTAAAAACTTTATTATACGACAATCCCATCATCAAAAAAGCAGTTGTGACCAGCGGCCAAAAATTGGCATACTCATTCAGAGCAACGTCACAACTGCTTTTTTATTTATCATTTTCACCGGCCAATGGCTAAATAAAAAGCACCTGCCGGCGGCTAAGCTCAATATTTTCTATTCTCTGTCCTTATCCAATAAGCATGATCAGACAACCATTTCTAAAAGCGGAAATAAATAAAGGGGTTAAAACCAGAACCAACTAAGGACTGAATTATCAAAGCCAGCAGCATCATTAAATATATATCATACAAAACCTGTCCACCAGTCTTTTGAGCCCATTTCCATTTTTTCAGCCTTTCTGCCCAGGGCATGGCTGCAAAGACCGCTACCACCAGCATTGGCAAGGCAAATAAAATCTTATCATATTCAATTAAAAAATCTTGTAATGATATAGGCTGATAATGTGTGAGCCCATAAAATGCCTTTTTTAAGTCGGTCATATCTTCCAGCCGAAAAATCGTCCAACCAATAACTACCGCCAAAAATGTTGATCCGCGTCGTATTACTCTTGGTAAATTTCCTTTATTCTTCAGAAGTTTTTCTCCTATCAGCAAAATTCCATAATACATTCCCCATAGTACATAGTTCCAACTGGCCCCATGCCACAGACCGGTCAATCCCCAAACAATAGCAATGTTACGATATTGATTTTTTTTATTTCCCCCCAGCGGAATATAAACATAATCCCGAAACCAAGTGCCCAGTGAAATATGCCATTTCCGCCAAAAATCAGTAATACTGACGGCTGTATAGGGATAGTTAAAGTTTTCCAGAAAATGGAAACCAAATACCCGGCCAAGGCCAATCGCCATATCACTATAGCCTGAAAAGTCAAAATAAATTTGAAAAGTATATGCCAGCATTGCCAACCAGAGTACTGCTGTATTATCCGGAATTGCTCCGGGAATTAAAATCGTATCCGTAATCAGTCCCATTTGATTGGCAATTAAAACTTTTTTAGCCAGCCCGATAATAAAACGACGCAGGCCATCAGCTACCCCGATAAGACTACTGTTTCTTTTTTCCAATTCCTGCTCAATAGTCTGATAGCGGACAATCGGGCCAGCAATCAATTGGGGAAATAAAGCCACATAGGTAGCCAAGGTTAAAAAATTCTTTTGCGCCCTGACTTTACCGGTATATACATCAATGCTGTATGACATCGTTTGAAAAGTATAAAAACTAATGCCAATTGGCAAAGGCAAATTAGTCATGCTAAGATTGCAATTAAACAGGCTATTAATATTGGCAATCATAAAATCTGTATACTTAAAAATTCCCAGTAATCCCAGATTAATGATCAGTGACAAAATAAACCAAGTCTTTTCAAGACGCCAGGCAGCTTTATCGCTCTCAGACAACAGGCTGACTTCCTTTTTTAAATCCTTTTCACTTATCCCTTCACTCCTGATTGAGCATGCCATCCGCCGGTCCCTTGACTTTTGCACCAAGTTAGAAAAAACATAATCATTAACTGTTGATAAAATAATTAAAAAAACATAAAAAGGCTCTCCCCATGCGTAGAAAAAAATGGATGCAATTAACAGCACCAAATTTTTCTGACTGCGGCTCCGGGCCAAAAAATATAAAATCAAAGTTATCGGCAAAAAATAAAATAAAAATGTTAAACTGGAAAAAACCATGCTTATTCCACCTCAAAAGCAAATTCATCTGCAATGATCATACCGGCACTCCCCATAATCAGTACCTTATCAATTTGATGACTGTCAATAAAATGATTCAACTCAAATTTTTTACCTGTATCTTTGTGATAATGACGCAAATCAACAAAATAACTATGATTAAAATGAGCAGCCAGCAAATGGTTGACAGCATTTGAATAAGAGTCAGCTAACACCAATAAATTAGGCTTATCCACTGCCATAAAATCATATTCAATCAAACCCTTGTCTGGCCCAAAGCATTCGGCATAATGAGAAATCTCAATATTATCAGCCACCTGATCTGCCGCATATGCTGATAAATGACCATGCTCAGATTCCTGTTCATTGACGTAAACGTGATAAGGCGGAATCTCCGCTAAATTAATATAAAAATCATCCCCCTTTGAAAAATCATCAATTTGTCTGGCTCTTGAGCCAACAAACTGAATGCCGGCGGTTTGATGCGGATACAAGGAATACAATGGTTCCTCCGGCCCTAAAAGCAGAGAAATAACCTGCTGATAAGCCTTAGCCTGACCAACATGGTTCCAATGATGATCAGTCCGGTAAAACTGCTGAGTAAAGTCTTTCAAGCTATCAATTTTAAAGAAGGCAGATAGGCCAATCTCCGCAAATTCTGTCTGCAATAATTTTTGATACACATGGGGGAATTGTTTATGCTTAAAATCAATATCCCGATTACTTTCAATATAGTATAGATAGTATTCTGCCTGATTGGACCGACCAGCTGCTTTTTTAAATTGCCACAATTTTTCCCGAAAAATTGGCAAAAGTCGGTCCGGCTCGTATACAAATAAAAATAAATTTCCGCTTTCTTTTATTTCAAAAACATTTTCTCCTCTGGGTAAATAAGTAGCCTCAAAGCCAGATATCTGCTCCGGCTTTTCTTTGATAAAAGCGGTTAGTAGCCCCGTAGTGAGCCCTAGTCCTAATTGTTTATATCCATTATATAGCTGTTTATAGCTATCGGCTAGAAACAATTGATCGGCTAAAGCCTTTTCCCACTGCTCCTGAAAACGACCAGCAATAAAATCAGCCCCTGTCCCTGAGGGAAACTGGTGCAAAGGTCGATTTTCGCGAAGAGATAATGCCCTGGAGGGTAAAAGATGAGTTGCCGCCAAGGTCAGCAAAACCACTATCAATAATCCGGTTAAAAAAAATTTATGGCGCATAGTTTCCTCATTTCGTTTGGTGATTGATCTCTTATCTGTTCGCCATCAAAGCATAAAATCCTTTTCCGGAATGAACAGTTAATCAGAGAAAGCGATTGTTTTTAAAAGAAAGAGTTTACAGCCAAAGCAATTTTTAGTATACTATGGATGATAACTTAGCTTTCCCACATTCCTTGAAACAGTCTTTTTTAGCCAGGATATGCACTCATGCAAAAAACATGTTTTTTGACAGATTTCGTTAAATAACTGGCATGTATCCGCTCTTTAGTTTGGGATGGAAGCAAAAAAGACTATAGAAAGTTGGATAATAAGATTTTGATATTTTTTAAAATTTATTTCAGTCATGCACAATATTACAGTATAATTTCATCATGCCTGATAAATTGATTTAAGGAGGTTTGCAATGAGTTTATTTTATGGCTCAGGAACAGCGATTGTAACACCTTTCCATGCAAATGGCAAGGTTAATTATGAAAAATTAGAAGAAACCATTGATTGGCAAATTAAAAATAAAACAGACGCGATTATTGTTTGCGGCACGACTGGTGAATCTGCAACTATGAATGATCAGGAACACCTGGAATGCATCCGGGTAGCCATTTCGGCAACGGCCGGACGAGTTCCGGTGATTGCCGGTACCGGTTCTAATGATACCGCTCACGGCATTCAACTCTCCCAAAACGCTGAAAAAATGGGAGCCGATGCCTTACTTCAGGTCACCCCATATTATAATAAAACCACGCAGAAAGGATTGATTGCTCATTTTTCAGCCATTGCTGAATCAGTTAGTATTCCCATCATGCTGTATAATGTACCTTCACGAACCGGAATGGCCATTGCTCCTAAAACCGCCCGTGAATTGGCTTTAAAACATAGCAATATTGTAGCGGTCAAGGAAGCTTCCGGTGACATCGCGCAGGCCGCTGAACTGGCTTATCAAACTCAAGGATTGCTTGATATTTACTCCGGAAATGATGATCAAATTATTCCGCTGATGAGTTTGGGTGCTAAAGGTGTGGTTTCAGTTTTATCTAATATTATGCCGGCTGAAGTCCATGATTTGGTTATTCTTTATTTAGAAAAGCAAACTGAGGCCGCCGCTGCTTTACAATTAAAATTGCTGCCACTGATCCATTTACTTTTTTGTGAGACCAATCCAATCCCCGTCAAGGCGGCTATGAATTTAATGGGCATGGGCGTTGGCCCAACCCGCTTACCACTAATTGATATGGATGAAGCCAATCAGACAAAATTGGCAGCGGCCATGAAAGAGTTGGGTTTACTTTAATAACTGACCATCTGCTGCTTTAAAAACTATTGATATTTGCCATTTTAAAATGGCGGCTTGGAGATGATTATGACGAAAATTATATTACATGGCTGTTTTGGTAAAATGGGACAGGCAATTACAGAAATTGTCAAAGATATGGAAGATGTGCAAATCGTAGCCGGGATTGATCCTCATGCCGGTAGTGCTGATTATCCGGTTTTTCCGTCTTTGGCAGAATGTGCAATAGAAGCTGATGTAGTAGTTGACTTTTCTGCTCCGGCAGCAGTGGTTTCGCTGCTGGAGGCAGCAGTTCCCCGAAAAATACCGGTTGTTGTCTGTACCACCGGTTTATCGAAAGAACAAATTAATCTGGTTAAAGAAAGTGCAGGGAGCATTCCCCTTCTCTTTTCTGCCAATATGTCCCTGGGCATCAATTTGATGATCAGTTTAGTCAAAAAAGCCGCTCTGGTTCTGACAGAAGCCGGTTTTGATATTGAAATCATCGAAAAACATCATAACCGCAAAAAAGATGCTCCCAGCGGCACCGCTCTATATTTAGCTGATGCCATCAATTCGGTCTTTGATTATGATTTTGCATATAGTTATGGACGTTCTCATCAAACCGAACCACGTGAAAAAAATGAAATTGGCATTTCTTCTCTGCGCGGAGGTAATATTGCTGGTGAGCATCAAGTTATTTTTGCCGGTGAAGATGAGATTCTGGAAATTCACCATAAAGCCGGCAGCCGCCGTATTTTCGCAGTTGGGGCCATTGGCGCCGCCCGTTTTCTCAGTGGCAAAACTGCTGGTCTTTATACCATGAGTGATGTGATCGGTTAAATATCGATACATATGAATAATAAAACCCCGGAGGAAGGTCTGACTTCCCAATGTCAGCCCGCTCCCCGGGGGTTATTTTATTGCAATGATTTTGGAGATCCCAGTACTTCCGATAAAAGAATGGCTTTTTTTAAAGAAGTTTGACCACCAAATAATTTCCTTGGAGCCGATTTTTTTTCTTCTTTAAATGCGTCTTTACTTTTACGACGATAGGCTTTTTCCCTGGCAATATCCTGCTCATCCTGCAAGGCATTAATAATTTCAGTAGAGCGATAAAACTGATCATTCGTTGAATCAGCCCCTGCTTCACCAAATTCCTCAGGAACATATTCATAAACATACTCATGTACTTCTTCAGCCGGTACTTCCTGCCGAAAAACATTCCGCTGCTGCCGAAATTCTTCTTCAGCCATATACTCATTTTCCGTCATGGAATTATCCGCATAATACTGCGTTTGCTGCCAGATCTTTTGCTGATCCCATTGTCCGGACTGCGAAACTGACCGATGCTGCCATTGCTGGTTTACCTGCTGCCCGGCATATCTTTCCTCAGTTGAGGCCGAATGAGAGTCATAATAATAAGTTTGCTCATTTTCATCCGCATAATTATTCCTATTATCAACTGCTCCCGGATGGTTGCGATAGCCATACCGCACCGGTGTTTTCACCTGTCCCGGCTGATTACTGATCCGCTTTTGTCCGGCTTTGGAAATAATGGATATCAATCCTATTCCCAGCCAAACAAGCACCAGCCAACCAGAGCCGCTCATCAGGATATGCATATGCATTCCCCCTTTCTGCTATTGTTCACTGGCAGATACCTACTAACAAAGCCTGCTTAATCTTCCGCTGCACTTTATTCTTCTCTGCATTGACAAAACCACGAAAATATTTGCTATCTTCATTCATCTTCTCAATGTCCTTCAAAATGATTAGTTCCCATCTTTGCTGATGGCTTCTCTCATAGCTGTATCCGCTTTAACATTTTGCATCCGGTAGTAATCCATAATACCTAAATTCCCATTGCGGAAAGCTTCAGCCATTGCTTTTGGAACCTCAGCCTCAGCTTCTACTACTTTGGCTTTCATTTCTTCAACCAATGCTTTCATCTCCTGTTCCTGAGCAATTGCCTTGGCCCGTCTTTCTTCGGCTCTGGCCTGAGCAATTTGCTTATCTGCTTCTGCTTGTTCAATTTGCAGTCTGGCCCCAATATTTCTTCCCAGGTCGATATCTGCGATATCAATCGATAAGATCTCAAAGGCTGTACCGGAGTCAAGTCCTTTGCTTAAAACTCTCTCTGAAATAGAATCCGGATTTTCCAGAACTTCCTTATGGCTGTTACTGGAACCAACAGTCGTAACAATACCTTCGCCAACTCTGGCAATGACCGTTTCTTCTCCGGCACCACCAACCAAACGATCCAGATTAGCCCGCACCGTTACTCTGGCAATGGCCTTGACTTCAATACCATCTTTAGCTACAGCTACTACTGCCGGAGTTTCAATAATTTTAGGTTTAACACTCATTCTGACTGCTTCTAACACATCACGACCGGCCAGATCAATGGCTGCCGCCCGTTCAAAACTCAGGGGCAAATTAGCCCGATGTGCTGCGATCAGGGCATCTACAACTCTGCCAACTTTACCGCCAGCCAAAAAGTGTGATTCTAACTGATCAATGTTAACCGGGATATTAGCTTTGGTTGCCCGAATCAGCGGCAGTACAATCACCGACGGCTTTACTCGTCTGAGTTTCATTCCGATTAAAGTAAAAATACCAACCTTGGCATTGGAAGCAACTGCCGAAATCCACAATCCAATCGGTACAAAACTAAAGAAAATTGCTAAAAAAATAACAATTGCCGCTACCAACAGCAGTACTCCCATCAGACCACCAACTGCAAATAAATTGGAAACTCCCGATACATAAAACATTTCATTTTTCATAATTTAAGCCCTCCCGACAATAATGTGATTATTTTGTATTGCGATTACCCGAATTGCTTCATCTTTACCGATGAATTCACTTTGTGTTAAGACATCAAAGCGATATCCATTGATTTCAACTGTCCCTGATGGACGCAACGGCGATAAAGTTTTTCCACATGCTCCCAGTAACGTTCGATAATCCGGCTGTGGATCTTCATTCAGCTTTGCCTTCAAGGCAATTTTGGAATTTCCGATCACGAAATAACCTAATATCAAAAAACCAACTGATACGCACAGCATAATCACAAAATACAACAATCCCTGCGCAAAGGTTTCCGCTGTCAGCACAATGCCCAATGTCATGGCTAAAAAGCCGATTCCGCCCGCAATTCCAAAGCTGGGAACAAAAATCTCTGCCATCATAAATAAGATACCAATAACTAAGATAATCACTCCCACGATTTGAAGTCCTTCCATAAATGGCACTCCTTTCTTTCGTCAGCCCTTTGCCTGGTTTTATCTGCTTGAAACCGGCAATTGCCTAGCCTGCTCAACCAGATACCTTTATTATAGGATAATTATTGTTATTTTTCAAGCAAATTCAACTGAAAACACATTAAAAAACGATTACAAAAAGTAATCTTTTCCAACAAGTTTCAGTCTGACAGCCGTTTTGTTTTGACCAAGGGATAAGGCCGGCAGAAGCCGGCCTTATCCCTTGGTCATCTTTATTATTTTCTGCTGTCAAAGAATTATTTTCTTTTCAGCAAACGATATAAAATCACAACAACTTCCTGACGTTTTACCGCATCCTGCGGACGGTAATTGCCATCTTCATAACCCTTCAAAACATTAACTTCCGCCAAATAAGAAATTGCCTTTTGATATTGTTCGCTGATTTCCGCTTTATCAACAAAGCCAATTTCATGGCTGCTCTCCTCCACTTTTTTCTCGACAACCGTTAAGAAATTATATGCCAGAAAAGCCACTTCTTCCCGTGTCAATTCTTTTTCCAGTTCAAAAGTTACATCTTTCAGCAAGCCCGCCTTGGTTGCAGCCTGCTTATATGGTGCAAACCAATCTCCGTCTGCCTCTGTCAACTCCAAAGCCCCCAGTCGAACCAGCATGGTCATAAATTCTTTGCCGGTTACTTTGTTGTTCCCGCTAAAAGTACTGTTATCATATCCCTTAACCAATTTTAACATTCTGGCTACACTCAGTTCTTTTGCATACCAGTTATCCTTACTTTCATCGGTAAAGACTGTTGCCACATTTTGAGCATACTCCACCAATGCCCTGTCACTAACTTTTTGAACAAACTCTTGATTTGTTACTTTATTAGTCACCAGTTTCTCAATTAGTTGCTTGTCCTCCTCGCCTGTAATATTTTCTGATAATTGTTCAACCAAGGCTTTTTCAGCAGAAGATAATGCAATTTTATCATCTTTAATCTCAATGGTTTCTTTTGGCTGTGGCTGTGCCGGAGCCGGAGCCGGAGCAGGAACTCTTTCTTCCTGCTTTGACTCAGAAGAATCCGGCTGATATGGTGCCAAAGGTTCCTTGGGTTTTAACTCCTCCGCCGATTTTTTAAGGTCAACAATCGCCTCATGAATCTCATTAATAATATCTCTGATTTCCTGTTCTCCTACATTGGCATCAGCAAGCATTTTAGCTTGTTCAATCACTGCATTTAAGGCTTCCCTTGCCAGCTTTGTAGCAGAATGATAGTCCTCACTGTCTTTCAGCGCTTCTGCCATTTTAATTTCTTCTCTTAGTTCTTTGACCAATGGTCTTTCATCAACCACAACCTTGAATTGACCGACTACTCTGGTTTGATAGGTTACTGTAATTTCCTGAGTACCCGGTTTTTCAGGATCATAGCCACTAACCATAGCTTCTGTTATATCAATCTCTTCTTTGCGTTGATTCCCATAAGTCAGGCTTAAGCTTGCTCCGGTTAAATCCAGGGCTTCGCCGTATTGATATTGTAACTTTAATGGCTCTTTATTTAACTCTACTTTCACAACAGTGTTTTCTACCAACTGAATCATCACTGTGGATAATTCGGCTGCGGCATCACTGACCTGTTCCTTGCTTGCCTCATCATCATTAAAAACTACTTCTGCTGCTGTAAGGGCTTGATTCAATTTTTCTTTCCATTCCTGGCTGACATACTGAAAGAGATCTTTATCCATCAATAATCTGGCCTGACGAATTATTTCCTCCAATTTTTCTTTATTTACTTTTTCCGGTTCATTAACCGTTACCTGCCACTGTGTTTCCACACCAAACACAGACACCACCAGGGTTTGAACTCCTACCACTTGTGGCTGATACCCACTGACAGTCACCTCACTGCTGACCATAGCAATTTGTTCTTCACTTAAATCATCATAGCTGACAATTAATACTCCCTGAGTTAAATCCAAGGCTTCTCCAGCCAGATAACTGTTTTTTGGTTCCACACTAATTGCCACACCACTGGCTACCTTTGGCTCATTCTGTCCCTTTACTTTTATTGAAAAGGTTTCTCCTGCAACAAAACTCAGGTATTTCACATGCAAAACTTGTTTGCCGGGATGTCTGGGATTAAATCCGCTAATCATTTCCGGACTTAAAGCAATAACCTGCTGACTGTTGTCTTCATATGTCAGAGTTACTTCACCATCTTCTACCCGTAAACGGCTATCATATAAATAGATGCGCTTAGCCGGAACTTTGGTCAAAGCAATCTTTGTCAAACGGCTACCGGCTTTGCGATACGGTTTTGCCATTACAATACTGGCTTCCATGCCATCTTGTTTAGTTGTGTAGAAAATCCGTCCGGTTCCATGTTCATCGGCTTCCAGTACAACATCATCAAACACGATAGTTTCACCGTTTTCCGTTGCCTTTTTCGTTAGCAGCACCGGGTTCATACTCTTATCTTTGGAAATTGTTACCTCTGTACTTTTGGGCACATTTTTGAATTTTAACTGATATAAATTGTCACCAGTATTATTAATTTCCACCCAGCGCATTGGAATATGTGCAGTTTGGGTTGGAATTGGATTGCCAAACATTTGCCATTCATAAATCCGAATAGCCGGCCATTGATCAACATCTGACTTGGTTATATCCAATTTCCATTCCTTGGCAGTAATTGGACGTGATAAATTAACATCGGTAATACCGGCCGTATTTCCGGTTATTTGATAAGCCATTTGCCATTTGCCATCTTCATCTTTATATTGTACTGAAAAATCTCTGGTATTATATGTGGAAGCTTCTCCACCGGCTTCAGCATGATAAATGGTCAAACGCCGAACCGTTTCCGGTTTTGCAAAAGCAATGGACATCCAACCTTTTCGATAGGGGGCAGAACACCATTTATCAGCATTTCCAGTGATTGTACCATTAATTGCATTGCGTGCCGGCTCGGAGCTATTTTCATGTGAAAATCCTGTAACTGTAGCATTTAAACAAAAATTAATATCTTTCGGCGGCATTTGTCCGGTATCGCCAACCAACATCTGCCAATCCAAAATTGCTAATGCCGGATCACTTTTCACACCATTCTTGCCCACCGCAACCACATATAATTCCTGGGTGGTACCAGGCATATCATCGGTTCTGAAAATCTTTTCCGCATAGAAATAACGACTGGATGTCGCATTGATAATGGTCATTGTCTGATCGGCATTTTGCTGATAAACTTCATAATATTCGGCTCCCTCTACCGGTTCCCAGGAAAGTCTGGCTTCGGCATCTTTGGAAGTCCGGAATAAAACATCATCAATTTTAAAGTTGCTGACCGCTGCCGGTGCTGATGAATCCTTATAAACTGCAATCTGTCCTAAATTAAAGCTGTAATCAGCCTTATCTTCTTCGGCTACCACTTTTAAGGCAATAGCATAAGCAGTTTTGCCGGCTAATTTGCTAACATCAACAGTACTTGTCCACCAGAAATTCTTATCATTATTTAAAGCAAACCATTCCATCGAATCATCATTATAATCTTCCGCAGTCGCCAGGCCAATATACACCCTACTGCCAAGACCATTACGATAAGCTACTTTAACCTTGGTATTTTGGTCAATTGCCAATTTGGTGCTAAATAATTTAATGGTGTTTTGAGTGTCTTTGGCAATTTCACCCTCAAACTTAACTGAGTTACCGCTATTATAGGCATCATCAAAATCGTATCTGGCTTTTAACGGCTTAGCATGATCAGAGCGAATCCACCATCTCCAGGTTGGCAAAATATCCTGAACACCGCGGCTATGCCATTCTTCCCCTTTAGATATCTGACCATCAATAAACCATTGTCTGCCATGTCCAGTATTAAAAAAGGTATTAAATGGCAATTGCATAATCACCGATTTATCTGCCACAAAACGGGCAATCCCCCGCCAGTCTTTCCCCTTTTTGTTTTTATCACCACTGGTTGCCGGATCACCATCAAAGCCTACCCAGAAATTTCTTTCCTGTTCATGATAATCTTCCGGTGAATTGGATAGACCTAAAATTGAATCCGGTGTAAATAAACCCAGTGATAATTTGGTTTTTTTGGCACCGTCCAATAATGCAGAGTAGTTAATTGAAGTATTATAACTATTTTGTTGTAATTCAAAACCGGCATAGGCATCAAAGGGATCGCGATGACAGTTTTTCATATGTTCCACAGTACCATTAACACCATATAGACCCCAGTTAAAATTCATAAAAAATTCGTCCGATGCATATTGTCCATTTTCATCTTCCTGGCCATCTTCATCATATTTTTTAACAAAAAAATCATTACCGGAAGTAACTGCATTATAGTGGTTTCTGTAACCATCATTTGCCATTGCATCATACCAGGCAAAGCGAATGCGACCACCTTTTTCCTGTGCTTTTCTTTGGGCATAAAGCATAAAATCACGCATCTCCTTGCCCCAAGGCTCATACATGGAAGTTTCCTGATTGATAAAGTAGCCATCAAAACCATAAAATTCAGCAATTTCAACGATTTTATCCGCTACCGGATATATGGTTTTGCCATCAACTACTGTTTTTTTCAAAAACTTCTTTAAAATTCCCTGATCCTGCTGACTGGTTGACCAATTAAAGAAAAGAGTTCCATATACCGGTACGCCATTTCTATGTCCGGCATCAATTACATCAGGTGTTGGTACCGGCCCATCCCAAAACACCATTTGATCCAAATACTGCCAGAAGTCAAAGGCATAACAGGCAAATTCATTGCCATTTACCGAATTATCTTCATCACTTTTAGAATTCATCAGTGGCAATGCCTGAACCCTGGCATCAGGGTTTGCCAAAGGGTTAATGACATGACCCGTAAATCTTTCCTGCAAAGGAACGGAAGCTTTATTTAATTCATTGTCTGGGTTGTTCTTATCCCACTCTAAAATTCGATCCATATGAAAGGTAGTAGAAATCGGTCTTAATGTCTTTCCCTCTTTATATTCCTCGTTTTCACGCACTTTTACAGCATTAATATTGTCAGGAAAAAACGTTAACAAAAGTAATACAGCCATCACACCTGATAGTATCTTTTTGGTTTTTGTAAACATTATCTGTTCCTCCTTATTTTAAACTTTTCATTAGCACTGCTCACAATTCAATCAAACTACCAAACTATTTGATATAGATCATTCACCACCTTTATCCTAATTGTGATTCCCTTCACTTTTGTTAATATTTTTGTGTTTTACGCAATATTAATTCCTTTTTTTATTACTTTTTCATTTACATTTAGTATATAATTACTTTACATTTTCGTCAAATTATTTTTCTGCCTATAAACAAATATAAGTACATTTTTCACTTTTTTTGCTTCTTTGTTAAAAAACATTTATTCTTATACGACTAAACTCATATATAATTCAGATACTATAATTCTTTTTGATTATTGCATAGTCCTAATTATATATCATTATTATAATTATATCCTCCTTACTATTTTTTTAATTACCAGGTCTTCTTCAATATGAAAATCCAAATTTCTGAAAAAAAAAGCATAAATTATAAAACTATTGATTTTATATATTTTACTATAATTTTTAGCAATTTTTCAGTAAATATTTCCAGTCAAAAAAAAGAGCCTATCTGCTCCTGGCATTTAAGCTCCTTTTCACTACCTTATTTATTCAACTTTCCCGTTGTCTTTTTGGGCTCTATCCTATTGTCACTTTTGCAACTTACTACGCCAAATTGCTTTCGTGGCACATTTAAAAAGACTGTTGAAAGCGAAAAAGTTGAATAATTTTCCCTTAACAATTCGCTTAACATTGTTAAGCATTCTCCTATAATCAACTCCACCTTCCGAAACACCCAGTCCAATAATTTTGAAAACGAATCCTCTGCTGATTACTTTTCTCTATATCTCCAATTTCCACAGCCGGCAAGCGTTATCCCAGGTAATGTTTTCCACCTGTACAGCCGTCAACCCCTTAATTTCTGCAATTTTATCAACTACATAGGAAATCATGGACGAATCATTGCGTTTCCCCCGATGTGGTTCCGGTGTCATGTAAGGTGCATCGGTTTCTAATACCAAATGCTCGATGGGGATCCTTTCCACCACTTCCACCAGTTTTCGGCCATTTTTAAAAGTCAGCACACCACCAATTCCCAAATAAAATCCAGCCTTAACATAATCCTCTGCCATTTCCGCACTACCGGAATAAGCATGAATCACTCCACCGGCAATTTTACCAATTTCCGACTCGAGCAAAATATCAAAGGTTTCCTGAGCTGCATCACGGGTGTGAATACTAACCGGAAGTTCCAGTTGCTTTGCTAATTCCAATTGACTGCGAAACCATAATCGCTGTGCTGCCCGCGGCGAAAAATCATAGTAGTAATCCAGCCCGATTTCGCCAATACCAACAACCTGCGGAAAACCTGACATCATTATTAAATGTTCCAAATCATCATCACGCATATCTTTAACCTCATGCGGATGCACTCCAATGGTCGTATACATAAAATCATATTGTTTGCATAATTCAATCGAGTAGCGTGAAGTTTTTAAATCTGTTCCGATATTAACTACTGCTCCAACATTTTTTAGTTTCAGCCCCTTTAGCACTGCTTCCCTGTCTGTCTGAAAACGTTCACTGTCATAATGGGCATGAGTATCAAAAATCATATTTTCCTATCACTTTCTATTAATATTACCTTGCAGTCTTGTCAGCAAGTTATCGTTTTTTCTCTTTTCCCTCTCTTCAATTATTTCAGAAAAAGCCATTTTCCGATTGCTGTGCGGGTTTGAATAAATTTATTATCTCACTGGCTTTCATCATCTTTCATAAAGTCCCTGAGAGCATAACTCAAAGCAACCGCCAATTGTTTATTTATTTTCCGCTTATTTGATCGGCATTCCGCTTTCAATCTGACCGTCAAAAGCAACTGCCTTTAATTTTCCGTCAGCGGTATCGGCAAATAAGATCATGCCTTGCGATAATTCTCCCCGCAGTTTAATTGGTGCTAAGTTAGCCACCACTGCCACTTGCTTGCCAACCATTTCTTCCGGAGTATAATGTGCGGCAACCCCGGACACGATCTGCCGGACTTCCGTTCCCATTTTCACTTGGGATACCAGTAATTTATCTGCTTTGGGGTGACGTTTACATTCTAAGACATGACCAACCCGCAAATCAATTTTATCAAAATCATCAATTGTAATTGTTGGTTTTTCCGCTGCATTTTTTTCGGATGAATCGTCAATCTTTTGAACGGTGACATTTTCCGCTGCTTTTTCTCTCTCCATTTGCATAGCTTCCAACTCTGCCAATTCCTTTTTCTCATCAATTCTGGCAAACAGAACTTCTGCTTCACCAACATAATTGCCGGCTACCATACCATCAAAGGATTTTAAGCTTTCCAAACATTTTTTGTCAGAATTGATCTGTCCAAAGATACGTTCTGCCGTTTCCGGTAAGAATGGCTGCAACAATACTGCCGAAAAGCGAATTGCTTCAAGCAAATGATACATAACAGTGGCCAAACGCTCTTTCTTGCTTTCATCTTTTGCTAAAATCCACGGCTCTGTTTCATCAATATATTTATTGGAGCGACGCAGCAATGCCCAAATCGCATCCATTGCATCAGCTACACGCAGTTCTTTCATTTTTTCCTCAACCAATTGCGGGGTAGCCAATGCCAGATTAATCAAATCCTCATCTTCTGTCACTTTGGCCGTTGGGGCTAAAATCTGACCATCAAAATATTTCTTTTGCATGGCAATTGTCCGGTTGACCAAATTGCCAAGAATATTGGCCAAATCACTATTAATTCTTTGAACCATCAGTTCATAAGTTAAAGAGCCATCACTGGCGAACGGCATTTCATGCAGCAGATAAAAACGAGTAGCATCTACCCCATAGCGGTCAACCAAATCTTTGGCATAAATGGTATTACCCTTGGATTTGCTCATTTTAATTCCATTCATTAAAAGCCATGGATGTCCAAATACTTGCTTGGGCAGTGGTAAATCCAAAGCCATTAACATAATCGGCCAGTACAAAGTATGGAAGCGCAGAATATCTTTTCCGATGACATGAACATCAGCCGGCCAGTATTTATGAAACAGTTCGCCTGCACCATCCGGATCATAACCAATACCGGTAATATAATTGCTCAGCGCATCAATCCAGACATAAATAACATGGCCTTCATCAATTGTTACCGGTACTCCCCAGGTAAAAGAAGTGCGGCTGACAGCCAAATCCTGCAGTCCCGGTTTTAAAAAGTTATTGATCATTTCATTTTTGCGGGATTCCGGCTGAATAAAGTTGGGATTCTCCTCAATATGTTTCATCAAACGGTCTTGATATTTGCTCAGACGCAGAAAATAAGTATCTTCTACCGTAGGTGTAACTTCCGCTCCGCACTCCGGACATTTTCCATCCACCAGTTGTGATGAAGTATAAAAAGATTCACAGGCAGTGCAGTACTGCCCTTCATACTTGCCTTTATAAATATCCCCCTGCTCATACAACTTTTTAAAAATTTTCTGCACTACCGCTTTATGATCAGCATCCGTGGTCCGAATAAATTTATCATAGGAAGTATTCATCATATCCCAAATTTCTCTGATCTCACCCGCGATCTTATCGACATGCTCCTGTGGAGTAATGCCTGCTGCTTCTGCCTGTTGCTGAATTTTTTGGCCATGCTCATCGGTGCCGGTCAGAAAAAATACATCTTCCCCTGCCAAACGATGATAACGGGCAATGCTGTCCGTTAAAACCGCTTCATAAGTATTCCCAATATGGGGTGTTCTTGATGTGTAGGCAATTGCCGTGGTAATAAAATATGGCTTTTTTCCCATGATAAATCCTCTTTTCTATTTAATTTTGGCTAATTACTGCGCTTTCTTCCCAATTCGGGAACTACTTCCGTTCAAAACCAACGATTAATATAATAAACTCAACTTTTATTATAAACCAAATCATATTTTTTGGCTAGAGGAAAATTTTATTTCCGGATGTCCGGATACCCTCTTTATTCTCTACTTTTATTCAATATTGAATCATTAAAGCTAATTGTCCGGTATTATTTGAACAAAGCTCTCTGTTTTTGTCTTCAAATATTATTTCCATTTCATTTCTCTGCAATAAAAACAGACACAACTACAGCATAGGTCTTACACTATATTTGTGTCAGGCAATAAAAATTTCATATATCACTGTTATGTCAACTCTTATATCCGCTCTACAATAGCTTTTATATATTCAGATGCTTTATCCCAATCATTGTTCCTTATATATTCCTTAGGTAATAAGCTACTTCCCATTCCAACAGCAATAAATCCCTGTTTCAAAAAAGTCCCAACATTACCTGCATTAACTCCTCCTACTGCTACATACTCTGTTTCATCAAAAGGTCCCTTCAAACTCCTGATATAGGAAGGCGGCATATCTCCAGCCGGAAATAATTTCATGACAGGATATCCATATTCCAAACAAACTGCTACATCTGTAGGAGTAAGAACGCCGGGAAGAAGGGGGATTTGATAACTTCGGCAAAATTCCAATGTATATAAAGAAACAGAAGGCGTCAGAAAAAATTGAGCTCCCGCAGCCTTAGCTGCCTGACAACGCTCTTTCGTAATTACTGTGCCAGCTCCCACATAAATTTGCTCTTCGAAATGGTTTCTCATCAACTCAATCTGTTTGACTGCATCTTCAGAATTCATAGCTATCTCAAACATACGGATACCGCCCCTATATGCTGCAATGGCATAATCCAGTGTCTTCTCTATCGGAATATTTCGCATGATTGCACATATTCTATTATCTTTCAATATTTGCCTCATGATTCCCTGTCCTTTCACTTCTACATGTCTATCGATAAATCACATCTATACCCTGTAAAGCAACCTCTATCTGTTGTCTGGATGGATACCCTTCTATGTCTCCATATGTTTCCGTGGCCATTGCTCCAGCCACCGCTCCCATGTAGCCACAATTTACCAGATCTTTTCCTTCTAAAAGGCCACATAAAAAAGCCGCATTGAAAGCATCTCCTGCTCCTACCGGATCAGCACAATTACACGAATATGGTGGAATTGCTGCATAAAAGAACCCAAGCTCCTGAGATAAATCTATTTCCGCCTGAATGATATCTGCCGTATTTTTGTTTAGATTCCCTTTTTTTCCTACATAAGCACCTTTTGCTCCATTTTTTACGGCTACATATTGCGCATTTCCTTTGGTAAAGAGAATGTCCATGATCTGTCTGGGCGCGTCAATTCCAAAAAGAATATCCGCTTCATCCATCCCCAAAAGCACAATTTGAGCTTGTAAAGTCATGTCTCTCAACATTGACGCATAGTCGCAATTTTTCCAGAGTTTCTTCCTTATATTGGGATCAAAGCTTATCAATCTGTGATGGCGCTTTGCCATATCCATAACTGCTTCAACCATTCTTTTGCAACTATCTCCCAACACCGGAGTAATACCTGTAAGATGGATAATCTCTGCCTCTGCCAGATAATCCTCATCTATCATCCCTGGGAACATATGACTGGCAGCTGAATCATCTCTGTAATAAAATACCGATGTTTCCGACACATTCATTATTTGCTTAAACATAACTCCCGTTCTATGTTCTCCATCAAATATTACCCTGCTGGTATCTACTCCCTCTGCGCGTATACTATTTCGAACAAATTCTCCAAATTCATCTTTTCCCAAGCAGCTGATCCAGCCCGCTTCATGGCCTAACTTAGCTACACCAATCGCAAGATTACTTTCCGCTCCGGCAATTCTCATTTCAAAATTTCTCACATATCGCAAGACTCCAGTGGAATTTGGAGTAAATGCTGCCATAGTTTCCCCAATTGTTACTATTTCCGGCATATACCTTCCCTCCAATAATTCATATTACAGGTTAGAACTGGTTCATACCAGCATATTATTTGTTTTTTACTCTAAGATTTTTCCCATAATATTTGCCTAAAGGCTTCCCATCTCTCAACGCTACTTGCCCATTAACAATACACATAGCCAATCCTTCGGACATTCTCGCTGGATCGGAAAATGTCGCATTATCTCTGAATTTATCCGGATCAAACACATTCACATCGGCAAAAGCACCTTCCGCTAATTTGCCACGACCTTCCAACTTCATTCTTATTGCCGGCAAAGAAGTCATCTTCATAACTGCTTCTTCCATGGAATAAAGTCCTCGTTCCTTAACATATTCTCTGATAATCTTTGGAAATGCTCCATACATCCTCGGGTGCGGCGTATCGGTGTCTGCATAAATTGAGTCGGAAATCACAGTGGAGTACGGCAATTTTGCCACCGTATCAATATCATCCTGACACATGCTCATATTAATGATCGCTGTCTTTCCACCCTCATCATGCATCAGATAGGCGGCACAAGCTGCCGCATCCTCAAATCCGAATACCTTTGCCGCTTCTGTTACTGTCATACCCAAAAATTTGCGATTATGTTCTTTTACTACTCCTGATATAATAATCCGATCCCAGCCCAAGGTAATGGCAAAGTTATCCCAATCATCATAGCTCACGCTACAGGCTTCTCTGAATTGCTCCACTCCTTCCGGAGTCCCCAAGCGCTTTAATGCATCTGCCATATTGCCAGCTACATACACTGGTGGAACCATGGTAGTCAATGCAGTCGATCCTCCCTCATAAGGATAAAAATCACAAGTCACATCCTGTCCTGATGCTCTGGCTTCCTCAATCAGCCCAATTGCGCGATGGATTTCTTTCCGCCAATTGGATATCCCACAAGATTTAAAATGACTGATTTCCACAGCACAGCCTGCCTTTCGCCCAATCTCAATGATTTCCCTTACACTGTCAACCATACTGTCGCCTTCGCCACGGATATGCGCTGTTACAACGCGCTTATAACGCCCCACCGGCTCCAGCAATCTGGCAAATTCATCAGTAGTACTATAACATTCCGGTAAATACATAATTCCTACCGACACTCCGGCTGCCCCTTCCTCCAAAGCCTCCTCTATCAATGATTTGGCTCTCGTCATTTCTTCTTCCGTATAAGGAGTATCCGAAAACCCCTTTACCGTGATCTTGACAGCTCCCGTACCAATCATCGAAGCAAAATTTACCGGCAA
The DNA here is from genome assembly GCA_003858485.1 of Clostridiales bacterium COT073_COT-073. Classification (GTDB taxonomy): domain Bacteria; phylum Bacillota; class Clostridia; order Lachnospirales; family Vallitaleaceae; genus W11650. The sequence continues at coordinate 205,816 of RQYD01000002.1, forward strand.
GCCAACCTTATCCAATCCCTTCATATAATCATGATAGGTCTGGATCTGGTTATCTTTGATTGGTCCCAAAACCGGTTCATCAAAGTCATACATCTGTCTTGCCCGGTCTGGATCAGCACTGGCCGGCGTCATTGAGATACCACAATTTCCTACTACTGTGGTCGTTATTCCCTGAGTCAACAAAACATCTCCAAAATTCAAACTATTAAATGGCTTGGCATCACAATGACGATGAATATCAATAAATCCTGGTGTTACCGCCATTCCCGCAGCATCCACAACCAGATCCGCTTCCCGGGAAATCTTTTCGGCTATCTGTGAAATCCGATCCCCCTGAATATATAGGTCGCTCTGGTATGGCTGATTTCCCAACCCATCATAAATCCATCCATTCTTTATTAAAATAGAAGTCATTATTTATCTTCCTCACTTTCCTTTGTGCCATTTCCTTCATTTAAATAATTATAAACGGTAAAACGGGAAATTCCAAGGAAGTCTGCTACTTTTTCTGCCGATTTCTTAATGAGAAAGGCTCCTTTTTCGTCCAAATACCGGACTACTGCCACTTTATCCTCCTTAGTCAGTAACGCCAACTGCTTACCAGTACTTTCAACGGCATCCTGCATCAAAATGTCTAAAAGTTCATCAACATTTGCAGTAAAAACCTCCTTGGTATTTGTCTGAGCATCCTGACCACTAAGAGCCCGCATTGCCGCTTCTCCTATCATAAGGCCTGTAATATCGAGATTAATGCAAAGACTGCCCTCCACCTTGCCATCCTTACCCATGAAATATTTACTTGAAGTGCGCAGCATCTTGCCGTCTTTAGTGTAATTAATATACCCATATTGATCCTCCGGCGTGGCTGTCCCTCTTAAAATTTCCAATCCTGCATTAGTACCACCACCTCCAATGGCACGACCAGTTACATGTCCATTATAGATGGCCACAATTGTCCTGTCATATGGCAATGTTAAATCGTGAAGCACTACCTCACAATTAGGTCCAAACTGGTGAGCAATGCATTTTGCAAGGCTGTCAAGTGCCTCAAAATTGTCTTTTACAAACCCCATGTAAAGTCTCCTTTCAAGCCATGAATCATTGTATGCAGCACAATGCCCGGCTATACTTACTTTCCGGCTCCTCTGGACTCAACAACCAGAGCCAGCCTACGTTCTTCTGACATTTCTTCTTTTTTAGTACAAAGTGATACAATCACCTCAGCTGCAAGAGCCACCAATGTAACCGGAATAGCCGGCCCTTTAAACATACTTACTATAGCAGCAGAAAATACAGGTACTGTCAAATAAAGAACTCCAAATAATGTTCCTACTCCTACAGACGCCAAACCACCCTGCCAAGTAGCACGTTTCCAGCAGGCTCCTAAGAGCATAGCCACAGATACGCCAGGAATAATGGAACCAATCACATTACTGATATAGCCCATAACATCTTTTGCAAATAAAGTTGCAAAAAATGCCAAAAGCAAAGTTCCTGCTGTAGCAATCCGTGAATATTTTCCGACTTTTTCTTCTTCCAATTGCCTTCCCGTAAATACAGGATAAATGTCCTGTATCAAAATCGTCACACCGGCAATGGCATCTGAATCACCGGAAGACATAGTAGCGGATAAACCGGCAATCATAAACATCAGCCCCAACACTGGTGAAAGCACCGTAGTTGCAATGTAGGCAAATGCAAAGTCCGGTTTTTCCAATACTGCTTGCGCTCCTGTATTGGTTGCAATAGTAAATGCCGCCATACCAATAATAGCAGGGAGGAAAGAGAAAGTCAACAACAGCCAACCAGAAAGGCTTAATGCCCGAATGGCTGTCTTATCATCTTTAGCAGTATAAATACGCATGCGATAGGTAGGAGTTCCCAGGCAAGGAATGGCAACTGAAAACATCAAAGAAATTACTGCCATTGTTCCCATAGTTTCAATGCCATACAAACTTAAATTGCCTGCTTTTCCCGCTCCAATAATGGTTTGAGTAATACCATCCCAGCCACCAGCTGCAGGAATGGCAATAACAGTTATGGAAATAAAACCAATGATCAAAATCGTCAATTGAATTAAATCCGTCCATACAACAGCCAAATAGCCACCAATAATTACATAACCGCCAAAAGCCAAAACGGCTATCATTTTAGAAGTAGTCAAATCCAGGCCTGTGACATAGCTCAAATAGGTCGCTCCGCCATTAATATGATTGCCCAACCATACTACCTCAATGATATACATCATAAAACTCATAACCGATTTCACCATATTGTTGCCATTATAATGAAATTGTGCTTCCTCAGCCATTGTTAAAAAGTTTTTAGATCTTAGTTTGGTTTTTTTTGCAACCAAAACCAATGCCAGAATACCCAATGCTGCTCCCATACCATAAGCCGAACCACCGAAACCATTCTTAAAACCGTTAGCCGTCGCTCCAATTGATGATCCGGTTCCGATAAGAGTTGCACCCATGGTCGCAAAAATCAAATACAATGGCATCCTGCCACCGCCTGTCAAATAATCTTTGCCTTTTGATTTCCCCTTACTGCAAACAATACCTACTCCAACCATCAACAATACATAAATTACAAAGCCGATAATAAAAAATGTTGCATGGGTTCTTGTCAACATAGTTCTACCTCCTTTTTGTTCGTTAAACAGCAACCTCTTTATCGCACGATTGTTAAAAGTTCTTTCCGAATTTACCACCCCAAAACTTTCAACAATTTGTTTAATTAATTATAACGATTACCCTCAAAATTGTCAACCTTATCTTTTTCTTTCCATATTTTTTCTGTTAAATGAAGACAATCTGCATAAAAGAAAAAATATAAACGGAAAATTCTATATTTTTTCCTTGAATTTTTCAACAAATTGTGTTATAACAAAGATAAGCCTTATTTAGGATATCACCAATCTTAGAAAAAAGGAGGTTACTATGAATAATCACTATATGTTTGAAGAGTCAAAAGATTTAGTAACACCTGCATTGATCTATTATCCCGACATCATTCGCAATAATATCGAAAAAACAATCAATTTAGCGGGTGGTCCTCAACATCTCTGGCCACATGTCAAAACCCACAAAATGTCCGAAATGATTCATTTACAAATGAGTGCGGGTATTACCCGTTTCAAATGCGCCACCATAGCCGAAGCTCAGATGGTTGCCAGCTGCGGAGCTGAACATGTGCTAGTGGCATATCCACTGGTAGGTCCCAATATCAATCGTTTTTTCAAATTAACACAAAGTTATCCCAAAGTCCAATTTTGGGCTATTGGTGATTGTACTGAGCAGATAAGGATTTTAGGACAAGTCTTTAAAAAAGAGAGCTTAAATGCACGAGTCCTGGTGGATGTAGATTTAGGTATGAATCGTACTGGTGTCCCTGTTTCAGATGTCGAATACTTTTACGAACAGTGGGCTTCTCTGGAGGGAATTGAAATGAGAGGTCTGCATTGTTATGATGGCCATCGGACAGAGCATAATTTTGATGAGCGCAAACAAAAAACTGATCTGAGTGCCATAGAAATAAAAAATATCTGCACAAATTTACAGCAAAAAGGGTATACCTGTGATACTCTGGTACTTGGGGGAACTCCTTCTATGCCATGTTACACAGACTTCCAGCCAGATGGATGTAATGTCTTTTTATCTCCCGGTACCTGCTTTGTAAACGATTATGGATATAGCAAGAAGTACCCCGATCTGGTATTTACACCGGGTGCCGCTGTGCTTACCAGAGTGATCAGCTGTCCCGGAAAAGGACATTTTACTTTAGATCTGGGATATAAAGGGATTGCTTCCGATCCTGAAGGTACCAGGGGAATCATTGCCGGTATGGAACATGTGCAGGATCTCTTCCAAAGCGAGGAACACTGGGCATTTTGTATGGAACCGGGTTATGAGGATCAGTGTCCCCGGGTTGGGGATGAGCTTTTTGTAATCCCTACTCATATCTGTCCGACCAGCGCTTTATATCCATCTGTACCAATCGTAGAGCAAAAGCATCTGACCGGTAATTGGGAGGTAACCGCCAGAAATCGGTGTATCACAATTTAATTGAAAGGAAGTATGATCATGACAAATGTATATGACAAGTTAAAAGAAAAAGAAATTACCCTACCCGCTCCTCCGCCAAAAGGAGGCATTTACACCCCTGCGCAAGAATTCGGTGCAAATCTATTGTATTGTTCCGGATGTGGTCCGGACTTAGGTAATGGGAATACAGTAATTGGTAAGTTGGGGAAAGATCTGACTGTCGAAGAAGGTCAAATAGCAGCTTATAACTGCATGTTAAATTTATTAGCCAACATTGAAGCTAAGATCGGCGATTTAAATAAAATTAAACGATTTGTGAAAGTGTTGGCCTTCGTAAATTGCACAGATGAATTTGAGCAGCAACCTCAGGTTGTCAATGGCGCCTCTGGTCTTCTTGTCGAACTTTTCGGTGAAGAAATTGGTTGTCCTGCCCGATCTGCTATCGGAACCAATTCTCTGCCCGGTGGAATTGCCTGTGAAATTGAAGTGTTATTGGAGATTGGGGATTAAAAATGAATATTGATGAATACAAGGAGGAAGTACAAATGAAACAAAAACTTTTTAAATTATTTGCTTTGAGTATTTCTATGATTATTATTCTTTCACTCTACGGCTGCGGTCCATCCCAAACACAAACACCCTCAAAAACGAAAACTGAATCCAGCAAAACAGAAACAAATAATACTAGTAAAGCAAAAAACAACTTAGGCAGAAAACTGAAAGTAGGATATGATATTTATTTTCTTGGAAACTCCTGGTCTGTACAACTATATCAAGAATTTAAGTGGAATGCTGAAAATCTGTATGCTGATGAACTTGATGTGACTTATGTCCAGTCTGACAATGATGTTAGTAAACAAATAGCAAATTTAGAAGATTTAATCGCCAAGCAAGTAGATGTCATTATAACTACCCCATGTGATACTACAGCCATCAACGCAACTTTACAAGAAGCCAAAGATGCAGGCATTAAAGTTATTTTATTATGTGCAACTATCGACGGAGATGAATATGACAATTTAGTAACTGTAGATGAAAAAGATTTTGGAGCGACCGGCGCTAAATGGCTTTGTGAACAATTGAATGGAAAAGGTAAAATTGTTGTTTTAAATGGAATTTCCGGGTTTTCGACTAATGCTTTAAGATGGGAAGGGGCTGAATCTGTATTTAAGAACTATCCTGAAATGGAAGTTATAGCCGCTGAAGATGCAGATTGGGATTATGCCAAAGCAAAAACAGTAATGTCAGATTTGCTAGCCACATACCCAGAAATCGATGGCGTATGGTCACAGGGTGGCGCTATGACATTGGGTGCTATTGATTCTTTTATGGCAGCTAACAGAAATTTGGTGCCAATGACCGGTGAAGACAATAACGGGTATTTAAAAGCATGTGTAAATAACAAAATGGATGGGATTGCTGTTTCAAAGCCAACTTGGCTTGCAAGAGTGGCCATCGAAAATGCTATTAAACTAATGAATAAAGAAAGTGTAAAAAAAGATGATATCTACCCTGTCATGACCATTCGTACTGAAGAAATGCCAAAATACGTCCATATGGAACTTTCAGATGATGTTTGGTGTGGAACAGAACTTCCAGAAGAAGTTCTAAAATCTGTTTTCAGCAACTAATTTTATCTTAATTAAAGTGTTTAAGGTCGGAAATTCTTTCCGACCTTTGCAATCTTAAAGGAGAAAGATGAAGCATATATGTATTCTTGAGGGAAAAAATCTATTCAAAGAATTTCAGGGAAATATGGTTTTAAAAAATGCTTCCCTCCAATGCTTTCCCGGTGAAGGGATTGCCTTGGCAGGAGAAAACGGAGCAGGTAAATCAACACTGATGAATATTATTAGCGGAGGTTTAAAACCTACATCCGGAGAAATATTTATAGATGGAAATAAAGTCATTCTAAGCGGGTCTAAACAAGGAAAGCAATATGGAATCTCCTTTGTCCATCAGGAACTTAGCCTATTCAAGGAAATGACGGTTGGAGAAAACATCATGATTGGACGGGAGCCGGGACGAAAAAGATTGATTGATCAGCAGAAGCTGCACAAAAAAGCAAAAGAACTTTTAAAAGAAGTTGGATATGAGCACATAGATGTTTATGCACTGGTAAAGAATATTTCACCAGCCCAAAAGCAGATTACAGAAATCGCAAAAGCCTGGGCAACTACGCCCAGAATATTAATATTTGACGAACCAACTTCCAGTTTAAATAAAAAAGAATCCGAAATACTATTTGGTTTTATAAATAGAATAAAAAAAATCGGAATTTGTGTTATTGTAATCAGTCACAGACTAGAAGATATCTTTAGTACCTGTGACAGAGTTTTGGTTCTAAAGGATGGGGAATTTGTATTTGAAAGTAGCATTGACAAAACATCTCCTGACCAAATTATCAGTCAAATGGTCGGAAGGGAATTTAAAAACATATACCCCCCAAAACAACAAAATCTGAATAAAGAAATTGCTTTGGAATTGCGAGAAATCTGCATGGAAAACAAACTAAAAAATATTAATTTCAAGGTCCCCAAAGGCAGTGTAATAGGCGTAGGAGGCCTGGAGGGACAAGGGCAAAGGGAGTTAAGCAGAAGCCTTTTTGGCATAAAACCATTTACCAGCGGTCATTATCTGATTCAGGGAAAGGAAGTACAAATAAAAAGCCCTTATGAGGCGGTTAAAAATAAATTAGCTTTTTTATCAGATGACAGAAAAGCCGAAGGACTTTTTATGCCCCTATCAACTGAAAAAAATGCATGTTCTCTTATTTTAAATAAGCTCTCGCATTCAGGCTTCATCAGTACAGTAAGAATGAAAAATAAAGCACAGAAAATTATTTCACAGCTTCATATCAAAGTATCTGATATTAAGCAACCTGTTTCTAATCTGTCCGGTGGTAATCAGCAAAAAATTATATTGTCTAAATGGTTGGAAACAGAACCAGATGTTTTCATTCTGCATGAACCTACAAGGGGAATTGATGTCCAATCGAAACTGGAAATCTATCAATTGATCCGAAATCTTACAGATAAAGGAATGAGTGTAATCATATTTACAAGCGATATGTTAGAGTTGATTGGATTGTCAGAGTATATTTATGTTTTGTATGAAGGTGAAATTTCGGGAGAAATTCCAGGTATCAATGCAACAGAGGAAAAAATTATGAGATTAAGCGCAAAGCACGAAAAGGATGTAAAAAAATGACAGGATCAGTAAAATCACACATCAAGCAAGCTTTTCCGGCAATGGTAATTGTTCTCATTATGGTGATAGGCACAAGTATCGCATCTGAAGGGTTTTTAACCATTCCAAATTTAAGAAATGTAATGACACAAACATCTATCCTAATTGTTATCGCCACTGCTCAAAGTTTTGCACTTCTGACTGGCGGAATTGATATGTCAATTAGTTCAGTAATGTCTTTAACCACAATTATTACAGCAACTTTTAGTACTCACGGAACATTCGGATTGCTTTCAGCTATATTGCTAAGTATTATTGCTGGAGGACTAATCGGTGCTGTAAATGGCACAGGGATCTGCTATTATAGGATTCCTGCTATGATAATAACCATCTCAACTCAAGTTTTTGTAAAAGGCATCTGTCTGATCCTTATGCCTAGCTCTGGCGGAAAAATACATCCCGGATTTGTACGCTTTATGCGCATAAAAATCGGAATGTTTTCTATGCCTTTTATCATCGCAGTATGCTTTTGCATAATCGCATTTTTTATCCTGCACTATTCCAGATTTGGAAGAAATCTTTATGCTATCGGAAACAATGAGCTGTATGCAGAGCAGTCAGGAATTAACGTTAAGAACAACATGATAAGTATATATATGCTTATCTCAATAACTGCAGTTATGGCTGGCTGGATGTTAGCAGCTCGTATTGCCAGTGGCAATCCGTTAGCTGGAGATAGTTATACTATGGATTCTATCGCCGCACCGGTGATCGGTGGAATTTCCATGAACGGAGGACTTGGTACCGTTGTCGGCACTTTTTTAGGCTCTGTCATCTTATCGTTAATTAATAATATCATGAACAATCTGGGAATTTCTCCTTATTTTCAATATATTATCAAAGGCTCTCTTCTAATGGTTTCTTTAATGCTTTTTCAATTTAGGAGGAAAAAAGTACTATGAAAAAAATAAAATTTTTGATTAGATACAATGATTTTCCTTTTGGAATATATATTCTTCTGATTCTTATGGTGGCTACTTTTCTTATATTTACAAAAGGTACGGTTTCGCCTATGCATTTGCTAAATATTGCCAGAGCGGCTTCCCCTCTGGGAATTGTTGCAATCGGACAAACACTTACACTTTTAGTAGCTGGTTTGGACTTATCCTTAGGCACACAAATGTCACTGGTCAATTTGGTGCTTGCATCAATGATGAATGGAAATAGCGACAAAACTTTTGTGGCGATTCTGATTTCATTGACTTTGTGTGCTTTTATAGGAATGGTAAACGGAATAGTAATAACCAAATTTAAAATGCAACCATTTTTGGTAACTATGGCGATGTCCTTGATCATACAGGGAGGTTATTATATTTACACCAAGGGAATCGCCCGTGGCAGTATTGCTAGAGAAATAAGGTATCTTTCTGAGGGATGGATCGGAAATATTCCAGTTGCTCTAATCCTATGGATCGCTCTATGGCTTATATGCTCTGTAATATTAAAAAAAACAGTATATGGTCAAAAATTATACATGGCCGGAGCTAATAAAAAAGCCTCTGATTTATCAGGCTTCCGCTCTGACAGAATCATTATCTCAGCCTATGTTTTAGCCGCCTTACTAGCTGGAATTGCTGGCATTCTTTTATCAGCTTATATTGGTGTAGCTTCTGTAGATATCGGAAACTCTTATACTTTGGATTCCGTGGCAGCCTCTGTAATCGGTGGTACATCTTTTTTAGGAGGAGTCGGAAGTTTGGAAGGAACTTTTCCAGGTGTGCTGATTATCACTATTCTTTCCAGCTTGATGACAATTATCGGAATATCAGAAGCAGGAAAATTTATTTGTCAAGGAACTATAATTGCTGTAATGGTAGCATTAAGTCAACTTCGTACAAAAGAAAGAAGGTAAAAAATGAGATTTATAAGAACAATGACAGGCGATATTTCACCAGAGCAATTGGGATTTACTTATGCACATGAACATATTGTCTGTCGCCCACCCTATTGGCTGGAAAAAGGACAAGATGATTTGATTTTGGATGATGTAAATAAAAGTGAAAAAGAAGTACTTTTGGCAAAACAAGCTGGTGTAGATACTATCGTTGATGCAACCGCAATTGACTATGGAAGATGTCCTCAAGACATATATCATATCGCTGTCAATACCGGAATGCAGATCATCGGAACAGCCGGGTTTAACAAAAGTTTCCTATGGAGCGCTAAAATACCCGGTGAAAACAAAACATTTTCTGACTGGATTGAATGCGCAGATATTCAAGAATTAACAAATTTTGTTATTGATGAAGTAGAAAAAGGAATGCAGGGAACTGCTATCAAAGCCGGACAAGTTAAATTCGGAACTGGTTATAATAGTATTTCTCCACTTGAAATCAAAACAATAAGAGCAGTCTGCAGAGCACATCTGATGACAGGTGCTCCTATTCATTCCCATACAGAAGCAGGAACAATGGCATTGCATCAAATTAAATACTTAAAAGAAGAAGGAGTTGATTTACACCATGTTAGTTTTGGACATATGGATAGAAATCCAGACACATATTATCACTGCTTGATTGCCGATACCGGAGCCTTTTTGTGTTTTGACGGAATCGCCAAGATAAAATACGCTCCCGAATCGACACGAATCAATTGTATATTAGAACTGGCTAAAAGAGGATATCAGAAACAGATACTAGTGAGTGGAGATACCGCCAGAAAAAGTTACTATCGTTCTTATACCCACGCATTAGGCTTACCCTATATCAAAGAAGAATGGTGCAGCAGATTAGAAATAGAGGCAGAACAGAACGGCCTGAATGGGCAAGCTTTAATAGAAGATATATTTATAAATAATCCACGAGAATGTTTTGAATTTAAGGAGTTGAGATAAAAATTGAAACTGGAAGATTTATACCAAAAAGAAATAACAAAAGTAAATTGTCAAAATATAGTAGCTCTACTTCCTATAGGTGCAATCGAAGTTCATGGCGAACATCTTCCTTTGGGAACAGATAATTTTCTTGCAGTAAAGCTGGCAGAAAAAATAGAGTATAGTTTGGGCAATGAAAAAGCATTAGTATTACCGCTTATTCCCTATGGACAGGTATGGTCTCTAAAAGAAGCTCCCGGAAGCATTCATATCGCCGAAGATATATTAAGCGAATATATTGCGATGATATCTGAATCAATCGCCAGAATGAAAATCAAAAAATTAGCCATCATTAATTCCCATGTAGGAAATATAGGTGCAATACGAAAGGCCGCACGAAAACTTTATGAGCAAAACATCATCCAAGCTTTTTATTTTACATATCCTGGCACTTTTCACGAAATAGAAAAAGTATGCGAGTCACCTTTACCCCACCCGGGATATTTTCATGCCTGTGAGATAGAAACCTCCTATATGCTTTATTTATGTGAAGAAAAGGTAAAAATGGAAAAAGCTATATGTCAATACCCGAACTTTCCACCAGATTTTGATTATACTCCGATACCATGGACTAAAATCATGGATACTGCGGTGTTAGGAGATGCAGCAAAAGCTACAAAGGAAAAGGGGAAATTTATTCTGGATGCATGCGTCGAAAGAATCGTTTCCATACTTAGGAGTGAAAAAACATGAAAATATTAGCATTGGATCTTGGAACTTCGCAACTGAAGGCGCTGATAATGAACGAAAATAAAGAAGTAGAAATTGTTATCACAGAAAGATACCCGACTTATTTTTCTGCTAATGGCCATGTACAGCAACAACCTGAAGATTGGGAAACTGCATTAGCCTGCGCTATGAAACGATTAAAAAAAGAAGGTTTTTTATCAGAAGTAACTGCCATTTCTTTTTCCGGACATATGAGCGGACTTGTGGCGATGTCCCGTGAAAAGGTTTCCCTTTATCCTTGCATCACCTTGTCTGATACCAGAAGCGAAGTTGAGTGTAAAATTTTAAGAAAAAAGGTTGGCAAAAAAGTCGCGGAAATGACCGGAAACCCTATTATAAATGCATTTATACTGCCTAAATTATTGTGGTTAAAAAGAAACGAACCGGAAATATACCGAAAAATGGATCACTGGATACTACCCAAAGATTATCTCAGAATGCTTTTTACTGAAACCCTGGAAACCGATTACACAGATGCATATAATTCTTTGTGTATTAATCCGATTTCCGCCAATTGGGAGGAAAGCATTATTGAAAACGCAGAATTAGAAGGAAATAAATTTCCAAAAGTTGTATCACCTTGGCATTATTCGGAAACAATTTCGCCTAATGCCGCCAAGAAGTTTGGGCTCTCCAAGGATGTCAAAATTTTTACAGGAGCTGCTGATATGGCATGCAGCGCCCTAGGAAGCGGATTATTTCATCCTGGCGATACCGCCTTAACACTTGGTACATCTGCAACATTTCTGGCAATGCTCCCAGAACTGGATAACCACTTAGAAAATTTGTTTGGCAAAGTAACTTTCCACCTTCATGCAATTCCAGGGAAAATCTATGCTCTGGGTTCACACTTTAATGGAGGATTAGTATTAAATTGGTTTTCTGATATTTTCACCGAAAATCCCAAAAATGATTATCAGGAAATTCTAAAAATCGCAGAAAAGGCACAAAAAATTCCAACTGGCAGCAATGGGATATTAACGCTTCCTTTTTTAAGCGGAAGTGGTACACCATATTTTTCATCAAGCGATTGCTATTCTGTGTATGGTGTAACCACACAGACCAAAAAGGAGCACTTTTTCAGAAGTATGCTTGAGGGAACCGCATATAATATCAAGGAAAGTTTACTTTGTTTTGAAGCCATCCTGCAACGAAAAGACTGGAAAATTCTACTTGGGGGAGGAGGTTGTAATATTTCTTTATGGTGTCAAATTATTTCTGAAGTGTTAAATCAACCTCTATATAAAATAGAAAACAAAGATGCTTCTGCAATCGGAGCCGCACTCATTGCCAGATACGGAACAGTGGGAACGGATGATATATGTGAAGATGTACAAGAAATAGTTGAAATAGAAAAAATCTATATACCTGATAAGACCAATAGCGAAATCTATTTTAAGGAATTTGAAAGATATAATAAATTATATCAAAGTTTGAAAAATATGAAGGAACAATACTAAATCATTAAATAAATGCTCAAAGGAGAAATTGGTAAATATGAAAATAAGTGACCGAATTCACATTTTAACTTCTGGAAAAGACGGAATAGGAATGAATAACGGACCAGATGCCACTGTTTATCTAATTAATGGTGGAGAAGAATGTGCCATCATCGATGCAGGTTATGGCGATTCCACAGAAGCTATTCTTAATGAAATTCAAAAAGACGGCATTGACAAAAATCGAATTAAAAAAATCTTTTTAACTCACGCGCATGCTGATCATTCGGGAGGAATTCATAACCTTTCCTTGGCTTTATCCACTGAAGTCTTCGCAGCAAAAGAAACCGCACAAGCAATTACAGAAGGAAATGAACAATTTATGTCCATTGACAAAGCCAAGCAATGTGGAATGTTTTCAAAAGAATTTAAATTTCAGAGGCATAATGTTAACGAAATAAATCTTTCTGCTGATATCAGGATAGGAGATATCATACTGCATGCTCTTTTAACCGAAGGGCACTCAAATGGCCATCTCGTTTATTGGTCTGATATTAATGGAAAAAGATGTCTTTTTTCAGGGGATTCTATCTTTTATCACGGAAAAATATCTTTACTGTCTACCTGGGATTGTAGTATTGTTAAGTACAGAGATACCATAAACTGTCTCGCCGAATTAAATATAGATGGATTATTCCCTGCACATGGTTGTTTTACTCTAACCTGTGGCTCTGCCCATATTCAACGATCACTTCATTATTTTAAAAACCTGGAAATCCCTCCAAATTACAATGAAGATCTCTGGTAAATCCTTTTCATCTCCTCCGCTACCATTTAGGATACAAAAAGAGAAGTGTCCGCTAATTACTCTATAGTTTTAGTTTGTCTTTGACGCAGCTGGGCAAGGATAGAAGCCTTGTCCACTTTCTTTTGCAATTTTCCTGCAATAGAGTCTGCATTGGTTTCTTTTATTGTGCTTGGATAATCCTTTTCAAACTGAATCGGAAGTTCTTTTGTTTCCTGCTCTCCTTGTTCCGTATGTTTATAAAGTTGCTCAAACCGTCCGTCCTCCATAACATTTTCTATAAATGTCTGAGATACCTCTGAAAGAGCAGTCCAGTCGCCATATAAATCGATTACAGCTTTCTGTTCTTGTTCGATAGTGATAGGTGTTCCTCTTTTTTTATGTTCGTTCAGAATTCCCAACACATCAGACAAATCATCTTTATATTGTCTTCCAGACTGCAGTTTCATGGCGATTAAGTATTCTGCCGCCACATTGCGGAACGATAGGACATTAGAATAGGACTTGTCTTTTATAAATTCAAAACTACGTTCAGATGACATTTCGCACCTCGCTTTCTACGGTGTTAAACCGCATAAACTCGGGGATAGCCGTTTTCACCACTTCTTTCAGAATGATATCATTTCTGGTTGCAACAGACAGCGCCCGAAGACTGGCAGGATAAATCGGTTTTTCCAGTCTACATCGCCGGAGGTCGTCGTATTCACTATCCAGCGGCACATTGTTTTCACGGCTGATATAGTCCAACATAGCAAACAAAAAACGGAACTGTCCGCAACAGACATTTCCGTTTTTATAATTCCATTTTTTAACTGCCTATAACACCTTTGATAAGAAGTTTTTCGTTCTTTCTTCCTTGGGGTTATCAAACACTTCTGCCGGGGTACCACTTTCAATAATAACTCCTTCATCCATAAACAGCACCCGGTCAGCTGCGTTTTTAGCAAAACCCATTTCATGAGAAACAATTACCATGGTCATGCCATCATTAGCCAACTCTTGCATTAATTTCAAAACATCACCAACCATCTCCGGATCAAGTGCCGAAGTCGGCTCATCAAACAGCATCACATCCGGCTGCATGGCCAGTGCTCTGGCAATGGCAATTCTCTGTTTTTGGCCACCGGATAAAGTGTTGGGATAAGCATGTTTTTTTTCGGTTAAACCAATTTGTTCTAAGAGCTTGTCTGCTCTGTCTTCTGCTTCAGCCGCCGATAAACCCAAAAGTTTTATGGGTGCCAGGGTAATATTTTCCAGCACTGTTTTATGCGGAAATAAATTAAAGTGTTGAAAGACCATGCCAATTTTTTGACGATGTTTATCCAAGTTGATATCATCTGCTAAAAGTTCATTGCCTTCAAACACAATTGAGCCGCTTTCCGGTTTTTCCAGTAAATTCAGGCAACGCAAAAAAGTGCTTTTACCCGATCCGCTTGGCCCAATCACAAACACCACTTCACCCTTACGAATTTCTTCGGAAACTCCCCGTAAAACATGAAGCTTGCCAAAATGTTTTTGCAAATTCCGAACGGACAGCAATACTTCGCCTTTCTCTGGATAAGACATACCGGCCGCTTGATTCGTTTGATTTTTCATAGCACTATCTAACATCACCCCGATGCAATCTCCTTTCCGCAGTCTTCATTCCCTTTGATAAGGTTAGTGTCAATATCAAATAAATAATCATCGCCATCATCAATGGCGGAATCGGCTGATAGGTCTTACTTTGCACGATACCGGCACTATACATTAAATCGGCAATACCAACCATTGACACAATCGCTGTTTCTTTAATCAAGACGATAAATTCATTCCCCAGTGCCGGCAAAATATTTTTAATTGCCTGCGGCAAAATAATTTCCTGATAAGTCATCAGCGAACTCATTCCTAAAGAGCGGGCCGCTTCGGTTTGTCCCCGATCAACAGACTGAATACCAGCCCGCACGATTTCCGCAACATAAGCGGCTGAATTCAGAGACAAAGCAATAACGCCGGCTGTATATCTCGACATATCCTTAAACGAACTGAAAATCAGCAGCAATTGAACCAGCAGCGGTGTTCCCCGGATAATTTCAATATATACTCCCGACAACATTCTCATTAATTTCAGCAAAAAATTTTTGGAGCTATTGATCCGGAATAATGCCAGCATCATTCCGATTGCAAAACCCAACAGCGTTGCCAGAAATGACAACAAAAGGGTATTACCCGTACCTTTTAAAAAATACGGGTAATACTTGGCAATCATCTGTATAAAATCGGTTATTCCCTGTATAAAAAGCATGGGCTTTCTCCTATTCTTGTTCCATTAATTTATTGGCTTCTACTACCATTTCATCGATTTTCTTTTCATCAATTAATTTTTGAATGGTGCTGTTGACCACATCCAGCAGTTCTTTATTTCCTTTTTTAATCGCTACCGAAGAACCACCATCATCTTCAATATCAATGTCGACCTTACTGATAACCAAATCCGGATTTTTAGATACATATGCGGCCGAAACCGGTTCTTCTAAAACAAGGCCATCACTTTTACCGGATTTCAGCTCCAAAATCAATGCCGGAATTTTCCCAAGAGCCACTTTAGTCGCATCTTGCATATATTCATCAGCAAATTCCTCCTGAATTGTTCCTTTTTGAACACCAATGGTTTTTCCTTTAAAAGCATCTAATGTGGTCAAGCTATCAACATCAGCTTTACGCACCACAATTTTTTGACTGGGGTTATAGTAGACCATTGAAAAATCTACAGATTTTGCTCTTTCTTCCGTTGCCGACATGCCGGCAATTACCAAATCCACTTTTTCATTGTTTAACGATACCAATAAAGCGTCAAAATCCATATCTTCAATTTTCAGTTCGACCCCAAGCGCTTTGGCAATCTCTTTTCCGATCTCAATATCAAAGCCAACAATTTCATCCTTGCCATTAATCAAAGCATGGGTTTCATATGGCGGATAATCGGCACAGGTCCCCATCACCAAAACTCCTTTTTCTTTGATCATATCAATCGAAGTTTTGGCTACCTTGGTTTCTTCTTTCTTGGTATCTTCTTTTGGAGTGTCTTCTTTTTTACTTTCTTCTTTTGGAGTCTCTTCTTTTTTAGTTTCCGTTTTAGCGGTGTCTCCGGCGCAAGCTGCCAGCGACAATACCAATACCAACGCCATCATCATACTTATTATTTTTTTCATATTGCTTCCTCCCTTTGAAATCTTTTATTTTTTGTTTTTCCCATTATATTCCTAAATCATTCAAAGGTCAAGCGCTTTTAAATATTTATACTCATTTCTTAATTATTTATGCATTTGCTGGATAATTTGATTTACCTCTTGTAAGATTTGTATGATTTCCTGCTCGCTTTCCTGCACTTCCTTTGGTAATTTTTCCCTGTACTGGCTGTCATTATTCATTTTGTTATATTCATATGCAAAATCAGTTTGAAATTGTTGCCAATTTTCCGCCAAATTATCCTCCGTGTTTTTTAGCAACTCAATCAGCGGAGCCAATCTTTGGTTAAACTCACGACTGGTCACGCTAAGCTTGGGCAATACTTCAATCAGCTCGTCCTGAACTTTCTTTAACTGGGCAATCTCCTCTTTATTTTTTTCAGCAAAGGCCTTTTCTTCCGGAGTTTCTTCTGTATCAACGGTGGTTAAGTTATGCCCGCCTGTATGATTCAAAGTTTCTTTCTGATTATTATCAATATAATAGAAAGCCCCTGCCAAAATGCATAAAAATACAAAAATGCATATTAATGCGATTTTGTTCTTATTATTCCCTTGTTTTGTCATGACTTTCCTCTTTCTATTTTCCTTATTATTTTGTTTTTATGCATTACTGCCTGATCAACTGTTATTTAAATCATCATTTGTCAGACTGTTCCCACCATCAGAACAAATCCGGTGCATGAAATCATTCGTCGTAGTCCTCTGGCAATCCGCAAGTGAATTGCCTACGTGGACATCGGGTTTTGTTTCGCAAAACCGATTATCTGACAGAGAAGCACCGCAAAATGTAAATGCTCACTGTGCGGTCGCTTCCACTTTCGCTACTTGCTCCGTAAGCTGGCTTTTAGGGCATATTACATACTTCAGCTCAAGATTTCATTTAAAAACTGTTCTGATTTAAGTGGATAGTCCAAATAATGGGCAGTATATTTTTTCATCAGGGTAAAAAACGGATACTCATACTCTGTTTTTAAACGAAAACGAAACACTTTTTCAACCGGCGCCTCCAAGACATAGGCCATTGCCTGATAAATCGCCGGTGCCAGCTTCTCCTCTGGCTTTCCAGCACAAAAATGGCAGATCATGCCTCCATCAGCCGGCGAAAAGTAATTTAAATTCTCCTGCCGACCGCAGCGAATACAACATGACAGCTCCGGAGTATAACCAGCCAGGGCCAGAAATTTTAATTCAAACACTGCCCGAATCTGCTCCGGTTTAATTTTCTCTTTGACCAATTCTTCAAAACTGATATAAAGTAATTTTAACAGTCGTTTCCCGGTGATCCCATCCTGTAAAAAAGCTAAAGTCAATTCTGCCAAATACATGGCATATGCTGTCAACCATAAATTTGAGCGAAGCGGGTAAAAACTCTCAATTACTTCTGCTCCAGTTAAAGTGTAGGCATTCTTGCCTTGATACAGCTCAAAATTTCCAAAAACAAATAGCTGAGAAGCCGCCAATAAGGGCGATTTTGCTTTTTTTGCCCCATTGGCAAAAGCAGTCACCTTCCCTAAATCTCTGGTAAAAAGAGTCAGTCTTTTCCCATTTTCCCCATAAGCCGCTTCTGCCAGCACTACCCCAACTGTCTTTTTTTGCTTTTCCATTTTTCACCTTTTCCTTTTGGACCAAAAGAATCCGATATTTAAAGTCACAAGCATTTATGTGCTTCAAATCTTTAAATTTCTAAAAAGCCAACTTTTTTCTTGACTTTGCGCAGAGTCTTTTCTGCATTGTATGCGGCTTTTTGACCATTTTCTTTTAATATTTCCTCCAAATATGCTTTATCGGCCACAATTCTGGCAAATTCTTTTTGAATCGGTTCCAACTCAGCGATCAAGGCATTGGCTGTTTCTTCTTTTAAATAGCCATAACCCTGACCGGCAAATTTCTCCAGGGCCTGCTCTTTCGTTTCCTTAGTTGAGCATATATATATATCCAGTAAGTTTTTCACTCCCGGCTGATCATCCGTATAATTGACTTCTCCCAAAGAGTCCGTCACCGCCCGTTTGATTTTATTACGAATTTGCGCCGGTTCGTCCAGTACGCTGATAAAGGCATTGACATTTTCATCCGATTTACTCATTTTCTTTTCCGGTTCCTGCAAACTCTTAATTCTGGCACCAACCTTGCCATAATATGCCTCCGGCACTTTAAACAAACCACTATATTCATTATTTAAACGAATGGCAATATCTCGTGCTAATTCCAAATGCTGTTTCTGATCATCACCGATCGGGACCAGATCGGTTTGGTATAATAAAATATCAGCCGCCATTAATACCGGATAAGTAAACAGACCAGCATTAATATTTTCGCCATGTTTTTGTGATTTATCTTTAAATTGCGTCATCCGGCTCAGTTCTCCCATATAGGTAAAGCAATTTAAAATCCACGCTAGTTCTGCATGTTGACGTACGGAAGACTGAAGATATAAAATATTTTGCTTTGGGTCCAGTCCGGCAGCAATATAAAAAGCCAATAAATTCTTAGTATTTTCTCTTAATTTTTTCGGCTCTTGCCTGACAGTAATACTATGTAGATCCACAATACTATAATAACAGTCATATTGCTCCGGCAGCTGCGTCCAGTTTTTGACTGCTCCGAAATAATTACCAATAGTAATCACTCCGGTTGGCTGGATTCCACTGTAAATTACTGGTTTCTTTTCTTGGTTTTCCATAATCTTCTCCTTTTATATTATTTCCCATATTTAATATTAGATCAACTTTCGGCGTCAGGTCTATTCCAACAGATCCATTCCAAAGAGTAAGCCGAACTTACATCCTCTTACCCTTATGATATGACACTTTAACCCCCGCTACTAGTTCATTCCCATAATTTCGGCCACATCCTTATCGCCACGACCCGATAGACAAACAATCAGAATTTCTTCTTTGCTCCGTTTAGGCGCTTCTTTCATTGCATAGGCCAGTGCATGAGCAGATTCAATCGCACAAATAATGCCTTCGGTTTTGGCAATATAGTGAAATGCTGCTACCGCCTCACTATCGGTAACCGGTACATATTCAGCCCGGCCACTATCTTTCAGATAAGCATGTTCCGGTCCGACACCGGGGTAATCAAGACCTGCCGAAATAGAATATACGTCTGCAATTCCCCCTGTCTCGGTCTGGCAAAAATAGGTTTTCATACCATGAATAATCCCAACTTTTCCAGCCGTAAAACTGGCTGCATGCTGTCCACTGGAAATTCCTTTTCCAGCCGCTTCACAACCCACCAGTCGGACTTCAGGATATGGTACAAACGCATGAAACATACCAATTGCGTTACTCCCACCACCAATGCAGGCAATAACTTCATTTGGCATTTTGCCCTCAGCTGCCTTGATCTGCTCTAATGCTTCCTCGCTGATCACCTTTTGAAAGTCCCGAACCATTTCCGGATAAGGTGCCGGTCCAACAGCCGAACCCAGTAAATAAAAGGTATCGTCATCCCGTCTGACCCATTCTGCAAAAGCCTGATCAACGGCATCTTTTAAGGTAGCTGTACCGGTGACGACAGATGTTACCTTCGCCCCCAAAAGCTGCATTCGATAAACATTAACCGCCTGCCGGCGAATATCTTCCGCCCCCATAAAAACTTCACATTCCATTCCCAAAAGTGCTGCTGCCGTAGCTGTAGCTACTCCATGCTGGCCAGCTCCGGTTTCTGCAATCAGTCTGGTTTTACCCATTCGTTTAGCCAGCAGTGCCTGCCCCAACACATTATTGATCTTATGGGCTCCGGTATGGTTTAAATCTTCTCTTTTTAAATAAATCCTGGCGCCTCCCAAATCTCTGCTCATATTTTCTGCAAAATAGAGCATACTGGGCCGACCAGCATAATTTTTTAATAAATCCCGGAATTCCTGTTGAAAAATTTCATCCCTTTTATAATAATCATATGCCTCTGTCAATTTATCCAGCTGTACCTGGATCACATCCGGAACAAAGCTCCCGCCGAATTCTCCAAAATATCCTTTTGTCCTCATTTTTTCCTGCCTTTCTTTTGTCTTATTGCCGGTCCTTTCCCAAACAGATGGAAGTAAAGATGGCCTTGCCCTTTAAATTATTTACTTTCTAAAGCCTATGTCATCACTTCCAGGCAACAAAAAACGCCCATGACAATAATTTTGTCAAGGGCGGTCGATTCGACTCTTCCGCGGTGCCACCTTGTTTCAGGATAAATCCTGCACTCAATGAAATACTGACATATTTCCGGCATACTAACGGTTGCCTGCCGTCATAGAATACTCAATAAAGATGGCCCTGAAAATGTCCAGGCAGAACAAGCCGCCTAAAACCTTCACATCACCTCTATCTTTGACTATGCCCTCCACGGTCCATTTGACAGCCTGTACACTACCGGCTTCTCAGCTCCCCGGCTCTCTGTAAGCTCAGCTTCTGCCTTTATCTCCGCATCATCGGTTTCATGGGCATTATTTTGTTTTTTTGATTATATCGCTGTTTTTATGGGTTGTCAAGGAAAATTTCACATCCTAAAACATTCCCGGACTTATAAATCTGCCCAAAAACTGCCATCTGCTTTTACGCATCCCATTTTTTCATTTCCAATACTGAAATATCTTCAAAGCTCAATGTCACTGTGGCTGTGTCAAATACTATTTCAAACAATACTAAATGTTCCCCAACCTCATCAATGATTGCCCCATAATCCGCCACCTTTTGCGCAAATTGAGATTTCACAGCATAAATACTCTTTGAGCTTTTGCGAACAACTCCCTTTGCTTTTACATGTTCGCGTCCGGCTCTCTGCGGCGGAATCGTTGTAAATGCCACTTTCGGATTAATTTCAAATTCTCTGATTTTATCTTTGTTCTCAAAACTAGTAAAAAAAATTTTTCGTTCTTCTTCGTCATAATAAAAGTTTACAACTCTGATATTAGGTTGACTGTATGTACTGGTAGCCAAAGCCATTTCTGTATGAGTGCACATGATTCGTAAAAAATTTTCTTTGATAGTCATAAACAACTCCTCTATTTCTTGATGATACTTGCTTTCCTGACTAATAAAATTCCATTTTTAAAAAGCAGCATCTGCTAATAATCCGATTTCATATTACTATATACTCAATAAAAATTCAATACATTTTTTTATATATTTTCTATACGATATGTCGGTTTTTCATTTCTTTCACAATATTTCTTACCAGAAAAGGAATAGTATCATTGATCCCCAACTTACTTAGCATCCGGCTGCCAACGACATCTTCCAGTTCATTAAAAATCAACTCACCCTGCCGTGTCAGCAAAAAATCAAGGCCGGCATAATCAATCTTCAGTCCGTCAATAAATCTCTTTACAAAAGTCGCCTCCTCAGCATTATAATGATATTTTTCAATTTTTCCGCCCCGACTATAATTGGAAGTGACCCGTCCCTGCTCTGCTTTCCTTAAAACAGCACTATGGATTTGATTCTGAATAATATAAAAACGAATATCGCCAATAACATCCTCCACCAAGACTTGTTGAATTTCATCTGCTTTCCACTCTTCCGCCGAATGAATCAGCCGAACTCCCTCTCCACCATGTCCATTAACTGGTTTGGCCAGAACTTTTGGTGGCAGACAAACAGATGATGGCAATAAAACCGGAGCATACGCATATCCCTGTTTCTGTGCATAAGCATAGCCCGCTAATTTATTATTTCCTAATAATGTAACTTCCGAACTATTATATACCCGAATTCGATTCAATTCTAATTTCAAACTCAAATTATAATCTCTGGTCCGATTGATCGCAAAGGAATATTGACTGAAATCAATACCAGTTCTATAAAGTTCTTCCTTCAGCAAAAGGGTCATTTCCGTTTGAAACGCCTTAAACTCATCCCTGATCCAATCGACAAAATCCTTATTTTTGTTATAATCCTGCCTGCAATATAATATTAATCCCTGCATTTCATCTCACTTATGACATAGTCAATCAATTGTCCGGCAAAATCAATGCCGGTTGCCACTTCAAAACTCAAAAAATTCACATTAGAATTAACTTCACATAAAATAGGACTTGCATCTTCGCTAAATAATAGATCAACTCCGCTAAAATCAAGGCCTAGAATATGATGCGCCTGTAATGCCAATTTTTTCTGTTCGTCATTTAACTGAATCGGAGTCGCTTTGCCTCCTAAAGTAATATTCGCCCGAAAATCCGACAAATTTTCCCGCAGCATTGCTCCAATTACCTGATCACCAATGATATTAACCCGGATATCTTTTCCATAACTGGACTTTATCATTTCCTGCAAAATAAAATTTTTATTTGTCAGCTCTGAAATTTTCTGTACCAACTCCTGCCGGTCATTCACCTGATAAACCTGCATGCCAAAAGAACCGCAAACTTCTTTAATAATCATGGGAAATCCCAATTGTTTTTCTGCTTCCCTTAAATAATCCTCAGACAAATCCTGCTCATAAAAAGTAAGCGGTGCCACAATTGTTTTCGGCATAGCAATTCCTTTTTCTGCCAAGGCAATATGCATTTTAGCCTTATCATCACAAACCGCAATCGCCACTGACCTGTTAAAAAGACGCAAGCCCAGTTTCTCTAAATATTCTGCCAGCGCAATATCCTTATCCCAAAAAATCACAAATTCCGGCTTTGAAACCGGAAAAATGGTTTTTATCTGCATTTCTCCAGCTTCATTGATATACGGAAAAATTTCATTGTTTTTTATAATGCTAAGCGCAATTCCTTTCTCACCAGCAACCGCTTGCAGACGCTCGGCTAACTTTGTCATCTTCCCAATTTTTAATGCCCCATTACATATGATCCAACCGTTTATAATAAAACCTCCTATTATCTATTACTCATACATTATCAATTGCTTTTTTACTGAAATCGGAAACCAAAAGCCTTATTCGTGCATATACTGCTTAAACAATTCTATCATCTTATCCGCTATTTGTCCTTCCAGATCCTGTCCTTTGATTTGTTCATCCGCATATGGCGTCAGCTCCGGATAATCTCCGATCTGAACAGCATAGTAGGCATTTTGAAACATAGTAATATCATTTTTATCATTGCCAAAACAAATATAATCTCCCATTATGAAGCTGCGAATTCCTGTAGCTTTGGTGCTGTTTTCCGGATTGATATAAAGATAATTCTCAATTTCATGAAACAGAATCTCTACTGGCTGCTTCGCCATTTTTTGCAATAATTCTTCCTTACAAGAAAGATGGTTTTCTAAATTAATCACTACTTTAACCGGTCTATCTATTTCATGAAACTCTCTTTCTTCAGCAATACCCTGAATATTTACCCGACTGATAAAGGAAATTTTATCTCCTAAAAAGGAATGATAATCAATAATATCATCCACAAAGTAGGGAATATTCCGTTCTTTACAATACCGGATCAACTCCAGGTACAAAGAATAATTGATTACATCAGCAGTTTTCAATTCTCCCCGATGATAGATCAATGCTCCATTCAGCCCAATTACCGGATATCCGGAAAAATAATCCCCAATCACCGGCAAACAGTCCCGATAGGAGCGAGCAGAAGCAAAAATTATTTGATGTCCATATATATTCGCCTTTTGCAAGGCATAATAAATCTTCTCTGGGATCGTCATTCCATCAAAACAAATGGTACCATCCAAATCAAAAATAAAGTTCATCTGTATATTTACCCCGCTTTTTTATTGGCAAAGCCAGTGAAATCGCTCCATAACTTCCAGCAACATCTCCGCTTCATACACCTCATCAGCCAATAAATCATCATATTCTTGTTCGATTTCATCGGAGCGTTCATTGATATAGGTTAAATATTCTTTGCTTTTTCCATATTCTGCTTTAAGAAAATAATATTCTCCTAAGATCATATAGGCTTTTATTTTAGATACTTCATCTTCTTCAGCATTCTCCACCACCGCCAGCAAACTTTCAATCGCCTTTTCTTCCATTCCTCTGCTTAATTGGAGCAAAGCTTTGTTTAAATATAATTCTGCATTCATAGGATACCTCCAGTTGTAATATGGAAAATTACAGATTTTGTGCATAAACTAAAAACCAATTCATATTTTTTAGCCCCCCAAGGGCACTCATACCACCATTAGCAAATCAAATTTGAAGTCTGCCACTCTCACACCAGACATTCTTCCGAATGTTCTATTTCAAATTTAACATGAGCTCTTAAAAAATGCAAAGGGTTTTTATTCTTCTTAAAAACCATAAAAATAACAGGCTTTTTATTTGTCTGTTCTAAAAAGCCAGCGCTGCTAAAAACTATGAAGACTTTATTATGATTTTGGCAAAGTTGTATCAATAGTTCACAAAACAGACTGTAGGAAAGTTGAGTCATTAATAAAAGGCTTGTCTGGTGATTAAGAAATCCTCATACAAGCCCTTTTTTCTGAATTCTGGTAATTTTAACTTCTTTGCAACCATTAAAACTTCACCACTTCATGCCAGCCGTAATTTTTCGTCCGGTTTTTGTCCTGGCTAAACCTCCACGTGCAGTTTCCCGATAAGCCGGTGCCATATTCATGCCCACTTCTTTCATCGCATCAATCACCTCATCTGCCGGAATGACACTTTCAATTCCGGCCAGTGCCATATCGGCTGCAGCTATGGCATTGACTGCACCACCAACATTGCGTTTAATACAGGGAACTTCGACCAATCCGGCTACTGGATCACAAACCAGTCCTAAGAGCATTTTCATAGCCATAGCAACTGCATGCAGGATTTGTTTATGACTGCCACCACGCAGATGAACCAAAGCCCCTGCTGCCATGGATGAGGCTGATCCCACTTCTGCCTGACAGCCACCGGCTGCTCCGGAAATAAAAGCTCTGGCTGCAATCACTTGGCCAATTCCAGCCGCCACATAAAGGGCTTCAATAATTTTCTCTTCCGACACTCCCCGCCGATACATTGGTAAAAGCACTGCCGGCAGTACCCCACATGCCCCCGCTGTCGGTGCAGCTACAATTTTTTTCATGCAGGCATTAGACTCTCCGGTTTTTAAAGCCTCAGCAATCACTTCAGCCATAAACTCCCCGCCAATCGTTCCTCCGGCGGCTGAATATTCCTGCATTTTAGCTCCATCTCCACCGGATAAATTACTTTTAGATCTTAAATTGCCATCATAATTCTCACCCGCATCTCGCATGGCTTGCCACATTGTCTGCATTTTTCCCACTGAATCAGCTTTAGCACCTCCGCGTTCGGATACATCATCCTCTAAAATCGCCTCCCAAAAAGCTTTATTTTCTTGTTCACAAAATTCTATAATTTCTTGTAATGAGCGATATGCCATATTGATTCCTTTCTACTATTACCATTCTCTTATCCACCGGCCAAGTCTTCTTCTGTTTAAATAATTTTGCCGAATCTATACTAACGGGATCAGATTGATTTCTTTTCCTCTTTACATACCCGGAATATAGGTGACTTTCATAATGCCAAAAATCATTTCTAATTTATCAATAACTTCCTTTTCAATGGCTTCATCAATTTCAATAATCATCACTGCTTGTGTTCCCCTTTTTCCCCGAAAAAGACGCATGGTGGCAATATTGATTTTTTTAGCTGCCAATACAGAGGTTACTTCTGCCACACAACCGGGTAAGTCTTTGTTATGTATGATTAAAGTCGGATATTCGGCCGTACACTCAACTTCTGCCTGGTCTATCTTATTGATCATGATTCGGCTGCCGCCAATGGAAGAACCCTGCACTTCAATCCTGCGACCGGCTGCATCTGTCAGCTCCATAATTACGGTATTCGGATGCGCTCCCGGCAATTGGATATTCTCCATACTAAAATGAAAACCTTTTTCAGCTGCAATTTCATAAGAAAACGGAATTCGCTCATCATCTTCCTTCATTCCCAAAATTCCAGCCACCACTGCTCTGTCTGTACCATGTCCCCGACCAGTATCAGCAAATGAACCATGCAGATAGATCTTGGCTGCTATCGGCTCAGTTCCTAAAAGCCGGCGGGCCACATAACCCAGTTTAACGGCACCAGCAGTATGGGAACTGGATGGGCCAATCATCACCGGCCCTAATATATCAAATATATTCATTTTTTTATCCTCATTCTATCCTAATAAAATAAATATCTCCGTCTTTCCCTAATTCTCAGAAAATGATAAGCGAAACTCTTCTTTGGTAAGCCCTAAATCCAAAGCACGATATAAATAGTGCGACGCAATCGAAGAATAGGGTTTCCATTTTTTGACATGTTTTAGTATAACACAAATATCTGAAATTTACGAGAACAAAGCTATATCCGATTTCTGATTCTGTCAAAACAGCAAAACAATATTGTACCCAATCCTTTTATTTTTTGCAAAACTATCATCGGATTCCCCTATAACTTTCGGAGCCGAGTTTTTTATACTTTTTAGTCCAGCTAACCGTTTAGAAATGCTACACGAAAGGTAAAAGAAAAGTGTATAAAAGTGTATAAAAGTGCATAAAAGCTATAAAATGAAATTTGAAATTTGTTAAAGAAAATATGTCTTTCCTTTTTTACTTTTTTTTGTTATAATTAATATGTTTGTGAATAAAAATATAAAAAATCGTTATTTCGGTATTAGTCAAAGCAGTTTCGCATTGCCTTTTAATATACCAAAGTAACGATTTCCGTCATTAAATTAAAGGATACTGTTATGATACCCAAGTTTGCCACCAAAACCCCCCAGTCAAAAGCCCTTTGGAGCATTGGCTGTGTACTTATAACTGCACTTTTGCAAGCATTTATCATTGAAACTTTTTTAGAACCGGCTCAGCTTTTACCGGCAGGTTTTACCGGTGTTGCCATTATTTTAAACCGTGTATTCTTTGAATTTTTTCAACTTGAAATCTCAACTGCTTTTTTTATTGTTCTTTTGAATTTACCGGTGGCCTTAGTTTGCGCCAAAACTGTCGGCAAAAAATTTACCCTTTATTCTACCATTGAATTTATTGCAGCTGCCCTTTTCTTAAAGTGGTTTCGCTTTCCAACAATTTTTCATGACACCATGTTAAACATCATTTTTGGCGGTTTTATCAATGGTCTTTCCATTGCCATTGCTTTATCAGGTAATGCCTCCACCGGCGGCACTGACTTTATTGCCCTTTATGTGGCCAATAAAACCGGCCGTGAAATTTGGCGGCATGTATTTGTATTTAATATTGTCTTACTGGCTATTTTCGGTTATTTATTTGGCTGGGAATATGCCGGTTATTCCATTTTATATCAATTTATTTCAACCAAAACAATTGAAACTTTTTATCAGCGTTACAAAAGAGTTACTCTGCAAATTACTACCCAATTTCCGGACAAAGTAATTAAGGAATACCTGGCCAATCACCGCCATGGCATTAGTGTTGTCAATGGTTATGGCGGATACAGTGGTCGTGATGTTTCGCTGCTGCATATTGTCTGCTCCAGCTATGAAATGGATGCCTCGATCAAAACAATTTGTCATGCTGATCCGGGTGTAGTAATCAATGTTATTCCATCCATTAACTTTTATGGTCGTTTTTATCGGCCACCCCTGGAATAGGTCTTTTAAACAGTAATAACATTAAAATAAAACTTAAAATGGCAATACCTGAAATAAAAATATTATGAGCTAAAATCATATTCAGCTGAACCCTCATATCCCGTTGATCCAGTCCGGCAATTAAGTAAAAATCTGTATTGCCCAGTTTTTTGGATAAATAAATCTTCTGGTTCCCCTGGTAAGCAGCCCGGTACATTTCCATTTCATTGCTTAACAGATTACTGCCCAACTCCTTTAAGTTTCCTTTGCTAACATTAAAAATCGTATCTGCCTGGGCAATATCCTGATGAAAAGTATACTGTGGGTGTACAATAAATCGCCCTTCCTTATCCAAAATAAACGGATATCCATTCTCACCCAGCTTTTCATTTTCCAATAATTTAATCAGCTGCAACAAGCTGATATCAATGCTAAGCACTGCTGTTTGTTCTTCATTTTTTAATAATTTTGACATAGTCACTACCGGCGTATTGCTATGAACATCAATATATACCTCGGTATAGGCAATTTCCTCTTTTTTCTTCTCCGCTTCTATATACCATGGCCGTTCATTGAATTTCAAATCCGCCTCCTTGGAATGCCAGCCGGCTCCACTTTCCATTGTTCCATCCGGAAACCCGACATAAATGTCAATCATTCCATATTCTTTCTTTAAAGAAGTATATTGCTGACGCAGATGTTCGGTAATTTCGTCATTCCTGGCTTCTGTTAGTTTTTTAGCAATATAACTGGCTTCCGTATTTAATAAAACTTCCCGTTTGGCAAAAAAATTACTGACTTTTTCATTCAAATATTCCATTTTGGTGGTGACATTTTGGTTAATTTTATTACGCAAAGATTCTGCTGCTTTTAAATATGAAGCAACATTCATATAAAGCACCACCAGCAAAACAATTCCGGCAATAGCTATAATTATTTTTTGATGAATTCCCAATTTCATCTTCATTCTTTACTCTCCTCAATTTAACTGAAGAAAGAAATCTTTTGTTTCAGCTGTATTATTGATAACTCAACTTTTGATTTCTTATTTAACATTGGCTTAAAATATTGCTACTGTAAATATATCGGCCAAAACTGAATAAAAACAAGTCTGAGCAGCTTTCTAAATTTCTATAAGTAAAGTTAGAATTGCAAAAGGCTCTACCGTCAAATGACAGATATTGGTATTTTCTGCCACTAAACTTTGCTTTTCCTCCAGCATATCGCATAGCCAAATTCGTTTGCATAAAGGTGCCAATCTTAATGTCAGTTTGCTTCTCTTATTTTCAAATTCATATAACCGGAGCACAATATCCTTTGTTTTTTCGGCTTGCTTTATAACTTCAACCATAATATTGCCATTGGTATGCTCTACCAATCCATAACGTTCTGGTAAACTAAGCTTTTTGCTGGTAGTTTTTGAATTTTGCTGCCTGGCTGCTGCATTGGGAATATAGCCAATAAAGGGATTATTCAGTAAATATGCTTCTCTGACCACAGCTGCCTCCTGCCAGGAGCCTATATGCGGAAAAATACTGTAAACAGCCTGATGCAATTCCCTGTCCGCTTTTGGATTGGGATATCTGCCGGATTTAATTAAGGACAAGCCAATTACATTTTCCTCAATACTGACTCCATATTTACAGTCGTTGAGGAAACTGACACCATATCCGCTTTCTGCCACATCCATCCATTTATGATAGCAGACTTCAAACCTTGCCCAATCCCAGGAAGTATTATAGGCCGTAGAGCGTTTGACGTTGCCATACTGAATTTCATAGGTTGCCTCTGTGGTATTTAATGCCAATGGAAACAATGCCTTTAAAAAAATTTGATCTTCCCGCCAATTGGTTATAAATTGAATGTCAACTCTGGGTGAGTTTCCGTAAAAACAAATCATTTCTTCAATGATCGTGTCCTGGTACTGCCATTTAAATTTCAAGGCAAAACGATAAGGGCCTGTTTCTATCACTTCTGCAGTTAGCAAATCTTCCACCGGCCAGGACTTCTCCTTATAATATGCAAATAAATTCCAATTATCATACTTATGTGGCTTATCTTCATATGCCATTAGAACATTAGCACATTCTCCCGACTGCAATAGTTGCCGTTCGGCAGTTTTATCATACCATGAGCAGATATGCCCTTTTTCGTTAAAGCAAATCTCTGCAAATGGAGTATTCACTTTTTCTACTGATAGCTCCACCGGCTTACTCTCCAGCCATTGGTCGGATATAACTGCATAGCCTTTAGCCGGAACATTCTCTGCCCATACCAAATAATACCCATCGACTGTTTTTTGAAAACATTGCAGATCACCTGGCTCAGATAAAGCAGCAAAGCCGCTGGCCATTTGTCCATTGCCATTAAAAACTACTGCTTGTCCGACTGCATTGGCAATTGCTTGTAAGCGCCATTGTTCTTCGTCAGTTGTATAAGCAAATAATTGCTGATATTCTTTGTCGGAATCTTCATATACTTCGGCAATCGACGATCCCGGCAAAATATCATGAAATTGATTGCGCAGTAAAATCTGCCAATGCTCTCTTAGTTTTTCTGGATAAGGTAGCCCGCAAAGAATTCGTGCCAGCAAAGAATAACTTTCCAAATTGGTTAAGGCAAATTCTCCCTTACGATTATATCGCTTATTTTTAGCCATTGCCGTATAAGTTGCCCGATGATATTCTAAGTAAAGCTCGCCTGACCATATCGGCACTTTTTTACCCTGAATACTCCTTTCCAATTGTTCAAAAAACTGACGGGCCGTTGACAGCTTGGTTACAGGACAGCCCGGAATTCCGACCGCCAGCCTTCTTTGGGTTTCCAGCATTTCGGGGGTAGAACCACCGCCGCCATCTCCATACCCATAGGAGCATAGCACCTCCTGATTTAAATCTTTTTGCTGATATCTCTGCCACGCTCCTTTCATCTGGCTGGGATGGATATATCCATTATAATTGGTGGTAAATCGTGAAGTATGTTCATTATTGGTTTTAATCGTTCTGGTTGTCGATACATAATCCCTGGTCGGAATGAAATGAGTTAAAATTTTGGTACCATCAATTCCCTTCCAGTAAAAGGTATCATAGGGCATCTTGTTATACTCATTCCAGCTGATTTTGGTGGTCATAAAATAGCGGATTCCACATTTATCCATAATCTGCGGCAGGGCAGCCGAATATCCAAACACATCCGGCAGCCACAAAATTACATTGTCCCTGCCAAATTCCTCTTTAAAAAAAGTTTTGCCAATCAGAAATTGCCGAACTAAGCTTTCACCGGAAGCAAGGTTACAATCCGGCTCAACAAACATCCCGCCTTCTGCCTCCCAGCGTCCTTCTGCTATTCGCATCCTAATTTGCTCATAAATCTCAGGTGCATTCTCCTTAACATATTGATAAAGCTGCGGCTGGCTTGACATAAAAATATATTCCGGATAACGGCGCATTAACTCCAGTACAGTCGAAAAACTTCGGACTGCTTTATCCTTAGTTACAGAAAGCGTCCACAACCAGGCAATATCAATATGCGTATGTCCCACACAGTAAACCAATGCTTCTGCCAAACCAGGTTGTTCATAAATTTGTTCCTGTAAATATTGGTCTGCTTGTTTGAGGCTTTGATAAAATTCCGGTGATCCCGGCTTACGTAAATCCAGCAAATTGATGGTTTGATTTAAAATAGAAATTTGCTTTAAATATAAAGTATCTTCCGGTTCTAGTAAACAGGTGACTTGGTATGGCACTAATAAATCGTAATATAATTTCTCAACTCCCAGGTCAACTGTTCGTAAAGTTGGCTGAAATAGCAAATAAAAATTTTGTACTCCGGTGTAAGCTGACAAAAAGATATCATAACTCTCTCCTGCCACTGCTTCCGGGGTCAAACGGATATCGTGGTGATTGACATCAAACCCCTGTCTGAGCTGGCCATTAATATATACTGAAAACTGCGGATTCGTTGCATCCCACTCTTCTTCTTTGCCTGTTAACAAAGAAAATTCAATCGTTTTTCCGGCAAATCCAGCCGGAATTTCCACCTTTGCCGCAAAAACGGCATACTGCAAATGACCACCCCACACATATCCTTCAGAAACCACCTCCCAATCATCCCTACTCTCGTCGCCAGAAGGTTTTGACTCCTGGTCTCTTTTCTGCATTTTCCAACCCAATATTTTCGTTTTCTGTGGATAACGAAGCATTGACAACTGATTGATAATTTCTTCAATTCTTTGCTCAGTAAACATACTTTCTCCTTTGATTATTCTGCCCGGCTTCCCCACGCTTCCTGGAACATTCTTTTTCAGGTGTACAATCGAAAACTTCTTTTGTAGCAATTTGCGAAAGGAAAAGTTAATGAATAGCGTTGACCTATTCTACTTATCTTCTTCAATAATCTCCAATCCCTTTAATTTAAATAAATTTATCAATTCTTTTCGGTAATTGCCATATACTGTCACCCGATGCCACATTGGCATCCAGTTTTCCAATATCTTTTGAGCAGCACAGCTGGCTACCAATTTGCTGCGACAGCCTGCATCCAGTCCTTCATTGCCTACTGCAGTCGCCGAATGAATACAAGCCCAGCCATCTTTATTGCTCATATTTATGGTCGTTAACTTATCGCCGCCAGGAAAAATCACCTGTACCGAGGCACCCTTTTGATCCTCCGCATGACTGCGGATATGAAAAGATGCCGTTCTGGAATCATGGCAGCCATAGACTTTCCGACAAGCAACACAATGAGCATAAATAATTTCATCCGAAGACGTATCGATAACCGGGTCTGACACAAATCCTGGTCGGCCGGTCAAATAAAGGATAAGCATTGAGGACAGTGTAGAATCAATATCGGCTTCACAAACCCCCAGTTTCCCTTGATCAGCCATTTGAAAATAGGATAAGCATGGATACATATGCCGATTATTCTCATAACCCTCAAAATAGGATAATTCCAAACAGTCAATTGTTACTGCATCTGCTTCGCATTCTTCCATTAATTTAGTAATTGCTATATGCATTCTGGCACTTTCAATAATGTCCCCAGCTGATGGCTCGACAATTGATAATGCTGCTCCACTCCATTTTTCTGCAAAAACTTGGGCTTCTTTCTCCGAAACCTGATGAAAAAGTTTCATTAATTCTTCTGCCGATTTAACAATAAAGTGACAACCCCAATTTTGAGCTACTGCCGCCATGGTTTCTGTATCAGGATTATTTTTGATAACCAAAATCACCGCCTTTTTTATTTGTGCAGATACTACCAAAGCCCTGACCAGCCAGGCAATATCCCGGTAATCTCTGGATGCCACTAAAGGTACCGGCAGTTTTTCGGTTCTGAGCGTCGGACTGGTAACTGCAAGGGTCGAGCCACTTCCGCAAAATGGAACATCAGCAATTGCACATGGAATCCCATCTTTAGCCTTTCTGGCATAAAAGAGATCAATTTTAAGCCAATTGGTCATTAATAAAACCAAAACTCCGTCATAAACTGCACGATCCGCTTCATAATCTCTTTCCGCTTCTGACACAGAAGTATACTTTACCACATCAAATATCACTTCTGGATTTTCTGCCCTGACACAATCCATAATCTTGGCTGTTTCCTTTTCATAATTAAAATTAATATGCGGCCAGCCAGCTACATTTTCTTTTTTGGCCTGAACCACTACTTTGATTTTAATACCCTTCATATGCTTCTCCTTTCTTCTGTATCTGGTTGTAATTTTAATTTCTCCGGGCCAGACTGAGATTGTTTCACCTAATATTAAACCTCCGTCTGTCCACTTTTTTTAATATCTTACTCAACTTTCCCACAGTCTTCTTGGGCTCTATCCCGCTCCAAGAAGCGGGCACATGGGTTCCCCCGCTTTCGCCACATACTTCGTAAGATGGCTTTCGCGGCACATGCCTAAAAAAGACTGTTTCTAGAAACGTGGGAAAGTTGAGTATCTTATTTTCCTCATTGTAATCAATTTCAAAATTACATGAAAGTCAAAAAACCGACTAAAAACATCAAAAAAACGAGACAATATCTAAACCCCAAAATTAATTGGCAATATTGTCTCTTAGTATCTGAGCTTTCTATGATTCTTTAGGAACCATCTTTTTTACATAACTTCCACTCAAAGCAGCTAATTCCGCTACCTAAATTCCATCTTTTTCCTGACTCTTCTGTAATTGAAGGTGCTGACAAAACAGCCGTTGTTCCAAACGGAATCTGAACAGTGAGCAATACTTTTTCATTTTCCGTTTTCCATTTTACAGCAACTATTCCATTAGGTGTAGCATAGCTGCACTCCATTGTTCCAGTCAACAGTGATGGTCTCAATTCAAACCGGCTCATATCAACAGCCTCATGACATAAGCATATGCCAGCAATATAGCGATACAAAATAGCCGAAACATGAGAAAACATCATATGATTACGGGAACCATTTAAATTCCAACATTCTGTTAATGTGGTGCAGCCATTTTCAGCCATATATAAGTAACCCGGATATGTTCTTTGACAAAGCATTTCAAATAAAACCTCAACATATCCGTAATCGCCCAAGCTTTCCATCACATATTTTTGACCTAATACTCCAAAATCCAAATGATAGTTATTGTCCACAATTCGCTGCACGAGCCGCTTAATTACCCGTTTTTCTTCCTCCTGGCTAAGTATGTGATTCCAGATAATGCAGCCGTCCGAGGTCTGACAGTTTCCCTCAACTTGCAGATCTTTCTTGACAAATTGGGCTCTGATTGCCTGGCGGATAATTCCTTTATCCTCTGCATATGGATTCTCATATTTCAAAACAATGCTCATTTTATTTAAAAGATCTGCCGCCTCTAAATAACAAGCTGTGTCTGTCAGCGCAGTCGGAGCTTTAAAAGATTCCATATTAACAGAAATTGCCAAACCCTCAAAAGGTGCACACCAATCTCCAATGCCATAATGAACAATATTATTTACCGCCATTGAGCGCATAAATTCAAAATGTTTCCTGACATAGGGATAGTATTTTTCCAAAATTTTTTTATTAGCTGTATGCAAATACAGCAACCACGGCAATGCCGTTAAGGCCATTGACCAATCCGGTCCATTTCCCCAGTTATAGCCCCAGCCACTGGAAGGAGATACACAGGGAATTGAACCATCCGGTCTTTGACAATCACATATGCCGTCCAGCCACTGCATAAAAAAATGAATTCCATCAAAATTCAGCAAGAATTGCTGGGCTGCAAAATAACCATCACCTGTCCAGGCATTTTTCTCCCGGTGCGGGTCAGAAGTCGGCAGTCCCATAGCATTGGAATAACTGGCCCATAAACACAAATGCTGGATCATATTTAAGCCTTCCTCGGAACACTCAAACAAACCGGTTTGAGCAAAATCAGTATGCATAACCACCGCCGTAATTTTTATCTCCTCCGGCAAAGCATTTACCGCCTCAATTTCCACATATCGAAAACCGTGATAAACAAAGCGACTGGACCACGTTTCCGTTTCCGCACTTTTTTTAATATAATGATCAGTTTGAAATTCCCCCTCTTTCAGGAAACATCTTAAATAGCTCTGATCGATCTGCTGACCATCAGCCGTCAATTTCTCAGCATAACGCAGGATAAATTCCCTGCCCCTTGGTCCATCAACAGTTATTTCACCTTTTCCAGCAATATTCTGTCCAAAATCAACCAGCAGTCGGCCGGAAGAAGTTATATAAGTTCTCACCGGCTGCAATCTTTTAATTGCTCGAATTGGCTGCCCCTGTGCGGCTTTGATGATTCCACCCGGAGCGCGTAAGAAAATAGCTGACTGCCATTTATTTTCCTCAAAAGAACTTTTGCACCAGTCCTCCTGTTCCAGCCTGGCATCATAATGTTCACCGCTGCGGATGCAGTTAAAAGTAATGGGGCCCTTGGAAACATGCCAATCAGTACCAGAATAAATACATTCCCGCTGACCATCAGCATATTCAAGATGCAACTCACAAATTAATTTAGGGACCGAACGCCATGTTGCTTGGGCTGTATTCCATACATCTTTGGAAAAACAATTATACCATCCATTCCCTACTATCACCCCAAGCGTGGCTGAACTTAATTCAAGCAAATGCTCTGTCACATCATATACGCGATATAATGCCCTGGCATCATATTTGGTATAACCAGGCTCTAATAAAATATCCGATATCCGTTTATTTTCCAGCCATACCTCATAAAGTCCCAATCCGCAAATATAAAGGCGTGCTGATTTAATCTCCTTCGCCACCATAAATTTTTTCCGAAAGTAAATTGCTGCTTCATCATCTTTATCCAGCTTCGGCCATGGCGCACCAATCCATTTTCCTTGCCAGGTCTCTCCCATTTTTCCTGTTTCAAACCAGCAGATCTCACCCATGGCCATTTGATTTTGACTATTCCAGGCAATAACTTGCCAGTAATATCTTTTTCTTGGCTTTAAATTAATACCTTCATATTCAATTGATAGATTTTTCTGACTTTTTACAATGCCTGTATCCCATAATACTTTAGGGCTGCTGTCATCTGCATTCTCAGCTGGTCCTTCTGTTACAATAATCCGTCTGGCTGTTTGATAATCACCTGCCACAGATGAGGTCATTTTCCATGAAAAAACCGGAATTTCCTCAATTCCCATCGGATTTTTTTGATAATTACAGGTGCAGCTGATTATTTGGAAATCTTGACTGCTCATAAATGCGATTCTCCTCCTATCAGCTCATCCGTTTTTCATGCCGGTAATTGAGCGGTGTACGGCCAGTGGCTTTTCTAAAAGTAATTCCGAAATATTTCGGATTATTTCCATAGCCAACCTTTACCGCAATTTCATTAACACTATCATTGGTATGGCGCAATAAATATTTAGCTTTTGTCATCCGCTGCTCCGTTAAATAATGATTAAATCGCTGTCCGCACTCTTCCTGAAATCGTCTACCCAAATAATCTACATTCATAAACAGCATGGTATCGGCAATTTGTTTTAAAGATAATTCAGGATCACGATAATTCTGCTCAACATAGTCCATCACTTTTTGAACACATTGACTGTGCGAACACTTTTGGACCTCTGTATGAAACATCATTTCCTTGGCCATTTTTCTTTGCTGTACAGCTTGCGTTGCTTCTGTTAACGCTTTTATCAACAACTCTTCCTTTAATGGCTTAATTAAATAATGATGCACATTATTTTCAATTGCTGCCAAAGCAAAATCAAATTCTTCATAAGCTGTCAAAAATAAAAATTCAATGGTATAATCTTCCCGCTTGGCAAAAAACTCTGCCAATTCCAGACCGCTCATCTGTGGCATTTTAATGTCAGTCAACACAATATCCGGTTTATACTCCTTAATTGCCTGAAAAGTTTCCATTCCATCCCGGCATACTGCTACCACATTAATTCCCAGCTCTTTCCAGTCAATAAATTGGTGCAACACTTCCCGAATCAATTTTTCATCATCCGCAATTACCAGCTTAATCATTATCGCCCCTCCTTTTCACTGATTCTGGTCGTCCAGTAAGGAATGATCAGATCAACCACCGCCTGATTATCCTGATTGTAAAATTTAATGGAATAATCTTTTTTAAAAAAAATTTTCAGCCGGCTGTCCACATTCAGCAGCCCGATGCCATGTCTGGTTGGTTTAATTTGACTGTTTTGCAGTTTTTGAAAAAAATTTTCAATAAATCTTGTTCCTGTATTTCGAATTTGAATTCGTACCTGCTCGTTTTCCTGCCAAATTTTCAATTCAATATAACAGGTATCTGAACAGTTCTCCATGCCATGAATAACTGCATTTTCAACCAGTGGAAGAATTGTCAGTTTGGGTAACACCGTACTGCCGCAGCCGCTCTCAATTTCTTTAGAAAAAAACAATCTCTGGTCAAAACGTATTTTTTGAATTAAGATATAATCATCAATCAAATCCAGTTCCTGCTGCAAATGCAATTCATTATTATGGTTACTCATAATCAAATGCATCATACTGCCCAGCGACTCCACAATATGGCAGACATCCTTATTTTCTCCTAATTTCGCGCAGCAACGAATGCTCTCTAAAGTATTATATAAAAAATGAGGATTAATCTGCATTTCCAGTGCCTGCAATTTAGCCTCCTGGGCAAGCAAACGGCTTTCATAATTATCCTGTATCAAGTGATCAATTTTATTTGACATTCTGGTAAATTGTTGCATTAAAATGGCTACTTCATCATTCCTTCTGGTTTCTTCACTAGTTAAGCCAACACTTTCAAAATCAACATCACTGACATTATTGATCATGCCCATCAATTTATCAATATCACGCAAAATTTGACGGATCATTAACATAGCGGCACCAACTGCAATGGCAATGCACAAACATAGCATCAAAACAATGCTGATTGCACTGTTTCTAATTGTTATCTCAATGGCATCATAGGGAATGGCATAAATGTAATTCCATCCATTTTTGGTAATCGGACTGCGGATTACAAAATAACAATTTCCATTTTCCTTGACCACTGCATATTTCTCATCAGCATTTATTTTCTGTAAAAAATCAATGGGCTGTTTCATATTGCTGTAAGTATAAAATACATCTTCAGCTTCATTGAGCAGGGCAAAATAACAGGTCTCCTGCTGCAGCTGGGTGGTACAGGTATGTATCATTGGCTGTAAATTCAGACAGCCGACCATCATCCCCAGCGAATCTAATCTCATTGGCGAAATCCGGCGAATGTTTTGTACCACCATCAGGCCATAAGAATTACTGTATTCAGTAACCCATAAAGTTTTTTCTTCCGGCGCCGCCGACACCATAGTTTTTAATTCATCCTCAGAAAACTTAGTGCCCAGGCTGGCATCATATCCATTATCATATTTAAAAGAGCTATTGTAAAAAGTTCCCTTAGTCGTGTAAATCGTCATTCCGTACAAGCCTGGGTTCAGTTCATCATTAATGTACTTCTGCATTTCTCTTTCAATATTACGAACGGTTGTGGCTGACAAATATTTTCCTTCCTTAATCGAAGCCAGGCCTTTTTGAATGGTCAAATCTGTGGCCGCCTTTTTTATATAGTCCGTCGTCTTATCCAAGGAGCTGCATAAGGTACCGGCCGAAACAGTTAATACCGACCGATAGGCCTGATATAAAAGCTGATCATACCGTTGCCTAAGCTTTTGGATTCCGATAATCGATGTTGCTGCCAATAAAGCCAGGCAAAACAAAACAATACTAATTAGCTTCATCCGTAAGGGCAGGTTCAAAAAAGTAAAATGAAGTTTTCGCTTCAATTCGGAAAATTTATTCATGGCCAACTCTCTTTCCTGGCAGAATTCACCCGTTTTGCCATATTCTTTTCTGCTTGGTCTGATCCTTTTTACTTATGTACCACCACTGTAAATCCCATAATTTTGCCTAATGCCTGAATCTGTTTACTAAAATCACCATAAACCATCGCCAAATGATGCCCAAAACCGCCATCAGCCAAAGCATGTCGAAATTCACGGGCACCACCATCAATCTTTAAATATACTGCCGGACTGCATTCATCATCTTTAAAAGCGCATCCCACAACTTCCCCACCAGCCACTATCATCTTAGTACCCGAACGGTCAAAGCGACCGATCGTCACTCTTCTGGTATCTGTATTTTCTCCCATATTGACCTGAATTTTGGTGCCCCAGCCTTCATGAGTAAAGCTCCCAAGTTCATAAGGCATGGCTGGCTGAGAAAAGCCCTGCATTTTTATCCCTGGTACGGAATGCCGAATCTCCAGCATCTCCTCACTAAACGATTCCGGTCCATACACTATCCGGCTCATGCCAATATCATTTATCAGATTTTGATCCTTTAATATTAACATGGGATTCCCCATATGTACAGAGCGTTTTCCAGTATACATCAATACCATAATTGCCATCCACACATTCATATCTTCTTCGCAGGCTGATGGCAACCCCTGATCTTTAAGTAAAGAATGAGTCAAACAGGGAGTACATTTATTTTGAGCTGGCAACTGTGAAGCGCACAACTCTTTGCATGGAGTAGTAAATGCATTACAATCAAACCGCTCCATCAGCTGACGGACCGCTAAATAATATTTTATGTCCTGAGCAATCCATTCCGCCTTATCATAATTGGCCACCGCACCTGCAATCAGCTCTGCTGCCATTTTATCAGCTTCAGCCTGACAGTTCATTTTGGCCATTTCAGCAAATACTTCCCGAAATGGCAGTCTGGTATTGCGAATCCCATATTTAATAAATAAACCATATGCATCCGGATTACTGGTATTAACACTGACCGGAAATTCATTAGCTGAAGAAAGAATCAAAATCTTGGTATGAGCAATTGCTTTCTTAACCCACAGCAAATGAAGCAATTGCTTATATTCATCAAAATCATGAGCAAAATATGCTGCCAAACCATTTGTCCGGTAAAAAGCTACTAAATCAATGGGTGTCGGACCACGGTTGATCATTGTTACAGGTACACCAAGTGCTTCAATTCCAGGAATCCGGTAACTGATTAAAAAAACATCGGTTTCGGTGATCTGCTCCCGCAATTTATCCAGTTCCGAGTCACGAACCACAAAACTCTCATCATACTCAATATAAATCGCTGGCAACACATGACAGGCATCTTTTAAATTTTCCTCAATCATGGCCGCCCACAGTTTAAACTGTTCCCGCCCGGAACGAATTTCATAAGATGGCTCAAGTTCTTCTGCCGTTCCAACCCGGCAAGGTCCCTCCCAGGCATCTGTATGTACCATATTACTAAATACCGGCCGAATATTAATAGTCACCTCCATTGGATACTTCATCTTTCATCCCTCCGTTTATAATTTCATAATTATGCCGCTAATTTGACTCAAACCATTGCGTCTGCTTTCATTCAATTCTCCTGCCAAATCAAATCCATCTAAAAAAGTTATCTTTGTTGCTTTGGCCTCCTTTACTGTCATGCCATTATAAATTTCGCAAATGGAAAGCGCAATTCCTTTTATCAGCAAGGAATCCGAATCAGCTGTGAGTACTAGTTTGTCCTCCTTTCGTTCTACTTTCACCCATAACCCGGAGGCACAGCCCCTTATCTGGTATTCCGATTTTCGGATATCTGGCTTGCCACCGGCCAATGCTTTATCAATAAAATAATCAAAAATGTCCAGTTCATCCTCCATCTGACTTAATTTTTTAATTAGTTTCTGCTGTGTTTTTAGCATTTTTCATTCCTTTTTAAATTCTAATTTGAAGCACGCAAGGAAAATGGAAACGATTGCGAAGTGGAAATTTACATTTTCCAGTACTTCACCAGCAGACAACAACACGAAGTGTCAGAGTCTGCTGGTCGCAACTTCCCGATAAATTCTTATTTATCTGCTTTAGCTAAAAGCAGTCAATTTCCTTAAACTTAGCTCCAAAGCATTAAAAAAAATATCAACTTCATCAAAGGTATTATAAAGACCTAAAGAAATTCGAACACATCCTTCAATGCCCATTTGGGAAAAAGCATTTTGGGCGCAAAGACTACCGCTTCTAACCGCTATCTGAAAGTGATTTAATAAAGCAGCAATGTCAAAAAAATGAGCTTTCTCACAAATAAAAGAAAAAATGGGAAGTTCAACTACCTGATTGCCTAACATTTTTACTCCATACTTTTCCACATGCTGAAAACCGGAATGAACATAGCTACATAGATTATGTTCATGCTCAGCCACTTCATTTTCATTGATTTGTTGCAAATACTGAATGGCACTGGCCAGACCCAGTCTGGCTGCTACATCCTGGGTACCTGCTTCAAATTTAGCAGAATTTTCTACAAAACAAAAATCCTGTCCACTGACAATTCCTCCGCCTACTAATAGTGGGTTC
This sequence comes from Clostridiales bacterium COT073_COT-073, assembly GCA_003858485.1. Classification (GTDB taxonomy): domain Bacteria; phylum Bacillota; class Clostridia; order Lachnospirales; family Vallitaleaceae; genus W11650. Next base: position 247,549 of record RQYD01000002.1, read on the forward strand.
ATTTCTACCAGATGTTCTTCCTTAACATAAAGGACCCCTATGCCGGCCGGTGCATACATTTTATGACCTGATAAAAATAAGAAATCACAATTTATGTGCCTGACATCAATTCTTTGATGTGCTACCAGTTGTGCTGCATCCAGAACTAAGGAAACCCTATGTTGTTTACAAATTTCGGCTACCCTTTCATACTCCGTCTTGCTGCCAAGAAAATTAGAGGCACAGGTCACTGCCGCTATGATTGTTTGGTCATCAATTTTTTGTTCCAAGTCTTCCAGGTCAAGACAGCCCTCTTGGGTTATTTTTACTACTCGTAATTCTGCCCTAGCTCCGGCACATATTTGGCGCCATGGCAAAAAATTAGAATTATGTTCCAAAGCTGTAACTACGATATTATGTCTCGAAGTCAATCGCCGAGCAGCATAGGTAGCCGCCACAATATTAGCTGCTTCTGTGGCTGATTTAGTAAAAACTATTTCTCCCTTTTTGGCCCCCAGAAATGTCGCTACAATTTGCCGAGCCGTCTCGCTTTTTTGTTCCGCTTTTCTGGACAAAGTATAGGCAGAACGACTAATTGGCGCATTTTCATCAGTATAAAAACGGCACAAAGTATCAATCACTATTTGTGGCTTTTGCGTGGTGGCTGAATTGTCAAAATAAACCAAGCCAGGATTGCCGGCAAAAAAAGGAAAATCATTTCTCCACTTATTTTTCATCATTTCTTACCGCAGAGCCGGTAAAGTGCTGCTGCTAACTCCTCTACTGTGTCAATCTCTGTACTGGCTACATCATCTAACCGGACATTCAATTTCTTTTCCAAATGCATAATTAATAAAACTTTCTTTTTAACAATCGAATTGGTCCCACGACAATCAGTTTTGGAAACTGAGTTTAACAATTGTTCCTCTGTCAAGGAAATCCCCTGACTTTGCCTGTGCAAACTAAGTTGGCATAACTGTAATAGATTTTGTTCGGTCACTTCCGATTCCAGCCACAACCTTTTCAAAATATATTGATATAAATTGACATAAAATTGAAAATAGTCCGTTGTTAAATTGATTTCACTCCTTTGATGAATTTCCATTTGCACTTCCTTTCTACTTCATTTTCCGGTCTTGACCCAACTTGTCTTATTATTGCCTGATAAACCAACCCATTACCCCTATAATATCAAATAATATTTTCTTTTTTTGCCTAATCATCTTTATTTTTTGATATATCTCACATTTATTCTGTTAATTTTCTTGATCAACTAATGAAAATATAATATACTAAAAACGTAATTATAAGTTTTAAGCCAAAGTGGAGGATACCCAAATGAATGACTATCCTTGTGAATACAAAGAAAACCTACAGCATGACTGTTTTATATCACATAAAATTTCAAGCCATGCCGCTCATATCAATACTTATCATATGCATGATGCGCTTGAAGTAATATTAATTCGCAATGGTACTGCCCAAGTAACAGTTGGTAAGGAAAAATTTGAAGCAGGCACTGGTTCAGTTTTGCTCTTTAGTCATACCGATTTGCACGGTATTGTTCCCCAAGGGGATATTTTTGATCGCTATGTTTTATATTTTAAACCGGAATTTCTGGAAACTTTATCCAGTGAGTCAAACCAATTGATGCAATGTTTTTTTGTCAAAAAAACACTATCGCCCAATCATATTCAGCTCAGTCCGGAAACCACAACTGAGTTTATCAATCTGTTTGAACAAATCATTCAATCTTATCAAAATCAGTCTGAGCAATTTGGGCAAGAATTGGAACAAAAATATTTAGTTGCCCTGGCTCTACTAAAACTCAATCGTCTATATCTTAAAGACTCATTGCTAATGCTCTCCCAATCTAAACGAAATTATCAAATTGTCTATCAAACCCTGATTTACATTCAGAATAATATCGACGCCGACCTATCTCTTTCTTTGTTGGCGGCGGTTAACTATATTGGTAAAAACCGTCTGTGTCAGGCTTTTACTCAAACCATCCAAATGTCCCCAATGCAATATGTCCTCAAAGCCAGAATCGCCAAGGCTAAACATCTGTTGTTACATAACCACAGGGTCGATCAAGTTTGTGAGCAATGTGGCTTTAAGAGTCTCTCCCACTTTAGCCGGACTTTTCGGGTGCAGGTAGGCATTTCGCCTAAACAATTCAGCAAGCAAAAATAAGGATGGTTTTTTAAGATTTTATGTCGGTTTTTTGGGTTGAAATTTATTTTCGCGCTTTATATCATAATATTATCAAAGGTTTTAACTAATTAAGCGCATCTGACTAGGTAAGGTCCATTTACTGCATTTAAAAACATTATGAGGAGGATAAGATATGAAAAACACAAAACAACTGCTTTCCTTGTTAATCTGTGCTGTGATGATTGTAACCTTAGTTGCTTGCAACAACTCCAAAACAACTGATAAAGCGAGTCCGGACAAAGAACCGGCAACAACTTCTGAAAAAGCAACAACTCCGGAAAAAGAAGCCACTCCCGACAAGACAACTCCGGAAAAAGAAGCTACTCCAGCTAATCCTACCGCCGAAGAAATTACGCTTTCCGTAGCCTGGTGGGGCGGCGACACCCGTAATGCCCGGGTAGCTAAAACGCTTGAAATGTACAGTGCTAAAAATCCACAGATAAAATTCAGCACTGCCACCAATAATTTCTCTGACCATGGAACAGCCATGTCAACAGCGGCTGCCTCCGGTGATTTGCCGGATATGTGGCTGATTTCAACTACCTTGTGGATGGGTCGCTTTGTAGAAAGCGGACAATTATTGGATTTAAGGCCATATATTGAAAGCGGTGCCATTGATGTATCAAATATTCCCGATGCTAATTTAGAGAGCGGACGGGCAGCTGATGGTGGTATTTATGCCATTGCCTCTGGTCTTAACACACCATGTATTCAATATAATAAAACCTTGCTGGAAGAACATGGAATTGAAATCAAAAATGGCATGACTATTGATGACTTCATTTCCAAATGCGATGAAATTTATAAAAAAACCGGTCGCAAAACCACCATTAACAATCCTGAGAGCTTTATTGAATATTTACTTAGAGCCGATGGAAAGCTTTTATATGGTGATGGCAAAATCGGCGCCGATTCCCCGGAAGATCTGATGACCTATTTTAACCTGATGGAGCGTGGGCGCAAAGAAGGCTGGTTAATCGACTATGAAACCTATGTCACCAAAGGCGGTGATGCTTCCACTCAACCGGTGGTGACCGGTGTTTCCTGGAATGCCATGTGGAATTCCAATCAAACAGTAGCCCTGCAAAGCCCTTGCCCTGAAGGGGTAATTTTAGATATGGTAACCTGGCCAACTCCTAACTTAGAGGCTTCCGGCTATACCGCCGGTGCGATGGCTTGGTGTATCCCGGCCAACACAGAACATCCTGACGAAGCTGTGGCCTTACTTAACTGGTGGGTAAACAGTCCTGAAGTTCATGAAGTCATTTTAGGCGAATTGGGAATCCCGGTCAATACCAAGGTGGCTGAACACATTATTCCTTTCCTGGATGACACCAGTGCCCGTGCCTTTAAATATGTCTTAGAAGAAGTAGTACCACACAGCAGTCCGAAAAATCCAATTGGTGGACCTGGCGCTGCTGAAGTTCGGGCTTTAATTGATGAATTGGAAGAAATGATGTATTATGGTTCAATTACCCCAAAAGAAGCCGCTGAACGTTTATTTACTGAAGGCAATGCTTTACTGGCAAAATAGCCTTTAAATGTTTGCGCGCTTCAAAATACTGGTTATCGGGCAATTAACCACCGTCAGACCAAATGCTTCGCATTTGCCGTGCTTCGCACTCCCTGTCTGACGGTGAAGCGCCGCAAAATGTAAATGCCCGCTGCGCGGTCGCTTCCATTTTGCTTGCGCGCTTCAAAATCACGGTTGTCGGGCAATTAACCACCGTCAGACCAAATGCTTCGCATTTGCCGTGCTTCGCACTCCCTGTCCGACGGTGAAGCGCCGCAAAATGTAAATGCCCGCTGCGCGGTCGCTTCCATTTTGCTTGCGCGCTTCAAAATCACGGTTTATTTGGCATAATATCATTTACCCAGAACGTTTGATGTGACAAGATAATCTAGGTTTACTGATTACAGAATAAAATCAAATGCGGACTGAGTAAATCAGTCCGCATTTTTGCCACCATAACTCAACTTTTCCCCTCTTTTTTTGCTCTATCCATTCCAGTAAACGCGGGAAAATTGAGTCATAACTAATTTATATTTTTGAAAGGAGCTACCATGAAAAAGAAAAAAACTACTTTTCGCTCTTGGTTGTGTAAAGAACATGTTGCCGGTTATATCCTGGCGGCTCCCTTCATCATCGGCTTTTTGGCTTTTATCATTGCCCCCATGAGCGTATCACTTTATTTTTCCTTTTGTGACTATAATATTTTATCTCCGGAGAAATGGGTTGGTTTAAAAAATTATATTAAACTGCTTTCTGATCCCAAATTAATCAATTCTTTAAAGGTCACCTTCAAGTACGCTTTTTTCTCTGTTCCTCTAAAATTGACCTTCTCGCTTTTAGTTGCCCTGCTCCTGCTGCGAAATACCAAAGCCGCTCCTTTTTATCGGGCCGTTTATTATGTACCTTCGATTATGGGTGCCTCAGTGGCTGTATCTGTTTTATGGCGACAGGTCTTTACTACTAACGGACTTTTTAATCAAGTTACCGGTTTTAATTTTGCCTGGCTGGCTCATACCCAAACTGCAATTTGGGTTCTTATTTTACTTTCTGTATGGCAGTTCGGCTCTTCGATGCTGATTTTTTCATCAGCTTTAAAACAAATCCCACAGGAATTTTATGAAGCCGCCAAAGTAGATGGGGCTGGAAAAATATCCAGCTTTTTTCGGATTACTTTGCCACTACTCAGCTCAACCATCTTTTTTAATTTAATTATGCAAAGTATTAATGGGCTATTGGTCTTCGTTCAGGGGCAAATCATCACTGCCGGTAAACCAATGGACTCTACAAAATTTTATGTTCTTTATATGTATGAGCAAGCATTTAAATTTAACAATGCCGGCTATGCTTCAGCTATGGGCTGGATTATGGTCCTTTTAATTATCAGCTTTACCGCCTTTTTATTTATCACTAAAAAACTATGGGTTTATGAAGGAGGGTATTAATTATGACCAGGAAAAAGAAAAACGGGGTTTTCACAGTCTTTTATCATGCATTTGTCCTAACCTTTGCCATAGTTATGATATATCCTTTGCTGTGGATGGTATTAAGTTCCTTTAAGCCCACCAATACCATTTTTGCAACTGCCACTACTCTCCTGCCCGAAAACCCGACACTGGCCAACTATACTCATGGCTGGCAGGGAATTAGCAATACCGGCTTTGCTGTATTTTTTAAAAATACACTTTTGGTTTGTATCATTAATACTTTTGGCACAACCATTTCCTGCATTTTAGTCGGTTATTCCTTTGCCCGGCTAAAGTATAAGCTGCGTAACTTTTTATTTGCCATTGTTTTATTGACCATGATGCTGCCAGGCGAAATTTTAATGATTCCTCAGTATTTATGGTATAACAATTTAGGCTGGATTAATACCTATTTGCCTTTAACGGTTCCCGGATTTTTTGCTGTTTCCGGATTTTTTGTCTATCAAATCAAAACTTTTATTGAAAAAATCCCACACGAATTAGATGACGCTGCCCGCATTGATGGCTGCACTTATTATGGAATTTTAATCCGGATCATTCTACCATTGATTAAACCGGCAATTACCACTGTTGTTATCTTTTCTTTTTTAAATACTTGGAACAATTATATGGGTGCCCTCTTATATTTGCGTAAAACCGAAAAATATACAGTCAGTTTAGCTCTGAAATTATTTTGCGACCCGATTTCACAGTCTGATTATGGAGCCATGTTTGCCATGTCAACCCTGTCCTTACTGCCTATTTTCTTTATTTTTATCACCATGCAGCGCTATATGACACAAGGTATTGCAACTTCCGGTTTAAAAAGCTAATTGACTGCTATTAATTAATTTCTGCCTGTTCACTAAAAAATTCAAAAAGCAAACGAATGAAAAACCGGTCAAACTGTGGATATCACTCTAAAACCATTGCTGCCTAAATGAAAGGAGAGTCTGGATGAACTCAAGCTGCACTGCTTCTACCAGTATTGACAATATTCCGCCCAAACCAATAATCAGTCGTTTTATTGCTCCATGGGATGCCAGCGGTTGGTACAGTGTCCGCCCTGAATTAGACATTGGGAAAAGACCATACTCCAATTCTGATATCATGATTACGGCTTTGCCAATAAAATATAGAGGATGGGAATATATTATGACTTTTGATTCCCTGCAAGATGGATTTGATGACAAGCAAGAAGTAAATTTTTATCTGGAACAAGCAGCGATTGTATACGTAGCTTTAGAAAAGGCCGCTCCCTTTGATTTCTTGTCTGATTTTGTTGATACCGGAGATGAAATGCAAACCAGCAATCAGGTGACTTATCGTATTTTAGGTACCAATCATCCGGCTGGGGCACAGGTTCATATCCCTGGATTTTCTGGCAACTTCCACCACTACATTGTATTTGTTTGTCCACTGACTCTCCCACAACCAGGTTCATCTTTTACCACCATTTCTGCTAACCGAAAATTACCCTGTTATCCCAAAAGAGATTATATCTGGTACTTTCATGAAACTTTTAATGCCATGCTCTCTCAAACAATACCCGCCGGCTTTTCCTGCTGTGGTGACTGTAAGGTTATGAATGATCCTTACAGCCGACAGCGAAAATATGTATTATTAAAAAATGGTGCCTACCTGCAAAGACAAATTTCCACCAGTGGTCAGGAAATTTTAGAATTATCCTTACAGTTGTTTACCGGAACAGTTTTTATTAATTTTTGCGGAATTGAGCTAACTTTAGAAAATAATCAAATCATGCAAAATGGCAAGCCGCTTGGTGATTCTCTGGAAAATTTATTTGCTTTGCGTTTCATTCGCCAGTTAAATACTGATAGTCAAAATTCTGATGGATATTGCCAAATCTGGATAAATGATCGAAGAACTACTGATATCAATTGTATTTGCACTTCGCCGGCTTTTATCTCTATTTCTGTTTCCAGTATAGGTATGGCTGCTCTTGACTCGATTTCTTTGCGTGATAATCCGGAAATTTTTGTACTGCAAGAGGATTTTCTTACTCTTTCCCAAAATATGACAATCAGTCCTCAAGCTAGTGCAATTATTACTTCCAATCCTTTTTCCGCCAATAAAAATTTATGTCTGACTGGCGGCAGCTGCAGCTACGCCTTCCAGCCAGTTACAGAATGCATTACCCTTGAAACCAGAGTAAAGCCGGAGACCAGTGACTTTGTGCTGCTGTCTGAACTGCGAAATGCCGATGGTCTGCCAGCACTGCGAATTGCTATGTATCAAAATAATCTTTATGCCTCTAATGGCTGTATGTGGGAACGTATTTTTTCCGGTTCAGCGGACTGGATGTACTATCCCTGCGGTAATTGGTATCATGTAAAAATTATGGTTGATTTATTGCAAAATAATTATCAGCTCTATATTGATGGTGCTAAACGGACGGATAGCTTGGCTTTGTGTAATCCCGTTCAAAATATTAGCCAAATTATTTATTATGCTGAAAATAACCAGCTCTATATAGATGAATTGCGTGTTTATGATGCCCTAAGCATCAGCCGCGGATTAATGCCGCCAAATCAAATCTTTGATGTTAAAAAAACGCCTTACTCTGCCCTCGGAGATGGTCAATCATTGGATACTGCTGCCATTCAGGCAGCGATTAATGATGCCGCCTACACTGGCGGAACAGTTTATTTGCATGATGGCATCTTTTTGACCGGCTCTTTGCAGTTACACCCCGATATTACTTTTTTTATTGATCGCAGTGCCACTTTATTGGGCAGCCAGGACCATACCCACTATCCGCTATATACTCCTGGCAATAGTCTCTGTACTTCCAGACAGCTAGGCCGTGGTTTACTTTATGGCCAAAATTTATCGAATGTTCGTATCACTGGCGGTGGAACTTTAGATGGCCAGGGCCTTTATCGTTTTAAAATGAATGATCCGGTCGATCGCATGGCTGATGCCCGGCCCTGTCTGATTTACATTACTTACTCAAATCAGATTACTCTGGAGGATCTCCGACTGAAAAGTTCCGCTTTTTGGTCAGTTGTTCCTTTATCCAGTCAAAATATCCTGATTCAGGATTTGGATTTAAATTGTATGAATACCCCGAATCGGGATGGCATTGATCCGGTCGATTGCCATGATATGACTATTCGCCGCTGCTACATTATGGCCGGTGATGATGGCCTGTGCTTTAAATCCTCAGATATCTTCGGCTGTGAAAATATTGATGTTAGTCAGCTAATGATCCAATCTCTGGCCAGTGGCATTAAATTTGGAACCGATAGTTACTACAGTTTTAAAAATATCCAAATTCGCAATTGTGTTCTTAAAAATATCAATCGCTGCGGTATTTCACTGGAATCCGTTGATGGCGCAGAAATAGAAAATATTTTATTTGAAGAAATTGATATGATCGATGTCGGGGCACCTGTTTATATCACTATCGGCAAACGCCAAAGATGTCCACACAATCATCCACCGGTCCGATTAAGCTCAATTGATCATGTCCAATTTAAATATCTTCGTTTTGCTAAAGCCTATCCTTTCAGCTTTACTAAAAACATCCGGGAAAATATGATCATTGGCCAAAGCAAAGAGCAAGCCATTCGCAATATTTCTTTTACGGATTGCTGTCTGGAATTAGCTGGTGGCTTCACCGAAATTCCATCTCCGCCAAGACCAATTGATCAAAAATATCCCGAATATGACCGGCATGGCCTATCTGATGCTTATGCTTTTTGTATTCACTTTGCCGAAAATATCCGGCTGCATAACTGTCAGGTTATTTTGGAAAAACCCGATGTACGGCCACTTGCCAGTCTAAGTGCCAAGGAATAATAATACTGTCAAACTGACTTATTGGTTTGATAGTTTACTATTATTGAAAAAACACACTATCCTTTCAAACAAAGCCAGGAAAGATCAATCCTTCCTGGCTTTGTGCAAGCATTTTTTTAATTTTTTCATAAATTCTTTTTGATTGGTGCAAACTTTTAGTTTTTTGTCAATCAGACCATAATATTTTCCGGATAACTCTGGCTCTTTCTTATGACAACGACCAAAACAGCTAATTGATACCTGGCAGTCATGACCTTTGATTCATTTTTTTATTTTTTTCAGATCCAGGTTTGAGCAATGTTTGCAAATTCTTATCTTCAACATCATTATTTCCACAAAAAACTTTCTCCATCTTGCGGGGCAGATACTCCCAAGGCCTGTGCCGCTGTAGCGGCAATATCGGCCAAAGTATGTCTTTCACCTAATGAAATATTTCCTGACAATCCCGGAGAATATGCCAGTAAAATGGTTTTTTCTCTGGTGTGCTGACTATGTCCAATAGTAGGATCATTGCCATGATCACCTGTAATAATCAACAAATCTTCCGCCGTCATTTGCGGCAAAAGGTCTTTTAAATACCGGTCAACAATCATCAGCTTTCTGCCATAAAGAGTCGGATCTTCTGCATGACCGGCCAAATCCGTTTCCTGCACTGTTGACGAAACCAATCCTTCCTTCATTGCAAGAAATGCCTTTATTGTATCCTCCATTACCTTCTCTGTCGGAACTGCCGGTATTTTTATTGCTCCCTCGCAAGAGATCACATCTTGCATCTTGCCAACCAATATGACCTCTTTTCCTGCCGCAACCAATATCGAACTGACCTGCTTATCCGGTTCAACACCGTATCCCATATGCAAAGATAAATAACCCTGATGGTAAATTCCCGACTTGGGACAATTCATTCCTACAAGTCCGTCTTTTCTCCTTTCTACTGCTGCCAGCATATTTTCCAGCAACACATCCTCGCCACCAAGGGCAATCACCCGACTTACTTCCGTAATTTTCCGAACAGCCTTTCCTACTTGTACTACTTTATCAAAGGATACCTTATCAAGACAACCCGATACATTATAAATTTGTCCGTAATCAGTCTCAATATTATCAGCTACAATGATTGCCTCATTTACCAGTAATACCGGATTTTCCTCATCAGGTATCCTAACCGCAAATCCTTCTTGAATCAAAAAGTCCTTTACTTTGTAGATAACTTCAGAAAACGGAATCAAAGACGGTTTTACCGGTATGGTTCCCATGATTTCCTGATGGCCAGCATAACTATCCGCACCAAAATGCTGAAGGTTCAGACATCCATACGCTGCCTTTGCCGGTCTTTCCTCTAATTTAGGATGCTTTAAGATCTGGTAAATTCCCAATTCTTCAAAGGTCGGCAAATACAATCCCTCTGCCTGATCTAAGATATGAGCAAAGGTATTGGCGCCGATATCTTGTGTTCTGGATTCTCTGACATCTTCCATGTAGCCTACGCCAAGACTATCCAAAACTAAAATTAATACTCGTTTCATACTTTTGTTAAGCTCCTTCCCTGACTATCATAAATTCCGACAATATGTACATTTCCCGTTTCCATTCCCTCTAACAGAACAACTTGGCTACGGGTAGTAAAGATTTGAGTCCGAAACGCATACACACAAATATCACCACTTATTATCTGGGAATCCGGCGTAAAAGCACCGTAATAGTCAATACTTTGCGCATCGTTTTCCTCTGCTGAAAAAATTCCTTTGAATTCTCCTTCTTTTGAAAACACCGCTACTTTTTGCAAATGCCCTCGGCGGTAGTATCCGCCGAAAAAGGTGTAAGCTTTGCTTTGAAACAAATGAGAAACCTCTGTGATGTAAAGCATGGCCGGTATTTCTACTTCCTCCGAAACCGAGTGCAGCGGCGTGGTTCCGGTCAAAGCATGCCCCGGTTCACAATACGTGCCTCCCGCTTCAGCAATTGCTTTCATTGACGAGCTGGTACTGGCACTGGGACTGTTGATATGAAATAACTGCAAATCAAATTCCTTCTCCAATAACTTTTTTGCTCTCATAACTGTATCCATATTGGGCATTTTCTCTATTTTTTTACTTTCTTCTTGAAACAGAAAACAAGGAAATGAGGTCAAGCCGACAATTTTTACATTTTTCAAGGCTATGATCTTGGCTGTCACATTTTTCCAATCTGCTTCCTCGATTCCACCCTGTTGCCCCTCGTATATCTTATCGCCTTCAGCTACGACTTTTAAAATTACCGGCTGTACGATTCCGATTTCGGCTGCCGCTTTGTTTACAGACACAGCTTTTTCGTATGAAAATACAGTAACTACTTCCGGACGATATTGGATGATTTCTTTCATCATATGTTCCGGAATTTGTACCAAATGACCAATATTCCCTAATTTTAAACCAGCTTCCGCTAAAATCTGTGCTTCCCAGGGATCAACTGCTACAAAGCTTTCAATCCCTGCTTTGGCGATACGCAGCGCAATTTCCGGATTACGCCCGATTTGTTTTGTCATGGCAAATACATGTAAGCCATATTTTTGTGCTTCTTTGGCTATGGCAGACGCATTTTTTTCCACTCTATCCAAATCAATAACATAAGAATTGGCATGTATTTTCCCCTGACTATATAACTTGACCGCTTCTTTGATAAATTCAGGATTTCTTTTTTGTAATTGCTCTAAAAACATAGTCTCTCCTATCTGGATGCTTTGGCAATCGCCTCACGCAAAATCCGCAATACCGTATCTTGGCCTGCACGCATTGGATTGATCCGAATAGTGGTTTCTTCCATTTCCGGATATGCTGCCCGAAACGTGCCGGATATTCGATAAAACAAAGCCGGAACTTCATATTTTGATTCTGAACCGACCGGATAGGATGCTGCTCCAAGCTTTCGGCTCTCTTCCAGTACTTTTTTAGCAATCGGCCGTTCCAATTCCACTAATATGACCCGTGACTGCGCATTGACGATATACGCCTGCTTTACTCCGGTCTCCCCGGAATTTAACTCTTCCACGATCTTATCGGCCACTTCTGCCTGAATTGCAAAGGCAACCGGTGCATAAACCATTGCCCGCAGTGCTTCCATTGCCTCATGGCCTTGAACCTTACTGCCTCCGGAGTACATTTTTTTTCGAACCGAGTCGAGGACCTCTCTTTTTCCAGCCAGGCAACCAATTCCCTCAGGGCCAAGTAACTTAAACAAGGAAAACGCTGAAACCTCTGCTCCCAATTGACAGCCAATTTTTTCTGATTTAAATACAACATAGTTATCGTCTGTTAGAATCTCCAGTTCAGGCTTAACCTTCTTTAAAAAATCAATTACCTGACTCAAATCATACCGATCTTCAGGTCTTTGCCTTGAATGCTGTACCAGAGCAAAGGAGATGCCCTCCAATTCCTCTTTCGTGATATCCTGAGCATCATGGTAATCATAATACACCGGCTCCAGTCCCATGCTTTCCATTATATCAAGACTGGTCGGATAAATGGGGGCATCATGGACCAATATCTTATCACCGGAGCTTACTCTGGCATTTAAGACTGCCCGAATTGCTCCTGTTCCTGCGCCACGTACCAAAAGTGCCGATTCCGTATTAAAATAAGCCGCTAAAACTTTTTCCACTTTTTCTGTATAAGTTGGAAATTGATGAGGCCGGGCAAGCCCGACATCTCCCATTTGAAAAAATTCGTCTTCGGTAAATTCTCTATGAATTTCATCAACCAATCGGAACTGTGCTTCTTTCGCCATTTCCAAATTCATAACGGCAATCGGATACCCTTTCATTTGTCCCTCCTATATATCCAAAAACCTGCGTGGATTTTCGATCAATATCGTTTCAATTTGTTGTTCACTTACTCCGGCCTCCAATAATTCAGGCAAAAAGCTATCTACTAAGTAAGAATAGCCAATTCCACCCTTTACTTTTAAATGGCTTTTTCTGGTCAAATCTTCCGACATCAAAATTTGTCTGATATGCCCATGAGCAATCAAATTTTTTAAACATTTTATTCTGATTTCATCCGGTTGATAGCTGATTTTTCCAATTGTATCAAAGGCGATAAAACATCCATAATCTGCTATTTTTAAATGGTAATCCATGTCCGCCGACAGATCTGAATGCCCAATTACCACATGCTCCATATTTACTCCTCTGCTCTTTAGAAACCGGGTCTGCCAGAGGCCCATTGTTCCTAATGTAGTATGAGTCGATATCGGCTTTCCTGTTTCCAAATGAGCCAACGCCGAACTAAGAAAAATTTTTTCCTCCATTGGTGTTACCATATTGTGACTGGTGCCAATCTCTCCAATCACATGAGCCTTGACCGGCGTACCGTCCATCCCCTTTACCAAATCTTCCATCAATAATTTTGCCAACTCTTTTTCTGATAGCGAATAGGTATATTCCGGTAAAAATGGCTCCTTGTAAAATCCGGTGCTGGCTATGACCTGCATCCCTGATTTTTGCGCAATTCTTTCAATTGTCTCAATATTTCTGCCCATTCCACGATTGGTAACTTCTACAATTGTTTTAATTCCTTTGGCATGGAGCAAAACCAGTTCTTCTATAATTTCCGATTCATTGTCAAAGTTAGCGTCTTCATCGTTCTTTTGGGATGATAAATCAATACTTAAATGTTCATGAATATAGGTTTTTCCCAGGTCATTTGCTTTAATTTCACCAAAAATTCCGATAATACTCATATTTATTTCATCCTCCGTCTTCCTCTTATTTCCGGAATATCGTACGCCTAATTTTCTGCTCTAATTCCTTAAATCACTTAAATAAATCCTTTTCCCGGACTCGGGCCGAAAAAATAATCCGTAAATACTTTCGGCCTTCCCACTTTCTGTGCGAAAGCAGAGCCGATTTCCATTGCCTGACACCCATAGCTAATACCCTTTTTCCCTAAAATCAAATAACCGCTTGCCAATTCTTCATCAGGAATTGCAACCCCGGTCGCATCTACTAAATTGGCTATTTTTACAAAATATTTCTGTCCCTTTTCCTGTATTTGACTGCCGATTTTACCAAAACCGCCAACGATCGAATCCCCCAAACCATCTACATCTATCGGCCCTTCATGCGATATCATAATCGGTACTTTTTCGATTATTTCATTATATATCCCTAATAATTCCTCTCTTTTGGTGGTTTTTTTCTTTTTAAAAACACGAAGCGAAGCATGCGCAAGCACAGATGCTACGGTTTCAAACCATATATCATCTTCATCATCCCATAAAACAACGGCAATTTCTTTGGTCGTTGTTTCCAGCTTTTTGTCTATATCATTGCTGCCATTATTCGCCTTGTTTTCCAGTAAAATTTGAATTGCTCGCCGACATAGTTCATATTGCTGACTTAAAACACCGATTGCCGGCTCAAACCTGATCCCATCTGTAGAGATCCGATTTCCTGTGCCAACTAATCCAATGCCCTTTCCGATGATGGCATATAATCCACATGCTATGGCCGGCGCTAAAACAGAACCTCCACCATCAGTACCAATGCCAATTTGATTAATATTTTGCAAAACATGACTGGCAGTTGTCGCTGAAGATCCTGTCATCGGCATTCCGGTCAATGGATTTTTCACTCCGGTATATATTGCTCGTCCTTTTTCGCCAATATTATCCAGAGTGTGAAGTAAAAATCCATGTCTTTGCAGTCTTTCTACATATTCTCGTGAAATGGCAGAGGTGTTTTTAACACCCATTAAAAACACCTCTCTACCTTCAGAAAGGCAATCCACCGCCTCATCGATCACTTCATCACGCACATAATCGACTGTATCATTTAATAGGCGCAGTGCCCTGCTATGAGAATTTGCAATTTGTCTAAGCATTTCCATGGCTTGCTTTTCCATTTTTCCTCTCTTTTCTATGCTGCCTTTTGTATCGATTTTAAGAAATCGACATTTTTTAATTCCCTAACAGCAGGCTTTGTGTATAACCAATCTTAATCGCTGACTGATATCTGCCTTTAATAATCCAATCTTTATGCCGGGATTTGGAATAATCCGATAACTGCCATAATATTGACCAAAATTCCTGTTATAATTGCCGCAATCGGTCCAACCGCCATACGAACAACCGGTTTTCCGGCAATTTCATTCAGAATATATAAACCGGCTACTAAGAAGAAACCAATTCCGGGAGCAATGGCATTTGCCGCATTCATTCCTCCGACTAAGAGAGCTACTTCCAGTAGTTGGCTCATGGCAGTCCGAATATTATCTCCGGCTTTGCGAATACCGGGATACTTATCAAGTCCTTTGGCAATTGCCCCGAGCAAAAGCACTTCCAAACCTATAATGATTGCGCCGGCGACTGCGGCAATAATTGGATTACCGATAAAAAGAGCCGCCGCAAATACAAATGTCATACCAACCGGTCCGTATACACCGGTAGCAATAGCAGTAGAAGCAACCAAAGGTACAAAACCGATCCCACGTGCCAATGCCGCAAATGCCGCATCATTTAAATTGCCTTCTTTAATAAGATTTAAAGAAATTGGGTCGCCAGCCATAATTTTCATGGAAGTAGCTGCTGCCACCAATGCACCCATTACCATCAAGAAAGGAAGATTTTTACGGATTCGAGCTACCCGATCTGAAAAAAGCGCAACCAAATCAACGCTTTCTTCTTTTGGTGCTTTTTCATTCAGCGCAAATAAAAGAAGAATGATCATACCTACTAATAAAGCTGTTCCTTCCGGATTTAAAACGATTTTCGCCCCACCAATAGTAAATACTCCAAAGCGAACAATCAATTGACGTGCCAGCAATGATATAACTAAATTAATCAAACCTTTTTTTACACCATACTGATATGCAACTGCCAGTGCCGGAAAAACAGCAAAGGCAATCACAACCGGCTTACCCACTTCGCCAAGGCTTGCCATAAAGTTGACCGGAAGCATCTCAAATGCTTTTACAATTGCTTCCAGTCCAAGTTTAATCCCAACACCATATAATGCACCAACCGCTGCTGCGATCATTCCTCCCATTTTTCCGTTCGGAGTAGCAGTGCCGATAATATCCGTTCCCAAAAAGATACAGTGTACCAACAAAATCGTAGCTGTTAGAGAAAACGGAATGCCAAAACCTATAACTAAGCCAAATCCCATTGCAAAAGCAGTTGCTGCCAGTTCTTTTCTGGTCATTCTGCCTTCTACAAACTCCGGCATAATCGGCCTAAGACCATCATTAAAAACAGCGATTCCCTGATTGGTTAAAAACGCTGCCAATGCACTAACTACAGCTACCATAGCTATATTTACAAAATCCATAGAATACCTCCTGAAATATCGTCATTTTTATGCTAAAATATGTTTCAAAATCATTGGTACTGCTTCATTCATATGATCGGCGGTGAAACCGAAAGCCACTTTTCCTTCTGCCACTTCGTGGGCAACATCTTCCTCTTTTGGTGGTCTGCCAGGCATAGATATCGTTGCACATTTTGCTTTAGTTAAAAGTGCAATCGCCATACTCAAAGCCCCGCCACCACCAGTATGACATGCTCCGAAATAATAATCCGCAGCTTTTGACTTAATTGCCATTGCTGCTTGCACATCTGACATGATCAAAACTTCCGCTTTCTCACCAGCAATTTTCTTGATCAAATCAGCCACTGCCTGTTTTTCTACCGCACCACCTACTACAATTTTCATCGCAATCCCTCCTTTCCTTTTGCAAGCAAAATGCATAAGTAACCACCTATATATATTTTCTCCGCTTCATCCAAATCCACGCCCAATACATCTTTCATTTCTGTGAAATAAGTTTTTGACATCGGATAAAACGGATTTTTCATCAATTCTTCTTTTAGTTCCAAATTTACTTCTTCGATTGCTTCGTTGCTTTTGATTCGACGAATGGCTGCGATTAAATGGGTGATAAACATACCGATGTTTTCATCTGTCGCTACCACACCATCAGCTTCCAACTTATTTATTACATGATAAACTGTCTTTTCCGTCACTTCATCCAGCATTTCCGCTTCTTTTAAAATATTTAAACGCTCCAGCAATAATTGTTCCATCTTTTGCCTCCTATATTTTCTGTCATTATCAGAAATTTATTTTTAATACATTGGTATTTTTTTATGACCTACAACCAATTGCTGGATTTTTTCAATTTCCGAAAAATCAACCAACTTCGCCATAATATCGCCTATATAACTATTAGCAAAATCAATGGCAATGACCGCTCTGTTTCCTGCCCGGTCAAATTTTCTGGCCTCTTTATTTTGTAAGGGTACTAAGTGAACGGAAATATTTTTTTCCTGCAGTTCATCTAAATTCCATATTGCTGCATCCACTTCACCAGTTTCCAGACAGCTTAATATCTGATTATAGCTCATTGGAACATAAACAACTTCTATTCCTTGACATTCTTTTTTGGTAAGTAGAGTTTGATCAGGTGAGCTCTCATCTAAAGCAATCTTCAATCCACTTTCCAACCTTTTAAGCCCTTGTCTAAGAATGATTCCATGTTCAGTTACATAGCTTTCTTCGGAAAACTGATGAATGATTTTAAATTTTTTTCCATGGGTCATCATATCTTCAACTGCCAGCTTTGAAACAATTGCAAAATGATATACTCCCTGTTCCAGCATTTCCAGGCGATGACGAGCGCCTCTCATATATGCCAGATTAAAAGGGATTTTGGCCTGGCAAAAACTTTGATAAAGTCCGGTTGCCATTCCTTCATAGCGTTTGGTATAAGGCAGTGGCATTAATCCTAAAATTGCCCCATGCCCTGAAATTGTCCAAAGTCTTTGATAATCAATATTAATTACATAAGTTCCCAGATGCCCCCTGGCTTGTAAGGTAACAGCTCCAGATTCACTTAAATATCGTAGTGCGGATTGGACAGTTCCTCTTGCTACCTTATATTCTTCAACAAATTGGCTTATCGTCGGTAAACGTTGGCCCTCCTGATAGGACAAAAAATTCCTGCTTAACTGTACAACAATCTGTCCGTTTTTGGACATTAATTCTATTTCATGATAATTCAATGCTGTTCTCCATTTTTCCTATTATTTCTACGTTTTATAAAGGCAAAAACATAGAATCATAAATATATGCTCCCTGAAAGTTACATTACGCCTAAGCAAAACACTGCAACCGGATTTGTAACTCCAAACACTCTGGTGCAACAAATTATGCTCGTGCAATATTATTTGGTTTCTGCTTTGCTCAGCTCAACTACTCCCATCTCTGCATTCCACTTAACCTCTAATTTCAGCATATTTGCCAAATCCCGAATATGGATATAGTTTTTGCCATCTATGGCAAAGGATTTGACTGGATAATCTTTTGCTTGATATTTTACAATCAGTCCACTTGGCACAGTTTTGGGTGTATCTGCTTCTTCATAGAGAAATTCTTTGGCATCCATACCGATAAATTCAAAGAAACTTTTTACTTCTACATAGTTTCTGTTTTCTGAAATATAACTTGGCAAATTCTGTGTTTTATCGGCAAAATTTACTTTTGCTTCTGTCATGCTTCCTGTATATTCCAATAATCCACTTTCGTATACTGCTTTCATAATACGTCTTGCCATTGGCCAGGTACTTTTATAATTGCCTTTTTCATTTACACCGAAAAATTGTTTGTTCGTTAAAATAACAACAGAAATATCATGCCCTTTATCTACCACAAATTGAGTCCCGGTAAAGCCGGTATGTCCAAAGCATCTGTTATCTGCATACAATCCCATATAACCGGAACTTGCACCACCACGATTCACTTCAAAACCATAGCCATGTCCGAAGTCACTTTGAACCATTGTAAATTCTTCAATCGTTTCCTTGTTGTATAGTATCACTCCATCAAATGTACCGCCATTTAACATTAAGCGTGTTAGTTTACTGAGATCTTCTGCATTTCCAAAAAGTCCGGCATGACCTGCCACGCCCTGCTGCGCATACCAGGAATTTCCGTCATTGACTTCTCCGATCAGGCGATAATTTCTCCAGTCCTTAAAATCGTCCGCATTTTCTTCACATTGATAGCCAAAATCATCATCCGCTACCATCTTATATTCAAATGGGTTTCCTAGAGAGGTTGGTGCAATCGCCCATTTTGTTTCCTTTTTTAGCGGGACAAACATGGTATGCATCATTCCCAGCGGTTGATAGATTTCGGTTTCGGTATATTCACTTAATGTCCGACCTGTAACTGCTTCCACCAGATAACCCAAGGTCATAAAGCTAAAATCGCTGTATTTTCTGGCTGTCCCGGTAGGATACTCCAGCGGAAGTTTGCAAATGAAATCCAGTTCTTCTTTTGGGTTGGTCGCATGAAAATAGGTTGGTTTCCACGGGGTCAATCCTGAGGTATGATTTAAAAGTTCTTTTACTTTTACCTTTTCTTTTCCATTTTGCGCAAAATCCGGAATGTATTTGGCAACCGTTTCCTCCAAGTCAATCTTGCCTTCACTTTTGAGTTTCATAATTGCCTGGGTCGTCGCCATTACTTTTGTAACCGATGCCAAATCGTAAATCGTGTCATTGTTGACCACTTCTTTCCCATCTAATGTACCAAATGACTTGCTATATACGATGTCTTTTCCTTTAGTGACTACAATCTGTAATCCCGGTGTTATTTCATCTTGAATTGCCTCCAAAGCTGCTACTTCTACTTTTTCCCATGTTACAGTTTGGGCATCTACTTTGGACATTACCATATTTAAAATCACTCCTGCCGCTAAAAGTACTGCTAAGATTTTTTTCATCCGATCTATCCGCCTTTCTTTTGCATAAGGTTCAATATACATTTTTTTGTATATTGATAGTAAACTAACTGCAAATTCAAGATACCATCTAAAATGATTTTTGTCAATAAATTATTGATATAATTTTACTATTTTCTTTATATTTTTCTATATTTTTTAAATAAATTGAAATCCGAAGCATAAAATGAAATGAAAACGAGCCAACAGTCAACATCTACCTTTGATGACATTTCTTAAAAATTTGACATTATTTTTACTCTTTGCTATAATAGTTGACATATCAACTATTTGTTCGAAATGACATTTAAACAACTCTACTGAGCTTTTTAGACTGATTTTGATATAAATGTCAGGCAACAGCAGGAGGACACTATGAACGCTATTTTTCAATGGAAAAACAATTCGTTTTTCTTAAATCGATTAATTTCCATGATTTACCGGCATAATCGCATTTATATGGATAGTCAACTGGAGGATATTAATCTTCATTCCGGCCAGTATATGTATTTATTTTATTTATATCATCATGATGGGCAAAAACAAGATGATATTGCCAAAACCCTGAAAATTGATAAGGCCGGTACAACCCGTGCTTTGAAGAAGCTGGAAAAAAGCGGTTACATTTTTCGACAACAAGACAAAAATGACCGCCGGGGAAATTTGGTATATCTAACGGAGAAAGCCTGGCAAGTGCAGCCTCTGCTTCTAAGTTTTTATTCCAATTGGCTGCACTTGGCTCTTGAGGGCTTTACCGAAGAAGAATCCAACACCCTCTACCAATTATTAAACCGTATGGCGATCAATGCGATTTCAGTGACAGCCGGAAAGGAAAAAGAGAATGAATGAAAAACAACTTGAATTAAAAAATGCCCCCGTTTATCGTTTACTGTTGAAATATTCCATCCCGGCAATTGTCGGCATGATCGTCAATGCTCTTTATAATATTGTTGACCGGATGTTTATCGGTAATATGGTCAAAGACCCACTGGCGATGAGTGGCATTGGCTTGATTTTCCCAGTCATGTTGGTTATTTTTGGATTTTGTATGCTGATTGGTATTGGCGGCTCCAGCCGTATTTCCATTGCCCTGGGCGAAAATAATCCAGAGAAAGCCCATCATTTACTGGGAAATATGGCAACCATGATTATCACCATTATGTCAAGCCTATTGGTAGTTATTTCTATTTTTAAAGTGCCAATCCTATACTTCATTGGTGCCAGCTCCGATACCATCAACTATGCC
Source organism: Clostridiales bacterium COT073_COT-073 (assembly GCA_003858485.1). Lineage (GTDB taxonomy): Bacteria > Bacillota > Clostridia > Lachnospirales > Vallitaleaceae > W11650. Next base: position 268,549 of record RQYD01000002.1, read on the forward strand.
TCTGATTATTTGCAGATTATTTTATTTGGCATTATTTTTCAGGGTTTTTCTTATAGCTTTAATACTGTTATGCGTGCCGAAGGCAATCCTAAAAAAGCCATGTATACTATGTTGATTGGTGCCGGTGCTAATATCATCCTTGATCCGATTTTTATTGGACCTTTGGGTCTTGGAATTCAAGGCGCTGCCTGGGCTACTATCGTTTCTCAACTCATTTCCAACACTTGGGTAATGTCACATTTTTTTTCAAAAGACAGTGTTTTAAAATTTCAGCGGAAATATTTACGTCCCGATTGGGAACTGATAAAAAGTATTATCACCATTGGCATGGCTCCATTTATCATGCAAATTGCTGCCAGTTCGATCTCTGCCATTGCCAATAACAGTTTGCGCTTCTATGGCGGTGATTTGGCTATTGGTGCCGTCACCATTGTCAACTCCATTGCCGCTTTTGTGGTGATGCCGGTTTTTGGTATTAATCAGGGTGCACAGCCAATTATCGGTTTTAATTATGGTGCCAAACAATTTGATCGGGTCAAAGAAACCTGGAAATTAGCAGCAATTGCTGCTACCATTATTGTCAGTACCGGCTTTTTATTGGTTCAGCTTTTCCCGGAACTTTTGATCCGAACTTTTACTCCCAATCCTGAGCTAATTGCTATTGGTAGTAGTGGTATGCGTAAGTTAATGATGTTTCTCCCGATCATTGGCTTTCAAATCATTAGTGCCAGCTACTTTCAGGCTGTGGGAAAGGCCTCAAAAGCAATGATGCTCAGTATGCTTCGTCAGGTCATTATCCTGATTCCCCTGCTGTTGATTTTGCCAAATTACTGGCAAATCAATGGAGTTTGGTTTGCTTATCCGATTGCCGACTTTTGTGCTTCGATTATTACCGCCATTTTTATTTTTTGGGAGTTAAAACATTTAAAAGAATTGGTGTAAACTTCTCTCCCCATAATTTTATTAACTCAACTTTCCCACAGTCTTTTTTGGCTCTATCCCGCTCCAGGGAGCGGGTACATGGATTCCCCCGCTTTCGCCACATACTTCGTAAGATGGCTTGCGGTTACACCCTGCTTTCGCAACTTACTTCGTAAGATTGCTTTCGCAGCACATGCCTAAAAAAGACTGTTTCTAGAAACGACCAAAATGGAGCTTTGGTTTGACTGACTGATTTTCAGGCAAAAAAAGGAGGACTTCTGCATCCGGGCATAAGAAGTCCTCTACAATAAACTTTATGTTTACATTTTTTTAAACCATATGTTTCGCTTATATAGCAAATGCAGTTTAAAAGAAGATTTTTATCATTGTGAAGAAAAATTATTGTGTATCTTTTCTTTGATTCTCTTTTTCATGATAGCTCTTCCCTTTCTTTGATTTTTAATTGCTTCTCTTGTGAATGGTAATCTTGGTGTTTTTTCTATACTTTTTTCTAAAACAATCTTCCTATTCTATATTCAAAATAATATTACCGGTAAAGTCTTGTCCATAAATTTGAATATAATTGCTCCCATCAGGCAAGGTAATGATTTCTTCATATGTTCCTGATACTTCATGTAGTATTTGGGGTTTATCACTCCCTGAAATTAACAGGAGTTGTGCTACACCTTCCTTAATTTCTAAATCACAAGAAAGAGTAATTTTTTTACCTGCTTCTCGTTCTATAGAAGTCCCTCCAAAGAGAATTTCTTCACCAGAAAACTTGTTATAGTCAGCTTTATAGCTACCAGTATAATGATCTATGCCATATTCACGTTTTCCAACTAAAGATGCATTTCCTATCAGCTGAATATCTCCTGCTGTTTGAAGAACACTATTATAATTATCAAGAATCTCATCTTTAGAGCAGCTAAATAAACTTAAAAGGAGAATAAGGGCCATGCATAGTAACATTATCTTTTTCATTAGACTACCATCCTTTCTTCCGAGTTTTTCGGTAATGACCGGTGTTTCTTCAAAGTTGAATTGGATTTCTACCGTATGGTCTTTTCCGATGAATATCTTGTCGATGATAGTCCTCACAAACTCTTTGTCCCATTTCTTCGACTTTCCTTTAAAGAGAACTTTCAGGTACTTGTGCTTTTCTTCAAGCCTTCGTTTTTCTTCTTCAAAGATGGCAATTTGCTTTTCTTTCAGGCTCTCCAGTTCTTTTTTCTTCTGATAAAGATGTTCTTTTTCTCTCTCAAAATCTTCCTTTCTCCAATCTCCCAAGACATACTTTTCGTAATACTCACTCTGAAGCCTGCTCAGTCCTGAGATTCTTCTGCCGATTTCTGTCAGTTCTTTTTCCTTTTGCTGCTCCGCTTCTCTTTTCCTATCCGCATAACCGTCTAAGTATGCCTTATAGCTTTTCTTATTGTTTAAAAGAATGGTATCAAAGGCAGCTTTTACGGTATTTTGGAGTGTCAACTCTGTAATTGATGTTCCGCATTTTTCCGCTTTATATTCTCCAAATCGGTTACAGCTAAAGTAAAACACCGTTCTTTTCCCGCTTAATTGTCGATGAACGCTCATTCTTTTTTGACAAAGGTTGCAGTAAACCATACCTCGAAAGACGGTATCATCTTCGGCAGCCGCATTTTCCTTTCTGCTTCTTTTTATCGGTGCTGATTTTTCGGAAATCTTCTCCTGCACCTTTTCAAAAGTATCCATCGAAATAATGGCTTCGTGGGCATTTTCGGTTACTGTCCAATATTCTTCGTCGAGCCTTTCTCTTGGCTTTCCCTCATAAAGGTGTTTTTGATTTCTTCCCTGTATTAAAGTTCCGGTATAGGCTCGATTTTTAAGTACCTGTAAAATCGTAGTCGGTTGCCATATCCGAATCGGCTCATCCCCATCCGATACGGCTTTCCCGAATTTCCGATAATCGGTTGCGATATACACTCTTTTTTCCAAAAGAAGTTTGGATATATCCGGTGTACTCAGTCCTTTCAGATAGGCATCAAAGATTTCTTTGAC
>RQYD01000011.1 GCA_003858485.1 Clostridiales bacterium COT073_COT-073
TTGTTCATTTTATAATCTCCTCGTAATTTTATATTATTTCGATTTAAGTTGAATGTGTTGCCATTACATTTTTCTCACCTCTACAAATTCTAATTTGTTTTACCCGATGTTCGTAATATTATACCATTTTTTAGCCAATTTTTACAGGTCTAATTCTTGCTTCTTTACCTGTGATAGTTCTCTGTTTTCTTGTTGTAATTTCTCTATACAGCTTCTTACACTTTCAGCTTGTTCGACTTCTTTCCGTAGGTCTATGATTTGAGAATACAAACTATCTTTTTCTTTCTTCAAGGCTGTTACTTCTGATTTCCATTTGGATATAGTTAAGGACTTGCTTTCTCCTAAATGATCTTTCAAATATTTCTTCGCACTTTCAAATAAAATAATCTCTGCGGTATGCTCGTTATAAAAATCTTCCTGTTTACTTTTCTTTAACTTGGTATAGGCTTTGTAGGTATCTTTATGTTTCAAATATTTCTCTGCTTGGTCAATAAGTTTAATTCTATCATCAATGCTCTTCTCGGTGTTTTTGATGGCTCTTGTAGTCTTATAGTTCTTATCTCGTAATGCGGATATACTTTCTTTCAGTTCCGATAGGGAGGTGATGTTTTTTTCTTTTAGGTACTGATAGCTAACATTGCTCGGCAATCATTGCAACATATCGGTATAGATATTCCACTTTATGAGCTGGCGGGAAATTTATCTGTTTCTGATAAGCAATTAATTGCTATTGCTCGTTCTTTATTATACAATTCTAAATTAATTATTATGGATGAGCCGACATCAACCCTTACCAGGAAAGAAGTTGATAAATTATTTCAAGTGATACATAAGTTACAGGCCGAAGGGATTTCTGTACTCTTTGTCAGTCATAAATTGGATGAGGTTTTTGAAATTGCAGATTCTTTTACGGTGCTGAGAAATGGTAAGACTATTATTTCTGAAACAGCACAAGGAATTACCAATGAAAAATTTATTTACTATATGACCGGTCGAAAAATAGAAGAAGATTGTTTTAAACCTCCATTTATTGACAAGAGTCAGACATTACTGAAAATTCGAAATCTTTGTTTAAAAAATGGATTTGAAAATATTAGTTTTGAAGTTTATCCCGGCGAAATTTTGGGAATTACCGGTCTTTTAGGATCAGGCAGAACTGAGTTGGCCAAAACTTTATTTGGCTTATATCAGGCCGATAATGGAAAGATTTGGATCGAAGAGAAAGAAGCGAAAATTAAATCACCAATGGATGCACTTCGTCTAAAAATAGCATATGTACCCGAGGACCGTTTAACAGAGGGCTTATTTTTAAGCCAATCAATTGAGAAAAATATGTTGATTTCCAATATTGACCATTTAAAGAAAAAGAATAAAACGATTGATTTTGAAAAAGGGCAAACAAATTTAAAAAAATGGATTTCCTCCTTGGGCATTAAACTACATAAATTGACAGATGGAATATTAACTCTCTCTGGCGGGAATCAGCAAAAAACCGTATTGGCAAAATGGTTGGAAACAGATCCAAAAGTTTTGATTTTAAATGCGCCAACGGCTGGTGTAGATATTGGAGCAAAATTTGATATCCATAATTATTTAAGAAAATTAGCAGAAAAACTCAATGTTGCAATTCTAATCATTTCAGATGATATCCATGAGGTGCTGCTAAATTGTAATCGGATATTAATTATTAAAAAAGGGAGAATCACAGGACAATACAATAATGTAGAGTTAAATCCGGAAACTTTAAGGAAACTGATTATTGAAGAGGAGGAGTGATCAATTGATGAAAAAATTTTTTAAGAAAAGTGAGATATATGTTTTATTGATTATTATTGCTCTTTCCCTGATTATTCAAATCAAAAGCGGACAGTTTTTTACTTCCAACAATATGGTTGATTTAGCCAGAAGTTTAATTGTTCCGGGAATGATGGCTTCGGCCTTATTTATGGTAATTGCTTCTGGTAATATTGATGTTTCTTTTCCGTATACGGCTATGTTATGTATGTTTTCTGTGACCAAATTATTCCAGACCTGGAATTTTGAGGGTTCCATTCTCTGGGGATATTTACTGGCTGCATTGATTGGAATGGTGTTAGGCATAATAAATGGTGTTTTAGCAGCATGGCTGAAATTACCGACTCTAATTATTACCTTGGGTACCTGCACAGCATATCTTGGATTTACTCAAGGAGTATTAAAAAGTAGTGTGATCTCTGTATTACCTAAACCAATGGCTGATATGGCGGAATGGAATTTGTTTTCTGTTCGTGATGTATCAAGCGGTTTAGGCAGTTCTATGCCTGTCAGCATTTTTTTATTAATTTTTATTGTATTAATTGTTGCATTGATTATGAAATATACCATGCTAGGGCGTGGAATTTATGCTTTGGGTGGTGACCCGGTTGCTGCTGAGCGGGTTGGATTTCATGTGCCGCTTATTCGGATTTTTGTATTTGCTTTTATGGGAATGATTGCTGGGATCACCGGGCTAACACAGGTGACTTTATCCGGAATGTGTCAAATTAATTTTTTTGATGGATATGAAATGACCATTATTGCGGCAGTTGTTTTAGGAGGTGCTAAAATAACCGGTGGCAGCGGGAGTGTGTTAGGTACTTTTTTGGGAGTTGTATTAATGAAATTAATTTCAAATAATTTAATATTACTGGGAATTCCCACAAATTGGAGCAAGTTAATGACAGGGGTATTAATTATTGCAGGGGTATTCTTTTCCTCTTATAAGGAAATACTAGCTAAACAAAGAGTAAATTCAAATATTTTAGGATAGGAGGAAAAAATGGAAAAAATGAAGCTATCAAAAATAAATTGGAAAGACTACTATAACCAAAATTCCAATAATTTTAAATTAGTTGTTATGTTTCTTCTATCAGTTTTAATTTTATCCATTATCACTGGCGGCAGATTTGCGTCAGGCAGACAAATGGGGCTAATTGCATATCTTTTGCCGGAGATGGGTGTATTGTCTTTGGGCATGATGTTAGCAATGATTAGTGGTGGAATTGATTTATCGGTAGTGGCAGTAGCGGATTTAGCCGGAATTTTAAGTTGTATTTTCATGAGATCAATGATGCCTGCAGATGCCAGTCTATCTATACAAATCGCAGTTTTATTAATTACAATTATTTTTTGTGTACTTATTGGAGCAGTTTGCGGAGTTTTTTCCGGCTTTTTAATTTCTTATATTGGTATACCGGCCATGGTTGCAACCTTGGGTTCTTCCGACATTATCCTGGGAATTGCCATTGGTATTACAAATGGTTCATCCATTAAAGACTTGCCGGCAATTTTAAATCAAACTACCAATTATCGGTTATTTGGAATTATTCCCAGTACCACTATTGTGTTTGGAATTTGCACATTACTGATTGCTTTTCTATTAAATAAAACTAGTTTGGGCTTTAAAATATATATGATTGGCTCTAATCAAACAGACTTTCGTTTTTCGGGGATGGATAGCCGAAAAACCATTATTTTAACATATATGATTAGTGGAATTTTGGCTTCTGTCTCCGGATTACTGATGTGTGGTCATTTTAACTCAGCCCGGTCTGATTTTGGCAAATCATATTTAATGCCAGCCATTTTAATTTGCGTTTTAGCCGGAGTTAATCCTAGTGGCGGTAAAGGTAAAGCTGCAGGTATGGTTTTGGCAATCATTTTGTTACAAACACTGTCTTCAGGATTTGCAATGTTTCAGAATATATCAGATTATTATAAAAATCTAATCTGGGGTTTAGTCTTAATTTTTGTAATGATTTTAAATGTGACCTCAGAAAGAAAACGCGCGAAGCAGATTTAAAAGTGGAAGTATTTTTGTAAATGATTTCTACAGAATAGAATATTTTCAATAATATTCTATTAAAAATTTTAACTAGGAAGAACTTTGATTGAATAACGACTTCAGAACTTTTTACCCGATTTCTGTAAAAATGTTCGATTTTTCGGTTTTGGGCATTGACAAATAGGATTTCATGCCTTATAATCTCTTGTTAGGATAGTTTGAGATATGTGGCGAAACATGAATGAAAAGCGGATTCAGCTATCTGAAACATACCAATGACTTCTGACAAGGAGGCCAAAGTTGAGAAATCTGTATAATCTGAAAAGCTTATCTTTAGATGACATTCTTTCTATTTTAAAGCGGGCGTCGGAATTTAAAGCCGGTGCTGTTGCTGATTTTTCTGGCAAGATCATTGCCAATCTGTTTTTTGAACCCAGTACCCGAACCCAAAATTCTTTTATTATGGCTGAAAAAAAACTGCATATGCAGGATATTAATTTAAATCCGGTCGTTTCCAGTTTGCAAAAAGGAGAAAGCCTTTATGATACGGTTAAGACCTTTGCAGCAATTGGGGTTGATGCAGTAGTGATTCGGGCGACAGAAAATGAATACTATAAACAATTTGAAAATAAACTCCAAATTCCTTTGATTAATGGTGGCGACGGCTCAGGTGACCATCCGACACAGAGCTTGCTTGACCTAATGACAATTCAAGAGGAATTTGGAGTTTTTTTAGGCAAGAAATGCCTGATCGTCGGCGATATTTCACATTCACGGGTGGCCAACACCAATATTGAGATTATGAAACGATTAGGGATGGAGGTATATTTAGCTGCACCATCTGTTTTTCAAAATCAGAATTATTCCTATGTTGATTTTGATGAGGTGATTGGTGATATGGATGTAGTCATGCTGCTGCGTGTTCAGCATGAAAGACATGCTGAAAAATATCATACGACTTCTGAGCGCTATTTACAAAAATATGGTTTATCCAAAGAACGCAATGCTAAAATGAAAAAAGATGCGATCATCATGCATCCGGCACCATTTAACCGGGGTTGGGAAATTGATGGCGATCTGTGTGAAGGCGGCAAAAGCCGGATATTTGAACAAATGAGCAATGGTGTATTTGTACGGATGGCAGTATTGGAATATTGTTTAAGCGGAGAATAAAAAAGAATGAAGCGGATAAGCAGATGTCTGGATATTATAGCCGGATCAGACAATGCTGACGGATGTCCGGAATAAAGGATATAAAGCAAAGGAGAAATCATGATTAAGATAATTAATGCCAAAGTAGTGAAGGACACAAATGAACTTTGTCCGGTTGAAGTATTGATTGATCAGGATAAAATTACAGCGATTGAAGAAAATAGCAGGATACAAACCAACCAGCCGGTGGATATTATTGATGCCGGTGGTAAACTTTTAACACCGGGTTTTGTGGACCTGCATGTCCATTTCCGGGAACCGGGATTTGAATATAAAGAAACCATTTTCAGCGGGTCCAGAGCGGCCGCCAAAGGTGGTTACACCACTGTATTAGCCATGCCCAATACCAATCCGGTGCTGGATACTACTGAAGTCTTAAATGATTTAAAAAAAAGGATTAAGCAGGATTCAATGATTGAAACCCTTTTTTATTCAGCCATCACTTTAGGAGAAAAAGGAGAAGAATTAGTTGATTTTGCTGCTCAGCAAAAAGCCGGAGCGGTGGCCTTTTCGGATGATGGCCGGGGAGTACAAAGTGCGGCTATGATGTATGATGCAATGCTGGCGGTTAAAGAACAGGGTAGTATTTTGGTTGCACACTGCGAGGAAAACAGCTTGCTTCGAGGTGGCTATATTCATGCCGGTGAATATGCCAAAGCCCATCATCATAAAGGGATTTTGCGCCTATGTGAAGACTTACAAATTGCCAGAGACTGCGCAATTGCTTTAGAAACCGGTACCAGATATCATATTTGTCATATGAGTACTGCTTCCGGAACTGATCTACTCCGTTATTACAAGGGAAAGTGCAATCATATCAGTGGTGAAGTTACACCTCATCATTTACTGCTTTGTGATCAGGATCTGCAAGAAAATGGTGATTTTAAAATGAATCCGCCTCTGCGTGGCCAAGAAGATAGAGAGGCTTTAATTAAGGCTTTAGCTGATGGCACAATTGCCTGTATTGCCACTGACCACGCGCCGCATAGTGCGGAAGAAAAAGCCAAAGGTTTAAATGGATCGCCATTTGGCATTATCGGACTGGAAACTGCTTTTCCCCTGCTGTATACAGAATTGGTCTTAAAAGAAAAATTAGGCTTATACCGGTTGGTTGAGGCTATGACTACAGCACCAGCCGGACTTTTTGGACTGGAGGGCCATAAACTGGAGGCTGGCAGCCGGGCGGATCTGGTATTAATTGATTTAGGAGCGGAATATGTGATCCGTAAACAAGATTTGGTTGGCAAAAGTAAAAACACACCGTTTGCCGGTTTTCAGGTCAAAGGCAAAATCGATACGGTATTCTATAAAGGGAAAATGGTTGTTAAGGGAGGTCAAATCATTGAATAAAAAACTATTATTGGCAGATGGCACAGAGTTTTATGGGCAAGCCTTTGGTGCAATGGAAGATGCCTTTGGGCAAGTGATTTTTGTAACATCAATGACCGGCTATCAGGAGCTTTTAACAGATCCGGCTTTACTTGGGTATCTAGTGGTAATGACTTATCCGTTGATTGGAAATTATGGCATCAATCGGGATGACTATGAAGCCTTACAGCCTTATTTAAGCGGATTTATTGTCCGTGAACATGCCAAAGATCCTTGTAATTTCCGAATGAATAAAAATTTGGAAGACTATTTGAAAAAAATGAAAGTACCGGGCTTATTTGGGGTTGATACCCGTCAGCTGACCAGACATATCAGACAACATGGCAGTATGAAAGCTGCGATTTTAGAGGCCGAAGTCTGTAAAAAGGAAGGCTTGGCCCGAATTGATGAATATTGTTATGAAAATAATCCATTAGCCTTGACTTCAACCAAAAATATTTATCAAATCCCGGCCAGTGGTAAACGGGTGGTACTGATTGACTATGGTACAAAAAGCAGTATTATTCGCAGTTTTAGTGACAGGGGCTATCATTTGACAGTTGTGCCTTATGATACTTCGGCAGCTGATGTTTTGGAATTAAACCCGGATGCAGTGGTATTGGCGGGCGGAGCCGGTGACCCTAATCACTTTACCGGGGCCATAGAAAATGTGAAAGAAATGATGGGCAAAGTACCGCTGTTTGGCATTTCCATGGGTCAATATCTATTAGCTTTGGCTGCCGGTGCTAAAGTAGTGCCAATGAAATATGGTCATCATGGCAGTGCACCGGTCAAAGAATTAGCCAGCGGAAAGATCTTAATGACTGCACAAAATCACCATTACAGTGTCTGTGCGGATAGTTTAACCGGAACCGGTTTAGAAATTACCCATATTTCAGTCAATGATCATAATGTGCAGGGCATCCGTCATACCAAAGCCAAAGCTTTGGCGGTTCAATTTCAGCCGGAATCTTCAGCCGACGGAGCAACTGTATTTACAGCTTTTCAACAGATGTTAGCAGATTAGGAGGAAGAAAATGCCGAAGAGAAATGATATCAAAAAGATTTTAGTAATTGGCTCCGGCCCGATTGTAATCGGCCAGGCGGCAGAATTTGACTATGCCGGTACCCAGGCATGTCAGGCCCTTCGTGAAGAAGGCATTTCGGTGATTTTAATCAACTCCAATCCGGCGACCATTATGACGGATAGGGAAATGGCAGATAAGGTATATATGGAACCGATCAGTCTGGAGTTTTGCAAACGGATTTTACGTAAAGAGCGGCCAGATGCAATTTTACCGTCACTGGGTGGTCAGACGGGACTGAATATGGCACTGGAACTATATGAAGATGGAATTTTAAGGGAATTACAGGTAGAGATCCTGGGCACTGATATGGAAGCCATAAAAAAAGCTGAAGACAGAGAAGAATTTCGGAGTTTGATGCAGGAGATCGGCGAACCGGTTCCGCCATCTTTGATTGCTGAAGATGTTGAAGCAGCAGTTGGCTTTGCCGGTGAAATTGGATATCCGATTATTGTCCGGCCTGCCTTTACTCTGGGTGGCACCGGTGGCGGAATTTGTAAAAATGAAGAAGAATTGCGGGTGGTCGTTGAAAATGGCCTGAGTTTATCGCCAGTTGGTCAATGTTTGATTGAAATGTCAATTGCCGGCTGGAAAGAAATTGAGTTTGAAGTGATGCGAGATGCCAATGATACAGCGATTGCTGTCTGTTCCATGGAAAATTTTGACCCGGTGGGAATCCATACCGGTGACTCAATTGTAGTGGCTCCATGCCAAACTTTAACCGATAAAGAAATGCAAATGATGAAAAACTCTGCCCTCAAGATCATTCGGGCATTAAAAATTGAGGGTGGCTGTAATGTTCAGCTGGCACTAAATCCCAATAGTTTTCAGTACTATGTGATTGAAGTCAATCCCAGAGTTTCACGTTCTTCCGCTTTGGCTTCTAAGGCAACCGGCTATCCGATTGCCAAGATTGCTTCTAAGATTGCACTTGGCTATCATTTAGATGAAATTATCAATCCGGTGACAAAGGTTTCTTATTGCTGTGTCGAGCCGACAATTGATTATATTGCTCTGAAAATTCCAAGATTTGCTTTTGATAAATTTAATTCCGCCAACCGTAAACTGGGGACGCAAATGAAGGCTACCGGTGAAGTGATGTCACTGGGCCGCAGCTTTGAGGAAGCCTTGCTGAAAGCGGTGCGTTCCCTGGAAATTAAAGCCAATCATATTGAACTGCCGAAGTATCGGCAGCAAGAAGATTCGGAATTGGTGCGAATTTTGGAACGGGCCGAAGATGAACGGATTTTTGTGATTTATGAATTGTTAAAGCGTGGCTATACTCAAAAATATATTCATGATAAAACCGGGATCGACTTATTTTTCCTGGGTAAGATCGGTTATATTTTGGAAATGGAAAAGTTATTGGTTAATGAAGATTTGCAGGAGCATTTGTATCATGCCAAAAGAATGGGTTTTGCCGATTCTTATATTGCCAAGCTAACCAAGTGCAGCGAAGATGAAATTTTAGCCCTGCGTAAACAGCTGAAGATTTTTCCAGTCTATAAAATGGTTGATACCTGTGCTGCTGAATTTGCATCGGACACCCCATATTTTTATTCCACTTATGAAACTGAAAATGAATCAGTTAAAAGTGGACGCAAAAGTATTGTGGTGCTAGGCTCCGGACCAATCCGGATCGGCCAGGGGGTGGAGTTTGATTATGCCACCGTGCACTGTGTCTGGTCAATCAAAAAAATGGGTTATGAAGCCATTATTATTAATAATAATCCGGAAACGGTATCAACCGATTTTACCATTTCAGACAAGCTTTATTTTGAACCGTTAACGATTGAAGATGTGATGCATGTGATCGATCTGGAGAAGCCGGAGGGAGTAATTGTTCAATTTGGTGGTCAAACAGCCATTAATCTGGCCGCCGGACTGGCTGAGCGTGGAGTGAAAATTCTGGGCACTTCGCTGGAAAGCATTGATTTGGCTGAGGATCGTGACCGTTTTGAAAAACGCTTGCAAGAATTATCCATTCCTATGCCGATTGGAGAAGTGACCGGCAGTAGCGATCAGGCATTGGCCCTGGCAGAAAAAGTTGGCTATCCGGTTCTTTGCCGTCCGTCTTATGTCCTGGGAGGCCGCAATATGGAAATCATTCATTCAGATACCGAATTAAAAGAGTATATGGAACGGGTAATGGCGGAAACGGAAGGCAGCCCGGTGCTGGTTGATAAATATGTGACTGGTATTGAAGTTGAGGTTGATGCGATTTGTGATAGCGAAAATGTATGTATTCCGGGGATTTTAGAGCATATTGAAAGAGCTGGAGTTCACTCCGGTGACTCCATGGCTGTTTGCCCGCCGGTTAATTTATCAGCAGAAGTGAAAGCAAGAATTGTTGAATATACGGAGAAAATCGGCCGGGGCTTAAATATTATCGGGCTTTATAACATTCAATTTGTGGTTACCAAAGAACAGGAAGTTTATGTGCTGGAAGTTAATCCCAGAAGCTCAAGAACTGTACCATTTTTATCCAAGATTACGGGAATTGCCATGGCAGACGCAGCTTGTCAGGCAATCTGCGGCCGGGATTTAAAAACTCAGAATGTACCGCTGGGACTTTTCCCTGAGCTTTCCGGATATGCGGTCAAAATGCCGGTTTTTAGCTTTTCTAAATTGCGGAAAGTAGATATCAGTCTGGGACCGGAAATGAAATCAACCGGTGAAGTGATTGGCCGGGATAAAGATTTAAATAAGGCTCTTTATAAAGCCATGATCGCTGCCGGATTTAAGATGCCGGATTATGGAACAGTCTTATTTACCATTGGCGATAGAGATAAAACAGAGGCTTTGCGGATCGCCAGGGGCTTTGCTGCCATTGGTTATCAAATTGCCGCTACCGACGGAACCCAAAGTTATTTGGCAGAAAATGGAGTGGATGCGGTGGTCGTTGATAAGATTGGTGCCCAAAAAAATACCGTCCTTGATATGATTCGCAAACGTAAGGTTCAATTTGTCATTAATACCTTTACCGAAGTTCATAAGGATAAAATTACGGATGGCTTTTTGATCCGCCGTGAATCAGTAGAAAATAATATTCCCTGTATTACTTCCTTGGATACGGCCGGAGCCATTTTGAAGGTCTTGGAATCCAGGAGCTTTTCGGTCGAGGCTTATTAAAATACTTATTATTACAGCCCTTGACCGGGAATTTTCTGCCAACAGTGAAACAACTGCCTCCGGATATTTCACGGAAAATGATTTACCGGACTTGGCAACCGCAAAGTGGGCATATTTATTTTGTGGCGCTTCACCGTCAGACAGGGAGTACCGCAGGTGCAGCAAATGCGGTGTATTTGCTCTGATGGTGGAAGTTTCCCGACAAATCTAAATTTATTTAGAAAGGAATAGCAGAAAAATGCAACAATGTCAAATGCAAATCGTTGAAAATATGAGAATTGCACGGGATACCTACCGGATGAGTTTGCGTGCAAATGAACTGGATTTAAGCCTGTTTACACCAGGTTGTTTTATTAATATCAAAATTGATGATAGTGCATATCTATTGCGCCGTCCGATTTCTTTATATGAAATTGATCTGGCCGCTAAACTGGTACGCATCATTTATAAAGTTTTGGGTAAGGGCACAGAGCTTATGTCAAAGATGGCCGCCGGAGAGGAATTAAATATTTTGGGACCTTTGGGTAGCGGCTTTCCCATTCAAAATGATAGTCAGTCGGTGCTGCTGGCCGGAGGCGGCGTTGGTGTGCCACCGCTTTATGAACTGGGAAAACGCCTGCAAGAGCGGGGAGTAACCATTACTTCGGTATTGGGTTTTCAAGATGCAGACAGTGTTTATGCGATAAAGGAATTTGAAACATTGGGTCAGGTCTTTGTATCGACAATCGATGGCAGTTTTGGGCAAAAAGGAACGATTATCGATATATTAAATAAGCAAGAAATTGAATTCGATACCCTTTATAGCTGTGGACCAGCCGGAATGTTAAAAGCATTGGATGAAAAATACCAGGGCAAAAAAGAAGGATATTTGTCCTTTGAAGAACGAATGGCCTGCGGGATTGGTGCATGTTATGGTTGTATGGTCAATACCAAAGCAGGTTTAAAACGAGTTTGCAAAGACGGACCGGTCTTTGCGCTGGGGGAGGTGTCCTATGAATAGACTGGCAGTGGAGTTACCCGGACTTAGCTTAAAAAATCCGGTAATGCCGGCATCCGGTTGTTTTGGCTTTGGCAGAGAGTTTGCGGAATTATATGATTTGTCACTTTTAGGATCGATCATGATTAAAGCAGTGACCAGAGAACCACGTCTTGGTAATCCTGTGCCAAGAGTAGCAGAAACCCCATCCGGTATGCTTAATGCCATTGGCTTGCAAAATCCGGGCATTGATAAGGTTGAAGGCGAACTGAATTGGCTGGCTGGTTTTCATTTGCCAATTATTGCCAATGTAGCGGGCTATTCCGATGAGGATTATTGTTATGTGGCAGAGCGCATTGCCAAGGTGCCGAATATTGGGGCCTTGGAGATCAATATTTCCTGCCCGAATGTAAAACAGGGGGGCATCACCTATGGCCAGGATCCAGCAGTAGCAAAGGCCCTGACCCAAAAGATTAAGGCCGTATCGTCAAAACCTGTTTATATGAAACTTTCTCCAAATGTGGCCAATATTAAAGAAATGGCCAAGGCTGTTGAAGAAGGTGGTGCAGATGGGATTACTATGATTAATACCCTGATTGGTATGCGCTTTGATATGAAAAAAAGAAAGCCGCTGCTGGCCAATAAAACCGGTGGGCTTTCCGGACCTGCCATAAAGCCGGTAGCTTTAAAAATGATTTATGATGTCTATGAAACCGTTAAAATTCCGATTATCGGTATGGGCGGTATCCAAACCGCCGAAGATGTGCTGGAGTTTTTTTATGCCGGCGCATCCGCAGTGGCAATTGGTACCGAGAACTTTGTCAATCCATGGATTTGTCCGCAAATTATTGAGGAATTACCTAAAGTTCTGGATCAGTATGGGTTTGAGAAGATGACCGATGCGATTGGCGTGGGGCATTAAAAGTTGTTTAAATCATGCTATACCTTATAAAATGGATAATAAAGCCTCTGTGCCATCCCTGACAAGATATCTTTCAGGAAAAGAATAAACCCCGCAGTATTATGCAGCAGAAAACATTGTGAAAGATTTTTTAATGCGGAACAATCAAAAAGACGGTTAAGTTTTTTGATTGTTCCGCTTAAATTTTCGTGCAGATTCATCAAACTTTTCCGTTATACAGGATTCGTCGACAGCAATGCTTTTATTTCCTCAATTGCATATTGAGAGGACAGACTTCCTTCTTTTTCAAAGGCATGAATGGCTTTTTCAAAGTATTTTCCGGCTGCCTGGCTTTCGGCGGAATCCCTTAATATTTCAGCCATTCCCCGGTAGTTACAGGCCATGGTTATGAGGTCATTTGATTGTTCTGCATAATTGATTGCCCTCTGCATTTCTGCTTTTGCCTTTTCGTATTCCTTGCGTTTGGACAGGATATATGCTTTTTCATATAAGTTTGTGGCAATCCGATGAAAGTCGTTGGGAAAATTTTCCAGGATGATGTCTGATTCCAAATCAAAAAGTTCCAAAGCTTTGCCATAGTTTTGGGCCATGCGTTCGACCATCCCTTGCTGATGCAGATAAATATGTTTATCTTCAGGATTTTGAGCGGTGTGCAGCAGATCTTCGGCGAATTTTCTGGCGCTGTCATATTTTTCGGCGAAGGATTCTACATAAATCAGCCCCATCAAAATGGAACTATATTTTTGAACATCCGCCTGATCGACATTGTCAAGACATTCCAGATAAAGCATTTCTGATTGTTTTAAGTCACCTTTTTCAAATAATTCCCAGGCCTTTGTAAGTTTAGCTTCGAAAGTATGATTCATGGTATTTCTCCTTATTGTTTTTTATGTGATTCATAAAATTCTTTTACATCACCTGCCAGAATATCAATCCATTCTTTACTATCTACTAAAGAGCCTTTCTCCGACTGGTAGCACAATCGCACATAAGACAAGGGCTCGTCTGAAGTGTTATTCTTAGAGTGTCCGCCTCCTGCCATTAAATAGAAATGCTCATTGATAGGATAAAGATGGATAGATAGACCGGAGCCAATATCTCTGCCATGCGCATAGGGGCTAAGGTCTGCCCAAAAGATAGTTTCTTTTTGCGATAAAGAATAAACGTCCTCTATAGTCAATGGTCTGGGTTCAGAATCTGCCTCTTTTAGTACAAACCAAAAGAGTAATATCAAAAGTAATGCGGCGGTCAGCATAATGCCGGCCCATATCTTAGCGCCATTTTTTTGAAATTCTTCAGCGATTACTTTTCCGATACCGGATGCCGCTCCGGTAATGACAGCTACTTTGTTTTTAAACATTATGTTCTCCTTTTGTTTTCCTTTATTTTTGGGGTTTTTATAAAAAAGTATAATGCCATCTTTCGTAATCAAAACCTTCTATGCAAGCATAGTGGTTTTGATACTTCAGATGTCGCACTCGTGCTTTTTCACGGATATTATATCATAAAAAGTATGAGTGAGCCAAAAATTATTTCGTAATTTTTGGTCGTGAGGACACTCATATAGTTTGCCCATAATTATAGTTTGCCCATAATCAGACTTGGAAGCTACCGCTTTCAACGGTTTCTTTGCTTAGCCTGATTTAAACTTTCTGAGTTTTTCTTTTATTATTGACAAAAAATGACTACTGTGATAGTATTTATTTATAACTACTAGAATAGTCAAAAGAGGAGTGAAATATGAATGTCAAATTATTCGACTCTGAGTTAAAAGTGATGGAAGTCTTATGGAAAGAGGGAGATATGACGGCCGGACAGTTGGCTAAAATTCTAAATGAGCAAGTTGGCTGGAATCGCAATACTACCTATACTATTATTAAAAAACTGGTGGAAAAGGAAGCTATCAGGCGATATGAGCCTAATTTTACTTGTAGGGCTTTAATTAGCAAGCAGAATGTGCAAAAACAAGAAGTTAAGGAGCTTTTTGGAAAGCTTTTTGATAATTCGGCGGAAGCCTTTTTATCGGCTTTTTTTAGCAGTCGTAAGTTAAGCCCGGAAGAAATTGATGGTTTAAAAGAAATTGTGGAAAAATTAAAGTGAGGTGGCAAACATGAGCATTATTGCAATGAGTTTACAGGCAAGTGTTATGATCATCCTGATTTTAATTATGCGCAAGCTTTTATGGGAGAAACTCCCTAAACTGGCATTTCCTATTCTGTGGGGATTGGTTCTTTTTCGTTTGTTGGTTCCGATTTCCATGCCGTCGGCTTTTAGTATATACAATTTGTGGAAAGTGGAAGTACCGGTAGGAGAACTCAAAAATATTATAGAGGCAGAGAGGAATATTTTAGAAAAAAATCAAGGACAAGTTACCCTGTTTATTCCAAATAGGCCTCATTCAAATCAAGTGCTGAGTAGACAGGAAGACAAGGAGATGGATATTTGGCAGTATTGGAATATATTATGGCTTTTGGGGGTAATTTTAAATTTTTGTTTTTTCCTTATAATATATTATCGAAATCAGAAAAAAATCAAACCCCTAAAATCAGTAGAAGTTGATGCCTGGATTATGGAATGGCAGAAACGGCATTCATTACTGCGGAGCATGAAAATACTGGAATCTTCTGCAATTAACACCCCCATTTCCTATGGGATTTTTAATCCCAAAATCATTTTACCACCAGATTTGGATCGACAAAATAAGACAAAGCTACATTATATTTTAACCCATGAATTTTGTCATATTAAAAGATGGGATGCATTGTGGAAATGGTTGATGGTAGTAGGAGTATGTTTACATTGGATGAATCCATTGGTCTGGCTGATGATGTATTATTTTAATCGTGACTTGGAAGTGAGTTGTGATGAAATGGTACTTTCAAAGCTTGTGGGCGAACACCGGGCAGAATATGCATATTTTTTGCTGGAAATGGCACAGACAAAAGATAGTTTTTCACCAATGTATAATTATTTTAGTAAAAATGCAGCCAAAGAAAGGATTGTGGCTATTATGAAATATAAAAAATTAAAGTTTTCCCTAATCATGCTTAGTATCGGTTTAACGATATTGATGGGAATAATTTTTACCACATCTGCTAAACTAAACCAGTCAGCGCAGAAGCCCAATGCCACTCACAAAGAAAGTCCGGCTTTTTTACAGGAGTTGTTTCATGGTAATCGTATAAATACCACTTTAAATAATGAAGAAAAAGAAAATCTGATAAATTATTCCGAATCAGAATTGGAAAAGCTGGAAGCATTGCTATTACCGAAAAGACTATTTCCCAAAGGTACAGAAGCAGACTATCGGTCATTGCTTTCCTTAAAAGAAGCATATCAGGACAAGTTTTTACTTGAATTTAATCAGGAAATTTCTAATTGGGCAGATGAAAATGAGGGCAGCAGTGACCGAATAATGACGGACATTATCTGGAATGATATTCCTGATTATCTGACACAGGATGAGAAGGATTTTATTTGGCATACTTTTTACTATTCAGGTACGGAAATCGCTGCTCTTAACCGAGCAAAATATACAGACAGTGCAGTAAGTAATCCTATCATTGATCTTGAATTATCAAAAACAAATGATGCCGAAAGAATGTGGATAAATATTAATCTTAGCTTTTCCTATCAGATGTTTTATCATTTATCTTCCCATAGAATCACAGTATTGGAACGGGATGAAGCAGTTAGCGGTTTTATTGGTGAAGTCCTGCATGTATGGGAAAAAATGACAAATGAAGAAGCCTTAGCATTTTCAGAGAAGCAGGAGAATATAGATAGCTGGCTGGAAGCTCTATGTCAAAAGTATAGTAATGAAAAAATAAAGTTTAGTATAACTCATGCCAGAATTCAAAAAATTAATGAAGAACATCTGCAAAATTAAGAAATTTATCAGATAGTTTGCATACTATTTACCTCTCATATGCTCTATTCATAAAACAGATTCCGAAATGCAAGCATTTTCCACCTGCTTTATGAATAGAGGGCACTCACAGTTTATTCGCTAAAAAAATAAATAGTTGTTTAATTTAAAGAAAAGAGATATACTGTATATACATTATATAATCATCAAAAAATGAGAGGTAATATGGATGAAGCATAAAAATATTTTGTTAAATCATATGTTCCGGTATTTTTTAGGGTTTTTGCTGATTTTTATATGTAGTGTTTCTGTTGCCCTGGTAGCATCGAAAGTTATTGAAAAATATATCCTGGAAAGAAGTGAATTAAAGGTTCAGGAAGGAATAAAAAAAATACAGGAAACATTTACAAAACTGGATCTGATAACACAAATCATTTCTAAAAACGAAGCATTTACTATGATTGCATATCAAAATGGAGCAATTCCCAAAGAACGTGTTACGAAATTAAAGACAGCCAATCGTTTGTTTAATGAAGTTGGGCTTACCACAGAGAGCAGTCCATATATGTTTGCTTTGTTTCAAAATAATGATATTTATTTATCAAATAGTCAATCTAGTTTTGATTTTAATAAATATTATAATCAATTCCTATCTCTGCAGATAACCGAAAATACTGCCTTCAATAGTGATCAACTAAAAAATTTTTTATTTGAACAACATGTCAATCATAAAAAAATAATTCCATTAAATAGTAGTTCCTATATTTATAATGGAAAACAACAGGTCCTCAACTCACCATTATTGTATTTATCTCAATATAACTCCGGGACTCATCCCTTATATGTTATTTGTTATTTGCTTGATAAAAATTATATTATCAGGCAAATTCTGATGCCGGAATTTAAAGATAATTCTTTTTTAAAGGTGGTGGACAGTAAAACCGGAGAAAACATACTGGAATATGGGGAAATTCCAATGGAGATTATTAAACTGGAAAACCGACAGAAAACGAATACGCACTACACAATTGCAAATATAAATGAGAAATTACAATGGAAAGTTGTGATTGGGATACCACGTTCTTTTATCTATGAGCAGCTGCAACCAGTCCAACATATATTGTATCTTTTTTTAATTGCCGGTTTGCTGCTGGTTGTTGGCTTGACAATTTATTTTAGTTTTTACCGTTACCGCAAATTAAAACAAGTATTATTTGCCTTTTCCAATATGGAAACAAATACATTAAATGAAGAAACATCGGATGAATATCGGCTTTTGTTAGACCGTATATCTTACTTAAATAATCAGCGCAATCGTTATCGCCAGGATGCCGAACAGTTGATCTATCAAAATGAAGCCATTTTACTGGAACATTTAATTATTTCAGGCATTCGGACAGCTGAAGAAAGAAGTGTTTTTGAAAGATGTTTTAAAAAGCAGCCTGAATTTTTTTGCGTAGCCCTGGTGCAGCTGCAAGAAAAAAATTATCCGGCTCAGGAAGCAATAACTTTGGAAATGGTGAATTTTTTTCAAAATCAACATAACAAAAGGTTTGCTAATGTTTATACCGGAATATCGGATGAAATCTTTTTGTTTGAGATAGATCCTCAAAATGCTTCTAATGTTACAGAAATTGAGGCATTATTTCATAAGCTGATTCGTGACATTACTGCTAAATATCATGTAACTGTTCATGTGGGCATTAGCGCTATTGGAACAGATATCACTAATATCAATAAATGTTATGAGCAAGCCAGACAAATGGTACAAGCGCAATATCGATACACAAACGAAAACATTATTATGGCATATGATATTTCCTTAAATGCTTTGTATGAAAATCCTGTGAATTTGGATTTTTTAAACAGACTGTATCATTTATTGCTTTGTGGTCAAAAAGAAGATGCCATTATAGAAATTGTAAAATTAGAAAACTATTTTATCCGCATGCCGTATTTATATGAGATCCAAAAAGAACAAGTTTATTATACAATTCGTAATACATTATATAGCGCCTGGCTGAATTTAAATTGTAAAGACAGATTTGAAAAAATAATTCCTCAATTTGACAAAACCATTGATAACAACGAGTATTTTGGATGTTTTAAAAAAGCCATTTGTCATTTGGATGATTTTATAATGAATAACAAAAAAAGTCAAAACGAAGAACTAAAGCTAAAAATAATTGAATATCTTCATGTTAATTACCATAATCCTGAATTATCGGCTTATAGTGTTAGTCGTGAAATGGGAATTTCGGAAAAATATTTATTTAGCTTTATTAAAGAACAAACTGGTGAAACATTTGCAAATTATTTGCTGAGTATTCGGATTGAAAAAGCCAAAGAATATTTGTCTAATAAAACTTTAAGCAATGAAAAAATTGCTGCTTTAACGGGATTTGGTTCTGTCAATACTTTTTACCGCAATTTCAAATCACAAATGGGGGTCAGCCCTAAAGTATATCAGGAGAAAAACAACTCTTCATCTTACGATTTGTTATATGACAGCATAAAATGAGAGTGTTATTTCTTACTGTATAACACTGAATAATGAAATTGAAACTTTCCTTTCATTCTTTTTACTTGATATAATCATAAATAAATATGTGAAAGGAGGCAGCTGCATGAAAGAAAGTATTTTTTTTGATGAACATTTGGATTTGGATTATCCTGGTATGGAAGCTGTAAAACAAGCAGTCATTCAAAAGGATTATGAAACAGCCAAAAAAGAATTTGCAAAATATATTCGTTCCTTTTTAAAACCGGATTTATTTTTTCAGATTCCCTATGAAGAACCGGAAAATATTTTTCGATATCCACAGGAAAGCGATAAAGAAGCCTGTGAACGAATTATTCATGAGCGGACAATGATATCGGTTGGTGTTCCTTGTCACTTTGATAAGAACAAACCAATTGATTGGCATGCCAATCCTACTGAAAATCAGTATAAAGAATGGACCTGGCAACTGAATCGTCATAATGAAATAAAAATGATGGCTCATGAATTTCGGCATAATCATGATCCGGAATATGCCAAAACAGCAATTGATCTTATTCATTCCTGGATCAAACAAGCAATCTGTCCAGGCGATGTTTCCGGCCGGGAAACCAAAAGCTGGCGTACAATTGAATGTGGAATTCGGATGGGGGCAAACTGGCCATATATTTTGTTTAGCTTTTTTGAGTCTGAATATTTTACCGATCAATTTTTATATGAGTGGTATGGATCTGTCTGGGAACATGGCAACCGACTGGTAAACCATAGCACACGTGGCAATTGGTTGATTATGGAAATGAATGGACTAGCTCATATTGGTATCTTATATCCGCAATTTAAGCAATCCAAACTTTGGCTGGAAACTGCTTTTTACAGGTTAACCGAAGAATTAAAAAAACAATTTTATCCGGATGGTTTTCAATATGAGCTGACAACTTGTTATCATGAGGTAGCCATCAATAATTATCAGCGTTTAATTGAAACAGCCAGGGCGTTTGCCGTGCCGGTTCCTGTGGAAATATTGGCTGTCCTGGAAAAAGCATATGAAATTCATATAAAATTAATGATGCCGGATGGAAAACTGCCGGATATTAATGATGGAAAAAATGACGACAGTCGGCTTTTATCGATTCCAAAACAAAGAATTATTAAAACTAATTCCGATTTAAACTGGTTGATTGATGGAAGGAAAACAGAGACAGAGCCATTGTATTTATCTTTGGCATTGCCTTATTCCGGATATTTTATTATGAGAAATTCCTGGCAGCCAAATGCAACCTGGGCTTTATTTGATGGTGCTCCGTTTGGGAGAAGCCATCAACATGAAGACAAACTTTCTCTTTTGATATATGCTAACAATCGCTTATTAATTACGGAAGGGGGGAATTATGCATATGATGACTCGGAAATGAGAAAATATGTTCTTTCAACCAGAGCACATAATACCATCCGGGTAGATGGTGGGGATCAAAATCGCCGTGAAAATTATCAATGGCATGATCATGAAATTAGTAAAAAGGCGAATTTAAAATGGAACATCGGCACTAACTTTGATTATGCGGAAAGTTATTACAATGAGGCATATCAAGGGGTAACAGATGATTCTGTCATCCATCAGAGAAATGTTTATTTTGTTAAAAAAGCAAGTGATGAGATTGCGCCGTTTTTTATTGTGGTTGATCGTATAAGTGCTCAAAAAAATCATGTTTATCAATTGCTTTGGCATATTGATAGTGAGGTCATCGGCTATGATAATTCACGAGTCGAAACCAAAGATATGAATGTTTTATTGGTAGCAGATGATTTATCCGTTCAAATTATCTGTGGACAAACAGAACCTGAGTGGCAGGGATACATTGCCACCGGAACGGCGCAAGGAATGTACCGCCCGGTACCTTGTATTTCGGCTCAAACCACTGGTAACTCTAAAATGATTGTAAGCATACTTTCACCGAATAAACCCAATGTGTGTAAAGCATCCTGGGCAGAAGCAGATGATGATTTGATTACCATTCATTTTTCAAACAATAGCAAACTATGTTTGAGCGAAGAAGAAATGAAGTCAGATAAATAAATGGAGGAAAATTATGAAAAAAATAATTACATTATGCCTTATTTTAGTTTTGACCATTGTCAATTTGAGCAGCTGTGGACCGAAAACAGCCAATCAACCTACTGACACAAATAAGCAAAGTACTCAAACCGAAAACAAACAAACCGAGGCATCTCAGCCCGCCGATAAAGCGAAAACAGATGCGGATAACAAACTGGTTGTAGCCATTCAAACAAATAGCTTCGTAACAGATTATGATAATAATTATTTTACAAAATATTTGGAAGAAAAATTGGGAATGGATATTGAATTTTATCAATTGCCTTCTGCACAAGATGAAGTAAAGACAAAACTGTCTTTAATGGTTACTTCCAATGATAATTTGCCAGATGTTTTGATTGTCAGTAAAGTATTAACACCGGAAACCATTTTACAATATGGAAATAGCGGAGTTTTTATGGACTTAACTGAATATACCAAAGACAAGTCAAAAATGCCTAATTATAATGCCATTCCGGCAGAAGATAAAAAT
Source organism: Clostridiales bacterium COT073_COT-073 (assembly GCA_003858485.1). Classification (GTDB taxonomy): domain Bacteria; phylum Bacillota; class Clostridia; order Lachnospirales; family Vallitaleaceae; genus W11650. The sequence goes on from RQYD01000011.1 coordinate 21,451, forward strand.
ATCATGGATGCAACCCAAACCATGGCCAATGGCAAGATGTATAGTTTATCCAAATTTGAACCGGAGACCTGGAATTTAACACCAAACCGCCTGTTTATTAATCGTGCCTGGCTGGAAAAATTAGGTTTATCCATTCCCAAAACGACAGATGAGCTGAAAACAGTATTAAAAGCTTTTCATGAAAAAGATCCAAATGGAAATGGAATTCAGGATGAAATAGGGGTATATGGATTTCAAAGTGGCGGTTATGGCCAAAATATCACCGCTACCCTTATGAATGCATTTGAATTTTGGAATGGTGGTTCTCTTAATGGCGGTTTAGCTCTGTCTGAGGATGGCAAAAAGGTAATTGCCCCCTTTGCAACTGATAACTTTAAAGCTGGTCTGGCTTATATGAATGATCTGTATAAGGAAGGCTTACTATCTCCGGAAATATTTACAGCTGATGGCACACAATTTAAAGCAACTTTAAATAGTGAAGCTAATATTGTCGGATTAACTTCTATTGGCTCCTTATCTAATTATCCGGATGCATCCAAAAATAAAAACTTTTTGGAAATGGAAATGATCGAGCCATTGACTGGACCAAACGGATTATCTTATACACCTTATTCTGACTATTCACCAAGTCAGGAACTCTTTGTTTTCAGTAACTGCAAAAATGTCGATTTAGCGATCCGATTTGCAGATGAATTTTATGATCCATATACTTCTATCATCACCCGTTTTGGAGAAGAAGAAGTAGACTGGACCAAAGATCCCGCTAAAATATCCAGTATGACCAATGCCTATGTGGTTGACGGCATATATGATAAGGTGACAATGGCCGTTATTTCTAATTTTTGGCCTGAGCCAAGCGCCCAAACATGGCATAACTTTGGACCACGTTACGCCAGTCTGGAAGCGGCGAACACGGTGGCAAATGGGCTAAAGCCATTTGATCCTGAAGATAAAACACAATTGGTTGCCAAAAACTATAAATATTATTTTACTAAGCATCCACAGCATATTTTACCACTTTTGCATTATACCGAAGAGCAAGTGGAAAAAATAGAGGAAGCTTTAGCCAATATTCCAACATATGTCAATCAATCAATGGCCGAATTTATTACCGGTGCTCGCAGTATTGATAAAGAATGGGATAAATACTTGGATGATTTAAAAGGTATGGGCTTGGAAGAATGGGTAAATACAGCTCAAGAAGCCTTTAATAATGGGAAATAACAGACAATTATAAGCCGGAGGTAAAAGCATGAATACAAAACAACATAGTTTAACCAGAAGAATAAAACTTCGTTGGCAATTATATTTAATGCTGTTACTGCCACTAATCTATATTATCATATTCGCCTATGTACCAATGGGGGGATTGGTAATTGCCTTTAAGAAATATTCAGTAAACTTAGGAATTTGGGGAAGCCCCTGGGTTGGATTTCAGAATTTTATAAAGTTTTTTTCTTCTTATAAATTTGAAAATATCATCAGGAATACTTTAACACTTTCTCTTTATAGCCTGGCAGTATCTTTCCCAATTCCTATTATATTTGCTTTGATGCTTAATTCAATGTTAAATGAAAAATACAAGAAAACCATACAAACTGTAACTTATATTCCGTACTTTATTTCTACAGTAGTAATGGTTGGTTTGATATTACAAGTACTGAATAATCGAAGTGGAATATATGGCAGTCTGTATACTTTATTTACTGGAAAGACAGCATTTAATATTTTAGCAGATGGTAAACTGTTTAAGCATATTTATGTATGGTCAGGAGTCTGGCAGGGAACTGGCTATAGTGCCATTATTTATATAGCAGCTCTTGCCGGAGTGGATCAATCTCTGCATGAGGTGGCCACCATTGATGGTGCAAATCGTTTTCAAAGACTAATTTATATTGATATTCCTGCAATTTTGCCGACAGCAAGTATTATGCTGATTCTGGCAGTAGGCAATATCATGAATGTTGGCTTTGAAAAGGTTTTACTGATGCAAAACAATTTAAACTTAAATTACAGTGAAATTATATCAACCTATGTTTATAAGGTTGGTTTGGCCAGCGGAATCAATGATTTTTCTCTATCCACAGCAATCAGTATGTTTAACTCCGTGATTAATTTTATATTACTCAGTATTGCCAACTGGGGAAGTAAAAAATTAAACGGAAATGGAATTTTTTAAGGAGGATTGCTATGCATAGACTGAAAAAATTTGATTTTGATGATAAGTTATATTATGTCATTACCACAATTATTTTAACTGTATTTTTTTTACTTGTTCTTTATCCATGTATTTATGTAATCAGTGCCTCTTTCTCATCAGGTGTAGCGGTGCAAAGCGGAAAAGTAGTGCTTTTTCCGGTTGATTTTAGTTTGGAAGGATATAAAACGGTGTTTAATACCTATACGGTATGGCTGGGGTTTCGCAATTCCTTGTTTTACACCATTGTCGGCACAGCCATTAATGTTTCCATGACATTGGTAGCAGCCTATTGCCTGTCCAGACGTGATTTGCCGGGACGTAATTTTATAATGTTACTTTTTACCTTCACTATGTTTTTTAGTGGTGGAATGATACCGCATTACATTTTAATTCAAAAACTTGGATTTTTGAACACCGTTTGGGCATTATTAATCCCGGGGGCAATTGGCGCATATAATTTGATCGTGGCACGAACATTTATTCAAAATACCATTCCCAATGAACTAATGGAAGCCTCTCAAATTGATGGATGTTCTGATTTTACATATTTTATTCAGATCGTTTTGCCATTGTCCAAAGCGATTATTGCGGTTTTGGTATTATTCTATGGTGTACGACACTGGAATTCCTATTTTAATGCCATGATTTATTTACATGATAAAAATTTGTACCCGTTGACCCTGTTCTTAAGGGAAATATTGATGGCTGATCAAATTGACCCTTCAACAGTTACCGATCCGGAGTTACAGGCGAAGTTAGCACAAACAGCCGGTGTTATCAAATATGCATTAATTGTAATTAGTATGATTCCGGTGTTATTAATCTATCCTTTTATTCAAAAATACTTTGTCAAAGGTGTAATGATTGGTTCGATAAAGGGATAAGCAAAATAAACAAATAAAGATAATCAGGATACATATCAAAAGTAAGTTCTGGCCGATTACAAAACCAGAACTTACTTTTTTAATTTAATTACTCAACTTTCCCACGTTCCTTGGAACAGTCTTTTTTATGGCGTGTGCTGCGGAAGCATCTTTTCGTAGAAAAGTGCGAAAGCGGGGGAACCCATGTGCTCGCTCCCTGGAGCGGGATAGAGCCAAAAAAGACTGTGGGAAATTTGAGTTAATTATTTTAACTACATGGCTCAACTTGCCCGCATTCCCTGGAATAATCTTTTTTAGATTCGTTAAATGGGTGACTCCCTGGAATGGGATAGAGTCAAAAAAACTGTGGGAAATTTGAGTATATAATTATAAAATTTTCAAAAATTTATTATTGAATTATAATATTTTTTGACATATAATGACATTGATAGTCTTTTGGTAAACTATTTGAGCTGTTGAGCCAAATAGCTATTTTTAGAATCTATATCACACGAACAACAAGCGTAAATGATTTGTTTTTAAGTTAATTTTATGATATTTTTATTTAAGAAAGTTAGTTTAATGTATGATAAGAATACCCCACCTTGCTTTTTTTGCATACGGCTACCGACTTGACAGTACCACCGGAAAACAGCCTCCTGATGGCGGAAGCTTGTAAAAAGGGCGGAGTATGTTATGCCCTTCATATATTTTCCAGGGGATCACATGGACTTTCACTGGCTAATCACAAATGGGCAGCCTTTGAAGATCGGAATAAGTGGTTTATGTTGTTGGCAAAGATTAAGGCCTTGATCTGAATCATTAACATCCCATAAACAGGAGGGAGTTTTAATGAAAATAGAGTCTATAGGTCTTGATTTTGCTGGTAAATATTTTTGTGGATTTAAATTGAAAAGGAGGATGCACTATGGAAATGATTCACACTGATCGCGCGCCTGCGGCAATTGGCCCATATTCGCAGGCATGGATTACAGCTGGCTTGGTGTTTACATCCGGGCAGATCCCAATTGATCCGGATACAGGGATGGCCCCGGAGGGGATTGCAGCACAAGCTGAGCAAAGCTGTAAAAATGTAGCCGCAATTTTAGAAGCTGCCGGTACCGATCTGAACCATGTTGTCAAGACTACCTGTTTTTTGGCAGATATGGCAGATTTCGCTGTCTTTAACGAAGTATATGCGAAGTACTTTACTGGCAAGCCTGCCCGTAGTTGCATTGCAGCCAGGGAACTCCCAAAAGGGCTGCTATGCGAGATCGAAGTAATTGCAAAAGTCTGAGTAACCTTAAATTTTCGCATACTCTTTCTGCGAAAAATAACAAATAGGAGGTAGAATTATGAGCAACAAACAAAAGAACTCCAATGCAGTTGACTCCAATGACGGTGCATTGAGCAAATGGGGAATTTTGGCTCTGGCGGTTGGGGCAAATATTGGCTCCGGACTGATCACAATGCTACCGGTGGCGATTAGCGAAACCGGTCACTCGGTATGGCTTTCTTTTCTGATTGCAATTATTGTAGGCTCCATTATTGCAATCCCTTGTATGATGGTATGTAGTGCAGTTGTTCCACCGGGAGGTGGTTATGGTATGGTGGCCGGTACTCTCGGTAGAACTGCAGGTGGTATCTACAGTTCTCTGAGTGTGCTGAATTGGTTGGGCAGCGGAATTTATGCCATTTCTCTTGCCCAGTATATCAATTCTCTTATTCCTGCAGCAAATGTCAAAGTCACAGCCTTTATTTTGATGACCACATTTTTTGTTTTGAATCTGATTGGCATCAGGGGTGTTTCCCGTGTACAGATGTTGATGACAGGTTTACTTATTACAGGTATTGCCACTTTTGTTATTATTGGCTTACCGCAAACTAATTTTTCGCTTCTGTTCCCTGCATCTAATCCCGATTTCTTTGCAAAAGGCAGCAAAGGTGTCTGGAAAGGCTTCCTGCTGTTGATGTTTGGCGTAGGTCCTCAGTATGGTATCTTCTATGCTCGCCTGGCAAAGAACCCCAAAAAAACACAACCTTGGGTTACCCGCAATCAGGTGTTGATTACTTCTGTAGCATATGTGTGCATGGCATTTATTGCAGCCGGTGTTTTACCTGTGGAGCAGGTTGCCGGCAAACCGTTGACTTATGTTGCACAAGCGATTATGCCGATTTGGCTGTTTATCTTCTTTATGATTTCAGTTCCGATGATGGCCTTATCCACGACCATTATTTCCACCTATGTTATTTGTAGTGAGCCGATTGTAGCTGCTGTTAGTGATGGTTGGTACTGGAAAGGTGTTACTCGTCAAACCAAGGGTGGCGGTTATGTCTATTTGATGGGAATACAATATCTTTTGTGTATCGTTCCTCTTATTCTCGACTGGGATATGAATATGCTGGGCAATACCTGCTTGCTCACCTTTGCCATCCTGGACATCGTTTTGTATGTTGCGCTATGGGTTGTTCCCAATAAATACCCGGAAGCATGGAGTAACCGTGGCTGGGGCCGTAAGCTACCTGATTGGGTATTTTATGTTGCTATGATTGAAAGCTTTGCACTTAAATTTTTGACTGTTGCGACATCTGCAAGTTCGGTAAAACCATATATTATTGTGATTACAGTGCTGGCATTGATGATTTCCATTCCTTATGCAATTATTAAAGTCCGTCAGGGTGCTATCAAAGAACGTTCCATTGATCAGGATTAGGTTATATTTTTCAAAGAACATGTGAAAGCTTTGATATAAAGTAACGCATAAACTGCATAGATAAAAAAGAGATGGATCTGTGTTCTGAGCTGGCAATTTCCTGATACAATGTCAGAAACATCTTTATAATCTATACTATAAAAAAGAATAAATCCTTAGCCTGTTTTACCTGACTGTAAAGGAGGAAAACATCATGAGCGTTATAGAACGATTAGCACCTGCATTTCAGATTAACTATCGTAAAGCATCCACGATCATGGCACCAACCGTTGAGGATCCGGTTCATTTTGAATCGGCAGATCCATTCTATCCGGATAAGGGTATTCCTGAATGTGTCCAACAGGCTGTCATTGAAAGATTGAATGACAGAAGTGCTGCTCACTATCCGCCACTTACAGGTGATAGTCAACTAAAAAAAACACTGGCTAAAAAGCTGAATGAAAAATATCATGCCAACATAGATCCGGAGCGCAACATACTAGTCATTCCCGGAGCAGAGCTTGGACTTGTTGTTGCATTGACTGCATTTCTTCAGAAAAAGGATGAACTGCTGATCCCTGACCCATCTTATGCGTCGTATTTTCAAGCAGCTCAGTTGTTGGGGGCAAAGGCTGTTAGTGTGCCTTTACAGCAGGAATTAAACTATAGAGGTATAGCTGGCGATTTTGCAGACAAAGTCACCCCGAAAACCAAGGCCATCATTCTGGCTCAGCCGAACAATCCGACCGGCACAGTATTTTCTCCTGAATTCTTGTCGGAATTATGTGATCTTATAGTTGACAAAAATCTATTATTGCTGTGTGATATGGTTTTTGATGATCTGGTTTATGATGATTTGCCTTGTGATTGGCCGGCATTTTATAACAATATGTGGGAACGCACGATAAGCCTTTTTTCTATTTCGAAGGGACAGGCCCTTACCGGGCTTCGGGTTGGCTTTATGGTTGCTGGTGAAGAGATGATACAGGCTATAATGAATACATTTTTACCGGTAAACTCCTCGGTTAGCTTACTTATGCAGAGTGCAGCCAAGGCGATTTTAGATAATAAATTGCTGTATACCGGTTATCGGCAAAAATTACAGGCACGTCGTGATGTAACCTGTACTGCACTGGCTAAAGTTCCTGGGATATCCTTTCCAATTCCTGCCGGAGGCACTCAACTTTGGATCGATATTTCAAAGCTGGGCAGCTCTACGGATATTGTTAAATACCTTAGTGAACGTGGAATTTTTGTCGGTGCGGGAGATTCTATGGGTCCCGTAAATGGGGCCGGACATATTCGGGTGGTATTTGCCTGCATCAATGATGAACAAACCTATGCAAATGCAATTGAACGGCTTTGCAGGGCTTTAAGTGAACATCCGAACAATCAATGAGCAAATGGAAGGAGAAGATTATGGATAATAAACAAATTAACGAATTAGCAGCATCCTTAAGAGAGTATTCCATTGCGTGCCGCCGCAAAATCCATCGTTTTGCCGAAATCGCAGCACATGAAGTAAAAACCAGTGCATTTATTCAGCAAGAGATTCAGGCATTGGGACTTCCATATGAAAAAGTAAGCACAACTGGCCTGATGGCCATTCTGGATACCGGACGCCCTGGACCGCATATCGCACTAAGGTGTGATATTGATGCCTTACCTTTTCCAGAAGAACCGAACAACCTGATGCGCCCAAAAGTATGTGTGTCGGATGATCCAAATACCTGTCATGCATGTGGACATGATGCTCATTCAGCTATTTTGCTCTCTACCATGAAAGCATTGGTTTCGCAAAAAGACCAGTTGAATGGTTCCATCTATTTCTGCTTTGAAGAAGGCGAAGAATTTGGTACAGGTTATCAAGGTATGCTGGATGCATTAGCTAAGCGACCAGTAGATGTATGTTATGGTATGCATATGTTGGCCAGCTTGGAAACGGGTACCGTCAATATCGAAGCAGGTCCGCGCATGGCATCTACCTTTGAGATGCAGATGAAGATCCTTGGCAAATCCGGCCATAGTTCACGACCGGATCTGGCTCATAATGCTGTGTTCTGCGCTGCAAATATTGTTACCAACCTCGGTTCGGTTTGGATAAATGCTTTTCCCTCTGGTGAGGCACTCCCACTTGGTATTACTACTATTCAGGGGGGTGGAGTATATAACGCATTTCCTGAACATGCATTTATTAATGGTACTGTACGATATTACAATGAAGAACTAGGCAAGAAAGCGGAAGAAACCATCCGAAAGGTGGCAGTCAATACAGCAGACATGTATGACTGCAGTGTGGAATTTACGGATGAATTTTACCATATGGGTGAGGGTCCGTTGGTGAATGATTTGCATTATTCTACATTAGCATATAATCGGATCAAGCAGATTTTGCCGGAAGGAGCTATGGTTCATTGTCCACCATGGATCGCAACGGAATCCTTTGGATTCTACTGCAAAAAATATCCTGCAGTTTTCGCATTTATAGGCATCAAAAATGATGAACTTGGTTCTGGTGCTGATCATCATAATGCTTTCTTTGATGTTGATGAAAATGCGTTGGATATTGGTATCAAAAGTGCACTCGGCTTTGTTGATGCTGTTCAGAAAGAAAAGCAGTAATGTAAATATACTTTTCATAATAACCAGAGCAGTTATAAAATAGGTGATTACTAACCTATTTTATAACTGCTCTCTTTTTATACTATTTTTGATTTTATAGAAGAGAATATCAGAAGACAAATTAGTTTTCGTTGCTTTTACAGCTGATTTTCGGTATAATAGTCAAAAATAAAGAATTTACTCCAGTTAAAAAGGAAAGTGAGGATATTATGTTAAATTTAGAACCGAAAAGAGTGTTTGATTATTTTGAGGAGATCAGCCAAATTCCAAGAGGCAGTGGCAATGAAAAGGCGATTTCTGATTATTTAGTGGCTTTTGCCAAAGACAGAGGTTTGGCTGTGGTGCAGGATAAAACTGACTCTGTATTGATTACCAAACCGGCGACTGCTGGTATGGAAAATGCACCGGGGGTGATTATTCAGGGGCATATGGATATGGTGTGTGTTAAAGAGCCGGACAGCAGTCATGATTTCTTAAAAGACCCAATTGAATTATTGGTTGATGGCGATTTGCTGACTGCCAATCAGACAACATTGGGTGCAGATAATGGGATTGCCGTTGCCATGGGTCTGGCATTGCTTGATTCCAGCGATATTCCGCATCCACATTTGGAAGTGGTAATCACTACCAATGAAGAGGTTAATATGAATGGTGCCCTTCATTTTGACACTTCATTGCTTAAAGGCAAATATTTTATTAATGTTGATTCTGAGGAAGAGGGCGAAATTACCATCGGTTGTGCCGGCGGTTTAAAGGCAATGCTGGAAATTCCATATCAAAGAAAAGCACTAAAGCCTAATAAAAAAGTGAAAGAATTAATTGTTAAAGGCTTAAAAGGTGGTCATTCCGGTGCTGAAATTCATACCAATCGAGGCAATTCTCATAAATTAATGGGGCGTTTACTATCTGCTCTGCACAAAGAAATAAAAATTGATCTGATTGAAATCAGTGGCGGGATTAAAGATAATGTCATTCCCAGTCATACCACTGCAGTTATTGCTGTTGATCCAGAGGAAGAAGCTAAATTTAATCAAATATGTCAAAAGCAGGAAAAGGAATGGAAAAATGAATTATCGGTCAGTGATCCGAAAGTACAACTGACGATTGTCGATAAATTGAACGCGGATGTTCAAAAGATAAACAAACGTTCAGCCAACAAACTGATCTTTTTGCTTAACACTTTACCAAATGGCGTTCAAACTATGAGCAGCAAGCTCCCGGGAATGGTAGAAAGTTCCTTAAATATAGGTGTTATTCAAATGCTGACTGATAAAATTATTTTATCCTTTGCTACCCGGGCTAATGTGGGCAGTTTAAAACAGCAAATCAATTCTGTATTGCAGGATTTTGCAGAAATGAATGACTTATCATTTTCTAAGACCGCTGAATATCCGGAATGGGAAATGAAACCGGAGAGTTTGTTGTTGCAAAAGGCAATTGAAGTGTATAAGGATTTGACTGGCAAAGAGGCTGTAGTTAAAGCTATTCATGCCGGACTGGAATGTGGTGTCTTCCTGTCTGGAAAACCGGAGCTGGAAGCCATTAGTATTGGGCCGGATATGTGGGAAGTTCATTCAGTTAATGAAAGATTAAGCATTTCTTCTACTCAAAGAACTTGGGAATATTTAAAAGCATTATTGGCAGAACTTGGGAAATAGAATTTTACATTTCAAAAAAAGAAAGCTAATTTAACTAAATTAACTAAAATAAAAAGAACTATTTCATTTTAAGATTTTTATATAAGATATTAATTATAATTTTTATTGCAATTTATAACAATATCTTGATAGAAATCTGGATTTTGTAATAGTTTTTTTTTGCAAAATTTTAAAAAGTATGGCTGTTTATTTCTGTGATTTTCCAGTGATTCCTGAAACGACCTTTTAGATTTTATGCTCACAAGCAATTTTACAAAGTAAGTTCTGAAAACTATGTGCTATGAAAGAGATGGAATAGATCACGGAAAAGAGGCGTGAAAACCAATTGTTAATTTAATTATTTTATTTGTGAAAAATATTAATTTTTAAAATGAAATAATATAAATAATTGTTGTTATTTACATGTATAAAGTGGCAGTATATGGCGAAATAAATAAATAACATTGTATTTTTTTAAAAAATATGATTATTTTTCACGAAAATAGCTTGACTTTTGTGAAATAAAAGATTATAATTTTAACTATTAGGAGCTTGTATACTGTATTTTATTGAAGAGGAGATTGAAAAATGACTTGTCAAAAAAACAAAATCAAAATTGCAGTTGTTGGTGATGGGACAATGGGACATGGAATTGCAGAAGTGTTTTCAAAAGCAGGACATTGTGTTCAAGTAATCGGACTTAATGATGCAAGTTTACAGTCTGCAAAAGACAGAATTTATTCCAGTTTAAGAGAATTTGTGACAGAAGGACTGATTGCTGAAGCGGATATTGAGCCGATTGTTGCACGAATTTCTTTCAGCACAGATTTGGAAGCTGCTAAAGATGCAGATATGGTAATTGAAGCTCTCCCTGAAAATATGGAACTGAAAACAGAAACATTTGGAAAATTAGAAAAAATTTGTTCACCGGAAGCTATTTTGGCAACCGCCAGTGGACACTCTGTTTCGGAGGTAATTGCTGAAGTCAAGAAACGTGATCGTGTGATTGCCACCCATTTCTGGTTCCCGCCGCAATTGCTTCCCTTGGTTGAAGTATGTGGTGCACCCGAAACTTCAAAAGAAACAATTGAACATACTTGTGATGTTTTAAAGAATATAGAAAAAAAGCCGGTTGTAATTGATAAAGAAATTGATGGCTTTATTGGTAACCGGATTCAATTTGCGGCTCTTAGAGAAGCATGGGCGCTATATGATTCCGGAGTGGCAACTGCTGATGCTATTGATTCCATTGTTAAATACAGTATCGGACGACGTTATTCGGTTACCGGACCAATTGAATCAGCTGATGTTGCCGGGCTTCCGGTTATGGTTAATTTTGCGGCATATCTGCAGCCGTCTCTGTCAATTGATAAAGAGCCACCAGCTCAATTATATGATTTAGCCAAAGTTGATGGTACAGTCTATAATCGCCCACAAGCAGAAACCGATAAATTGATTGCTGCCAGAAAGAAAGAATTATTCCGTTGGCTGGCTGCAGATAAAGAAGAAGCAAAATAAGATTGTATTTTACAGAAGGAAAAAAGAGATTTTTAATAGACTATACTTGTTAAAAATCTCTTTTTACAAAAATGTTGCTGTATACAATGTCCGAATTAGAAAAGAGGATTTTTATGCCTAAGGATTATGTCTTATATGCCATTTTAATTGGAGTAGTTATTATTAATGGTTTTTTTGCTGTTTTATTTTTTCGGGATTACTGGAAACATAAAGAAGAAGCGAGAATGGAGCCTGGAAATCCATTTATTATTTCAATTACTTCATTTATTATTTATTTTTTATCAACTTTTGGAGTGTCTGACTATGCCATTTCTACGGCCCTGTATCGCAGTACAAAATGGGTAGATGATAAAAAATTGCCAGGTACTTTAAACACCCAATGTGTACTTCCGGTTGCGGTGATGGCACTGGCTTACATTAATTCCATTGAAGTTGATATCACAACTTTAATTTTATGTATTCTTTCTCAAACTTTGGGTTCTTATATTTTACCTAGATTTGTGGTTAAGTTGCCGATTCGGGTAATCAGAAAAGCAATTGGTTTTGGTCTTTTGGGTGCAACTATAATTATTCTGATGGGTAAATTTAATTTATTCCCACTTGGCGGAGAATTAACCGGTTTAACTGGTGTTAAACTTTGGGTTACAGTAGCTCTTTTTGCTGTTTTCGGTGCCATGAATACCATTGGTATCGGTTCTTATCCGGTTACTATGCTGACTGTATATGCGATGGGTTTGCACCCTGTTATTGCTTTCCCGATTATGATGGGTGCTTGTACTTTTTCGGTACCGGTAGGCAGTATGGAATTTGTACGCTTGGGACAATATGCCAGAAAAATCACTTTAATTTCTTCTATAGTCGGTATTTTTGGCGTGCTTTTGGCGGTCTTTGTAGTACGATCAATGGATATTTCAATGCTGCAATGGTTGGTAGCGGTTATCTTGGTATATAGTGGTTCAACCATGTTATACAAAGAATACACTACTAAAGCATCTGCATCGTAAAGCAAATAATATTAAATCATATATAAAAAAGGCTGTTGTGATATTTACAATGGCCTTTTAGTCTATATCAGGATTTATGAATTATATATAATAAAACCTTTACAACATAAAAAGTATTTTTAAGTTCATTTAATCTGCGTAATATATAAGCAATATTATATGTAATACACTCAACTTTCCCGCAGTCTTTTTGGGCCCTATCCCGCTCCAGGGAGCGGGCACATGGGTTCCCCCGCTTTCATCACATACTTTGTAAAATGGCTTGCGGTTGCACCTTGCTTTCGCAACTTACTTCGTAAGATTGCTTTCGCAGCACATGCCTAAAAAAGACTGTTCCAGGGAATGTGGGAAAGTTGAGTAATACATAAAAATTTTAAAAAATATATAAGAAAAGACATAAATTATCATGTGAGATAAGGAGGACAATATTAGTGAGTATTTTGATTTTGAATCGGGAAGATATGAAACAGGTTTTCACGATGAAAGAAGCCATTATAGCTTGTAAAGATGCCCTACAGGCATATTCGGAGGGAAATGTAACAATTCCTCTGCGTGCCAATTTATCAATTTCAGAATTCGATGGTCATAACCTTTATATGTATGGATATGTTCCGGCAGCAGAGGCACTTGGAGTTAAAATTGTATCTGTGTATCCTAAGAATATTGAAAAGGGGATTACCAGTGTTCCGGCAACTATGGTTTTGGTGGATGCGCATACGGGTGTTGTTTGTGGTTTAATGGATGGGACATATCTGACATGTCTCAGGACAGGGGCAGTTGCAGGTGCGGCCACAGATATTTTGGCGCGTAAAGAAAGTACAGTGTTTGCGTTGTTTGGAGCAGGCGGACAAGCAGAAAGCCAACTGGAAGCAGTGATTACTGTTCGCCCAATTGAGAAGGTGAATGTATATGATATCAATTTAGAAAGAGCACAAGAGTTTGTAAAAACTATGAACCAAAAATTCGGTCAAAGGAATAAAGTGCAGATTGTGGTGGCAGCAACACCGGAAGAAGCATTAAAAGATGCAGATATTATTACTGCCGTGACAACATCTTCAAACGCTTTGTTTGATGGTTCTATGGTTAAACCTAATGCTCATATTAATGGAATGGGTTCCTATACTCCGGCTATGGCGGAAATTGATGAATTTATTGTATGTAATTCCAAGGTGTATGTTGATACCGCTGATGCCATCAAAGAATCTGGTGATCTGATTCAGCCAATTGAAAAAGGCTGTCTGGATAAAAACAAGATTCAGGAATTAGGAATGGTATTACTAAATAAGGTATCAGCGCGTGAAAATGACAAACAAATGACTTTCTTTGAGTCAACTGGTAGTGCTGTGCTGGATTTGGTAACTGCCCAACGAATTTTTCAAGCTGCCAAAGAAAAAAGAATTGGTAAAATGATCGAGTTTTAGCTAATAAAAATTAAATCATTAAATAACTCAATTTTCCCATGTTCTCTGAAACAGTCTTTTTTAGGCATGTGCTGTGATAGCCACCTTACGAAGTAAGTGGCGAAAGGTAGGTTGCCCACCCGGGCAGAAAAACGAAGTTTTTCGACAGGGCATGTTAAATGGGTGATATGTGCCCGCTCTCCAGAGCGGGATAGAGCCAAAAAAGACTGTGGGAAAGTTGAGTGATAAGATTTACCAGTGATAAGATTTATAAAAAAATCATTTGACAATCATGTTGATTTGTGATATCCTATTTTAAGTGTGGTATACCGCTCGGATATGGTTAGCAAAAAGGATAGCCCTTTTTCACCGATACCGGCGAGTCTTATATGAGGAGGTGCCAAAATGTACGCAATTATTGAAACAGGTGGAAAGCAATACAAAGTTGCTGAAGGTGATGTTATTCAAGTAGAAAAATTAGGACTTGAAGAAAATGCAAAAGTTACTTTTGATAAGGTATTGCTTGTATCAAATGACGGAAATATTACAGTTGGAAAGCCATATGTAGAATCTGCCAGCGTTACTGCTAAAGTAGATTTAAATGGTCGTGGGAAGAAGATCGTTGTTTTCAAGTATAAGCCAAAGAAAGGCTATCATAAGAAGCAAGGTCATCGTCAATCCTTCACTCAGGTTACCATTGAAAAGATCAATGCGTAATTTGCTAAAAAAAAGCTCCGGTATTTATGCTCTGATTGAAAAATCGGGTGATGAATATATTGGTTTTGTGATCAGTGGTCATGCCGGGTATGCGCCAAAAGGACGTGATATCGTCTGTGCGGCAGTATCCATGATTTCCATTCAAACGGTCAACGCGGTGGAAGCTCTTACCACATCAAAATCCGCAGTTGAAGATCAAGATGGTTATTTAAGGTTTCACTTACAAAACAGTACTCCGGAAGCACAATTATTATTGAAATCCTATGATTTGGGGCTTCAAATGATATTACAAGAATACGGAAATGAATATATCCACATCGAATATAAGGAGGTGTAAACCATGTTAAGACTGAACCTTCAAATGTTTGCTCATAAAAAAGGAATGGGTTCTTCCAAAAACGGACGTGATTCTCATTCGAAAAGACTGGGAGCAAAAAGAGCAGATGGTCAATTTGTAAAGGCTGGTAATATTTTATATCGTCAACGCGGAACCAAGATTCATGCAGGAAATAATGTTGGTCGTGGTAACGATGATACATTATTTGCTTTAATCGACGGTGTAGTTAGATTTGAAAGAAAAGGTCGTGATAAAAAGCAAGCTTCGGTATATGCTTTAGAAGCATAAGGATCATATCAAATGCAATCAAAAAGGAAAGCAGGATTACTGTTTTCCTTTTTATTTTTCTGTTTGCAAATCCTTATTATTTAGGGTATACTATATATGCGCCTTTTAATAATAGAATAGAGGAGGAATTGGACTCAATTAGAAGCTGGTAAAGGCCAATCCCATGAATTAATAGAGATAGAGGAAAATGAATAAATTATGGTCCGACTGTGGCTGAAATGACTATCTCTATTGGCAAAATGAAGATAAAAAGACATTAAAAAAGATAAATGACCTAATAAAAGACATAGAAAGAAATGGACTTCTACATGGAATTGGCAAGCCAGAACCATTGAAATACCAAAAAGCATACAGCAGGCGGATTGATCAATATAATCATCTAATATATAATATCGATGATTTGGGTAATCTATGGATTATTTCATGTAAAGGGCATTATGAAGAATAAATACGAAAGGAAACAATATGATTTTTATTGATAGAGTTAAAATATTTGTGAAATCCGGGCGAGGCGGGGATGGTTGTGTCAGCTTTCGCCGGGAAAAATATATCCCGAACGGTGGACCGGATGGCGGAGATGGCGGGGATGGCGGGGATTTGATTTTTGAAGTGGACTCATCGATGAGCACCTTATATAATTTCCGCAATCAAAAACACTATGTGGCTGATTCCGGACAGCCCGGTGCCGGAAAGAATTGTCATGGCAAAGATGGCAATGATTTAATTTTAAAAGTTCCCAAAGGTACCATTATTCGTGACTTTGAAAGCAATAAAATTATTGCTGATTTAGCCAAAGAAGATTCGCGTATTGTCTTATTAAGTGGCGGCCGGGGCGGACAGGGAAATCAGCATTTTGCCACTGCCACCATGCAAGCCCCTAAGTATGCTCAGCCCGGACAATCGTCCAAAGAGTGCTGGATTACTTTGGAGCTAAAGTCAATTGCCGATGTTGGTTTGGTCGGCTTTCCCAATGTCGGAAAATCAACTTTTTTATCCAGAGTTTCCAATGCCCGGCCCAAAATCGCCAATTATCATTTTACCACTCTTACTCCTAATTTAGGAGTAGTTAATTTATATCATGACAGTTTTGTAATTGCCGATATTCCTGGAATTATTGAAGGCGCAGCAGAAGGAGTCGGCCTTGGTCATGAATTCTTAAAACATATTGAACGCACGAAGGTGCTGCTGCATGTGGTCGATGTAGCTTCGACTGAAGGAAGGAATCCAGCTGAAGATCTGGAGAAGATCCGCCTGGAACTGGAAAAGTATTCTCCGGAGCTACTGAAAAAACCGCAATTAATTGCGGCCAATAAGATGGATGCTGCTTATGATGATGCTTATTTGGAAGAAATAAAAGCAATTTATGAACCATTGGGCATTAAAGTATTTCCGATTTCAGCTGTCAGTGGCCAGGGAATTGAAGATTTACTGCGTGAAATTTATAATATTTTACAAACTCTGCCCAAAGAAGTAACAGAATATGAAAGCGAAATTGATATTAATTCAATAAAAGAAGAAAAAGAGCCGATAAATATATATATTGACGAGGACGGTGTATTTGTGGTTGAAGGCAAACAAATTGATAAAATGCTGGGTTATACCAATCTGGAAACAGAAAAAGGATTTAACTTCTTCCAAAACTATATCGAAGAAGAAGGAATCAATGAGCAGCTGAAAAATTTGGGTATTCAAGAAGGTGATGTTGTTCGGGTCGGCTATTTGGAGTTTGAATATCTGGAGTAACATCTGGTATTAATTTGGAGAATGTGGAATATCAAGGAGGACATATGAAACAAAGAATTATGGAAAAACGGAAAAGCATGTCATTGATACTAAGTATGATGATAATGCTGCAAATCTTTAATGGAATCAGTTATGCTGCAACTGGTCAGGAACTGGATTTGCAAAGAGATCATCCGATACCAGCCAAAGTGCTGGAAGTAATTGAGTCTAATGTCTATAAGCTATTGGTTTATGATCAGGTAAAACCTCATGTGGAAACCTACTACTTAATTGGTGTAAAGCCAAATGGCAATCAGGCAGCCTATGATTACAGCCTGAAAAAACTTTTGAATCAATCAGTTTATTTTTTGGAGGATGAAAATATTCCGGTCAAAAATGATCTGCGTTTTTGTTATTTATATGTTGATTTTAATATTTCCCATAATGAGGATTTAATTCGCCGCGGTCTGGCTCTGGCTGATCCTGAATTTAAATCATCTAAAGAATACTTAAAATACAGCCGTAGTCAAGAAGTAGCTCAAAGTCAAAGCAAAGGGATTTTTGATTTTTCGGATAAAAAAACAAGCGACCAAATTATAAATATTAATTCAGCCGGAATTGAGCAAATCATGAATCACTTTAAAATTGATAATTTTAAAGCCAGTAAATGGTATGCCAGAATTTCCGGAAATCCGATTAATCAAATCGGCGAGCTGCGGGCTCTGGATAAGGATTTTTTTACACCGGAAGTGATTTTAGAATATGCTCCCAGTATTCATTTGCGAACGAATCTGCAAACGGCATCGCCTTATGAAATAGCTAGTTTGGTGAGCCGATCAACCAATAATTCTAAAATCATTGATGAAATTTTAAAATACCGCTTGTTTAAAGAAGTGGTGAATAAAGAAGATTTTAAAAAGATACCAATTTCGGAAAATTATCGTAATGCGATATATCCATATTTGACTTTTACCAACGAATATCATAGTTTTCAGGATGTAGATGGCAAAATAATTAATATTAACACTGCTGATGAAGTGCAAATTGCCAATGCGCTTGGGATTAATTTAGCTCATGCGACAATTTTAAAAAACTACAGAAAATCGCATAATTATCCGCTGCGTTTTGTAGAAGAACTTTTTAAGCCATACTTTCCATTAAATAAAGAATTGTCTTCAATGGATGCCTTGACTGACAATATCCGAATGTATACCAATATTAATTCAGCTGGTGAATATGAAATTCGCAGCTTATTTGGTGATATTTCCATGACATCCAGTCAATTGACAACAGCTGTTCAGGCTATTTTAAAAGAGCGGCCGTTTAAGGATAAGGCTGCCCTGGAAAAAACCATTGGAAAGGTTTATACTGCTAAAATCATTGATTTTATTTATTTTGATCATTTACCGGAATCAAAATTACTTAATATCAATACAGCCAGCAGAGATAAAATTGCCGAGTATTTTAATCTGACGAATAATCAAAAGGCGCAGCTGCATTCTCAATATTTAAGTCCCAGTGACTTACCTGGTTTCTTATCCAAATATATTCAGCAAATTACTTTATATACCAATATCAATCGGGCAGGATTTGAGGAATTGCATAATTTGACACCGGATATTACCAAAGCATTGGCTGAGGATATTATTAAAAACAGGAGTGGTGAGGGATATTATACTTTAGAGGATGTCCGGGTATTATTTGAAAAACATAATTTAGAGGATACCTATCATAAAATTAAGCAATATTTAATTTTGCAATAAATTAGAGGATAAAAATGATGCAAACTAAAAGAATCGCTATTTTAGGCGGAACCTTTAATCCAATTCATTTTGGGCATTTATTAATTGCCCAATCCGTATATTTGACCAAACAATTTCATGAAATTTGGCTAATGCCCGCCGGGAATCCGCCATTTAAGCCAGATGATAAAGCCAATAATGAAGACCGACTGTATATGAGTTATCTGGCTGTGAAAAAGGTGCCCTATATAAAAGTTTCAACTTTAGAATGTGACCGGCCGGAACCTTCCTACACATACAAAACACTCGAGCTTTTAGAAAATAAATATCCGGAATATGAATTTTGGTGGATTATTGGCTATGATAATTTATTTTCGATTGAAACCTGGAAAGAATCAGAGCGGCTGCTGACTAATGGTAAATTTGTAATTGTTAAGCGGGTAGTTGAAGAAATCGTTATGGCTAAGTCCAAATTATTGGAATTACAGGAGCGTTATGGTATGAAAGCAATTCTGGTCGATAATCCAATTATTCAAATTTCTTCGACCATGATCCGGGAGCGCATCAAAAATGGTGAGCCAATTGATTTCCTTTTGCCACGGCGAGTTGCCAGCTATATTCAAAAACAAGGGCTTTATAATTATCATAAAATAACAGTTTCAGGCAAGACTGAAAATTACGCAGTCTTAAATTTGAAAATTCGCAAGGATTTAAAAAAAGTACTTACTCCTAGTCGTTATATGCACACACTTGGGGTGGAAGCCATGGCCATTGAATTAGGAGAACGCTATAAAATCAATACGGAAAGACTGGCAATTGCCGCTTTGCTACATGATTATGCCAAATGTATGTCAGCCGAAACCAAACGTAAATTTTGCAGGAAATATGAAATTGAGATTAGTCCAATTGAAGAAAAGAATCTGGACTTATTGCATGCGAAGCTGGGTGCCTATATTGCTCAGGATAAATATGGAATTGACGATTATGAGATTCTGGATGCTATTTATTATCATACCACTGGTAAACCGGAGATGACCGATTTTGCTAAAATTATTTATATTGCTGATGCCATTGAACCTGGCCGCGGTAATATGGATTATCTGGAAAATGCACGTAAGTTAGCCAAAGAGTCTTTAGATGCAGCAATGAAATACTTGTTGGAGGAGGGTTTAAAATTTTTGATATTTCGTGAAAGGGAAATTGATCCGCTGACCCAAGAAGCTTATGAATACTATAAATCATATCAGTCACATGTATAAAACAACCAGAAAGGACAGAAGTATGGATTTCTTAAAAAAGGAAACAGACAACAGACTGCAAAGCAAAACTCAAATCAATCAAATTGTTAAATTAGCATATGCTGTACTGGATGACCGACAGGCAGAAGATATCAAGATAATTGATATTTCAGAAATTAGTATTTTGGCTGATTATTTTATTATTGTCCATGGCAGGAATACCAGTCACATTGATGCTCTGGTTAATCATGTTGACCAAAAATTATCAGAAGCCGGAGTAACCCCCAAACATATAGAATATTCCTCTGATAATGGCTGGGTATTAATGGATTACAGCAATGTGATTATTCATATTTTTTCTGAACAGGATCGGAAATTTTATGAACTGGAGAGAATTTGGGCGGATGGCAAGCAAATTGATGATGTAAATTCCTTGAGTTAAATTATTAATGAAGTCAAATAAAATGACCTTTTGATAATCAGATTTGATTCTGACTTTCAAGAGGTCATTTTTTGTAGCTTCGTTTTGTATTTCACCATGAACTAAACAAATCTTCGATATAAAGAAATAACCTTTCCAAGAATAACAACATCACGAACCCGAATTGGTTCATAATCATCATTTTCCGGTTGCAGACGAATATGGTCCTTTTCCTTATAATAAGTTTTAACCGTTGCCGAATCCTCGATCAGAGCAACCACAATGTCATGATCACGGGCTGTATTCTGGCGACTGACAATGACATAATCCCCATCTAAAAAACCAATATTAATCATACTGTCACCTTTAATTTTCAGTATAAAAAGCTCGGAGTCAGATTTGGGCAGAAAGTGAAGGGGCAGTGATAAATAATCCTCAATATTTTCTTCAGCTAAAAGAGGAGCACCGGCTGCAACTTTTCCCAAAATCGGAATATCCACCAATTCTTGACGGGTCAAAGGAATTGGTACAACATTGGTTTCTGTATAAGTTGTGCTATTAAAACTGTAACTGTCGGGAATATAGTCGGGATGAATGATTTCAATTGCTCTGGGTTTATCTTTATCTCTCCGGATATATCCGGCGGCTTCCAGACGCGATAAATGTCCATGGACAGTTGAAGATGATTTTAATCCGATAGCTTCACCAATTTCACGAACACTTGGTGGATATCCTTTATTAAGCAGGGATTGTTGAATGAATCGAAGAATGGCTTCCTGGTTTTTGCTGATTTTACTCATGATGCTCCTTTCACCAATATGGAACGATATTGGCTTTGTATTCATATTTGCTTGCATAGAAGCAAGATTTGTTGCTTTTCCTTATTTTACCATAGCTTCTCAAAAAAATCAAACGAATGTTCGAAAAAAGTATTGACAAAGAATGAATGTTCGCATATAATATTAATACAAACAGATGTTCGGAGGTGCAGTATGATTCAAAAAATTAAGAATACCACAGCAGTGAAAGAGTATCGTCATGGTTACAGTCATAA
The DNA here is from genome assembly GCA_003858485.1 of Clostridiales bacterium COT073_COT-073. Lineage (GTDB taxonomy): Bacteria > Bacillota > Clostridia > Lachnospirales > Vallitaleaceae > W11650. Next base: position 42,907 of record RQYD01000011.1, read on the forward strand.
TAGCTTATCACAAATCAAACAGAGAAAAAGAAGAGCCAAAACAGTCAAACTGGTAAATGAATTAAAGATTATCGGTGCTACAGCTTTGATGGTTATCTTATTAATTGGTCTGGTTCAAATTAGTTCAGAAAAAGTCCAAGCCCAGGCCAGTCATCAAAAAATTTTTATTTCTGTCGAAATAAAACAGGGTGATACTTTGTGGGCATTTGCTGAACAATATGCTCATGCTGATTATTATCAAACGAAGCAGGAATATATTGATGAAGTATGTTTATTAAATAATCTTCGCAGTACTACTATCTATTCCGGCAGAACCATTGCTTTACCAGTTATTCAAAATAAGTAATGTTTGAAACTAATATGTATGTCGGCTTACTCCTTACGTAACTTGACAGCCTTAGCAGCCATTCGCCGGCGTTCATCTTCCAATTCAGCATAATGCTTTTTGGTGGTGTTGACATCTTTATGGCCTAAAACATCCGCTACCAGATAAATATCTCCGGTTTCCCGATATAAATTTGTCCCATAAGTACTACGCAGTTTATGAGGCGAAATATTTTTTAGTTTTGTTACCAATCCCGAATATTTTTTGACCAAATTCTGGACTGAGCGCACACTGATCCTTTTATTTTGCATAGATAAAAACAAAGCATTTTCATGGCCGGATAGTGCTAATATTTTATTTCTTTTTTCCAGATAAAGCAGTAGGGCATCCTTAACTTCTTCCCCAAAATATAAAACAACTTCATTTCCTCCTTTACGGATAATTTTCATGCCATTAACCGAAAAATCAAGATCCGAGATATTTAGGCCAACACATTCACTAACCCGGATTCCGGTTCCTAATAGTAAAGTCAGGAGCGCAACATCTCTTTCTTTGGTATGTTCATGCCAGTATTGCTGATTTTTAGTTAATTTTTCGCCTGTTTCAGCTTCATCCAGTAATTTGGCGACTTCATCCACTTCCAGTCTGGTAATGTGATGATCATGAATTTTGGGCATATCAATTAAAAGAGCAGGATTATTTTTAATTTTTTGTTTCTTATAAAAGTAGTTATAAAAGCTGCGTAAAGATGCAATTTTACGTGATTTCCCCTTTTCTTTATTACTGTGTGAAATGGTTCCGTCTGTTTCATAGTAATTTAGATATTCAACATATCTCTCCAAGTCATCAACATCTAATGCATCAATGTCCCGAAGGGTAAGGTCAGTGATTTTCTTGCCTTTTAAAAAGGACACTTCTTCTATCAAAAAGCTGAAAAAAATCTTTAAATCATAGGCATAGGCAATGCGTGTCCGTGAGGCGGTGGTAGTTTCGATGCCACGAAAAAACTGACCGGCCAACGGAGGTAAATCAACTAAAAGTTCCCGCAGATGTTTTGTATTTTGTTCATTTTGTTTTTCATGATAATCAGACATCTTGAATTCCTTTCTGCTGACTGACAGGCAATGATCATTAAATTGTGGAGTAAATGGAGCGGCTATATCAGCTATGGTTTATGATTCTTTATTGATTGCCCAGCCTTTTAAATCAGAAGATTGAATGGCGTGAAACAAACGTTTATATAATCCGGGCATGGTTTGGTCAATTTGCTTTAAAAGTGCTTTCATTTCTGCGCGTTTGGTATTGCCATCAGCCGGGCAAGAACTTTTGACAACTGGTACATTGTATTTCCGAACAAATGCCCGGATATCATTTTCATGAGTGAAAAGCAGGGGACGGATGCTGTAAATTTCCCGCCGATCCAAAAAGGTAACTGGTGGAAAAACATTAAATCTGCCTTCATAAAATAAAGACAGCATCATAGTTTCGACAATATCTTCATAGTGATGACCAAAAGCCACCTTATTAAATCCAAGCTCCGTCATTTTTTCGTTAAAAGCACCTTTGCGCATGGTGGCACATAACGAACATGGGTTTGTTTCTTTACGAACATCAAAAATAACTTCAGCAATATCGGTTTTTACTATATGATATGGAACTTCTAAATCATCACATAGTTTTTGAATAGCGCTGAGATCAAAACCATTAAAGCCAAGCGAAACTGTCATGGCAGCTAATTCATATTTTTTAGGGTAAAAACGGCGTAAACCGGCCAAAGCATATAATAAAACCAAACTGTCTTTGCCGCCGGAAACTGCCACAGCAATTTTGTCGCCATCTTGAATCATATGATAAGTATCGACAGCTCGTCGAACATAACTGTATAATTTTTGCAAATCCATATTTAAAAACTCCTACTATTCATTATTTTAGCATATATCATTTCGTTAAAGTTGTCTTTTGCGAATAGTTGCATTTCTGTTATTTTAACATATTCCCTCTGCCAATGCAAGCAATTCTAATAATATATTAAAAAGATATCTCATTTAGACTAATAAGAAATGACATAAATGAGATATCCAAAAGTTGATTTTTATCTAATTTCATTTACAAGGTTGATTGATGTTTTATTTCTTAGTCAACACTCAAATTAAAGATCGCCCCATGGCAAGGCAATTGATAAGTGCTGACCGAATAATTTATTTTCTTCCAATTGTTTCATCCGTTTTAAATTCCGTTCCTTGTAACCGGAACAAATAAAGATTTCCTCTTGAGTTTCCGGAATAATTCTGGGAACATAGACTTTATTGCCATTATCATCTCGCAAGGTTACAAAGGTCCAAAAGGTTGTAGCTGCCAGATATCTTTCTCCGGTTAGTAAATCTTCTCCCAGGATTTTGGCAAATACCTCCACAGAAGTATTTCCGGCTCCCGACACAAAAGAATCAATACAAATTGAATGCCCCAAATGCAAAGGTTTTAAAAAATTCATGGTATCAATTGAAGCAGTAACTACTTTAGCCCGGCAGTGTCTGGCCACGCTGACAGCTACTGTTTCATCAATCCAACTGGTCAGCCGTCCACCAAATAAAGTATTATGGCCATTCATATCAAAAGGCAATAATTGCTTAGTATGCACTACTCTGGTTTCACGGCAAAATTTATCCTGTAATCTTAATGTCTCATCCATTTTTTCCATTACTTTAATCCCCATTTTTAGTCATTCAATTTACTTACATAATTTTCCATACAATTTCGGTTTACTTGATAGAATTGAACTCTATGATAATTTTTGTGCAACCGGAATGATAAACAACGGATTGCCATTTCTCTCAATCATTTCTTTGATTGCCTGCGGCTGAAGCCAAATTGTTTTGGTATTATCATTCGGATGCGGACCGATTTTATCATAATTAAAAAGTTCTTCATCTAAAATTACAGTTACTAAAGCATTTTCATCATTTAAAACACCAAAGGGACTGACCGATCCGGGTGTTAGCCGGAGAAATTGCCATAAAAAATCAGCATCAGCAAAACTAAGAGGTTTACATCCGATTTTTCGTCGAATGTCTTTAATATCGACTCTTTTACTCTGCGGAACAACTGCTAAAAAGAAATTTTGTTTTTTTTCATCCCGTAGAAACAAATTCTTTACACCCACACTATTTTCCGGTTCTTTGATATCTACTAAATCAGATACATGAAAAGCCGGTTCATGCTCGACAACATCATATGTGATATGATGGTCCTTTAAATATTGATATACTTTTTGAAATGCTTCCATTGTCCTAAAAAATCCTTATCTTTTTTACTCAGTTTTCCCACAGTCTTTTTTGGCTCTATCCCGCTCCAGGGAGCGGGCACATGGGTTCCCCTGCTTTCGCCACATACTTCGCAAGATTGCTTTCGTTCCCACCCATTTAACGATCCCTGTTGAAAAACTTCGTTTTTCTGCCCGGGTGGGCAACCTATTCGCCACTTACTTCGTAAGATTGCTTTCGCAGCACATACCTAAAAAAGACTATTCCAAGGAACGTGGGAAAGTTGAGTTCTTTACTTATGCTTTAAAAAGCTACATCTTTAACCAATAAACATAAAGCATAGCTGCAGCTGCATGGATGACAATCATGAAAATGGTCACTGCCCAAAAATATATTTTTTGAGTTTTATGCCGAAATACATGCATACCCATATAAGCGCCAAAAGGAGCCAGTATTGCTATCCCTAATAAAAGTTTTTCAGAAAGCCGGTATAACTTTTTTTGAGCTTTATATTTATCGACTCCATAAAGCACAAATGCAATTATTTGTAAAACGATATAAATAGCCAAAAAATCATGATTCATCTTCTGTATCCCATCCATTTTGCCCTAAATTTATTGAAACAATACCGAAAAGTTCACTGATAAAGATTATCCTGATCTGTTTAATTATAGCCCAGGACCTTACACTATTATATTCTTTAAGAATTGGTTTTGTCAATCGTAAAATCAGATAAAAGCCAGAAATGCAGACACTCAAAGAATATCTGCATTTCCAATTACTTAGATTTCTTGTGGCAATACCTGATTGACAATAATACCAACCAAGGCTGCTACGGCCAGACCGCTGATTGATAAATTATTAGCTAAAGGAAGCTCGCCAATACCAATTCCCAAAACCAAAATGATGGCCGAAATTAAAAGATTCCGACTATATGCAAAATCTAAATTGGAAGTAATTAAAATCCGAACACCAACAGATGCAATCATACCAAACAAAATAATACTAACTCCGCCCATTACTGCTACCGGAATAGATTGGACCAAATACGCCAGATGCCCGGACATACTAAAGACAATTGCAAATGCCGCCGCAATTCGTAAAATAGCAGGATCATAAACTTTAGTTACTGCCAATACGCCTGTATTTTCACTATAAGTTGTATTGGCCGGACCACCAACTAAACCAGCAAATACAGTGGCAATTCCATCACCAAACAAAGTTCGGTGGATTCCCGGATTTTCAAAAAAGTTTTTGCCGACAACCGCCCCATTGGTAGTAATATCACCAATGTGCTCAATAAATACAACCAACGCAATTGGCGCAATGGCGATAACATTGCTCCAGGAAAAAGCCGGAACAGTCATAATTTGTTCTTGAATATTTGAAGCAGAAAAAGTAAACAAACTGGCATTGGTAAAGCCGGATAAGTCAACCAAATTAAGAGGAACAGAAACCAGGTAGCCAATCACCACTGAAATTAAAATAGGAACCAGCTGGAAAAAGCCTTTAGTAAAAATAGAAACTACTACCATAGTGACTACCACTACTAATGCCACTAAGGCTGACTTTAAATCAAATTGACCATTTACATAGAAAGAATTGTTAATTGCTACCGGAGAGAGTCTTAAACCAATTACGATGATGATTGGACCGGTAATGATTGGAGGAAAGAATTTTTTGACAGCATCAACACCTGCAAAATAAATCAGAATGGAAATCAACATATAGACCACACCAGCTGCAATAATGCCGCCTTTAACATTGGCTAAATTTTGCAAATATAAAGACCAGTTTTCCGGCGAAGTTAATGCGGCACTTGAAAAACCCTGTGGGTTTAAAGTTAAAGCAATCGCTCCAATAAAAGCAAAGGATGAGCCTAAAAAAACCGGAACAATTCGTTTGGTCACCAGATGAAATAATAAGGTTCCTACTCCTGCCGAAAAAATGGCAATGGCTGGATTCAGTCCAGTTAAAAATGGAACTAATACGGTTGCTCCAAACATGGCAAGTACATGCTGAACACCCAAAATCAATTTCTTACTGGTATTAATTTCTTTCATGATTTCCTCCTTTTAAAGATAAAAATAAGTTTTGGACTGTCACAATATTTTGTATATGCACCCTCTTACTTCCCAACAGGCATATTCAAAAAATCACAGAACAGCAGTGATTTATGCAAAGCAACGAAACCTTGGCCCAAAAAAAAGATTAATCCTTTGACCAAGCATTAATCTCTGACTTTGATGAAGATTTTGGTTCACAACCAATACCCTCAGTTGCTTATCTAAAATAAATTATCATAATTTCTAAGGACTGTCAAGATATTTTTAAAGTCGATTGGTAATTCTGAAGTAAACCTCATTTCTTTTCCAGTACGTGGATGGATAAAGGCCAATTCACGGGCATGCAGCAGTTGGCCATCTAAACGGAAATTTGACTTTTTCGGTCCATAAACTTTATCACCCAAAACCGGATTGCCACGATGCGCCATATGTACCCTAATTTGATGAGTGCGTCCGGTTTCCAGGCAGCAACTGACATAAGTGAATTGTCCTTGTTTTAGTCTTTCTAAAACTGTAAAATGGGTTATGGCCAGGCGCCCACTGCTGGTTACGGCCATTTTTTTACGGTCAGAATTCGCCCGGTCTAAAAAAGTGGTGATCGTTCCTTCGTCCTCTTTAATATTATTTTGGACAATTGCCTCATAGCGCCGGAAGATATTATGCTCTTTTAGCTCTTTGGCAATTTGTTCATGAATTTCATCATTTTTGGCGACCAAAAGGAGTCCGGTAGTATCTTTATCTATACGATGCACAATTCCTGGCCGAAAAGCACCACTGATGGCTGATAAATTTTGGCCGCAGTGATGCATAATCGCATTGACCAGAGTACCCTGATTGTGACCGGGTGCAGGATGAACCACCATACCACGTGGTTTATTGATGACCAGGATATCTGCATCTTCATAAATAATGTCAAGTGCAATATTTTCAGGTAAGACAGCGGTTTCTTCTTTGAACGCTGTCGGTCCTTCCACTTCAATCACATCTCCCGGCTGACAGTTATAATTTGCTTTTATCCTTTTCTGATTGACCAAACACTTCCCCTCTTTGATCATTTTTTGCCATGTACTGCGAGTAACTTCCGGAAAATATTCAGTCAGAAATTTGTCCAGTCGAATTGGCTGTCTACTTTGATAAATAATTTTTTCCATAAAACATCCTCATCTTAAAACAAGGCTTTTCGGTGTATTTTCCGAAAAGCCCTCATTCATCAAAATTCCAGATCCCGATATTTTGTTAAAACCAAAATTACTAAAACAATCGAGCTGACAACAACATAAGAATCTGCGATATTAAATACCGGGAATTCAAACCAATAAAAATGAAGCATATCTATTACATAGCCCAGTCTCACCCGGTCAATCAGATTACCAAGTGCTCCCGCAATTAAAAACGATAGTACAAAGCGAATGGTATCATACTTTTTAGTTAACGGCAGCTTATATCGAAAATACAGAATTAATAAAAAAACAACTCCGGTAAATACAGAAAGTAAAATTGGGCCATATTCTTTATTGGCAAAAATGCCAAAAGCTACCCCTGTGTTTTCAACATAGGTTAGTTCAAAGACACCCGGAATCAAAGAAATTGGTGCACTTCCTTTTAATTTTAAAACCGTTAATATCTTTGATAATTGATCTACAATCACCAGAATCAAAATCCATATTATCGATTTCATGTCTAATCCTCGTCCTTAGTAAAAATTTCTTTTGCTTTCGCCCAAGATTCACTGCTTTTATTTTCAGAAGTGTCCCGATATTCCAGCTCAAAACCATCTTCCACAAAAGTAATATCTTCTTTGCCAATCATATCCAATTGAAGTTGTAAATACTGCTGCACTTGAATTTTGGCAGTCTCAAAAGACCGCATTAAATTTCGTTTTTGCAAGCGTAAATGATTGAGTTCATCCTTGGTATTGCTTAAAATTTCCTCAGCCTTAAGTTCGGCCTCTTTTTCAATTAACTCTGCTTGGTTACGTGCATTTTTCTTGGTTTCATCAGCTGCTTTTTCCGCTAATATCAAGGTATTTTGCAATGTTTCTTCAATTGTTTTATAATACTGTATTCCTTCATTTAAGACATTAATCTTATCTTTTAATTCAATATTTTCACGGTATAGAACCTCATAATTAGCAATAATTTCTTTTAAAAATTTCCGAACTTCTCTGGTATCAAAGCCTAATAGCTTTTTGTCAAATTTTTTTGATTCAATATCCAAGGGTGTTAACATGTTGGCCTCCAAATATAATTTTATTTACAGTGCTTGCTGCTTTTTAAATCAAGCAATACAAACACGATTTTTCATTTCTATACAATAATTAAATTGCATTATGCAAAATTGCTTTGATCGCATCAATCATAATAAATGCAACCAAAGGAGAAATATCAAAAATATTTCCGTTTCCTTGGAAAATAGAACGCTCAATCAATTGCCGGATTGGCTGTAAAATTGGCTCTGTCAAATCAAATAGAAACTTTCGTATCATTTGAATAGAAGATGTACCGCCAGGCAGCCATGACAAAATTGCCCGGGCAAATAAAGAGATTTCTAATGCAGTTAAAAACCAGGAAATGGTTGTCACAATTAATTTCATATTTATTCACACTTCCATCTTACTCACTTTTCCATGGCAAAATAATACCATTTGACTTTAATTCTTCCTGAAAATGGCCAGCTATATCAACATTTTCCGGTGCAATAATAAAAATATTCTGGGTAACCCGTTCCAGATTGCCGCCCAGAGTGTAAACTGCCCCTGATACAAAATCCATGATTCTTTGCGCAATACTGTAATCCATTTTTTCTAAATTGACAATGACCGGTCTTTGACTGCGAATGTGATCAGCAATAACCTGTGCCTCATCATAGGTTCCCGGTTGAATCACCACTACTTCCATTTGTACACTGGCATGAAAATTAACCACATTGGTTCGGGGCTGGGTATTTGTCTGTGGTTTATTGTTATATGTAGTCAATGAAGATTTGTTTTCCCGGTTTTCACTATTGCGGGATGGTCGCTCGTAGCGTTCCGTTTCCTGTTTAACTTCCCTTCGGGCTGGGCGAATATTCTGAACTGTTGTTTCCTCAATTCTATCTTCGATTTCTACATCCATCTCATCATCAGTTGTATCATTCAATTTCATCGCATTTAGTATTTTATTAACAAAATTCGACATAACTTATCTCCTCATCAATAATCTCTTTCACCAAAAATAGCTGTGCCAATTCTGAGGTGTGTTGCTCCTTCTTCTATGGCCAGTGCAAAATCATTGCTCATACCCATAGATAAGACATTCATATTTACATTATCATAGTTTTTGGCCTGAATGTCAACAGAAATTTGCTTAATTCTTTGAAATATCTGACGATTTTCATCTGTGGACAAGCCAAATGGGGCAATTGTCATTAATCCATGAACTTGAACATGGCTAAAAGTTTGAATTTCTTCAATGGCTGCATTTATTTCCTTTTCCACAAAACCTTGTTTTTTCCCATCACGGGCAATATCCAACTGCAGCAAAATATTAGCTGATACTTGATGCTTTTGCGCAAATTCATTGATCTCACGAGCCAATTTGAGCGAATCAACAGAGTGAATCAATGCACATTTACCAACCACATATTTTAATTTATTGGACTGCAAATGCCCGATCATGTGCCAGCGAATATCATTCGGTAAATTGGGCTGTTTGTCACGAAGCTCCTGAGCTTTATTTTCGCCGAAATCCAGCTGTCCCAAATCATAAAGTTCTTTAATTTCAGCAAGACTGCGGGTTTTACTGACGGCAATCAAATGCAGATCCTGACGCGAACGGCCGTTTTTTTTCAGTGCGGCATCAATTTCCAACCATATTCGATTTAAATTTTCTTTTAAACCCATGTAATTTCCCCTTTAGTTATCTATTGTTTACACTTCTATTGTTTACACTTTTCCTGTCCATCTTTTTCAAATGAATGAAAGTACGGCTAATAAAAAACACCGGAAATCAAATTATTTTACAATTGCAAATTCCTTAATGACATTGGCCTCACTGGCAATTTGATCATAAATTTTTATGCTGTAAGAAAAATACTTTTGAACGATACTGAAATTATCGGACTGATATAAAATCCGAATTCGTTTAAAATCTGTATAGCCTTTATTTAAAACATAAACACCATATAACTTTTCTTCTTGGGCAATTACATACATTTGAAATTGGTTAGTTTGAGAATTTAAGTTTAAAATGACGTCTTCTTTTAATAGATCATCGATATCATCTACCGGTAAAATAAAATATTCCTCTTTCGTTTCACCATAAACTTTAACTCGAATTGGAATCGCAGATTCTCTTTGCTTTTCATCAATGATTTTTTTACGAACATAATAATCGCCCTTTTCATCAATAGCAATGGCGGTTTTAGGAATAACCCAGGTCACTTTTGAAGTAATTGATGAATTAGGAATTTTTAAACCATTATATTGATTATAACTGATTTCAATTGGTAAAAATCGATCTTCCAAGAAGCGATTGATAAAACGATCAGCCATAAATACAGCAATATACTTACTTTCATAGGGTTCTAACCGATTTAAACGGACTGTCATATTTAAATTTTTGGAAGGAAAAAACAAATCAACATAACTATTCAAGGATTTTTCTAAATAATTATAGGCAATTGCATCTACTTCCACTGCAAAATGACAATATAAATTATCTATTTTTTTAAATAAAAAGTCATTTGCTTTGACTTCTTGGCTTTCCAAACGATTCAGAAACTGTGGTTTTCTATTTAAATCATGTGGTTGAAAGCTTTCAGCGGATATGTCCTCCAAACCATCACAACTGTAATAAATAGTAGAAGATTTTTCAACAGTATATTTATGTCCAATGCTTTCAATTTGCTGGCGATATAAATCCAAATTATCCATTACTTTTTGATAATTATGAAGATCTTGAATGGTATAACCAAAAGCACCACTATTTAACATATTATTTAATTCCAGTACCACCTGATTAGTCAGATTAAAATTATGATAATTGATATTAACTGCATATTCCCGAAATAATGCCTGAAATTTCTTTTGAGTTTGTTCATCAAAATCAATGGTTGAAGTTAATCTGGCTTTTTCAGTGCTTAAACTGTCTAAAATTTGATTGCGTTTGTTGATGTCACGACTAATACTGCATACAGTCTCGCCTCTTTTGGCAGTTGTTCCGGCTGGCAAAAAAATATCCAAAACTCCACTTTCCTGGGCATACACATTTTTTTCGGAACGAATAACCATGGCTTCAAAAGTTCCGCTTTCTTCTAAAACACCAGATTCAACTATCACTGATTTAGTCGGCTTAATGCTTAAATACTGATATGTTAAAAAGATAATATAAATTAAGATAATCGTTAAAAAAAAGGTACTGATCTTAATATGTCGATTAACCTTTTCTTTAGCTGTCTCTGTAAATTCTATCATCTTAAACTGATTAGCACTTTTTTTATCGGCTTCCGGCCTGAGTCCATTGTTTTTGTTCATACGCATTTTACACTTTCCTAAAGACAATATTTCAATTTTTATCATAGCATAAAAAGCTAAAAGACACAAGGCAGGAAAAAGTCAGAATATATTGTTTTTATTCTAAAAATATGATATTATTTTTATGAACGAATTCATTCGTTTATATATTCGAAAGGAGATAAGTTATATGAAACAAAGCCAAAATATAATTCAAAAAAGACGGCATCAGCTTTTGGAGATGCTTTATTTGCAGGATTTTGTACAAGTTGTTACTGCAAGCAAAATTTTAAATGTATCAGAGTTAACCATTCGAAGAGATTTTGATTTGTTGGAGCAAAAAGGATATATTACAAGATTTCATGGTGGTGCGAAATTAGTTCCCAATTCTATCGAAAAAACTCCTATTTTTGAAAGTAAAGGCAATATGAATCTATTGCAAAAGCAAAAAATTGCACAATATATTCCTCAGTTTATTCAATCAAAAGATACTGTTTTTTTAAATGGAGGGACTACAACTTTAGAAATTATCCATTGTATTAAAAATTTGAACATTACAATTATTACCAATAATGCAATGGCTTGTTTTGCCTTAGCTGATGGAAAAGCGGATTTTATATCAACTGGAGGAGAATACAATAAAAGAAATAAATCATATACTGGTACATTGGCTGCCAATTTAATCAGCAATATTTATCCAACTATATGTATTTTGGGAGTTAACGGAATTACTGCTGATGATGGGATTACAACCTCTGCCTACTCGGAAACACTGATAAATAAAGAAGCTCTTCAGCGATGTCGCGGAAAAAAAATCGTTGTTGCTGATAGCAGTAAGATCGGTAAAACTTTTTGCTTTTCCAGTGCGGATATTAAAGATATAGATATCCTGATCACTGACTCCGACGCTAATTCAAAAGAGTTAAAGAAGATCAAAGAACAAGGTGTACAAATTATTTTAGCAGACTAGAATTTGCAAATATAATTTTGTAACAGTTTTCCTTTGTTGCATTTTGACAAGCATTTAAAAAAATATCAATTTCATTCTTAGTATTGTAAAAATAAATGCTTGCTCTGAGAGTAGATAATGTATTCAAATGGGAATGCAATAGTTTGGTGCAATGCTCACCACTTCTTATGCAAATTCCATGATTATTAAAATACTTTGCTACATCTCCGGCAAAAATTCCTTTTACATTAAAAGTAATAATTCCTGAATCAGCTTCAGAATTATATAAAATAATATTTGGCATTTTTTTCATTTCTTTGACAGCATATCTTTTCAGTTCCATAACATGATGATAAATCTCTTTAATTCCAATGTTTTCTAAATAGTCAATTGCTTCTGAGAAACCAAATATTGCTTCTAAAGCAAGAGTACCACTTTCAAATTTATATGGCGAGCGTTTTAGCTGTATTTCGCCGTGCATATCATAAAATATATTAGAGCCTCCACCCCAATGCAAAGGCATCATCTCTTTTAATAATTTTGCCTTTCCATAAAGTACTCCAATCCCTGTTGGTCCACATATTTTATGACCGGAAAACGCAAAAAAATCACAATCTAAATCCTGCACATTAATATCATGCTGCGAAATACTTTGAGCACCATCAACCACTACTATAATATTTTTTTGATGCGCCAGTTGACAAATTTCTTTAATAGGGCTTAAATATCCTAAAACATTTGTTACATGGGCAAGAACAATAAACTTCACCTTATCATTGAGCATTTGTTTCATTTTATTTATATTTAAACGACCAGTCTCATCCAAAGGTATCCAGTTAATAGTTGCGCTTGTTTCTTGGGCGACCTTTATCCATGGCAAAAGACAAGAAGCATGTTCAGCAATTGTGGTCAATATTATATCTCCAGCCTTTAAATGAAATTTTCCGTATCCAAATGCGGCCAAATTTAATGCTTCTGTTGCTCCGCTTGTAAAAATAATTTCATCAACAAATTCTGCGCCAATAAATTGACAGATCTTTTTTCTTGCTTCTTCAATTTTCTTATCGACAAAATAACTCTGATCATAATCTCCACGTAAAGCATTAGCGCTGTAATGCTCGTAGTAATTACAAATTGCATTTTGAACATGCCAGGGCTTTAATGTGGTGGCCGAATTATCCAAAAAAATAAACGGTTTATCTGTCCTTGTCTGTTTTAAGATAGGAAAGTCATCTCTGATTTTGTCTATTTCCAGCATACTATATCCTCCAAAATTAAGATAGGAAAGTATTACATACACCTTCCTATCTTAATTGAAATACTTAAACTAGTCCTGTTTTAACTCATTTGGAAAGTTTTCTTTTATTGCTTTTAAAAGAGCCTCTTCCACACAATCCAAACTGATCAAATTCTTAGTTGTGGCAATTACAGCATTTGAAGGCGGTAACATTCCCGCCCATTCAGGTGTTGTTAATACTAAATCCGTATTTTGCAAGTAGCCAATTGCTTCTCCAAAAGCACAAGATTCTTCCTCTGCTTCAATTTGATGTTTATCACATATTTTTTTAATATTCAGCTTTAAAATTGTACTTGTCCCCATTCCGTTTCCACATACACATAATATTCTTATCATACTTCATCCTCCCATTTATTTAAGCAAGCACCGGTTCGATTCCCATTAATTCGGCAAATTGAATTAAATCTTTCTGATAGTCCCCATATACCCACGCAAAGTGATGTCCGAAGTCTTCTTCTTTTTTATGAAAATCTCTTGAATTTTCTACTTTAAATACTACAGCATGACGACATTCCTGGGTTAAAAAATCGTCACAACCGATAATCGTGCCCTTAGCAATCATAATTTTATCCATCCTTGGACTCATATTGATCATTGTTATGATATCACCTGTATCTTGAGAAAAATCGTAGCGCATCGTTGCTCCCCAATTGCCTTTAGTAAAACTAACATAATCAATTGGCAAATCTGGTTCATCATAACCCTTCATTCTTCTAGAGCAAACATCATGTAAAATGCGCATGGTATTATTTTCCAAATCTTGCACTCTAACCATACAGTTCCCCATATGAGGGGCTTTTCTGGTTAAATTCATCAAAATAGCCAAGGAAATTACAGAGCCCACATCCGCCGCGCAAGCGGCTGGAATACCTTCATCTTTTAATAAGGAGTTGGTAAGACAAAATGTTAAATGCCGTTTATTCAGCTCTAAAGTAGCACACATTTCAAAACAGGGAATAGTAAAGGCATTGCATTCATATTGCTGTAACACTTTATTGACAGCCAAATAAAAGCGAACATCTTTTATAATATTCTCAGCTGGCATATGAACCCCATGAGCATCCAAGGCCAATTTTTCAGCAAATATCCGGGCCTCTTCATCTTCGGCCTCAGTAAATTCATCCATAATTTTAAAAAATTCCAAGCCATTATAATTCAAAATTTCCATGCCGAAACGGTCAGTAATATCCTGTAAATTAATAAATGAACTTACACAGCCAAAAGAAAGCACATTATTTCTAAGGGCATACAACAGCTTTGTGTTTCGAAGAGCCTTTCTGACGCGAAGGATCCGAAAGGTTTGATTTAAGTCATCGTAAGTTAAGGCATTATACATTTCCTTAAAACCTAATGCTTTCATATGAGCAGTTGCATCGATCCCGCCTAAGCGCGAATATTTACTGCTTGACAGGGGACAAAAGGCCAGGGGCTTTCCTGTTTTTTTAGCCAATATAGTTGAAACATAAGAGATAAGACGTGTTCCGGATATTAAATAAACATCAATTTCATTGTTTTTTTCAATTGCATTATTAACAGCTGCATTTGGCACAGCGAAATCTTCATGCCATTCTATAAATTTGGGTTCTAAAAGCTGAACATATCTGGCATCAATATACTGGTTAATATCTTCATTAAACAATTTTAAGTCTTTTTCAGCCATTTTTTTATCATAAGCATAACTTAATTCTTCGCCGCATCCATATCGGCATGGGCCCATAAATTCATGCTTATGCATCAAACTAATAAATACTGGTTGTACAATTAATTTGCTGTTAATTAAACTACTTTCATGCATATACTAAATCTCCTTTCCAATATTAACCTATACCTAATTTATGTTATGCTCCAACAGGAATTCCAAACCATGATCCAATTGCCTTTAAAATAGCGATGATGACAACCCAAACAGTTGCATAATCAGCGCTTCCCTGCCACCAGGTCAATCCTGTCATCGAAATTGCCAGCATCGAACCGAAAATTTGGATGATACCATTTATTGTACAAATCATGGCTGCCGCTTTCCAACCCCCAAATTTATTAGCAAACACAGCAATTGTTGCATTATCAAAAAACAATGGTATAAAACCAGGAATCAAAAAAATTGGTGACTTGAAAACAATTAAACCTAATAATCCAATTACTTGCCCAACAGTTCCAAACAAAAATCCTAATACTACTGACTTGGGAGCAAAAGCAAAGGTAGCTGCACAATCAACACCAGCTACTGCACCTGGCAGTAATTTTTCTGAAATTCCTTTAAAGGATAACATAATCTCACCAACAAATAATCTGACACCAGCTAATAATACAAAGATATTAGCTGTTAAAGTAATTGTGATCCAAAGTAAAAAGACAAGGTTATTAGTCAGGCCTTTTTGATTTAAACCTTCTGCACTTCTTAACCAATCAATGTTTGAAGCGCCAATTGCCAGAAAAATAATAGCAATAGAGATAAACATAACCAGTGCTGTAGCAATAATGTTGTCTTGTAAAATATTTAAATATGATGGCATTTTTTTCTGTTCAATATCATCTTTTGGATCTCCGAGTTTTGGAGCAATTTTATATGCCAGATAACTGACAAACATCTGTTGATGTGCCACCGTAAAATCTGCTCCTGTAATGATATTTGTTGGTTTGATCAGCAATGTGGCAAAAATTCCCCAATATAATGCCATGATAATTCCGGCAATTATTACAGTGCCTATCATGCCTGTGCCTAAAAATTTCCATACTAAATATGTAGTGATTCCGGTTTGAACAATCATTACATTTCCAGTCAGATATACTGCCCGAATTTTAGTCCATTTCCGCAAAGCCACTAAAATTAAATTGATGACAAATGCTATTAACATAGTATAAATACCCCAAGAAACACCTGTACCATCTCCTAATACACTATCCATTTTCTGATAACCGGCCATCATAGTTGGATACGTGTTAAGTCCGGCGCCATTAATGCCGGTAGAGGTTTGGATTGATGTAATTAATTTATTAAAATTACCAATCAATGCACCCGCACCCATGCCCATAACAATAACTCCAACTGAAGCTTTAATCGCTCCTGTCAGCGCTTTTGAAATACCTTGCTTCATTGCCAAATGACCAATTAACACAATAATACCAATCAATATAAATGGTTGACCGAAAATCTGTTTTAAAAATAAATCTAATAATTGTTGTGCATTCATAAATATCGCTCCTTTCCCATGTAACCTTTTTCGTTCATTAACCTCTTTTATGATTGTTTTATGTTTCGTTAACATCGTATCACTTCCATATTATTTTGTCAAGTTAAAGAAAAGACAATTATATTCTGTAAAATACAGCGCAAAAAAAGAAGAAGTTCTTTTATTTTTAACTTCTTCTCTTTTTCTATATTTATTTACTCAACTTTCCCACAGTCTTTTTTGGCTCTATCCCGCTCCAGAGAGCGAGCACATGGGTTCCCCCGCTTTCGCCACATACTTCGTAAGATGGCTTTCGCAGCACATACCTAAAAAAGACTGTTTCAAGGAACGTGGGAAAGTTGAGTTATTTACTTTCATTAATTAAATCTATAATTTTGGATGGGGTCAGTTGATCCTGAATCTCTTTTAGATCAATGACTTTCTCTAATACTCCATTATTGATAATATAGCCTGTTTCATTTGTAAAATCTTCTACTAATACTGAAAGTTCATCATTTTCAGTTGCTTTCAAAATCCGATAGTCTTCGGTTACAATATCTTCAACCAATATATTTTCAAATCCATCCAGGCGAAAGCTATCTTCCTTTAAAATATTCTGACCTTTTCCCGGAATAATGTCATTTAATGTTTCAATACTTAATTTTTTGCTATCCAATTCCAATTGTTTCCCATACTTATTGTATAAAGTCAGTCCAAATGCTGCCGCACAAGCAATTGCTGTTACCAGCAGGATAATAAAAAGATTTTTAAACATTTTTTTCCTCCCCATTTGTAATCCATTTACTATTAGTTTTTCTGACATTGCAGTCAACTTTTTATATCTATCTATCCCCTTGACAAACCCAACTTTGGATGGAGCTGATGTGAGTGCAATCGAAAAATGTAACCATTTAATTCTTTCTTGCCGGATTCAAACATTTGGCCTATTGTATTTTCTACTTATTATGGTATACTACTGATTAGTACTTAGTACAATCTATGAAAAAATCCCTATTGAGAGGATATCCTTATGAAAATTTTAGTTTTAGCAGATGTAGAATCTACTTATATTTGGGATCATTTTAATCCGGAAGCATTTGCCGATATTGATCTGGTTATTTCATGCGGTGATTTAAAGGCATCTTATTTATCTTTTATTGTAACTATGATAAATGCTCCCTTATTATATGTTCATGGCAATCATGATACCAATTATCTGGCCAATCCGCCGCTTGGCTGTGATTGCATTGATGATAAAGTGGTAACGGTTAAAGGTCTTCGGATTTTGGGTCTGGGCGGCTCTTATCGTTATAAACCTGGTCCTTTTCAGTACACAGAAGACGAAATGAAAAAAAGAGTGAAAAATCTGCGCCGGAAAGTTGAAAAGCTTGGTGGCATTGATCTTTTGGTCACCCATTCCCCCAGCTTAGGCATGTATGAAACAACGGATTTACCCCATCGGGGTTTTGAGGTTTTCAACTCTGTTTTAGAGGATTATAAGCCATCCTACTTGCTTCATGGTCATGTGCATATGAATTATTCACATAAAATAAAGCGGCAGCAGCAAATTATGCAAACTACCGCTATTAATGCGTATCAATATTATATTTTTGAGTTTGAGCCCAATGGCTTCGAATTTAAGAAAAAATCAAGATTCATATCTTTTTTTCACTCCAAGTAGATCTAAAAAGGCGTCTTTGCCCTTGCGAATAGTAATATCCGGAATGCTGCCAAGGACGCCTTCAATCAGGAAATCCATAGACATAATATTTTGACTGGTCATATTTTGGCCTTCTGTCTGAATTTGCCGGCCCTTATTATCATAAATCTCACCGGAAAACGGCTGAAAATTGCCTTGTACCATCATTTTTTTCATAAATTCCAAACTCCGGATCAATTCTCTGGATAATAAATTCTTGGAATAAAAGAATTCCACAACTCCTGAACTTAATCCCCACCAGTAATTAATTGCATTTTCACTGCTACCAAACAGTTTAGATCTGCTATAATCTCCATTGATAATACTGATCAAAATTTTTTCATAAAATACTCCCCAATTCCATAATGGAATTGCCAGATAATTATTAAAGTTCTGATCAAATTCCTGGCCAAATGGATACCGATCCTTGATAAAATATAAGCCACTTGATTGTAATTTATTGGTTAAAACATTTGATTCCTGATGCATAACAATGTCTGCTCCCAAGCTTTGAAACTGCAGATCAGTATTTTTTATTTGCTGTAAGCAATTTTCCTTGCATTCAGATACCCATTTTAAATAAACCTTAGCATAAGGATTGACAAATCTGGCCCCCAAGGTATAGGCATTAATCGAGCTGATAAACTCCGGAATTGGATAGGTAGCGGCATATCCAACGATATTGGTCTCAGTCATGGCACCAGCCACCATACCGGTTAAAAAATGAGCTTCATAAATACGTCCAAAATAAGAGCGTACATTTTGATAGGACATGGCTTCTGAACAATTCAAAAAAATGGTTTGCCGGAATTCCAGAGCAGCCTTTAAAGTAGCGAAAACAAAGGTAGGTGTAGTGGTAAAAATAACATCAAAGCCCTGCTCTGCAATCTCTTTTATTTTTTCATAGGCACCTTCATCTTCTGCAATATTAAAAAATGACTCGGTGGAAATACGACCTTCTAACTTGGTTTCAACATGATTTTTACCAAGTTCATGCTGATATACCCATTCTGAATTATCTGGACTGCCAGCATGAATGAATGCAACTTTTAAATGCTTTCTACCTATTCCAAATAAATTCAATTCTGATAAAAAGCCCGAAGATTTCGGCTCCACTTGCTCGCTCTGTGTCAGGTCGATTTGGTTGGGTTTCGATAAATTTTCAAATTCTTCCCATAAACCCTTAATTTGTCTGGTCATTTCGGAATTGCTGATATCTTTGGTATATCCATAAATATCCAGATAATGCAAAAATGCATCACCAGTAGTAATCGGCAATTGATTGCCACTTACCCCATAATAAGCTGAACGAAACTGAAAATAAAAGGATTTAAACTGGATAATATTATCACCGGTCCACTGAAATTTTTCAATATACCGGTAACATTTTGGAAAATTTCCGACCTTAGAAAACCACAGAAAATTAACCTTGGTTTTTTTATAAAAGTCCAAATATTGCCGGTAAATTCTAAGTTCTTCACTATCATACTCAAATTTGGGAACCAATCTGATGACTTTGGCCATAATTTGCACTGCTTTATAATATTTCAGAACACTGACCCTTTTATTGCCTTCTAATACATAATATCGCCCTAAATACTCATAGGCAATAATGGCATCCCGAATCCCTTCTTCATTATGAGCTTTGCACAAAGCCGTCCATTTAGAAGCAAATTCACTATCGGTATCAAGAAGCGGCATAAAGCCAGTGGAAAAGGAAGTGGAACGGCCTTGGTTCTTAGTTCCGGCAATCTTTTTAATCATTATTTCCTGTGTTTCCAGCTCTACTTCTGATAAGATCCGATCTGACGGAACACTTTGTTCTAAAGGCTGCAAATAAGGATTTTCACCCTTTAATCTGGACCGATTATATTCCCTTAATCCAATTCGTCTGGCTTCTTCATATTCGGTCAAATATTGATTATTGTTTTCCATCATGTTCTCCATTCCGCCGTTATAAAAACGACACAAACAGCGATATAAAGTTTTAAACATTTTGTTAATTCCTGCTTAAAACTCTGTTGAAATCACATTAAGTATGCCATAGCCCTATGTTGTTGTCAAGCAGCTAACTATTTTTTATTTTGGGCTGGTATTTCAAGCACTTTTTTGATATACTATACAAAAAGTAAGACCAGACCGGGTCTTGATTATCCTGGCTGATTACTTTGACAAATGTAATTTCAGGCGAACGCAAATCATGCGCTCAGTTATCGCTGCTCAAATGATTGGTGATTCGCAATTAAAAATGAAAATAGCAATGGAGGGAACTATGAAAACAGGACTGGATATATTAAGAGAACGGGGATTCATTGAGCAAATGACCCATGAGGAGGAAATTACCAAACTATTTGAAGAAGGCAAGCCCATCAGCTTTTATATTGGCTTTGATGCAACGGCTGATAGTTTAACAGCTGGTCACTTTCTGGCAATTATGGGAATGGCACATCTACAAAGAGCTGGCCATCGTCCCATCGCCTTGGTGGGTGGTGGCACTACCAAAGTTGGAGATCCTTCCGGTCGGACAGATATGCGCAAGATGCTGACAGATGAGCAAATTGCTCATAATGCTGATATTTTTAAGCAACAGCTTAGTAAATTTCTTGATTTTTCCGATGGCAAAGCTCTGATGGTTAATAATGATGACTGGTTGTCAACATTAAACTATGTTGATCTTTTACGTGAAGTCGGCAGCTGCTTTTCCGTTAATCGGATGCTGTCAGCCGAATGTTATAAAAGCCGTATGGAAGTTGGTCTGACTTTTCTGGAATTTAACTATATGATTATGCAGTCCTATGATTTCTTAGAATTAAACCGCAAATATGGCTGTATGATGCAAATGGGCGGAAATGACCAATGGTCAAATATTCTGGGTGGAGTTGAATTGATTCGGCGTCTGGAAAATAAACCGGCTTTTGGTTTGACTTTTAAATTATTAACCACCAGCGAAGGTATAAAAATGGGAAAAACTGCTAAAGGAGCGCTGTGGCTTGATCCGAACAAAACCTCGCCTTATGAGTTTTTCCAGTATTGGCGCAATATTGAAGACGTAAAAGTGGAAGAATGTCTGGCCCTGCTTACTTTCCTGCCAATGGAAGAAGTTCGTCGTTTGGGAGCACTGGAAGGGGCAGAAATTAATCAGGCCAAGGAAATTTTAGCTTATGAAGTAACCAAAATTGTTCATGGCGAAGAGGAAGCTCAAAAAGCTAAGGAAGCTGCCCGTTCCCTATTTGGCGGTGCTGCTGATTCGGCCAATATTCCAACTTTAGAAAAATCCAGAAATGAACTGGAATCAGGAATTGAACTTTTACAAATTTTGGTGGAAACCGGACTGGCACCAACTAAGACCGAAGCCCGCCGGAATGTCGAACAAGGCGGCGTAAAAATTAATGATGAGAAAGTGGATGATGTAAAATTGATTCTGACCGAAAAACATTTTACAGATGGAAAATTATTAATTCAAAAAGGCAAGAAAAAGTTTCATCAAATTGTATTGATTGGCTAATTAAACAGTCTAAATCAGCACTTTAAAAGAAGTAATAAAATCTAAAAACTGAAAATAAAAAGGCAAGCAAAAGCACATAGAAAGAAATGTACTTGACTGTCAAATATTAGATTTTTAGTCTGACTTTTGACGGTCCGTTCAAAGGATAATTTCTGTCTATGTGCTTTATATTATAACTCAGAATGATTTTACAATTATCTTCTACATTTCGGTCAGCAATTGTCTGACAGCGGCTTCTAATTTTTCCAAGTCCGGTCCTGTTGGGCTGCCATTAAATTCGTGAGCAGCAATTATTTGCCAATCCAATTTAGTTCTTTCATTAATTTCGTTGATCTCTTTCAGGCCTCCCCCTGACCAACCATATGAGCCAAAATAAACTGCTTTTTTTGCAGTGATCCGTTTGCGCGATATTTCATCCAGGGCTGCAGCCATAGCCGGAAACAGCTTATTTTCATAGGTCGGTGCTGCTAAAATGACACCGGCTGAGCGAATGACCTTCGATAAAATTTCACCCACCGAAACATAGGGCAATTTTAAATTATGGCAGACGATCCCCTCTTTTTCCAGTAATTCCGACACAAACTGAACAGCCTTGCCGGTCATACCATACATTGAGCCCCATAACAGGGTCACTTCTTTTAAAGGTGCCCCTTCCCGGTAATTTACGATTTCTTCATAGCGCTCAATAATTCTATGCGGATTGGTCCGGTAAACCGGTCCATGTCCGGGAGCAATGATCTTCGGGTTTAATTCTTTGGTAACGGCAATTGCTTTTTGTACTGGTTTAGAAAATGTTGCCAAAACATTGGCAAAGTAACGAATTTCTTCATCATAAAAGTAGGCAAAATCTGCTTCGGTCATATCATCATCAAAAGGACTACCTTTTATTTGACCAAAACTGCCAAACATATCACAAGGGAACAGGGTTTGAGTTGAAGTTTCCAAAGTCATCATGGTATCCGGCCAGTGTACACCCGGAACAGCCGTAAATTGAAGAACTCTGCCATTGCCTAAATCCAATTGATCTCCTGTTTTGACAGTATGAATCCGCTCTGTTTGTCCGAAAAATGCTTTTAATAAATCTCCGGCTTTGGCTGTGCAATATATTTCAAATTGATCAGTAATTTTACGAAAATCTTCAATCCAGCCCGAATGATCCGGTTCCATATGATTGATAATTAAATAATCAATATCTTCCGGTTTGATTTGTAATTCATCTAATAGCTTAAACAAATTTTCCGGAATGCCGTCCCAACCACAAACTCCATCTATAATGGCAGTCTTTTCACCTTTAACGATAAAAGAATTCAAAGTCACGCCCTTTGGAATTTCCCACATTTCCTCAAACAGCAAAGCTGAATCCTCAACATTAATTGACAGCATATAAATATCATCGGTTACTTTAATTGGTTTCATTCTTTCCTCCTAATTCTAAAACACCTTTTTATGCTTGACCACAGCTAAGCAGTCAGCTGAATAGAAATTCGCCCTTAACTTATTTCTTATCATAACATTGTTTTTACAATATGACAATCTGTTTTCATATTCTTCTTGTTCCATATCAGCAGACAAGCTTATTTTATCATTTTTTAGATTGTTTTAGGAACAAAATCAGCCCTGATTAATATTTGTTCAAAGTAGATCTGCCAGGGATGATTTCCTGGCAAATGCAGCATCTAAAAACCATACTGTTTTAGCTGGTTTTGGTTTCCGCCGCCAAATTGCGCAGCCATTTTTTACTATATGTTCGCCATAGGGTTAAAGCTGCCTTTACTACCTCTTCCATACTGATGGCAGCCAGCACAAACCAAATTTCCCATTGCAGATAAACTCCGCTTAAAAAAGCCAAAGGTACTCCAACCAGCCATACTCCTACGCCATCGGCAGCCGCAGTAAAAAAAGTATCACCGCCACTGCGCAAAATTCCCACCACTGTTAAAGTGTTTAATGTTCTTGGTACAATAGCAACCGCAAGCACATAAAGGCAGCGGACTACATACATATGAACGGTTTCAGTCAGTGGAAATAAACTAACTGTTATTTCTGCCAGCAAAACAATAATTGCTGCTAAAAAGGCAGATACCATGATGGCCAGTCGGATAAATTGTTTGGCTTCGGCAAAAGCCTGATCCAGTTTTCCCTTGCCTAAAGTATTACCTAAAATTATGGCTGCTGAATTGGCAACTCCAAGTACCAGTACAAATACCATCTGTTCAATTGTTTGAAAAATGGTCATGGCTGACATCACTTCTGTTCCCATTTTTCCATAAACAACTGCATACATGGTAACACCTGTTGCCCAAAGCACTTCATTAGCTACAGCCGGCCCGGCAATTACTAAATATTTTTTCACTAATTCAAAGGAAAAAGAAAATATTTCATTTAGCTTGCCAGATGGCGCCAATTTGCGCTGATTACAAATGACTATTAAAATAAGGGCTTCTAAAAAGCGCGAAATTAAAGTAGCAATGGCTGCTCCGGTTACGCCCATGGCTGGAAAACCGAATTGTCCAAAAATTAAGATCCAATTTAAAAAAGTATTTAAGCCAATTGCCACAATCGAAACAAATAAAGGAATTTTTACTTCCTTAGTTGAACGCAAAGTAAAAACAGTTGCAAAACTAATTGCATTAAAAACATAGGCAAAACCAACTAAACGCAGATATCTTGCTCCCTCATAAATGACCTGGTTATCATCAGTAAAGAAATCCATAATCCATTCCGGAGCAAAGACCGCCAGACAGCTAAATATCATAGAAACAGCAATGCCAAAGGTTAAAGTAATGCCATAGACCTTCTTAATATTTTGATAATCTCTGGCTCCCCAATATTGGGCTGTTAAAATAGCCGAGCCGCTGCTCATTCCAAATAAAAATAAATTAAAGATAAAATATAATTTATTGGCACCGCCAACTCCGGCAATCGACTCATTGCTTAAGGAGCTGATCATAAAGACATCAACCATATTCAGGCTGGAAATAACTAATTGCTGTAAGGCAATCGGAGCAGCGATCATAGCCACCTTCTTATAAAAATTTGTTTTCATCAATTCCCCTTTCGCCATTTGCTTATTAAATTGGCTACTACTTCGCCTTTAACCAATATGTAAACCGGTCTCTAAAATATCAAAATAATCAATTTCAAATTGATATTGACCGGACTTATAGTATTCACGCGGAACACGTTTACCGATTAAACACATCACTTCATAGTTGATGGTATTACTTAATTCAGCCACTTCTTCAATTAAAATATTTTTGCCATTTTGTTCTCCAAATAACACCACTTCATCACCAATGGCCACTTCTTCAATTTCAGTTACATCAACCATCAATTGATCCATACACACCCGGCCGATGACCTGGGCATACTGACCATGAATCAACACCCGACCACGATTGGAAAGCAGTCTGGAATAACCATCCGCATAGCCTATGGAAACAGTGGCAATTTTCGTTTCTTTTTCTGTTTGATAAATGCCGCCATAACTGATCTTTTGGCCAGCTGCAACTGTTTTTAAAAAAATTACTTTCGAACAAACGGATAAAGCCGGTTTTAACGGAAAATCAACTTTATGGCTAAAGTCAGAGGGATAAGAACCATATAAAATAATTCCGGCCCGGACCATATTAAAATGTGCAGACGGATGATTAATAATCCCGGCACTATTAGCTGCATGAATATGCTTAGGATAAATGCCGTTTTCGGACAGAATATCAATAAATTTCCGGAAAGCCTGAAGCTGCTGCCGGGTATAATCGACATTTTCTTCATCCGCCTTTGAAAAATGGGTAAATATTCCCTCCACTTCCAATTCCTTTAAAGTAGCTAACTCAACCACATCAGCCACTGATTTCATATCAAGTCCGAAGCCAAGCCGGCCCATACCAGTATCTACTTTAATATGAATTTTAGCTTTTTTACCAACTGCAGCAGCTGCTTTATTGAGCTGGATTGCCATTTCTTTTTCATAAATCGTCTGACTTAAATCAAATTCAATTAAATCCGAATAATCTTCGGCACCAGTAAAACCCAAAATCAGCATCGGGTTTTTAATTCCATTTTTCCGCAGGGAAATTGCTTCTTGAATAGTGGCCACACCAAACATATCAATCTTCAAATGTTCCAACTCCCGGGCAACCGGCAATGCTCCATGTCCATAGGCATCGGCCTTGATTATTCCCATTATTTTTGTATTTGCCGGTAAATTATTTTTAATAACTTTATAATTATGAGCAATTGCATCAAAATCAACTCTTGCCGTTACTCGCTTAAATGCCATAATAACCTCTCATTTGCTTATGCTGTGTCTGCAAATAGATCAGACAGATTACTTATAATTCCGTGATAATATCACTGGCCAGCATGGCTGCCTGACCCTTGTAGTTGGCCGCCAAATCACCGGCTAAGCTATGCCGATATACTCCATATAAAACAGCCAGTTCATAGTCAGCCGGCTCTGATCCGGCAATTAATCCGGCTAAATATCCGGCCAAAACATCACCGCTGCCACCAGTTGCCATTCCTTCGTTTCCTAAGAGATTAATATAACATTTTCCGTCCGGAAAAGCAATGACTGAACGATGATTTTTTAAAACTACTATTGCATTCCAATTTCGGGCATAACGGGTGGCAACTTCAATCATATTGTTTTCAATTTGTTTAACTGTCAAACCTGATAAGCGCTCCATTTCCTTCAAATGAGGTGTTAATATTTTAATTTCTGATCTTTGGATGCAAAGATGCAATAATTTCGGATGCTCGGCCAGCAAATTCAAGGCATCGGCATCAATAACCAATGGTAATTTAGAGCTGAGAGTCATTTGCAGCAGTTCATAAGCCCGATTGGAAGTTGATAAACCGGGTCCGATCAAGACAACATTTTTATTTTCGATTTCCTGATAAAATTCATGTTTTTCAATTTCTTCCCGGCGCTCGGAATAAGTACTGACAATCACTTCCGGTAGTCGTGCCAATAGCGGTGCATAATTGTTTTCGGTAGTATAGGCATAAACCAGGCCAGCACCACTACGATATGCCGCTTCTGCTGCCAGCAGCAATGCACCTCCCATTTTAGAGCTGCCTCCGATAATTAATGCCTTACCTCTTGTACCTTTGTTAGCCAGTGGATCTTGGACTGGAAAATGCTGAAAAACATCTTTGGATAAAGCAAAAACAGACAAATCTAATGCCTCATAAGCCAAGTCCGGGATTCCAATATCTGCCAATACCATTTCACCGCTGTAGGCTTTGGCCTTACCCAATAAATTGCCGGTTTTATATGCCGCCAGGACAATGGTTTTATCTGCCTTTACTGCAATTCCCATGGGCATGCCGGTTTCACCATTTAAACCACTGGGAATATCAATGGAATAAGTCAAGGTGTGACATTCATTAATAGCTTTAACAGCATCATAATAAAGGCCGGTCAACTCCCGATTGGTACCGGTTCCTAAGATGGCATCAATTAAAATATCTGCATTTTCCCATTCTTTTATTAGTGCCGCATCGATTTTGCTGATTTTTTTATAATCTATTTCCAGAGCAGTGATAATATTATAATTGATTGTTGCATCAGCTGTTAATTCTTCAATTTCTGTTAAAAAATAAATATTGACAGTGTACTTTTTTTGATGCAAAAGTCTGGCCAAAGCTAATCCATCACCGCCATTATTACCACTGCCGATAATTATGGCCACCTTACAGTGCGGTAAACAAGATTTTTCAATTTCCTTTAAAACAGCGTAACCGGCATGTTCCATTAATAATAACCCGGGAATATGAAAATCAAATGCACTGTTTTTATCAATTTGCCGCATTTCCTGCGGAGATAAGACATAGTTCATCTAAAAAACCTCCTTTTACTTTGGCTGATTTTAATTCTCCTCTATGGAAAGATAGGATATACTTTAGTATATCCTATCTTTCCATTATTGCCACTGCCATAATATGTTCGCTTGTATCAGAAATACTGACATATATGTTTTTTATGCGCATTCGTCCGGCAATTTTTTTAGCATTGCCATGTAGCCGGACATAAGGTTTTCCTAATAAATCACGTAAAATTTCAATATCACGCAAATAAAACTTATGAAATCCCAGACCAAATGCTTTGGACACTGCTTCTTTGGCTGCATAATTATTGGCCAGTTTTTTCCATTTACCATTACTTGCTAATTCGATTTCCTTTGCTGAATAATACTTTTCAATAAAGCCCGGTCGCTCCAAGGCTTTTTTAATTCTGGATGTTTCCAATAAATCAATGCCAATCCCTTTAATCATTTAATTTTCACTTTCCGGATTTTCTTCGCTTAAAAAGACCGAATCGGTGTCCTGGTTGATTTGCCCTTTTAGGTCATATGCCTTACGACTACCTTGAGCTCCAATGAAATATTCATCCAGCTGATCAAGGATATCTGCCCCCAAAACCTGATGCAGCTTATGATAAATTGCATCATTTTCCTCTTCCAGGTCGACTTTACGCTCCAGGCGTTTCCGCAGCTGACGCTTTAAAGTTTCGATTTCTGTCAGTTGTTGATGGTATTCCTGCACATTATCCATTAATTTAGGATAAAAAACTTCAGCTGTCCGGAAAATTAATTCCTTATTGCATTCATCAATTAAGGCCGGTAAATCAAGCAAATCATCTTGTGTCTTTTCCATTCTCATATTTAAATCCTGAATCAAATTGGTATTGGTATTCATTTTTTTATCCAGCTTTTCTGTTGTTTCATCAGAAATATTGTCCATGTCAGCAATAATTCCTTCCATTAATTGCTTTTTTAAAGACTCATATTCTTTTAGTTCTTGCTTGACTTGACTGTATTTTTTTACCAAAGTTTCCAATTTCTTTTCCGTATGTTGGATTGTACTTGGTTTTTTGCCAATAAACAAATCGTGCCAGTTCTTATTTACGATTAACGCCGGAATTGACTTGCGAAGGATTGGTTTTTTTCGCTCATCTTTTTTTCGAAACGAAAACATGATTTTCTCCTTTATAAATTTTGCACAGATTGCTCGAACAGCTTCCTTGCTGTCCAGTTAATTCCTAACAGCTTTCTTAATTGCTTTTTTCATCATTTTTTTCATTAATGGCATAAGACAAAGTCATCAGACTTTCTGATAAATGAACATTCTCAATACAAATCTTACCTTGTGATGACTGTAAATCAATTGGGGCAAAATTCCAAATTCCTTTGACCCCCCATTTTTCTAAGTTCAAGGCAATCTCCGGAGCCTTTTGTTTAGGCAGGGTTAAAACAGCAATATCAACTCCATTTTCCTTAACAAAACTTTCAATTTCTGAAACATCTTTAATTTCAATATCTCTGACAATCATTCCGATCAACCTCGGATTAACATCAAACAAACCTTTAACCTTAAAACCTTTGCGCTCAAATTCAATATAATTGGCAATTGCCTGCCCCAAGTTACCAACGCCAATGATAATGATATTATACTCCTTTTCCAAGCCTAAAATTTTGCCAATCGAAGTATATAAATATTCAACATTATAGCCATACCCCTGTTGGCCAAACTCCCCGAAGTTATTTAAGTCCTGACGGATTTGCGATGCGGTTACCCCCATTCTTTCGCTCAATTCCTTGGATGAAGTACGAACCACGTCATTTTCCAGTAAATCACCTAAATATCTATAATAACGTGGAAGTCTTTTGATAACCGCTTGTGAAATCTTTTTCATTTACCTACTCCTTTATACAGCTCACCATAGAATCATCTATTATTATATAATTATGTGAAAAGGCTGTCAATCATTTTATATTTTTTCTATGGCCTGCCTGCTGCCAATTTTAATTCCGGCCCTGACCATCCGAAACATCCTGACAGCACCCTGATAATATAAAAGTTCTGCCTGTTCCAGGGCCTTTTCCAAACTCATTGGTGCATCAACTGTAGTCAGGATAGAATCCACACCATGCTCATAAATAGATTCATAATTCTTGCCCAAACTGCCGCATAAAGCAACGACCGGGATACCATAGGCAGCTGCTCTGTCGCCTACCCCCTGCATTACCTTGCCAAAACTGGATTGCCAATCAGTCCTACCTTCTCCGCTAATTACCAGATCACATCCTTGTAAATATTCATCAAATCGAATTAAATCCAAAACAGTTTCAATTCCGGATTTGAGTTGGGCATGAAAAAATATAGTTAAAGCTGCACCCAGTCCGCCAGCTGCACCACTGCCGGGAATATCATTAGGATCAATACCAAACTGCCGGATAATCACTTTTCGATAATTTTCCATACCATTTTCCAATTGCTGTAAAATTGCCGGAGTAGCACCTTTCTGCTCACCAAAAGTAAGGGTTGCCCCATTTTCACCGGATAATGGATTCCTGACATCTGTCATAACGGTTAAATTCACTTTTTGAATTTGCGGATTCAATTCTGAGATATCAATATGATCCACCTTTTCAAGGTTTTCACCCTTTCCTTCCAGAAGCCGGCCTTTGTTATCATAAAAACGCACTCCCAAAGCTGCTGCAAATCCCATGCCTCCATCATTAGTGGCTGAACCGCCAATGGCGATAGCTATATTGGTGAAACCTTCTTTTAAAACGGCTTTAACCAATTCACCCGTACCATAAGTTGAAGTATATAGTGGATTTCTTTCTTCCGGCTTTAGCAGTGGCAAACCGGAGGCCGAAGCCATTTCCAAAATAGCATCGGTTTCGCTGAGCTTACCATAAAAAGCCATTACCGGCAGGCCCAGAGGGCCACTGACTTGTATTTCCCTGATTTCTCCATTTCTGGCCTGAACCACTGCCTGAACCGTTCCTTCTCCTCCATCGGCAATTGGCAGGCCGGTTGTTTCCACATCGCCAAAAACTTCCTTGGCTGCTTTATTCAAAAGACTAATGGTCTGCCCGGAAGTCAGGCTGCCTTTAAATGAATCGGATGCAAATAGTATTTTCATAGATTCCTCCCTTATTAAAACAAGGATAAGCATCCGCTTACCCTTGTTTCTTAACTATCGAATCTCTCTTATCTTGGCAAACAATTTGCCATCTTGTTCAATACTTTTTTGAGTACCAACAGTACAAATAAAGTCAGTGGAGAGCACTTGCTCATAAAGTTTACTCATTTTCCGGATATCTTCCGGTGTCGTGTCCAGAATTTCTGTCCTGGTTTTTTGTTCATCCTCATGAGTTAATTCGCTGAAATACATACCTAAAATTTTAGCATTTTCCATTGATGGAGTCAGTGGAGCATCAATTCCGGAAATTGTGCCAATAATTGCATTTTTAACTTCTTCTGTATCTACATCCAGTTCTGCAAAGTACTTGACAATTCCCTCATAAACCTGATAGGTATCTGCCAGATTAGGGTCACGATAGGATACTAAAATCATATCACCGGACCGGCGGATTGCGGACATTCCTCCATAGGCTCCACCTTCCACCCGAACCTTATTCCATAAATAATCTGTATTTAAGAAATTATTGGCAACTGCAAAAGAACCGGAATAAACATAACCAAAGCGTTTATAATTCATGGCTTTAGCCACATAATTGACATTTCCCGAAGTAATAAAAGCTTCCTTCAGATTTCCCAGGACATTTCTCTCCCCTTCCGGCTGATAATCAAAATCCTGTTGATGCCGCTCAATATAAGCTGCAATCTCACGCCGGACAGTCTCTTCATTTGCCTGTGCATAAGTAACGGCAATGGTTAATTTAGCCTTTGTCATAATTTCAGCTAAAGTTTTTTTCATCAAATGTCCTAACTCTAACAAATCATTGTCTGATACCTGCTTCCAATGCTGAATAAATTCATAAAATGAAATTCCGCTGCTTAATTCATCAAAATATGCATTTTTTGAGTAATAACTTAATGCCCTGGTGCTGGCTGAAGCATGACCGCCGCTAACCAGGTTCATTTGCATTTGTGAAGCAGTTTCTTTGATCAAATCACTTAATCTTTTGGTATCTTCAAATTTAGGATCAGCCAGAAGTTCATCAAATAAAAGCAACATCTTATCCAAAGAGCCAATAAAAGACTTGCCCTTTAATTCCAGCCCTACCCGGAAATGATCCGAATCTTCTTTATGATTATAAGTGCACAATTTTGTAGAAATACCACCGGTATGTTCATTAATCTCATCCGACAACTGACTGTAATGATAATTTTTGGAGCTGACGGAAGTTAAATAAGAGGCCAGTAAGCTAACCACCGGTACCTGCTCTTCACGAATCCAATTAGCTTCAAAAAAGGCTTTTAAATATACAATCCCTGAAGTATTGGCTGGATGATACAAAGTATGGATGCCATTTTGATATTCATTAGTATATATCAGCGCTGATTTTTCCCTTTGAATATCGGACAACTCCAAAGTCGGAATCGTGGCCAGTGCCTCCTTACTATCCGCTTCACTTTGATAAGCCAAAAGCTCCTGATTCCTTTGAATCAATGCTCTGATTTCTTCTGCTGATAACTCCGCTTTATACTTTGCCAGTCGCTCCGTCAATTCCCTTTCTTTCTCTGCCGCCATAGTTGTTGATGGTGTCATCACAATAAAACAGTGATAAGGATTGTCAATTAAATATTTTTCAAGATAATGTTCAAAACCACCTTGATCCGCTATTTTACGAAGTTTTTCAAATAATTGGTCATATTCAAAAAAGGCAAATGGATCCTGATCATAAAGCCAATTTTCCAAAATTTGAAAATTAAAAATAATTCCCTTGGGCATACTACCAAAATCTGCCTCACGCAGCCGAAATTCAAAAACATTAATAGCTGCCTGCAATTTCTTTGGCTCTATTTTTTGCTTTACAATTTCAGTTAAGCTTTCATAGACACAATCAAAAAATTCTTGCTTTCGGTCTTCAGCAATATTTTTGGCAGTAATTGAAAAAGTGCTTTCTCTGATGCCGCTGTCAAAAAAGCCATAAATGTCCTCACCCAGCCCTTTTTCTGTCAGTCTTTCTTTAAGCAAGGCTCCTGGTGCATCTAATAAAAGATATTCTAAAATGGACAGAGCCAATCTTTCTTCCATCGGCAAAAGTCCCATACAGTAGTTCAAGCTGAAAAAGGCCTTATTTTCGGGATTTTCTCCAGACAGTAAAGGATAACTAAGAGTATATTCTTTTGGCTCAGCCCAGGGAATAATTGCCGGAATTTCCGTTTCCGGCTTCTGATAATCAAAGCCTTCCAAATAGCCATGCAACCGGGACAGTTCTGCTTCCACATCAATATCCCCACAATAAAAAATATAACTATTGGATGGATGATAGTGTTTGCGATGAAAATCCAAAAAGTCTTCATATGTTAAATCCGGAATTTCTTCCGGGATCCCTCCCGAATCATTACCATATGGATGATTGGGGAAAAGAGCCGTTTGGATATTGCGATTTAAAAGCTGTTCCGGTGTGGAAAAAGCTCCTTTCATTTCATTATAAACTACTCCTTTAATGGTGATCGGCTCATCTTCATTCAGCAGCTCATAATGCCAGCCTTCCTGATCAAATATTTTTGAATTCTGATAAATATTGGGATGAAAGACTGCATCCATATAAACATCCATTAAATTATGAAAGTCTTTTAAATTACAACTGGCAACCGGATAAGTTGTTTTATCCGGTGAAGTCATGGCATTTAAGAAAGTGTTTAAAGAACTTTTCCCTAGTTGAATGAATGGATCCTTAATCGGGTATTTGACCGAACCATTTAAAACCGAATGCTCAATAATATGAGCAACACCGTTACTTTTCTCCGGTGGTGTACGAAAGCTAATGGAAAACACTTTATTTTCATCGGCATTTTTTAAAATGCAAACGCGCGCTTTGGTCCTTTTATGCTCATACAAATATCCCGTACTTTCAATACC
The DNA here is from genome assembly GCA_003858485.1 of Clostridiales bacterium COT073_COT-073. GTDB lineage: Bacteria > Bacillota > Clostridia > Lachnospirales > Vallitaleaceae > W11650. The sequence continues at coordinate 76,523 of RQYD01000011.1, forward strand.
ACTTAATTCAATTTCTTGTTGCAAACTAAAATAATCCATTGTTTTCTCCTCAAAAGTTAAATAATGCACCCATCAATGCAAAAAATCATAAGTTTTATCAAGTGCTGTGGTACTTTCAATTAAGCAGGAACCAAGGCAAACCTCACCTTGGTAAAGAGCTGCTGCCTGTCCCGGAGTAACTGCTTTTACCGGTTTGTCATAAATAATTTTAATTTTGTCGCCCTCTTTATTAACCGTTACCGGAATATCACTTTGCCGATACCGGAATTTGGCTGTACATTTAAAAGGAAATACCGGCTCCTCTTCTAAAATCCAGGACATATCAGTACCGATCAAAGAAGCACTGAAAAGGCTGGGATGATTTTCTCCCTGGGCTACATATAAAACATTTTGCTCCAGGTCTTTTCCCGCCACAAACCAGGGTTCTCCACTGCCAACACCGCCAAGACCAATGCCTTTTCTTTGCCCCAGGGTATAATGAATCAAACCCGTATGCCGGCCAACAATATGCCCCCCGACATCTTTCATTTCACCGGGATTGGGTTTTAAAAATTGATCCAAAAAGCGATTAAAATTACGCTCACCAATAAAGCAGACACCAGTGGAATCTTTTTTTCCGGCAGTCTCCAGCTCATATTTCCGGGCAATTTCCCGAACTTCCTTTTTAGTTAAATGTCCAATTGGAAATAAGCTTTTTGCCAGTGCCGTCTGACCGATTCGGGATAAGAAATAACTTTGATCTTTGTTGCGGTCAGTCCCCCTTAATAAATAATATCTGCCGCTGCGCTCCTCCACCTGTGCGTAATGGCCCATGGCAATATAATCACAATCAAGCTGCAATGCATATTCTAAAAAAGCACTGAATTTGATTTCCTGATTACACATCACATCCGGATTAGGGGTTCTGCCATTTTTATATTCCTTTAAAAAATACTGGAAAACTCTGTCCCAATATTCTTTTTCAAAATTTACTGTATAAAAAGGAATCTGCAATTGACTGGCTACTTTGATTGCATCCCGGGCATCTTCTTCTGCCGTACAAACTCCAGCTTCATCTGTTTCATCCCAATTTTTCATAAACAGACCAATCACTTCATATCCTTGTTCTTTTAATAACACAGCCGCTACGGAGGAGTCAACTCCTCCGCTTAGGCCTAAAATTACTCGCTTTGCCATCTTATTCAACAGCATCCAAAGCAATCTTCATCATATTTTGGAAGGCGGTTTGTCTTTCTTCGCTGGTGGTAATTTGATTTTTTACCAAAGAATCAGAAATGGTTACCAGACAAGCAGCATTTTTATCTAACACTTTTGCATTGGCAAATAAAGCAAAAGACTCCATTTCAACAGCCACACAATGATGTTGATCTCTGATTTCAGTAAAACTTTGGGCATTACCGGAACGGTAAAACACATCTGAAGAATGAATCCGACCGGTATGCATTGGAATACCCAGTTTAGCTGCTGCCGCTGATAATCTGTTATTTAAAATCGATGATGCGGCTAAAATTGAACTGTCATCACCACTTTGAGTTTTGGCATAAGTAGATTCTGACCAGGCATCGGTTGCTAATACCACATCATAGACATTCAAATCTTCGGTGTAGGCGCCGGCTGAACCGATCCGAATGATATTATCAACATCATAGAAAGAAAATAATTCATACGAATAAATGCCGATGCTGGGCATTCCCATACCGGAACCCATAACCGTTACTTTTTTTCCCTGATATTCTCCAGTATAACCAAACATATTACGAACAGAATTAATTTGAATTACATTTTTCAAGAAGGTTTCGGCAATAAATTTAGCTCTGAGCGGGTCTCCCGGCATCAATACCGTTTTAGCTAAAACTTCAGGATTGGTAATTTCAATATGAGGGGTTGGAATGTTCATAATTTAATTGACACGAGTGGCGTGTCTTCTCCTTTCTTAATTGGTACTTATTAATTTATACACTATGGTGGATATCATCTGGTTCAATTTTTAATCTGTCATTTGCTTGAGGGTAAAATCTCCTGCCAACACTTTTCTTCAAAATCGGGCAGTATTTTATAAATTGTATTCTTAATAGAAATCAAGCCAATATTTTAGCTGCGAACCGAATAATTAGGCGCTTCTTTCGTAATTTGAATATCATGCGGATGACTTTCCTGTAGCGAAGCAGCAGTAATCTTAATTAAGCGGGCTTTGGTGCGAAGCTCCTCAATCGTTGCACAGCCGGCATAACCCATTCCTGCTCTTAAGCCACCAATCATTTGATAAACAGTGTCAGCCAGTTTTCCTTTATAAGCAACCCGGCCTTCCACACCTTCCGGCACTAATTTGGAAACATCACTTTCACCGGCCTGGAAATAGCGATCTTTACTTCCTTGCTCCATGGCTCCCAATGAGCCCATGCCCCGATAAACTTTATATTTTCTGCCTTGATATAGTTCTGTATCACCAGGGCTTTCCTCCGTACCGGCAAACAATCCACCCATCATGCAAACATAACCGCCGGCAATAATGGCTTTAACGATATCACCGGAATATTTAATTCCGCCATCAGCAATAATCGGTACACCATAAGGAGCAGCTGCTTCCGCACAGTCACAAATAGCTGTAATCTGCGGAATACCAACTCCGGCTACTACTCTGGTGGTACAAATAGAACCCGGCCCAATGCCAACTTTGACTGCATCAGCACCAGCTTCGATCAGGGCTTTGGTGGCTTCCGCAGTGGCTACATTACCAGCAATTAACTGAGCCTCCGGATAACGTTCTTTCAAGCGTTTTACTGCCTCCAGCACGCCTTTAGAATGGCCATGGGCAGTATCAATCACCAAAACATCTACACCTGCTTTAATTAATGCATCAGCCCGGTCCAGCATATCAGAGGTAATTCCCAGTGCGGCTCCAACCAATAAGCGACCATGTTCATCTTTAGCCGCATTTGGATATAAAATCATTTTTTCAATATCTTTGATCGTAATTAATCCCGCTAAATTATTATCATCATCAACCAGCGGTAATTTTTCAATCCGGTATTTGGCCATGATTCCCTTGGCTTCTTCTAAAGTAGTACCAATCGGACCGGTAATTAATTTTTCGGAAGTCATGACTTCTGAAATTTTACGATTAAAATCCGTTTCAAAGCGTAAGTCGCGGTTAGTTAGAATTCCGACTAGCTTCTTGGTTCCGGCTTTAACAATCGGTACTCCTGAAATTCGATATTTAGCCATTAAATCATTGGCTTCATAGACATAATGATCCGGAGTCAAATAAAATGGGTCAATGATTACCCCATTTTCAGAACGTTTGGCTTTATCAACTTCTTCGACTTGCCGCTCAATACTCATGTTTTTATGAATAATACCAATCCCGCCTTGTCTGGCCATGGCAATTGCCATTCTGGCCTCGGTTACCGTATCCATTCCCGCACTCATTAAAGGAATATTCAACTTTATTTTCTTAGTCAACCAGGTTGAAATATCAACCTGATGCGGTAAAACTTCCGAATATGCAGGTACCAGCAATACATCATCAAATGTTACGCCTTCTTTGATTATTTTTTGCATTTGTCCTCCTTTAGTGTAATTTCTTCGTATTTTTCTTATAGAATAGCACCTGCCGCCAACCCTGTCAACCATTTCTCAACAAAATTTGACGCGCGCAAGCAAAATGGAAGCGACCGCGAAGCGGGCATTTACATTTTGCGGCGCGTCACCGTTAGACAGAAAACGCTGAAAGCGTGGCAAATGCGCAGCATTTGGTCTAACGGTGGCAGACTAAAGCATTTACATTTTGCGGCAGGATTTTTTTATACTTCTTTACACATCCTGGCGGATTTGTGCTATAATGGTAAAAAACTTCTCAGGAGGTTACTATGGCTTATGTCGAAGTAAAAAATATGTACAAACGCTATAAAATGGGCCAGTCAATTATCGTGGCCAATAATGGTATTGATTTTTCTTTGGAAAAGGGCGAATTTGTCGTCATCGTCGGTCCAAGCGGAGCCGGCAAATCAACAGTTTTGAATATACTGGGCGGAATGGATACTTGTGATGAAGGCCAAATTTTAGTGGACGGTAAAAATATTGCTACGGCTAATGCCTATGAATTAACAAAATACCGACGCTACGATATTGGTTTTGTTTTCCAGTTTTATAATTTGATTCCCAATCTTACGGCCAAAGAAAATGTTGAATTGGCTTCACAAATTGTTAAAAATGCTCTGGATGCCGAAAAAGTTATGGATATGGTTGGATTAGCCCATCGCCTGAATAATTTTCCGGCCCAGCTCTCCGGTGGTGAACAGCAACGGGTAGCCATTGCCAGAGCATTGGCTAAAAAACCAAAGCTCTTGCTTTGTGATGAGCCAACCGGCGCACTTGACTATAAAACCGGTAAAGCAATTTTACAACTCCTGCAGGATACCTGTTTGAAAACCGGTACAACTGTAGTAGTAATTACTCATAATCAGGCGATTGCTCCGATTGCTCACCGGGTAATTGAAATCAATGATGCTAAAGTCAGAAATATGCATCTAAACCAAAATCCCAAATCAATTCAAGAAATAGAATGGTAAAAATCGTATTGAAACAAATATAATTTCAAATTCATTCATAAATTACGCTGCCTGTAAAATGGCAGAATGGAGACTTTGTTATGAAAATTGCGCTTTTAAAGGACATCTATCGGGAAATTCGGTACTCTCTTCCCCGCTTTCTTTCCATTATGCTGATGATCTCTTTAGGTGTTTTTGTGTATTCCGGTTTAAAAGGCTCTGCTCCTTTAATGCGGAATACAATGAATGATTTTACAACTAAAACTAATATGGCTGATCTTAAAATTGAAACCATTTTGGGGTTAGATCGTAAAGATATGTCTTTGATTTTATCCGGCCAGGATATTTCGACAGCTGAATTTCATTATTCTGTTGATTTAAATACTGCTGATTCCGATTTGCTAATCCAATTGCAATCCTTGCCTAAAACCATCAGCATCCCCTATTTAACTGCCGGCCGTCTGCCGGAAAATGCGAATGAAATCCTACTGGATCACAGTTTACAGGCAAAAGGTTATCAAATAGGTCAAGTGATATCTTTTAAAAAAGAAATCAGTAAATTTCGGTTTCGGACAGATGAGCAGGAAAATACTTTAAAACGATATAAGTTCCAAATTACCGGTTTTTGCTATCATCCTGAGTTTACCAATCCTAACTTAAAAAGAGAAGCCAGTGATGGACTGGGAAAACTGGACGGATTTGCCTTTATTTCTGAAAAAAATTTTAATTCCGATGATTATCGATTTGCCCGGTTAAAGCTTAACCAAGCAGATGGTTTGACCAGCGAAAGTCCAATCTACAAAGAAATAACTTCAAATTATAAAAAAAATTTGCGCACTGTTCTAATCGGTCGTCCCAAATTACGTTTGCGTGACTTAAAAAAAGAAGCAATGGACCAAATCAGGGACAATGAAAAAAAATTAACAGATGCACAAAGACAAATAAAAGATGCCCGCAATCAGTTAGATCTTGCTAATCGCGAATTAACCGATGGCGAAGACCAGTTGGATAGACAGAAAAAGAATTTAGCCAATCAAATTCAAAAAGCCGAGTCAGACATACAAAAGGCTGAAAATCAATTAAATTTAGCCAAATCGAATCTGGATCAGGGACTGGCAGCTTATCACTTAGAAAAAAGCGAATGGGAAAATGGCAAAAAACAATATAGCGAAGGTCACTTAGCTTTAATCAATGGTAAAACTCAATTAAAGCAGGAACAGGATAAACTGCAAAAGAATTTAGATCAGTTGGAAATTGGAATTTCTCAAATCGAAAAAGCACTGATGGAGCTGGATGCAGCTGAAAAGCAATTATTTTCTGCCCTTTCAGCTTTAGGGATTACACCTGATGCTTTTAAACTAAAAGTTTCAACGGCCGTTAAAAATAATCAAACTTCTTTAATAGAGGCAATGGGAGATGCGGCTGTTAATTATGCAGCCATTATTCAAAATCGTCAAAAACTGCTTCTACAAAAAAAGGAACTTTTAAGAAACCAGCAAAAAATTCAAGTCAGTCTAAAGATGATTGCTGATGAATTAGTGAAATTAGAGCCAAAAGAAATGGATTTAAAAAAAATAAAAAGCACCTTGGATTTGGCTGAAATTGCGCTTCGCAATGCAAAAGCAGACCTTGACAAGGGACAGGCTGAGTATAAGCTGGGTATAGAAAAACTAGAACTGTCCAGACGGGATTTGACTTCACAGGTGAACTCAGCCTGGGAAAAAATTAATCAGGCTGAAACGGAATTAACAAAAGCCAGGCAAAAATATGAAGATGGTAAGGATAAATTTGAAGAAGAGGAAAAAGAAGCTAATGATAAAATTGCGGATGGCAAAGCTAAAATCGCAGATGCCAAAAAGATTTTAAAAGCCTTAAAGGAGCCGGCTTACAAAATCCAAACCCGGGATGACCTGAGTCAATATTATCTTTATTATGACTCAGCTCAGCGGATGGAGTTCTTATCTAATATCTTTCCGGTCTTTTTTTTCCTGATTGCCATGCTGGTCTGTCTGTCAACTATGACCCGAATGGCGGAAGAACATAGAGGTCAAATTGGCACTTTAAAAGCTCTTGGCTATAACAATTGGGATATTTCCAAAAAATATTTTTATTATGGACTGTTTTCCAGCGTAATCGGAGGAATAATCGGGGTCTGTCTGGGACAACCGATTCTCAGTCGCGCTGTCTATTCAGCCTATAATGATATTTTTATTTTTCAAAAACCATTTTTTAAAATGTTTTGGCAATACAATATTATTTCGGTCTTAATTGGTATTGCCTGTACTGCTTTGGTTGCATTTATTGTGGTTAATAAGCATCTTCACTTTAATGCGGCTGCCCTGATGCGGCCAAAAGCTCCAAAAAACGGTACTAAAATTGCTTTGGAACGAATTATTTTCATTTGGAAACGGATGTCTTTTCTGCAAAAAGTTACAGCCAGAAATATGTTTCGCTATAAAGCCCGGATGTTAATGGCAATTTTGGGCATTTCCGGCTGCACATCCTTAGTTTTTCTGGGATTTGCTCTCCGTGATTCAGTTTCTCATTTGCTGCCAATCCAGTTTGAACAATTGACTCATTATCAATATATGGTAATTTATGATGAAGATTTAAGCGAAAGTGCAGCTGCCGATTTCCGGACTTATTTGAAAAAGACTTCAGCCATCAGGCAATCCAGTACTATTTATTTGGAAAGTGCAGATTGGAATAAAAAAGGTTTATCCACTCAAACAATTCAAATGATTATTCCCCAAAATCCCCAGGATTTTCTGGAACTGCAAACTTTACGCAGTCCTGAAAATACCAAAAAGACTTTCACTCTCCCTAAAGAAGGAGCGATTTTAACTGATAAATTAGCTAAATTGGCTCAAGTTAAGGTTGGTGATACACTGGAGGTGATTGATGAGGATAATCGAAAAATACAAATTTTAATTGCTGCTATTTCTGAAAATTATCTGGGACATTACTTATATATGAGTAAAAACTATTATACCCGATTGTTCGGGGAAAATCCGGCTTGGAATGCCAAAGCTATTTTACTGAATTCAGATCAGGATATCAACGAGGATACATTTATTTCCGAGTTATTGGATTTTGATGTGGTTCTTTCGGTAGCCGAAACCAATTTTGCTTCTGCTTCTCAAAGCCTGGAATCGCTTGATATTGTAGTCGGCATTATGATTTTACTGTCTTCTCTGCTGGCCTTTGTGGTTCTTTATAATTTAAGCAATATCAATATTTCTGAACGCATGCGTGAGTTGTCAACCATTAAAGTTTTGGGTTTTTTCCCACAGGAGCTAACAGCCTATGTTTATCGAGAAACTTTTTCTTTAAGCATTATCGGTATAGGACTTGGCTATATTTTAGGGATCCTTTTGCATAAAATGATCCTGGAAGTAATTGTACCGGATGCCTTTCAGCTTTATGCCAAAATTTTTCCCATGACTTATCTGATAGCCGCTATTATGACTCTTATCTTTTCAGTAATCGTTATGATCTTTGTTCATTTCCGCTTAAAACGAATTGATATGGTTGAAGCCTTGAAATCATATGAATAAAGGGACTATTACACTTTAAGATTTTCACACAAGACAGGTAGATCATAAGGATTTTACCTGTCTTGTATAAAATTTGAGAATTAAAACCGCGTTTTATCGCAAGTTTATAATCTTTTTACTAAATTCAACTTTAAGCATTCAGCGCCTCCATTAAATCAGATACTGAATTAAATGGTCCATACATATCTTCATTATTTTCGGACATTTCCATTGCTTTGGTCAGCGTTTAATAATTATCAGGCAGATCGTTTTCAATCAATAAAATATCACCAGCTTTTAGGCATTCTCTGGCGGCGGCAAAGCCGGCAAAAACATTCGGCACTGTAATAATAGAAGCTTGCGGAAAACCGGCCGCCAAAAGGCCCTCTTTAATTTTGGCAGTTTTCTTTTCACCGACTAAAATTGCAATGTCCGCGCATTCGGCCATATGTTTGCCAAAATCAAAGTGAATTTTCTCATCTTCACTCCCCAGTTCAACCATGCCGGGAGTCATGACCAGTTTTTGACCATTGGTAAATCCTTTTAATACCTCCAGGGCATTATTGGCTCCCACCGGATTGGAATTAAAAGCATCATCCAAAATATAATAATTGCCCTGCATTTTCAGCTCCAAACGATGCTCGACCGGTCTGGTTTCACGAATCCCAATAGCAATTTTCTCAGGCGCAATGCCCAGGTAAAGGCCAACTACAATGCCAGCTGTTAAATTGGAAATATTATGCTTGCCCAGTAGTCTGGTTTGGAATTTCATGGTTTTATCCTGATAGGTCACGCAAAAGGATGAGCCCTGTTCTGAAACCTGAATGTCCGATATTTTAGCCTGACCGCCACTCTCCCCATATGTGATATAATTGATCTCAGGATAGCGTTCCATACCGGTACGGATATTGGCATCATCATAGTTGACGATCACTGCCCCATTTTTGCCAATTGCTCTGGCCAATTCAAATTTGGTGGCAATTACCTGATCAATACTGCCAAAGGTTTCTAAATGCTGTGGACCAACAGCAGTAATAATCCCGATTTGCGGTTCCACTAAATCACAAATTTCCTTAATATCTCCACTTTGCTTCGCTCCCATTTCAGCAACAAACACTTCCAAATTGCCGCTAAAATGCTCTCTGATTGTACGCACTACTCCCAGGGTGGTATTATAGCTGTGTGGCGTTACCAAAGTTAAATACTTGGTTTTAAGCACATTTTCCAATATAAATTTGGTGCTGGTTTTTCCATAGCTGCCGGTAATGCCAATTTTAATCAAATCCCTTTGCTGATTTAAGATTGATTTAGCTTGATTATAAAATTGATTCCCCAGATAATTTTCTACCGGCCTTAATAGATAATATGCCACATATATCAAATAATAAGCCATATAAATAAAAAGAAATTCGACCACGATAATGGCTAAAAACCATGGCAGTACTAATTTCAAAGCAACCACCAGTAGTCCAAAGGGAATTAGCAAGATCACCATCAGGCGATAGACCCGGGCAGTATAGACCAGGGGTTTTTTGGCCTTTTCTTTTTTTTGTATCCGCCCCCATATATTCATAAACAGCCATAAATTAATAAGCGACATAAATGTACTGGCAGAATACCATTGTTCTATGCCTATGACCAAACTGGCAATACTTAGTATCAGGATAACCAGACAAAGCGTTGACACGACCCGAAAGACCAGAGCCATTTTTTGAAATATCGTCCGGCCGCCATCCTGTCGCCATTTGCGATATCTTTCCGGAAAATAGGAATTCAGCTGAAACATATGTAAATAATAAGAATAATCCAGCACAAAAATACCGGCTAAAATCAGAATATTTAAAATACGGATTATCATATCGACAACTATTTTTAGTGTATACATCTACTTTCCTCCTACAAAAGCATCAATAATCGCCAAACATTTCTTTGGCTGCTCTAAAATCGCATAGTGACTGCCACCTTCCAGCGGGATCAAAGCCCCGTCCTTTAGCAATGCTTCCATACGCTTGCCATCTGTCAGCGGAGTGGCAGTATCTTCGGTCCCCCACAGCAAAATTGTTGGAGCAGTAATCTTGGAAATATCCTTTGCCAGATCCTCATTGATCACTTTAACCATGATTTTTCGCATCATTTCTGAGGCATTGCGATAATCTTCAGAGCCGGAATTTTTCCGTTTATTTTCCAGCCAATGCGGATAAAATTTCTTAAGAAAACTGTGTAAATAAATCCATTTAGTAATTTTATAACGATAGACTCTAATATAATAGGCCAATGGTCTTTTAGGCACCAAACCGGCACTACCGGTTAAAATCATTTTATCAAAATCAGCAGATGCACCACAAGCCAACCAGACCCGGCCACCAAATGAATGGCCAAATACAATTGGCCGTTCAGCCTTTAATACTTGCAGCAACTTCTGAATACAATCGGCATAGTCATGACTGCCCCACACCTGCTTTGGCTCCTCACTTTCACCAAAACCGGGCAGATCGACACTGATCACCCGAAAGCGATCTTCTAAATGTGTATGCAAAAAGGAAAACATTTCTTTATTACAGCCCCAGCCATGTAAAATCACAAAAGCTTGACCATGGCCACTTTCATGATAGGCGATTTGTTGATCATTAATTTTTATTTTCATAAGATCATCCTCTTACTTACGTCCTCTAATTTCTTGACTTCTTTTATAGATTATAGTGCATTTCTCCTTTTTTTTCCAGTAAAATATCAAGGATTTTTTTAATAATTTACATCCATTAGCAGATAATCTTGCGTAGTTTTTTTCTTTCATAAAAAAAACTGCCGCAAAAATGATTTTTATCTCATTTTGCAACAGCCTCTTTTAATATTCTGGTCTTATGACTGGCTTTATGATATCAATGATTTATACTGCCGTTATATCTTTTACAAAACACATCCATTTTTTTCTAACGAATTTAAAATCTTTTTATATTTAAAAATTAGGATAGATATCTATTGTCTCTCCACCTGTTACAGTATAATTATTTCCTTGAGACCACGCAGAATCATTTATAAGAACTTTAAATTCTACTAAATCACCTGTGTCAATCCTCTCCATTTCAAATTCCCAAATATCTGATGATATATTCCTCATTTTTCTACCTTTATTCCACCAAAGCGGATACTTAGCTCCTCTAATGTACATTTGATTTCCATATCCAACATCATAATGAACCCTAACTTTAGTTATATTAGGTATTTCCGGTGAGTATGCTTCTGGAATATCTGAAACCAAAATCATCCCTTCTTTTCCATTAAGATTAACAGAAATTTGTCTCCCTGTAGGACCGCCGGATTCAACAATGATAGATTCATTTGTATTTAAAGCGTTTATCAACTCCTGACCTACTGAAATACTACTTTCTGCCCTTATCGGTATAACTCGATACGAACTATCATATCCATTGTTAAGTACAGTTATAACCTCATCTCCTGTTGAATCAATTCTCCTTGAATAAGAATACACATACTGATCACACCACATTTCCCTCTGTTTTCCAACTTGTAGCGCTCTATAAGTTTTTCTTATACTTGCTAATTTCTTTATATGCTTATATAGTATGTTATTTTCATTAAATGATGTCATAACCTCTCTGTTTTCTTTATTAGCTATCCCTGTATATTCCGTCGGTAACCCACCACCATAATGTGCTTGCTCCGTTCCGTAATAAACATCTGGAATACCTCTCACTGTAAATAAAAATATCATTCCCAGTCTTAATTTTCTATAATCATCCTCTGCTAAGCACAAAAATCTATCTCTGTCATGATTATCTAAAAATGTTACCATTTTATTAGGATCATTATATTTATAATCTTGATCTAAGATTTCTTTTAAAACAGCAAATCCCGTATCCTTAGCAAATACTTCACGTGCCGTAAAAAATACCGGAAAATCTAATACCCCCCATTGATAATTTTGAAAATCACTAACAAAATCAACACTTCCATTAAATACCTCCCCAAAAGTAGGAACACCTAGATAATTTTCAAATTCTTCAATAAACTCTTTCGGTAAGGAACTGGCAGCATCAATTCTAATTCCATCAAACCCAAATTCATCTATCCAATTTTTATACGCAAGTAATATAGCCTGTCTCGCTTCCGGATTATCTTGATCTAAATCATCTAACCCGCCCATATCTCCATAAACAAGTTGATTATAATCGTTATAATCCATAATGTCTCCATTATGATGATACCAAGCAGGATTGTTGAAAGGAGCAGCTGGAGAATATGAGGGTGGATTATACGTTGTGGAAGTTCCTTCTAAATAATCCGCAGTATGGTTAGGTACAGCATCAAGAATAACTTTTATCCCGTTCGTGTGAGCTACTCTTATCAACTCTTTTAATTTCAACTCATTTCCAAAATGCGGATCTGTTTCATTATAGTTTTTTGTAAAATATCCATGATATCCTGATTCTTGTCCATCTCTACTTAAAAGTTCATTTTTTTGTGGTGGCGATAACCAAATTGCTGTTACTCCCAGCCCCTTAATATATGATATCTTATCTATCACACCTTGCCAATCACCACCTTGAGTATATTTTAATTCTCCCGGTCTATATTCAATATTTAAGGTTCCATTATTTTGACTGTCTCCATCATAAAACCTATCTGTTAAGATCATATAAATAATATCTGATTCGTTTAATTTTTCCATTGCATACACATTCTGACCTAATATCATTACTAATAACAATAATATTGAAAGTAATCTTTTCTTCATGTTATTATACCTCCTCATACTTATCAATATTTCTAAATCACAATGCTTTTCTTGTTTATCCTTTTACACTTCCAGTCATAAGACCTGTAATAAAATATTTTTGGAAAGTAATAAAGATAGTAATAATAGGTACTAGCGATAAAAATGAAATCGCAAATACATAACCATACTGTGTGAAATTATTACGTCCAAAAAATCCTGCGATATAAATAGGAATCGTTCTTAGTTTTTCGCTACTGATAACCGTTTGAGCCCATCCATATTCTTCCCAACAGGTCAAAAAATTAAAAATACTCACTGCTGCAATTGCCGGTTTCATAAGTGGTAAAATAATTCCAAAATACACTTTTAGTGGACTCGCTCCATCTACATAGGCCGCTTCGTCCATTTCTCTGGGGATATTATCTACGAAACCACGTATCATAAAAGTAGAAAACGGTAACATCCAAGCCGCATATACTGGAATTAATCCGGATAACCTATTTATTATTTTTAATCTCACCGCTATTTGGTATTGTGGAATAATGAGTTCAAGTCCTGGAATAATCATAGTAGCAATAATAATCAAAAAAAATATCTCCTTTCCTTTAAATTTATACCTTGATAAAACAAATGCTAATGCACTAGACATCAAAGCAACTAGCACCATTGATACTAAACCTACTATTAAACTATTTTTAAAATAAATAAATATATTTACTGATTTTGACAAAATATATTCATAATTTTCAAATGTTAATTTATAATATCCGGGAAAAAGTGTAGGTGGATACTGATAAATATCGCTATTCGGTCTTAAGGAATAACTAATTAAATACACCATAGGAATCATCATAAACATTGCCCCTGTTAGCAAAATTATAAATAAAATAAATTCTACTATGGATTTTCTTTTTCTCATGTTTGCTTATCTCCTTATGCCTTTTTAAAATAATTAAATTGAATAATAGCAATAATCGAAATCAATAATCCTACGGTAAAAGAAAGAGCTGCAGAATATCCCATGTTTCTAAATTCAAATGCATTTTTATACATCCACGTAAGAACAAATTCCGTCTGATGAAGGGGTTTTCCATCCGTCATCAATTTTACCGGTGTAAAGGTATTAAACGCTCCAATTGTAAGCATAACAAATGTAAATAAAATCGTATTCCTAATGGATGGTAATGTAATATAAAAGAAATTCTTTATGGAATTACTTCCATCCACTTCAGCTACCTCATATAGTTCCAAAGGAACAGCAGTAAGAGCAGCAATAAATACTGTCATACTCCACCCTATACCTTTCCATATCCCAATAATAGACAGAACCGCTAAAGAAGACATTCTCGTTTCTAACCAATGTACCGGTTCAACCTCCAGCATAGAAAAGATTAAATAATTTAGATAACCCTCATTTTGAAAAATATATCTAAATAAAACCGAAACTATTACCCACGAAGTTATCACCGGAAAGTAATATAGTACTCTAAAAAAAACTTTAGCTTTACTTAACTTATTTATAAAAACGGCTATCAGTAAACCGAGAACTATTTGTCCCGGTACTGTAATAAGTGCGTATATTAAAGTATTTACAACAGCTGCTTGTGATATCTCATCTGAAATAACTTGTATATAATTATGCAACCCTACAAAGGTAGATTCCTTAAGTGCTCCTATTTTATATTCATAAAAACTCATAATAAAAAGTTTAACAATGGGGTAAAGAGTAAATAGACTAAAGAAAATTACTCCCGGCAAAAAAAGTAAAGTTACTTGCCAATATTCCTTTTTGATTTTTCTTTTTTTTGCTATCTTTTTCAGCATCTCTGACCTCACTATTTGCTTATATTCACTCATCAACTACGATAGCCCTACATTTTAATCTAAAATTCACACCCTGCATTATCACACCTATTTATAAAATATTCTATCTAAGTACTTCATCCATCTTCCTAGCAGCTTCGTCTAAAGTTTCTTTCGCATCCGCACCTTTTAATACAACATTTGTGACGGCATCTGTAAGAATTTGATCTAATTCCGACCACTGCGGTATAGCTGGCCTAGCTCTTGAAGTCTTAATTGCCTCTAAAAACACCTTATAGTTTTTAATACTTGTAATCTCTGCATTTTCTAATGCTTTTTTATTTACAGGTATTTGACCTGCTTTTCCCATTTCCACTTGCGCAAATTCATTTGTCATAAACTTCACAAATTTCCAAGCAGCTTCTTTATTTGCGTTTCTACTTATAGAAATATCCTCTCCACCTAATACCTGTATAGAACCATTCTTTCCAGCCGGCATAGTTGTTGCGTCATAATCTGTGAAATCTGCATGTCCGCCTTGTAATTCAGCATATTTCCAAGGACCATCTATAATCATTGCATATCTTCCTTGAGCAAATCCGTCTGTCATGGGAATATCTCCACTATTAAATCCCGATAAAAATCCGTCTTTATATAATTGCGCAAACTTAGAAAGTAATTCCACATTGGCTTCTGAATTTAAATATCCTTCCGCTTTGCTGTTATCTTCATTTAAAAGCTCACCACCATTAGACCAAATAAAAGGTAACATATTCCATCCTGATAAAGCCGGCTCTCCATATCCCCAAATTTTTTGAGCGGCTTCACTCGATAAATTTCTAGCAGCTTCAAAAAATTCATCCAATGTTTTTGGAACTTCCACGTCATTCTCACCCATTAATTTCGTATTATAAAACAGTATTTTAGTATTTGTATTAAGTCCTAAACCATAGTAGTGTCCCTTAACATTCGCAGTATCCATTGGTCCTGTCAAAATACCTTCTTTTACAGAATTAAATTCTTCAAATTCTTCATCAAGTGCCATTAACATATCCGCATCTACAAACTCCGGAATCCAAGCACTATCCACTCTTATTACATCCGGCAAATTACTTGCTGTTGCGGCAACTAGTGCTTTATTATGTAGATCTGCCCAGTCATGTGATACAGCTTCTACTTTTACATCTGGGTTTTGCTTTTCAAACTCCGGAATAAGAATTTCCATTAAAACCTTGTTTTCATTCGATTGCTCGTTATAATGATGCCAAAAAACTATATTTGTTACTGTTTCATTTTTTTCAATTTGTTTGTTCTTTGTTTCTGCTTGTTTTGGTGAAGTACAAGAAGTTAAGCCTATCATTATTGCTAGCGTCAAAAATATCCCTAATAATTTTCGGTTTTTCATGACATTCCCTCCATTTACATATAAATCATCAATAGTTGCAAATCATTGACTTCCAAGCAAAATTTTTGCCGATTGTGCAGGCAAATCTACAAATAAATCGTCCTTCTCTTTTTTAATTACCTCCTCTTCATTCAATAAATTAATATACTCTTGTTCCTTTACTCCATTTTCTTTCAACGTACATGTTTGGTCAAATTGAGATATGTTTAAAATCACATAAATTTTTTCTTTTTTATATTCTCTTTTAAACGCATAAACTTTTTGTTTGTCACTACAATAAATCGTTTTGAAACTTCCTTCTCTAATAGCCTTATACCGCTTTCTAATATCTACTAATCTCCTTATCAATTTACTAAAATCAAATTTTGTTTCTCCCCATACCATAGCCTTTCTGCAATCCGGATCATTGCCACCAAGCATAGCAAACTCATCCCCATAATAAAGAGAAGGAATTCCTACAAAAGTGTATAACAAAACAAGACCCAAAACATATTTTCTCTCATTTTCTTCTACAACAGTCATAAACCTTTCTGTATCATGAGTTCCCAGCAAATTGAAAAGTTGATTTACTCTATTTTTAGGATATATCCATAATATAGAATTCAATCTTTCATCAAACTGACTTGTGCTTATCCTTTCTTTTGCAAGATAAGAAATAACAGCATCCCTAAAAATATAGTTCATTAAGCTATCCATCTGATTTTCTAAAAACATAGAGGTCTGTTCTCCCCATGTTTCACCTATCATAACCGCTTCGGGTTTAACCTCTTTAATAGCTTCTCTAAATCTATACCAAAACTGAAACTCAACTTCGTCTGCTACATCTAATCTCCAGCCGTCAATATCATATTCTTCAATCCAATACTTGCCTATTCTTACTATGTATTCCCTTACCTCTTTATTAGAATAGTTAAATTTCGGCATAAACGGATAGTAGCCAACACATTCATAATCTAAAATTTTTCCATCTGGCAATTCAAATTCTTTAAAATAAAACCAATCTCTAAAAGATGAATTTTTATCTTTTAATGCTTTCTGAAAAAGTGGAAACGAATAGCCACAATGATTAAACACACCATCCAGTACTACTTTTATTCCTCTGGAGTGACATTTTTTAACAAGTTCTTTCAAATCATCTTCTGTTCCAAAATGCGGATCAATTTTAAAATAATTCATAGTATCATATTTATGATTATCATTTGCTTCAAAAATAGGATTTATATATAATGCATTGATCCCTAATTCTTCTAAATAATCTAACCTTTTTATGATACCTACGATATCTCCACCCATAAAATTAGTTGATGTAGGCTTTGCCCCCCATTTTTCCACATTGATA
Organism: Clostridiales bacterium COT073_COT-073; assembly: GCA_003858485.1. Taxonomy (GTDB): domain Bacteria; phylum Bacillota; class Clostridia; order Lachnospirales; family Vallitaleaceae; genus W11650. The sequence goes on from RQYD01000011.1 coordinate 93,894, forward strand.
GGGTCTAATTGTCTATTTCCATTACAAAATCTTTCAGGAAATATTTGATAAAAAACTGCATCTTTTAGCCAAGAAACTTCTCCATCAAAAATCTGATTATTAGTATATAAATATTCAAACGCATTCCCTTCTATAAACTCTTTAGAACTCCCATAATAATCATAATAATCATCTCCTGACTTAAAAAAATATTTCAAATAACTGGTAGGATAATTTGTATTAAGAACTAGTTCATAATGAGCGCTATTTTTTGTCTTGTAAACCAAGGCCATTTCTTCTGTACGATACTCATTCGGTTTATCGGTTTGTCTATTCCAATAACAAAACTCAAGTTTTATCGAATCTTTCTCAAAAGATAAATCCCAAGAATCAATTCTTGCTTTAATAACCAAGTTATATCGATCTATTGGATAACGATCAATTTTATCAGGCTTATGTTTTAAAATAAACATTCCTGCTCCTCCTTTTTAACAGTAGATTCTCGCACACATAATTTAGGTATAATCTTAAGATTTAAAAGATTTTCCTCTTGATTTTCCATCTTTTGTAATAATGCTCTTGCTACCTCAGAACCCAATGCTAAAACATCTACATCCACCGTTGTTAATCTTGGCATTGATAATTCCACAACCGGATAACTATCAAAAGTTATAATCGCAAATTCTCTGCCCATAAGAAATTCTGTTTTCGTAGCAACCCTCTGTGCCGCCAGTGCATGATGATTGCTTAATGTCAATACTGCATCCAGCTCCTCATCTTCTTCTAAGGCATTTAATATCTTTTCATAGGCATCTCTAAAATTGTCATGAGTAAGATCAATGAATTTCGCCTTTATTTCTTTGTTTTTTAAAACATTTTTTATCCCCTCTATACGTCTTATATTGAATACATCTTTCGAATTTATTTCAGTAACTAAAATTTTTTTATATTTATTTTCAGATAGATGTTCTACAGCCAATTCCCCCGCTTTATAATTATCTACATCTACCCAATCCACTTTATATTTTTCAAGTGTTTCTCCAATACAAACAAATGGTAAACCACTCTTTTTCAAAGAGCCTAAAAATTTATTATCAAGCATCAATGAATATAATAAAATGCCATCTGCTTTTTTTTCAAATGCCAGCCTTTCAATCAATCCTTTATCATGAGCACTTTTGTTGTATATTGATAAACTATATCCCTTCTTTGCAAGCACTTTTTCTATTCCAAATTGTACTTGTTGAAAAAATGGGTTATCAAAAGCTGACGGATTATCAATATCGACAATCAACGCTACCCTACTCGTCTTTTGGCTTACAAAACATCTGGCCATACTATTAGGATGATATTTCAATTCTTTCATTGCTCTTTCAACTATTTGTTTTGTTTCAAACTTTACGACCGATTTATTATTTATAACTCTCGAAACCGTTGCTATTGAGACATCTGCCCACCTAGCAACATCATGAATTGTTGCATCTGTCTTCATTATTTTTCCTTTCCAGCTATGTATTATATAAAATGTAAATGTTTACATTTTTTTATTAAATTATATATTTTATTATATCATTATTGTTTAATATGTCAATAGCTCCTTGCTTGAGTTTTCGTATTTTTTCTAATTTTTTTCTAAAATTCTTTAATAAAGATGGGTTCATCCTGATTATAGTAGACAAAAATGATTTAGATTATAAATGTCTAAAATATGTCATAAGATAACTTTAAACTGAAATTTTTGTGAAAACTTCAAATAAGCATATCTTGACAAACGATTAAATACTCTCTATACTAAATTCCAATGTAACGCTTCACTTTCCTCACTTTATCTTTCGCAGCCAGCGGTAAGCTGCAAAGCAGTGAAATAAAACTTAAAAAGACTGTGAAAAGGCGTACGAAAAAATTAAAAATCAGATTGGAGAAATATATGTCACTGATTATTCCTAACAATTATCATTCTTATATTGACTTAAAAAGCACAGAAGATGCCATCAAGGCGGTAAAAGATTACTTTGAAAACACCTTGGCTTATAAATTGAATTTACAGCGGGTATCTGCTCCTCTATTCGTTCCGGTTGAAAGCGGCCTGAACGATAATTTAACCGGCTCAGAAAAAGCAATCAGCTTCCAAATTCCAAGTATTCCCGGCAAGAATATGGAAATCATTCACTCCCTGGCTAAATGGAAACGGATGGCTTTAAAGCGCTATCACTATGAAGCCGGTGAAGGCCTTTATACGGATATGAATGCTCTTCGCACTTTTGAAGACTTGGATAATCTGCACTCGGTTTATGTTGACCAATGGGATTGGGAAAAAATTATTGAGCCGAAAGATTGTAATTTTAAATTTTTGAAAAAAACGGTCGAAACTATTTATGATGTGTTTAAAGATACAGAATTATTTGTTTCCCATCGCTATCCAAAAATAAAACCAATTTTACCTGCTAAAATTCATTTTGTTTCAACTCAGGAATTGGAAGATAAGTATCCGGATTTAACGCCAAAAGAAAGAGAAAATAAAATTTGTAAAAAATATGGGGCAGTTTTTATTCATCAGATCGGTGATGTCCTTGCTTCCGGTCAAAAACATGATGGCCGTTCACCTGATTATGATGATTGGGAGTTAAATGGTGATATCTTGTTATGGTCTGATATTATTGATATGGCAGTCGAGTTATCTTCGATGGGAATTCGGGTAAATTCTGATAAATTAAAACAACAATTAAAAAAAGCCGGCTGTGAAGAACGTCTGCAACTTGATTTTCACAAAAAGCTTGTAAATAACGAATTGCCTCAAACAATGGGCGGTGGCATTGGCCAGTCACGGATTTGCATGTTTTTTCTGCGTAAGGCACATATTGGCGAAGTGCAAGCCAGTTTGTGGCCGGATGAAATGATTGCCAAATTGGCTGAGCATCAAATTACCTTACTTTAATTAAAACATCTTATTTTTAACGGGAAAATCTGTTTACAGAACTTTTATCAAATGTTATAATAAATACGATTTTATGATTGTTTGATTTATGATATTTTTCACTCAAAGGAGGAAATTATGAGCAAAATTATTGTAATTGGCGCAAACCATGCCGGTACAGCCGCTATTCGGACCATGCTTAGCTTATCTAAAGATAATCAGGTATTGGTTTTTGACCAAAATTCCAACATCAGTTTCTTAGGCTGCGGCATGGCGCTTTGGATCGGCAAGCAAATTGCCGGCAGTGATGGGTTATTTTATTCCAACAAAGCGGAACTGGAAAGCATGGGTGCTAAAGTTTATATGGAAACTCCGGTGGATCGAATTGATTTTGATAACAAAGTTGTTTATGCGACCGGAAAAAATGGCGAAAAATTTGAAGAGAGCTATGATAAATTAGTCTTGGCAACTGGTTCTCTACCAATTATTCCAAATATTCCAGGAAAGGACCTGGAAAATGTACAACAAGTAAAACTTTTCCAAAATGCTCAGGAAGTAATTGATAAATTGTCTAACCCGAATATTAAAAATGTAACAGTGGTTGGCGCCGGATATATTGGCGTTGAGTTAGCAGAAGCTTTCCAAAGGTTAAATAAAAATGTTACCTTGGTTGATGTTCTGGATACCACTTTAGGTGTATATTATGATGATAATTTCACTTCTATGATGAATGAAAATTTGAAAAATCATGGTATTCATTTAGCGCTGGGCGAAAAAGTAGTTGAAATCAAAGGAAATGGTAAAGTAGAAACCGTTGTCACCGATAAGCAGGAAATTCCGGCAGACATGGTCATCCTTTGCGTTGGTTTCCGGCCAAATACTGATTTAGGCAAAGAAAAATTAACCATTTTCCGTAATGGTGCCTATATTGTTAACCGCCGCCAAGAAACTTCTCAGCCGGATGTATATGCAATTGGTGACTGCGCTACCGTCTTTGATAACTCGATTCAGGATTCTAACTACATTGCCCTGGCAACCAATTCTGTTCGTTCCGGTCTGGTAGCAGCTTACAATTTAACTGGTAATGATGTTGAAAGTATTGGTGTTCAAGGTTCAAATGGTATTTCCATTTATGGTTTGAATATGGTTTCGACCGGTTTATCCGTAAAAAAAGCCAATGATCTTGGGATTGAAGTTGAGTATACTGATTACAAAGATTTGCAAAAACCGGAATTTATGGATCCAAAAACTCATAATAATCCGGAAGTCCAAATTCGGATTGTATATGATAAGAAAACACGAGTGGTTCTTGGCGCGCAAATGGCCTCAACCTATGATGTATCGATGGGCATTCATATGTTCTCACTGGCCATTCAGGAGCAAGTGACGATCGACCGTTTAAAACTGCTTGATATCTTCTTCCTGCCCCACTTTAACAAACCATATAACTATATTACCATGGCTGCACTGGGAGCAAAATAAGGAATAAATATCCTTTCAGGACTTGCTTTGCAAGATTACTTTCGGAAGACATGACCGGAAAATATTTTGGGGAATAATTAAAAAGAAGTTGCCATCCAAACCTTTTGTTTGGTCGACAACTTCTTTTTCATATCTGTACAGTCTGATAGCGCTGATACTTGTTTTTTGAGCAAAAAAAAGGTATAATATTTTAAAATATAAACTTAACTTTACCACAGTTCTGTAATCTTCCAGAGAGTGGTCGCATCAGTTCCTCCTGTTTTCGAAGTACATGCCTTTCGTCACTTGCTTTATAACATGGTTTTCGCAGCAGCCGACCTAAAAAGACTATCCTGGAGGATGTGAAGAAATTGAAATATAAAGTTACTAAAAGTTTATCACGATCAAATCAAATGCTTGATTTTACTTATACGCACCATGACCATAAACTTTGGATAAGTTTGAAAGGAATGATCAGAAGTATGCCTAATGATAAAAAAAACGAACTGCAAACTTTAGAAACCAAAGACTTGATTCTCCGGCCTTTTAGAATGAGTGACCTCAATGATTTTTATGAATATGCCAAGCAACCGGAAGTTGGACCCAGAGCGGGCTGGAAGCCACATACTGATAAAAATTTCTCCGCCAGGATCTTAAGATCATTTATTGAGCAAAAAGAAGTTTATGCCATTGTCCTAAAGCGGCAAAATATCGTAATTGGCAGTATTGGACTGCATTTCCGGCCGCTTCCTGATTTATTTATCAAGCAAAATCCCAGCCAAAACTATCGTGAGATCGGCTATGTTTTAAATTCCGATTACTGGGGAAAAGGTTATATGTCGCAAGCCGTTTCGGCTGTTATTTATTATGCTTTTCAATATTTAAAACTGGACTTTCTGGCGGTTGCCCATAATGTGGAAAATCTTGCCTCACAACGGGTCATTGAAAAATGTGGTTTTAAATATTTAGGCACTTTTGAAAAAGAAATGGTTTTCCTTGATCATCAAATCATTACTTCTCGTGCCTATATTCTGGAGCTGGATAAGGCCTATAAACCACAAGCCGATCATCCCTATGACGGCGTTACCATATTTTAAAGAAAGAAATTACTATAAAATATCACAAAAGCACACGGACTTCCTTTTTCCATGTGCTTTTACTTGTTTTTATTTTCGTGGCTGTTTTGCAAATCCTCTGCTCTGTTTAAAGCACTTTTTCGTCATTTTTGCTGTTCTATTCCCTGTACAACTTACTATTGTAGGATCTATTTTCGCACTTTTCTGCAAAAAGATACTTGGTAGCACATTCCATAGTGAAATACTTAGCATTTCTCCATGATATATGACCTGATTTGCAATTCATCCCCGCTTTCGCCGCTTATTTTGTAAGATGGCCTTTGCAATACATACAAAAACCATAAAAAAGTTGAGTAATTATACTTCTGATACTAAAATTTGTTCCAGCTCGCTGACATTCAGAGCGATATACTGGGCACCATGGCTTTCCAATTCAAGTCTGTCACCAAAGCCATACAGTACACCAATCGCATTTAAACCATGCTCTCTGGCTCCACAAATATCATATTTGCGATCGCCAACCATAATTGCCTTTTCTTTATTAATTCCATGTTTATCCAGTACATATGCAATCACATCTGCTTTTTCTGTGCGTTCTCCATTTAATTCACTGCCAATGATATCCTCAAAATATTCTGAAATTTCAAAATAATCCAGAATTTCTTTGGAGTAAATCGTTGGCTTAGATGTCGCCACATATAGTTTACGGCCACTTCTTTTCAAAGCCTGCAGCAGTTCTTTAATGCCCTGATAAAGGCGATTTTCAAATTTGCCTTTTTCAGCAAAACGTTGTCGGAAAAGTTCCGACAAAATATCCGACTCTTCTTTACTAAAACCATAATGGCCAATAAAAGTCTCTTCCAGCGGGGGGCCCACAAATTGATTCAAATCTTTTAAGTTCTCAATTTCGACATTAAAATGCCGCAAAGCATGTGCCATTGATTTGGTAATGCCTTCTGCCGAATCTGTTAATGTACCGTCTAAATCAAATAAAATATATTGATATTTCATACTAATTGAACCTTTTTTATGTCTAATCCTTGTTTTCAGTTTAAGTTTTTTCCCGCATTCTCCTATACATTCTGCTTCACTTATTGTCTTTATTATATTATGATTAAAATTAAAAAAGCTCCGGCCAAACCGAAGCTATTATTTATTTCTGATTATGCCAACATTGATTTTAAGAACCAAATTTGTTTGTTGTAATCACTGATATGGTCTTCAAATAATGCAACTGTAGTAAACCAGCCCTGTTCATCGGAAGCATTTCTTAAATTTGTGGCTTCTTTACGTAAATTTTCCAAGTCAGCCAACACAATTCTCAGAGCTTCTTTGCACTCAAATTTACGAGTTGGCTCTTCCTTAATGGTTGCTAATTCCAAATATTCTTTCAAGGTTGATACTGGTACAATTTCGTACATTCTCAAATGCTCAGCCACATCATCCATTCTGGCAAATGATTTATCATATTCTGCTTCGGTAAGTTCATGTACCGGAACAAATAATTCCCCTTCCACATTCCAGTGAATATTATGTAATTTAATTGTCCAAACAGCTAAATTTGCTAAATACTGATTAAATTGTTTTTCCATTTTTTAATCTCCTTATTGGTCAGTGTGAATAGTTACTTTTCATTTCTACAATATGTCTGAAATCCATGGATGGATTATAGCATTCTTATCTTGAAAAGTCAAATAAACATTTGGTAAAATAATAACATACTTTTTTCTGTCTTTCAAACTAAGCATTCTTTCGACGGTGTTTTTTTAATCTTCGTTTTATAATGATTATCCATTGTCGGAAAAGATTTTGCACATCTTTCTAATTTGTGATATACTAAAACAATAAATCATAATTTGAAGCGCGCAAGCAAAATGGAAGCGACCGCGAAGCGGGCATTTACATTTTGCGGCGCTTCACCGTCAGATAATCGGTTTTGCGAAGCAAAATCCGATGTCCTCGTGGACAATTTGTGCAGCAAATTGTCAGAGGACTTTGGCGAACGATTTATTGCCAGAAAAAACGTACCAGTGGAACAAACCTGGAATTTAAATGCCCTCTACCCTACAACCGCTGATTTTGAGGAAGCCAAAAAGCGATTGGCCGCGACTGTTGATGACTTAAAAATTCGCTATGAAAGCTGGTTATCAAATCCAATTACCATAAATGCCTGTCTTAAGGAATATCGTGAGATTCTCAAACAAATTTCAGACATTGATCATTATGTTGAATTAGGGCTGTCGGTAGATCAAACAGAAAGCAGCCAAATTAAGGAATACCAAAAAACCTCTTCTTTTTTAGCGGAAATTAAGGCAAAACTTAGTTTTATTGATACAGAGATCTTATTACAACCCGCTGAAGTACTAGAGGAAGCTGCTAAAGATGCAGAACACAGATTGTATCTGCAAAAGTTATTAAAGAAAAAGCCACATATGCTAAGCAAAGAAGCAGAAGCGGTAATAAAAAATTTAAGTCCTGCTTTGGGTTTGCCATATCGCATGTATGATACTGTAAAATTTGGTGATATTCACTTTAAAGATATAGAATATAAGGGCAAAAAACATAGTTTGACTTATAATACCTTTGAGGGCCATTTAGAATTGGAAGCGGATACTAAACTGCGCCGCCGGGCGTTTAAACGTTTTTCCAAAGGATTGGCCAAATATCAGCATACCACTGCCGGTTTATACAATGCTCAGGTGACAAAAGAAAAAACTTTGGCCAATCTGCGTGGCTACCACAGTGTATTTGACTTTTTGCTGGATGATCAGGAAGTTTCACGCGTGCTGTATGATCGACAAATCGACATTATTATGTCAGATTTGGCTCCGCATATGCGTAAATATGCCAAACTTCTGCAAAAGGTTCATAAATTAAAGCAAATGACCTATGCCGACTTAAAAATTGATATTGACCCAAATTTTGCGCCCAGTGTCACCTACGATAAAGCCAAGGCCTATATTTTAGATGGTTTATCGGTTCTGGGTGAGGACTATGCCAAAATCTTAAAGGATGCCTTTGAACAGCGCTGGATTGATTATGCAGAAAATACCGGTAAAAGTACCGGCGCTTTCTGTGCCAGTCCATATGGTCATCAATCTTATATTTTATTGAGTTTTAACCATAAAATGAATGAAGTTCTGACTCTTGCCCATGAACTGGGACATGCCGGGCATTTTCAAATGGCCAACAACTATCAAAATATTTTAAATGCAGATTGTTCGATTTATTTTGTAGAAGCTCCTTCGACCACCAATGAGATCATCATGGAAAATTATTTGCTGAAGCAAGCAAAAGATGATCGGATGAAACGTTGGGTTCTGTCACAAATGGTTTCTAAAACTTATTATCATAATTTTGTGACACATCTGCTGGAAGCCGCTTACCAAAGAGAAGTTTATAAAATAATTGATGCTGGTGGCTCCGTCCAGGCAGATACATTAAACAATATTTATAAAAAAGTATTAACTGATTTCTGGGGAGACAGTATCGAATTGACTGAAGGCGCTGAATTAACCTGGATGCGTCAGCCTCATTACTATATGGGCTTATATTCTTATACCTATTCAGCCGGTTTGACGATTGGCACCCAGATTGCCCGTAAAATTTTAGATGAACCGCAAGTAGCCGAAAACTGGCTGAAAGTTCTTTCGCTGGGTGGAACTAAATCTTCTGAAGAATTGGCCCAAATCGCCGGTGTTGATATTACCACCGATGCCCCGCTTAAAGATACCATTGCTTATATCGGTTCATTGATCGATGAAATGGAAGTATTGTCTAAAAAATTAGGTGATATTTAGTTAGTAACTCAACTTTCCCACAGTCTTTTTTGGCCCTATCCCGCTCTGAAGAGCGGGCGCATGGGTTCCACTTTCGCAACTTGCTTCGCAAGATTGCTTTCGTTCTCACCCATTTAACGTGCCTAAAAAAGACTGTTCCAGGGAACGTGGGAAAGTTGAGTTAGTAATTAACGATATCTAATCAAAACCGCCGGCTAAGCCGGCGGTTTTGATTATCATACTTTGTACTACATCAAAGACTGTCATTAAAAACCCTAATTCTTCCAGCAGGATTTGATCTCCTTTATTTTAATTTTAAAACATTAGCCTGTTCTATTGATATCTATAAATTTATAACATAATCAGCTAGCGAATTTAAAAATTCCTGGTCATGGGAAACAATGAATATTATTTTCTGATCATTTTTGCATTCATGGATTAGATCGGATATATTCATCATATTGTAATAGTCCATTCCACTTGTTGGTTCATCAAAAAATAAAAGTCGGGAATTTTTACATAATACCGATGCAATTGCTACTCTTTGCTTTTGACCACCCGACAAACTCATTGGATGACGATCTTTTAATTCATACAAATCAAGTTTTCTTAGAATATCTTCAACATAACGGATTTCCCTATTTTTTACTCCAAGGCTTACTTCATTTATAACGGAATCAGTAAAAAGCTGATGATTAACATCTTGCATTACAAGAGAAGATATTTTAAGCCTGTTTCTTTTTGAAAGTCTTTTACCTTCCAGATAGATTTCCTCCCTGGATTTTCTTTCGCACCCTATAAGACATCTCAGCAAAGTAGATTTTCCAAGTCCGTTTGTCCCCACTATGCCATAAATTTTACCCATTTCAAAAGAAATGTCTTTGAAAAGTAAGTTGTTATCTACACCATTAAATTTAAATTCAATATTTTTTATCTCAAAATTCCCCTTTTTTTGAATCTCTGGTACAGTAAGTTTTGTTTTCGTCTTATCTCTTAAACCTAACTCATTTAGTTTTTCAGATGGTATTTTCATAAATTCTGTTTTTGTATATTCCCTTTGTATCACGCCATCCTGAATCAAAAAAGCTCTGTCTATAATGTCCATCAGATAATATATCCTATGCTCTGAAATGATAAGGGTTTTCCCTTTATCTTTAAGTTTCATAAGCATTTCTTTGATGATTATAATATTTTCTTCATCAAGATTTGACGAAGGCTCATCTAAAACAATTATTTCCGTTCCCGATATATAACTTGCAGCAATACATAAAATCTGTTTTTCTCCGCCCGAAAGCTTGAAAATATCTCTATTTAAAAGATGGTTTATCGGAAATATCTCCAACATATCATTTAGCCTTTCATCCATTTGGTTTTTGGAAAGACCTATATTTTCTAAATAAAAAAGTAATTCAAGAGTAGTATTTATATTAAAAAAGTGTGTCTTTGGATTTTGAAATACGCTTGATACCAAAATGGATATTTCATACAATTTGAGATTGTTAACATCTTTATTATCTATTCTGATAGTGCCCTCTATGAAAGCTCCATCATATTGTACCGCTAATCCATTGATTGAATTGATAATTGAAGATTTTCCGCTCCCACTTTTTCCGGTAAATAATACACATTCTCCTTTCTCTACCCTTAAAGAAATGTTTTTTAATACTTTTGGAGAATTTCCATAAGATAGAGATAAGTTTTCAATTTTTACCATAAAATTCCTCCCAGAATCATAACCAGCATCAAAAGCATATAAGCAAAATCAACTGTTTTTATTTTGACAGATAGATATCTTGTTTTTTTAACCGGATTTTCAATGCATTTTGTTTCTGCCGCCTTTGCAATATCATCAGAAATATTAGACGATATCACAAGTAAAGGCACTATTACATACTCAATGTATGAAATCGGATTTTTAAAGGTAATTCCTCTTATTCTCATAGCGCGCTTTATATTCCGGCTTTCTTCTCTAAAGGATGGAAAAAACCGAAACATTACCGCAATCGGTATCGAAATATTCTGAGGAACTTTTATTTTATCCATCGAAGATATAATACTCCCCACATCGGACGTCTTTATGAAAAATTTACCGGCACTGAATGGCAAATAAATCATTCTACAAACTATAAACAACATGAAAAACATCATAATAAAAGGATTCATATTTCTAATGATCACAATGTCAGGAAGCAAACAAGAAAACGCAGCGAAAAAAGCTATATTTTTCAAAGCATCATTTTTTAATCCATTTTTATAAAAAAGAAATGAAATCACAAATATTATAGCCCACTCAAAATATATGTTTATCTGATGAAACACTGTAAACCCAAGCAAAATAACAATCCCTATTTTGGAAATGGGATTAGGATTATAAGGATTATCCGAAAAGGTGGACATTATACAATACCCGCTTTTTCAAAATGCTTTTTGAGGAAAGCTTTCCCGATATATGCACCGATGATTCCGCCAATAATTGCCCCAATATATACCAATATCAAGCTTCGATAATTCACAAGTTTGATCAGTTTCATAATATAATCATGTCCCATTCCCCTTGTTTCAGCCATTTCAATAACCTTATCTTTCGCCAGAAAGATTTGCATAAGAAAACCGCAAATCCAAGTATTGAACAGGGCAAAGGAAAGCATATTATATCGGAAAGATTTATATTCTCCTTTTTTTCTTAAAAATTCAGCGATTGCCATACTGATTAGAACATGTGCCAATATTACATAAGTATTCCCCATCGCAATAACAATAAGACCGCAAATCAGACCAAGGATAAACAATCCCCACGGTTTTTGAACTTTTGCCATAAAAAGCATAATAACGATACCTGTTATAATCCCCGCCAATGTAGGATATGCCAAGTATAAAATCGGCACTATACCAATTATTCCCGCAAGAAACATAAGCACAAAATATATTACTGCAAATACGCCTATTGTAACTAAGTCCTTAATTCTTAATTTTTCCGTTTTCATACTATCCTCCTGAATAAATTTTTACCGAATGTTTGATTTTTCAATCATTGCTTTATAAAATTCTGATGTTTTGCAAAGTTCATCATCTGTGCCTATTGCATCTATTTTTCCGGCATTTAATAAGACAATTTTATTTGCATTTCTTATTGTTCTCAGTCTGTGAGCAATCACAATGACTGTTTTTTCTTTTATAAGTTCAGATAATGCTTCCTGAATAAGACTTTCATTTTCAACATCCAGCGATGCCGTGGCTTCATCCAGCAGTACAATCGGTGCATCTTTCAAGATAGCCCTTGCGATTGAGATTCTTTGCCTTTCTCCGCCGGAAAGCCTTTGCCCGTTCTCCCCTATTACCGTATCTATCCCATCCGGCATTTTATCAATAAATTCATAGCATCTTGCGATTTTAGCTGCTCTCACAATTTCTTCATCTGTAGCATCCTTCTTGCCGATTTTAATGTTCTCTTTTATGCTTGCATTAAAGAGGACAACTTCCTGAAATACGATAGAAAAATTTTTAAGGAGAGTTTCCGGATCAACCGCACTGATATCCTCTCCACCTATCAAAATCTTTCCCTTATCTATATCCCAAAATCTTGCGGCAAGCTTGGTAAGGGTTGTTTTTCCGCTTCCACTTGAACCGATCAGCGCAGTAATTTCCCCTTGCTTTGCGGTAAAACTTACACCATTGATGACAGAGTAATCATCATATCCAAAAGAAACATCCTGAAATTCGATATCATAATTTTTAATATCCATCTGCTTTTTGCCTTCTTGAACAGGCATCGTTTTTATTTCCTTTATTCTTCCAACCACAGCATCCAACATGACTATCATGGACATAAACATGATGATCCCCTCGATAGGAAGGTAAATGCTGGTTGTCATCATTAAAAAAGCAATATAAGCCAACACGCTTACCTCACCTGTTATAAGCATATTTATACCAGTCACCGCAACGCTTATTATCCCAAGCTTTAAAATTGCAGTGGCTGTTCCTGTAAGGATTCCGGCGACAATTTCGCCCTTTGTTTTTTGTTTGGTAGAGCTGTTTAATTTTTCAAAGAAATCTTGGAGCATTCGTTCTTCTAAATGATAAGATTTTATTTGCTCTATCTGCTCAATCTTTTCCTGCAAATCATCAAAGACCTTGCGATTCTCATCTATCCACTCCTGTACTATTTTTTTCTGACTTTTCTTTGATAAAACTATAATCAGAATTGCTATCGGAATTACCCACAACGCCGCCAAAGCCAATTTCCAATTATAGAGCAAAAGCATTAAGGCAATGAAAGCACTGGAAACAGTAGTTGAATAGATATGAGGAACCGCATGAGAAAAGATGGTTTCATATAAGTTCATGTCATTCATCATCGTTTCCGCAAGATCCGCCAAATCTCTTTTCCCAAAATAGGCAAGAGGTAATTTCTTTAATCTTTCTGCTAAGTCAATCCTTGAATTTGCACTTTCATTATACACATTGGTATAGAGCCTTATATAATCCCATCTTGCAACGAAAAACATCACCATCATCATTCCTGCAATAAATACAAGGTAATGAATCGGAGTAAAATTATAACTCTCCATGCCCTTTAAGATGCCTATATACTGGAACAAAAACAAAAAAGCAATCATTGGTGCAAACAATTTTGTTAAATTAAGCAATGTATGTGAAATAATAGCTTTTTTAAGATTATTTGCTCCTGTTTCCGACATGGCATATCTTTTCATAAAATAAGAAACCATCTTAACCTCCAATCTTCCAGTCAACCGATTTTTGGTATTCATCCCAAAGTTTTTTATATTGCCCGTTCCTCTCTATTAAATCCGTATGCTTGCCTTCTTCTACAATTTTCCCCTGATCAATAACCAGAATCTTATCCGCATCGGTTACTGTAGACAGTCTGTGGGCAATCATCAGGGTTGTCTTGTTTTTTGACAACCTCTTAAAAGACTCCTGAATCAAATGTTCATTTTCAGGGTCGGTAAACGCTGTAGCTTCATCTAAAATGATAATATCTGCATCTTTAAGAAACGCTCTTGCTATCGAAAGTCTTTGCGCTTCTCCGCCCGAAAAATAGATGCCTCTTGTTCCATAAACAGTATCCAGACCATTTTCTAAACCATCGACTATCTCTTTAGAGCCTGAATTTATCAAAGCTCTCTCTATTTCTTCTTCTGTTGCATCGGGCTTTCCAATCAGAAGATTTTCTCTTACACTCATTTTAAATAGTTTGGAATTTTGAAAAACAAAGGCGATTTTTTTCATTAAAGCCTCTTTTTCAAAGTCCTTGATATTGATTCCGCCAATAAAAATTTCCCCTGAGGCAATATCATAAAATCTGGCGGCAAGCCTTGCTATCGTAGTTTTACCGCCACCTGACGAACCGACCAAAGCAACTCTTTCTCCCTTATTTACTTTAAATGAAATATTATCTAAAACATTTTCATCGCCATAAGAAAAACTTACATTTTCAAACGCAAGCTCAACATCGGGGCTTGTTTTATCGCCATAGATGAAATCATCAAATTCTAAGATATTTTCAATTTTATCTAAAGCAAGCTCCGCAAAATAGCTGAATTGTGTAATCGTCGCCGTTCTCATAATAAAAATGGCAAATGCCGGTCCTATCAGAAAATAAATCACAGAATCGGCAACCACATTCGATAAGTCGCCATTCCATTTTATTAAAAGTAATGCTACCGGCACTAAAAAAAATGCCGTTGATGTGGAAACTGTTTCAAACCATGACATTTTATTCGTATAACTCATGGTAAGCTTCAGTACGTCATCTTTTATTTTTATGATTAAGGAATATAATTTATCAAAACTCTCGACACTTTGAGCAAATGTTTTAACAACGGGAATTCCTCTGACATATTCCACGGTCTGGGCAGACAGGTTTGAAAGTTCCGCATAATACTCATCCTTCATTTTTTTGCTCTCAGAGGTCATCATCGCCGACATCAATATCATGCCGATAATCATCGGTATCATACTGGCAAGCCCTAATTTCCAATTGAACAGAAAGAAAAAAACAAGTAGCACTATTGGCGATATCATCGTCATCGCCATATCCGGAAGCTGATGCGCTAAAAAAGAATGAGTTTCCGAAGCTCCGGATACAATTATATTTCTTATCCTTCCGCTTTCTTTGTCATCAAAATATCCTAAAGGTTTATTCATGAGTTTTTTTACTGAAGTCTTGATGATAGTATCTTCCACTTCAAATGCAAAAACATGGGATAAGACAAGACCAATAAGGTATATCAATAAACCCAGCCCAGCAAATGCCGATGCATAAATCGAATTTTCCCTTACATAGGCAAAATCTACCATTTCATTTAAAATTAAATTCTTTACAATCCTATGAATAAAAACCATAGGCATCAAGACCATAATACCTGAAACAGCGGACATAATCATGGCGATATAAAGCAAAATGCTTTTTTTGCCGCTATAAGGCATGAGTCTTTTTAGTATTGATTTTTTCTTATTTTTCAATGAATCTTTCCTCCTTCTCTTTCCATCTAAAAAGATATAAAATATCCTGTTTAGACTAAGTATAGGAGCTTCCTTTGAAGTCCTTTTGAATATTCGCCAACTTTTTCTTGCTTTTATTATTTATTCATTATATAATAAATGAGAACTCCAATCAATTAGATGTGCTAACAATGTCTATTCAGGATAATGTCTATTCGGGATAAAATCATAAAATGGAGGAATACATGGGTGATTTTTACAATTTTGTTAAAAACTTCTTTTCTACAAATGAATGTACAGGCAATACAAAATACTCCGCTATAGGGCATACATTCTGCTTTAATACGGATGATGCGGAAGGTATCTATTGGTTTTATGAAGGCAAAAATTTTACCATTGATATTCATGATGTCTTTATAAAAAAAGAAATTATCCACACCAGTTTTTCCGGTTTGGAGAATTTCTATTCCTTTTACTCATCTTATTTAATTACAGCCAATGGCGAATGTTTTAATCCTTATCAAAATCTTTCTTCTAACTCACTCTATGTTGTAAATACCAAAAATTCTAAAGATTATCGATTCATATTACACAAAAACTCTCCTTATTTAGGAGTCGGTATCAATTTCAATCAATTCATGATTGATGAATGCCTATCCTCTTATAAAAACAAGGTTTGTAACTATGAAAATTTATTTTTTAATACCAACACTATTATAAACAAGCCCCTGGAAAGGGTTGCAAGAGATATCCTGAATTGTAAGATGATCTCTCCTGCCGCTGAAATATTTTTTGAGTCCAAGGCAAAAGAATGGTTGAGTATAACAATAGATGCATTTTTAAATAAGTACAGCAATCCCATAACTATCGCTGATGATAAAGCTTTGCAGATTGTTGCTGATTATATAGATGATCATTTTGCAACCTCCATTTCACAAAAAACTTTAGAGAAAATATCCACTATGAGCGGTACAAAGCTAAAAAAATTATTTAAGCAAAAATATCAATGCACAATTACCGAATACACGCAAAGACGACGAATGAATATGGCAGAGATTCTCCTGCTCAATTCCTCTCTTAAGATTCAGGATATCGCTGAAGCTGTAGGATATTCTTCTCATAGCAAATTCAGTACTTGTTTCAAAAAATACAAAGGAATGTATCCCAAAGATATAAAAAAACATAACTCTTGAAAAGCTTCTATTTCCGATCTCCGTGTGTTTTTTCTTGCTTTTTTATTTTTAAAGGGGCTATTTTGCAACAGCCCCTTTCCTTTTTATTCTTTATATTTAAATGTAATGAACAATTTTCATAGTTAATTTCTAATTGCCAATGATATTACCATTCGTTATAGATAAATCAACCTCATATTTTCCATCAGCAAATGTTTCCTGATAATCAACTCCCTTGACATCACTTAAAATAGCTTTGGTACCAAAGCCAATAGCTTTTCCATTGATGATCTTTAATGTTACTTTGGCATTCAGGTCAGAAACCAGATCGACAATAATATTACCATTGGTAAGGTCAGCCTTAAAATTATGATTTTGCAGCTGGTTAGCAATAATATTGCCATTGCTCATGGTTATGGCAATATCGCTTCTTTGATTAATCAAGACCACATTTCCATTTATAATCTCAAATTTAAAGTTAGTCTGATCTTGATCCGGCACTAAAATATACAGAATACAACTGCCGCAATGTCTATTGGTTCTGCTTTTCTTTAATTCGCTGGCAGTGATATAGTAAGTTTCGTCTTTTACTTCTTTTCCAATCTCAATGGCATAGGAATTTCTTTGGTGTTGTGTGATATAAAATTCAAAATCACTGCCTGTGCTTGCTCCGACAACAACATTAAGATTATCCGCACTAAGGACCATGCTTTTGATTTGCCCGACCGGCTGTGTCCATTCCTCAATTAGTTGATTATGGCCATCAATAATATTTTGTCTGGTAATATAACCATCTTTTATGCCAATTTCATTTAAAATTCTTGGATAAATCGCATCCATGATTCCTTGAAAATTATAATCTGATTTCACAGCGTTATTGACTGCTTTTTCTATTTCATCTCCAATTTGGTTTAATTGTGATTCCCATCGGGAAGCGATATAATTCGAATTCCTATCAATTGAGTCTTCTATGCTCTCACCAATGCTATCAACAATTGTGTCTAAAATAATATCACCAACCAATTCACCGGTTTCTGTCACCACCCGATGCCCTAAACTTCTGTGCCAGCGGGTTTGGGCATCAATGATATCCACAAAATCAAAGACAAAAAAGGATATGATCGAGCCAAACATAGCGACAACTGCAACAATTAAAGTAACGCCTATAAACTTCTTCATTATTGTCCCCTCCGTTTTGCCATTTTCCAGCGAATGGATAAGTATAAGTTTTTAATACCTCTCATACAAGCTCCTAGTAAAAGAAATGTCAAATATCCAATCAAAATGGACAGACAGATTAAAAATATGCCTAAAAACACTGAAGTCACCGGATGCAGATTGTATCCAAAAAATGTAATATACCGGCCAATTGGGAGAACCCAGCTTAATATACTGGCTACCCCTGATAAACCAAGAGCCAGAATGGTAGCCAGCAATGCCAGCATCACTCCGGTAAATGCACCAAACAAAGCCAAAGTCACTCCAATCAATGGCGGAAACACGAAAATTCCACCAATAATCATCAATATAATTAGTAATGGGGAGGTTTGTCTGGAAGGCATTGGATTAGGAGCTGTTCCCATCTGCGGAGGCACCGATCCGCCATAATTTGAATTCATCTGCGGACGCGGTGGAATGTCATGGGCTAAGAATTCATCGGCAATATCCTTGGGGCTGCCAAGTTCAGCTGAAATTTCAGTTTCTGATTTACCATTTTCCATGCCGATCCGAAAATGTTCCTCATAATCAGCAATAATATCATTGATAATATTTGCCGGATAACTTCGCAGATAATATCGTAATAAGTCTAAAAACTCACGCCTATACATTTATTTGCCTCCTCAAAATTTTATTCACTTGTTCGGAAAACTCCGTCCAATCTTTTAACTGTTCCTGATAATACTGATTCCCAGCACCGGTCAGACGATAATACTTTCTGGGTGGACCGGATTGTGATTCTTTTAAATAAGTTTCCACCAATCCATCATTACTGAATCTTCTCAATAAGGGATAAATGGTACCTTCCGACATATGAATATTTATCGAAATTGCTTCCACCAGTTCATAGCCGTAAAAATCTTTTTCCGCCAAATAAGAAAGTACGCAGATCTCCAAAACCCCTTTTTTAAATTGCGTATTCATATGTTTCCTTTCGTTTATTGATCGATATCTTCCTGATAGTGACTTTCGGCTTCATAATACTTTTGTTGAGCCTGGCTTTCCGCTTGATATCCATTTCCATTATCTGATTTATAACTATGCTCGGTTGAAGCAGCTGTCTGCTTCGGTCCTGCATGCGGATTTGCTGTTTGAAAGCCGTTACTGGATGCTTGATTGGCTGCATTAGTCTGACCATTTTGATAATTGCCTTGATAATTGCTGTAATAGCCGCTTTGTCCACCTGAATATGAATTTTGATTATAATAACTCCCTTGATTGGAATGATTGGGATCATTTGGATTATAGTACTCAACCGGCGGCAATGGCATAATGATTAAGGCCACAATGTAGGCAATTAAGCCAACAGAGGTAAACAAACATAATACCCAAAACAATCGGACAATGGTTGAATCGACATTTAAATATTCAGCCACTCCTCCGCAAACGCCGCCTAATACCTTATCTGTTTCGGAACGATATAATTTTTTTGGCATTTTCTTTTTTCCTTTCTTTTGGTCATGAATGTTGATCATCCATCTTTAATTCAAGAACCAAGCTAAAAATATTATTTGATATCTTTCTTTGCTTAATACATTATATCACACGCTACCTTTTAATGCAAGGTACTGTTTATTAAAAAATAGTGAGAAAAGTTTTTCCCCACTATTTCCTTTCTCAATGCTATATGTCAAAATCCTGTAATTGATGACCATATCTCAGCTCTTCCCGTTTACTGAAAATCAGCTGATCCAGCTTCTGTAATTTCTGCAGTAAGGCCTTTTCGGCTATTGCTGTCTCCATTACTTTAGTAATTCCGCCATTAGCAATTATCACTCGTTTATCTGCCATCAACGCCAAAATCGGATCATGAGTAGCCATGAGCACAATTTTTTCCTGACCGACCAAAAGCTCCAATGCCTTTTTTCTATCAATTCCGGCATTTTCAATCTCGTCAATCAAGACAATGGGTGATTCTGATAAAATCGCAGTATCGGCAATCATCAATGCCCTTGACTGACCACCGGACAGGCTGGTAATTGGTGTTTCCATGTCGAATTTCTCACCGGCTAAGTGATTGGCCTGAGTAAAGATTTTTTGTGTAATTTCTTCAATATTTTCTGCCATCCGGCTAGCCGCATGCAGTTCAATAAATTCTCTGACTGTCAGATCCATCACAAAATTCATATTTTGTGACAATTGTGCCACCAATTTATTGGCCGTAGAAAGTCTCCATTTTTTGTCAGCTGGCGCAGAATTAATTAATATGGTCCGCTTGGTTGGAGTATCCTGATCAGCTATCCATTCGATATCAGCCAGCAACCTGCTTTTGCCTGAACCGGTCGGACCAACAATCGCTATGATTTCTCCCCGTTTAATTGTCAGCTCTGAAAATCCTTCTGCCTGGCCAGATTTATCAAAACCCGGTAATATTGTTAATTCTCTGATCTCATCCTTGGTTTGCAATCCTAAGAATTCAGACATAGTCAGAAAATATTCCCAAAAAGCCGTTTCCAGTCTGAGCGGATCAATTGCCCATTCTTCCTGTTCTTCTTCGCTGACATTGGTCAGCATTTGTGTAAAACTCTGTGCCGGCTGAAGCCTGTCAATTAAATGATTCTCTCTTAAAAACTCCTCCATAAAAGGATATTTGTCTAAAATTTCCGTCATTGTCAGATTCAGTAAATCCCATTGCTTCATATATCTTCTCCCATTTTAAAATTATACTATTTCAACCATTACGCTTCTTCCTGTAAATTGATCTTCCGAACATTTCCCAGTTGATAATCCTGTCCGATTCTCCGTTCACCAAGGCAATAGGAACACAAAGCTGATGGCATTGAAAAACGCAATTTTTTTCCGGTCAGTGTATCAATTTCATTTTTATCATCATAGAGCAGTCGGCTTAACTCATAGGCACCTTGACCGGTTAGTCCATTAATATTCATGGTAATTGCCCTTGGATTAACCGAACGTACTCTGGAAGCAAATACTTCACGTTCTGCCTGTGATACAATATCTCCTTTGGTAATTACCACAATATCGGCTGATTTTAACATCGGACCAATCTTTTTCGGCGTATTAATACCGCTTAAATTATCAATCACACAAATTGCCAGAATATCTTCAATGTAAGGAGAGCATCGATTGCAAAGACCGGCACTTTCACTGATCAACACATCTGCCTGAATGGATAATCCCCACTGTACCACTTCTTCAATATTGGCAACAAAATAATGATCCGGGCAAAGCCCTCCGGATAAGCCCTTTTTGACCGGAATTTCATATTTGGCATAGAGTTCATCATCATCTGTATATAAACAGTCAAATTTTACTACTCCGACTTTTAAATTTCTATCTTTAAGGGCCATGATCGTCTTTAAGATCACCGATGTCTTACCTGAGGACGGCGGCCCGGAAAATGTAATTAAATTCATGATTCCTCCTTATAAATACTGGTCACTGCCCCTTTTTGCAGCTTACCACGCCTTGTTTTCAAGGCACATGTTTATGCTTGGTACATTTCAAAGAGTCTGGTATTTTCTTTAATCAGGGTACCAATATCCTGCTGATGGATCATATCCCAACCAGCCCAGAGAAATTTACTGCCCGCCGGAAGCATATTGTCAACTTGAGGGTGGACAGCTGGAAATCGTCCCTGGTGAGACATAATACGGCCAATCTCTGGTCCGGCAAAGAAATCAACCAGCGGCTGCAATTCCTTTTTCTTATCCTTTTTGGAAAGCATAAAAATCGGTGAAATAATCGCCCCTTCTTGTGGCCACACTACCGTCATTGGCTTTCTGGCCATTTTGCTGAAAAAATACGGCATAATGGTGATCGCCGGTTTATCCTGTTTCCGATAAGAATGTACCATTTCAGATGGATGGAGTGCTTTATGAAATGATCTGGCTAAACGCTTTATTCCGTCTGTCCCAAATATTTTATAAATGGTAATTAAAATCGCATTAAATAAATCAAAATCCCCTACCGGTAAACTAACACTGTTTTCCCAAGCCGGACTTAGTATTTCTTCCCATGAAGTTGGCATGGTACGGCCATTCAGTTCATTTTCATTAACCAGGAAGACTGCCGGTACCACACCCAAAATTGAATAAATTCCATCTGGATCCTTTAAATCAATGCTTTCATTTTTAAAGTCAGAATTATATTCGGTAATTCCGGTATAATCTTCAAAAATATTCTGATTCCGGAATTTGCCAATTAAATCCTTGTCAAAAAAAAGCTCAAAGCCAGCCGACAAAAACAGATCGGGAATGGCATCCGCATTTTCCGCTGTTCTGACGCTGTCAGCCAGCCAGGAAAGGCCCATTGAGGCAGCTTGCAGTTCAATTGCCATTTGGCTGCAATCATGATTTGTTTTAAATTCCTCCATCTTTTCCAGCATAGGTATGCGCACCGGGCAAGGTAATACACCTTTGATCTGAATTGGCTTAGCAGTTTCCTCATCCCCTTTTTTCAGAGTAATATCCGC
Organism: Clostridiales bacterium COT073_COT-073; assembly: GCA_003858485.1. Classification (GTDB taxonomy): domain Bacteria; phylum Bacillota; class Clostridia; order Lachnospirales; family Vallitaleaceae; genus W11650. The sequence goes on from RQYD01000011.1 coordinate 116,396, forward strand.
ATTATCAAACAGCATATAATCATTTAATTCTTTTAAAAAAATATCCTGATTAATTTTTTTGGCTTGCAGAGCCATGGCCAAAGTCAATTTTTTGCCAACACTCTCCAGCATTGCCGAATCTTCTTTAATGATCTGACGGGCATATAAAAAATCAGCCATGCTTTTGTTTTCATTTACTAATGTATAAAGGTTTTTATTTAAAATATTCATATCTGCTCCTTGCATCAATTTCAGCTTCTTTGGATTCTGTTTCCTTCTGTGATCGAAGTATAACATAAATAAGCACAAAAAAATGTAGCCATAGCTACATTTTTTGAAAATCATTCTCATTTTTATTCAACTGCCAAATGCAAATTTTCCAAACTAAAAATTCGGAATTGATTTTTATGAAAATCAATCAGTCCCTCTGCCTTCATTTTTGACAGTTCTCTGGACATAGAGGTTCTGGCAACCGATAAAAAATCAGCCAATTCATTGCGGTTTAAAGGAATTTCAAAGTAATCTCCCACTTGTTTACCCTGTCTTTTTGCTTGCTCCAATAGATATTTAGCCAAGCGACCACGCATTTTTTTTAAGGATAAATACTCTAATTTTTTATTTAAATTAAGGGCTTTATCTGAAAGCACGCGCAGGAAATTCCGCAGTAATTTCTCATAGCAATCCGGAAATTCCGCTTGCCCCCGAAACATTCGGCTTAAATCCATAAAATATATTTGTGAATCTTCAGCTGCCCAAACAGTCGCCGGCCATTTTTGAACACTGGAATAAACCAACATTTCACCAAAGGTTTTGCCTGAAAACAGTTTTGCTAAAATTTGACTTTCGCCATGGGCATTTTCTTTTAAAACCACAACTTCTCCGGTTGCCACAATACCAAAGGCTGAGCAATTTTCCCCTTCTCTGGCAATGCATTCCCCTTTTTGATATTTTTTGAGGGTACAGGCATTAATAATCTTGCTCACTTCTGTTGCCTCAATTTCATCAAACAGCGGCATAGCCATAAGTATTTCTGTCTTCAATCTTATTCTGATCCCTTTTTGGCCATCGGTACAAAACGATCCATCATATCCGGCACCAAATCAAGAACCTTACTGATATTATCCTTACTATTGACATTAACCAGTCTGGTATGTCCATCTTTAATAACTAAAATTGCCTTTGGACTGATCTTGGCACCCATCCCGCCACCGGAATTATTTACTCCGGAACCAAAAGCCACATCCATTAAGGGAATAATGGTAGTATCTTTGACCACAATTGGTTCTCCAACTACCGTTTTGCTATCCAAAAATTGTCCCATACCTGAAATTAAGGTTGCTGCGTTATTCTTGAAATCTGACATAAAATCCTCCTGTATTTAGCAATTTCGTTGACTATGCCTCTGCCGGAGCAGGCATATCCCTGTCTCTATCATCATTACCCACATCTTCAGATGTGTCGGCAAATTTCTTCTTTAACTGAAAAGCCAGTCGAATCAACCGGAAAATTCTCCGATCCAATAAAATTCTAACTATATAATATAATAATACGATTATAATGATCCGGCCTTTGATCTGAACCTGACCATTGATAATAAATTTTTCAAAATCAGGCTTTATCACCATTTTACCATGTTTTTCCGGATAAAACAAATAAAAAATCGCCAGAATATATCCGGTATGCGAAGGGTCGCTTAGTCCAAAATCAATCCAGCCATCAGCCCTCCTTGGTAAAATTGAGCGAATCATTCGAAAAACCCAGCTCCAGATATGCTTGATCACTCCGCGATTTTGCCGAAAATAATTTCTGATCTCATTAAATATCATCCAGCCAAAATCAATCTTTTCACGCCAGCTTTTTTGATGTTTTATTGTTTCAGATAAATCCTCATCATCAATTTCCGTTTCAAACTCATCCCAAATATCGCCTGCTTTCGCCTCATGACTATCCAACCAGTCACCAACTGTTTGTATCCGCTCTTTATCCAGCTTTTGCACAACCGTTTCTGGTGCGGCCTCCGGCTGTAACTCCTGTCGGAAAACTTCGGTTGCTGAGTCATTTTCTGTTTCTACTACCTCAAATAAATCCGGCCTGACATCAGTTCTAAAACTTTTGTCATCTGCCGCTGTTTCCACAAAGGTAGGAGGCTTTCCTTGATCACTGGCAACTTTTTCTTCTCTCTGAGAAGATAAATAGGCAAATAATTTTTGTTTAAATTCTTCTTCTTCAATGGTTTGCCAATCGGTTTCCCATAAATCTTCAGCCGGATCAGAGATCTTATTTTTTTTAACTTTTTTTTCAATTGGCCTGACTTCCCTTTTTAAACAAAAGCCACCCACTTTAATTTCAATTATATTTTCGGTTTCTGTTCGCTGATAGATCAACTGCAAAAATTTAAGCAGCCAGGAAACCCGGCCCCCATATAAAAACAGATCTTTTCTTTCTAAATCAGCTTGATAGCGAATGGGCACACATATGATCAGCAGCAGCAAAAAGAGCAACAAAAGCAGCAATCCGCCAATCAGGAAGCCGATTGTCTTTAGTATCCATAATAGAATTGTCCATCCAATTTCCATTATTTTCTCCTTATCTGTTCCAAATCACACCAAGACTAATCACTATTCCCAGCATATATACTCCGATTGCCACCGGAAAATATATTTGCTTTTCTTTAACTGTTCTGATTAGTAGTAAATTAAAGACCAAACTAATTAGTCCAATCAACAGCAGTTTTATCCAGAAAGACAGTGCTCCATACATCCATGCCGGTACCAATAATACTAAAAATAAAAGGAGCTGGGGCAAAAGCAATATCAGCGCATCACTAGCCAGCATATGCCAGCTATAAAACCCGGCCAGCTTTATTCTATCATTTTTATTTCTTTCCGACAATAATTTTAGGCCAAAATATAATAAAAAAATAAAATTAATTCCAGCAGCTGTGATTAAAATCCCCAATTCAGCCATTTTACCCTGACCATCCCGTAATTTGCTTTCACGAGCCGGAATTCTTTCTAATTGGTTTGGCCAAATTTCTGAAATCAGAAAATATCGACCAGTTGTCATATCTTTTTCCAGCTCAGCTACCCTTTGCTGATAACTGCGTTTTCTCTCAGCCAAAGCATGTTTCCGGTATTTTTGATATAATTCAGTAAGCTGCCGATTGCCCGCCAAATCATAAATTTGTGCAAAAACATCACTGATGATTCGGTCTGCTAAAAAAGGAGCCAATTGGTTACCATGTAAATAATACAGTTCAAAAATATTTTGGGTTTGTCCACTCAAGATTTTCTCACTGGCACCTTTGGGAATAATAATCAGAGCCTCTGCCTGATATTGCCTTAACCCGCTCAAGCCTCTTTCTAAATCTGTTTCTTCAATAATAATTCTTTGGCTTTTAATATTTAAAAAAGCTTCAGCCAAGGGTGATGACTCTTCCATCACCACATAAACCCGGACCGCATTGCTTTGGTTTATCCAAAAAGCAGTCAATAATCCAGTCAGTAAAACTACAAATACCCCAATCGATAGTTTAGCTGCCAGTCCCCGATATACAATCCTTTGTTTGACTTGCCAGAGCAGAATAATCTTAAGCATATCGCCTTCTCCTTATTAAAAGCCAATTTCCCAATACAAGTGGCAAAGCCGAAACTAACCATATGATCATTACCGAAAGATTGAGTCCAGTAACTGCCTGCTTTGTTAAAAATAAAAAAAGTTGATAAAAAGGAGTCAAATGAACTACCTCTATCCAAGCGGAAGGCAAAAATGAAATTGGCAAAAATACTCCCCCAAAAAGAGCAAAAACAAACAAAATCGCCACTCCAATAGTCGAATAATCAATTTCACTCTGAAAAAAAACAGTCAATATTCGTAAAATTAAATTGATGACCAGTAAAACTAAGGCCAAGCCGGGAAAATAACCATAATCAAAAGATAGCCCCATAATATTGGCAATTCCCAATAGAACAAGCACATAAATGCAAACCAAAAGTATCGTTAAAAACAAATTAGCAATCAAATACTGCCAGCTGGTGATCCGGCTTAAAAAAATTCGCCGGTAGCGCCGGCGCCTTTCAATTTCTGCGCTACTCCAATAAATACTAAGAAACAATCCGCCAAATAATGAAAAACTAAAGTAAAAATAGCTTTTGGTTAAAGCTGCCGGTAAAGCCTCCAGATTTTTAACATCAAAAAACTGTTGGCGATTAAAAGCCATTGCCAAAAAATCCAGGGAAATTTGCACATTGGCATTAATCCACTGCTCAGAAGGTAACTGCAAATAATCCAGCTCCTCATTATATGCAGAAATCACCGATTCCGATGCCATCATAATGCTTTCATATGCCTGAAAGCTCTCAATCAGGAGGGCCTGATATATCGGATTCTTAGTCAGAATATAAATCCGGGCCGGGAATGACTGAAAATGCTGCCATTTTTCAGCAAAGCCAGCCGGAAAAATGACCAAAGCATCCCCGGATGGATTTTCCGGAATGTTTTTAACTTCCCTGATCTCTGCAATTCCTTTCAGAGCACTGATAAAATTATCAATTGCCAGGCGCGAAGCATAGGATGTATCCTCATTATAGTAATTAATATAAAATAACTTGGGCGGCTGGTGTACAGCCATCAAGACAGCTCCGCTAAAAATTAAAACAAAGAAAAGGAATTGCCATTTCATCCGCCAAAATGATTTGCCATGAAGAATCATATCCAGTTTCATGAGCAAGATCACATTTTGCATAGCAATTCCTTTCTGCTTAATTGTTTAATTTTGGTAATTTACTTGAACTCCCAGAGAGTCCTGGCCAGTACTTTACGGCTGCAAAAGTCAGACTCTGCTATGATAAGCTCAAATGATCAGTCTAAAAAAGTCCCATTGATTGAACGATATCACCAATGTTGATTTGCAGCTCTTCCATCATTTCGTACAGATCTTCTTCATCGGCTTTGGCCAGATCAATGGCATTGTCCTTATCAAATTTTTCAAATTTAACATCTCCACCGGTGGCCAGCAATGCGGAAGTCATTCGATATTGCAAGCTTTCAAACATGGAGCTGTCAAATCTTTCATTTAAGGCCTCTGCAATTTTCTTTGGATTTAATTCTAATTTAACATCCGAATATTTAATTATCTTATCTACTACAAATGTCAGCTTAAACTTGGAACCGGATTTCTTTAAAGCTGAAAATACTTTTTTACTTTCCGTGTTCAGAGATGGACTAATATTCTCAATTGCCTCTTCCATTCCATCCAGAATAATTTCTTTGATATAGGTCAGCTCGCTGATAATATCTTCATCCCATTCATCTTTTAATTCAGGACTTCTGCCGGATGACTGAATCAAAACCAGATAATTATATAAAAACACATCTTTATTCTTTTCAACGGTGGCAATGATTCGATCCAGATATTCTTCGACAAATGGCTTAAAGTTTTCATCTTCCAACAATTCAAGTAGTATTTCAAAATAAAATTCAGAAAAATCACCTAAATTATCGGAAAATGTATAGACCTGGCCTTTAAATTCCTTCTCCTGGCCATCAATCTTAATGGTTTGGCTGCCTTTTTCGGCCGTGATATGCTCATTCATATAATCTAAGATCCGGCTCAGGTATTTTTTCTTTTTTTCCAAAGTCTTAAAAGATTTTAAGGTGGTTGGGTTAAAAGCTGGTTTTAAATATTTCATGGCTGCTTCAGCTTTAGCTAAACTGAAGTTATCCATAACTGTATCAACCGTATCGGCATCAGGAACATTATTTTCCTCAAGCATTTCTGATAAACTATCTTTGGAAAAATAAATCGAACTGCTCAGCAGCTTAGGAATAGAAATAATCAGCTCCTCATTCATCTGTTGATAAAATAGATCCAGCATCTCAACATCTTTCATCTCAAGTCTGACATCCATTTCAACTTTTGAATTGGGCACATCAGCTTTACTATGAACTTTTAATTTAGCATCTTTCAACAGTTCTGATATCATGTCCATGCCATATCCATCTGGCATTACCAGTTCATCAATGGCAATCTCCTGATAAGCTTCGACCTGAGTTAACTGTGAGCCTTGCATCATTGCTTCCAATAATTTTTCAGCATTGCTCTTGCCCTTAAATACACCCATGCCATACATGGTACCAAGACCAATAACCAAAAGCAAAACTACTGCTAAGCCGATCCATAAGCCAATTCGGCTTTTCTTTTGCGGCGGCAGCTGCCCACCTGGCATTGACTGGGCATACCGCTGATCCATACCGTAGTTTTGATAGGATGCTTCTGTCGGTACTCCAGCTTGATAACCCGGCATTGGCTCTCCCTGATAAGGCGGCTGCACTTGAGTCTGTTGATACTGAGGCATTCCGGTATTTTGTCCAGCCGGATTTGACTGCCACTGCTGCCCCGCTTGATTTCCCATTGGCTGCTGCCATTGATTTGCCTGGGGCTGATTGACTGCCGGCTGGCCAGCACCATAATTTGGATTAGGCTGAACTCCAGCTTGCGGCTGGATATTTGATTGGTTCCAATTTTGATTATTTTGATCTGTCATAAAAAACTCCTATTTGTCATTCACAATCATCAAAAACGACCACATCTTTCAAAGGACTGCTTGTCATTTCTTTGAACAGGTCAATATTTTTGATTATATTAATTCTTTAACCAACCCAAGGCCTGATTCGGCAAATTTCCATATGTTTTGCCTGGGTCTGGTCTAATACAAAACGCCCCTGTTAACTCAATTTCCTGGTCAACAAGAGCGCTTCCTCTTACATAAATGAGTTACTGATTATTAATTCTTAAAATCTTTTAAATCAATATTATCAAAAGCTGATTGCAGGGAAGTCATGGCTTCTGTATTGGTAGCTGTGGCTACAGTTTCACTTTCCCGTTTTTGCGGAGCATGGCTTTTTCTTGGTTCACGTGGCTGCTTAGGAGCAGCATCTGCGCTTTTCATGGTCAGGCGAATCCTTTTTTCATCCTTATTTACTTCCAAAACCCGAACATTGATCTCATCTCCAACCTTTAAGACCTCATCCGGCGATTTGATATGTTTATCTGAAATCTGTGATAAATGGATCAAACCTTCAACACCGCTTGGCAGAGCAACAAATGCACCAAAATCTTTGATCCGCATAACTTTGCCTTCATAGCTTTCACCAACAGTATAGTCTTTATCAACATTATTCCATGGATCTTTGGCTTTATCTTTCATGCCTAAGCGAATTTTTTTCTTAGCCCGGTCAACTTCCAATACATAAACGGTTACTTCCTGACCTTCGCTGACTACATCTTCTGCTTTAGTCACATGTTCCCAACTCAAATCCTCGGTTCTGACCAAACCATCCACTGGTCCGATATTTACAAACACACCAAAATCCATGATCTTTTTAACAACGCCAGTAAAAGTATCACCATGTTTGACTGTTTCAAACATTTGCTCTCTTTGTTCCTGAAGCTGTTCTCTTTCTAATTCTTTTCTGGAAAATACCACCCGATTGGTATTACGATCGAGCTCTAATACCAGTACCGGAAATACCTGATCAACTAAGTCATTCAAGTCTTCAATATAAAAGGCAGATGACAAAGAGGCCGGCATAAAACCTCTGATTCCCATAAATTCACATAAGACTCCGCCTTTAATCGCTTGTACAACTTTTACTTGTAATGGCTCTTTTGCGTCAAATGCTTTTTCAATTAATTGCCAGCCTTCTACTGCTGAGGCTCTGCTAATGGATAACTCAACATTTCCTGAACCGTCATCGGTGCGTAAAATTTCTGCTTTCACTTTGTCGCCAACCTGATATTTTTCATTTGGCTTTTGCTCCGGCTCTAAGGGCATTTCACTTGCAGGAATAATTCCATCAGAAATATATCCAAAATTAACCAGAACTTCTTTGTCATTAACTCCGATAATTTCGCCTTCTACCAAATCACCGTTTTTAATTTTCTTTAAAGACGCTGCAATTTCGGCTTCATAATCAGCCATAGTTTCAGCAGGCTCTGCTGCTTCAACCACCTCTGTCACTTCCGCCTCAACTTCTGCAACATTTTCCGTTGTTTCCTGCATTGTGTTTTTCATCTCATCCATACTAAACCTCACTTTTTAACTCGTTAACATCTACGCATTGTGAACCGTAATATTTCAATCAGTGGAAAAATCCTCCTTCTATGAAGTATACAATCCCCCAATCATTATTCTATCACACTTTGCTAAAATTGAAAAGAGAATTTTCTAATTTTCTTAAGTAATGGCCGAAATTTACACAAAATTCCTTTTCCTTTCTCTGCCATTTCAGCTCTAATGTCTGACCATTCGTGCATTTTTAACGATATGGGTAACAAAGCGCTGGATCGTTTTCATAAACACTTGCGGCTCCAATTCGCCGCGACTGATTTTACTCAGGCCCCGCTCCCACTTTCCAGTTGTTTCCGGTGAACGCAGCGATTTCGGCACCATTCCAATTAAATCCTTACCTTTTTTCGTTGGTCGCAAAGTTTTTCCCGTCCGCTGAATATACCCAACTTTCAATAAACGTTCAATAATTCCGGCCCGGGTAGCCGGTGTGCCAAAGCTTGACTCTCTCAGTTGTTCTTTTAATTCTTCATCTTCTACAAAGCGGCCAGCATTTTCCATGGCACTTAGTAAACTAGCTTCTGTATAGGGTTTGGGTGGTGTGGTCTGCTTTTTTAAAATTTCCGTGCTGATAGCATCAGCTGCCTGGCCTTTACGCAGCGGCGGTAATGAACCGGCAACCTCATCTTCTGCTTCTTTTTCTTCTTCTGATTTAGTCTCCTCCGGCTTAGACACTTCCTCCATTTTTCTGGATTCCGGTTTTTGATACAACCATTTCCAGCCCTCATTTTTAACAATCTTACCCTTAGATACAAACTGGTCGCCTGCTACTTCCGTAATAACTTTGGTCATTTGAAATTCATAATCCGGATAAAAAACTGCCAAAAAGCGCTTGACCACCGTTTGGTATATTTTTCGCTCTTTCTCAGGCAAACTCTTTAAATTGGGAGTCTTTTTGGTCGGAATAATGGCATGGTGATCGGTGATCTTTTTATTATCAATAATTCTTTTGCTAAAATTTAATTTGATTTTATCATCCACTTTCAATTTATCAATAGCCGGACAAAAAGGCGGAACATAAATGCTGTTTATCGTATCAATCACTGTTTGTTTCATGTCATCACTCAGATAGCGACTGTCCGTTCGGGGATAGGTAATTAATTTATATTTTTCATATAAAGACTGAGCAATATCCAGCACTTCCTGAGCCGTTAAACCAAATTCCTTATTGGCCTGGCGCTGCAGTTCCGTTAGATCATAAAGCAGCGGCGGCTTCTGCCGGTTATTCTTTTTTTCAACTTCCACTACCTTGCCGCTTTGCCCCTTCACCTGAGCAGCAATTTCTTCGGCTTTTTCCGGTTTAAATATCTTGGTTTCTGAAATCTGTCCATCAAACCAGGTCCCACTATATTCGCCGGAGCTGCTGTTAAAAGTGGCTACCACTTCATAATAATCCTTGGGCACAAAATTAGTTAATTCTTCTTCACGGTCCACAATCAGCGCCAGTGTCGGGGTCTGAACCCGGCCAACACTAAATAAATCTGAATACAAAGTAGTATATGCTCTGGTAGCATTGATACCAACCAGCCAATCCGCTTCTGAACGACATTTGGCTGAATAATATAAATTATCATATTCACCACTGTTTTTTAGCTTTTGAAAGCCTTCATGAATGGATTCATCCGTCATCGAAGAAATCCATAAACGCCTAACCGGTTTTTGACACTCAATATAATCATAAATATAGCGAAAAATCAGCTCTCCTTCCCGTCCGCTGTCAGTAGCACAAATCAGTTCAGCCACATCGCTTCGGCCAGCCAATTGCTGAATAATATTTAATTGTTTTTCGGTCGAAGCATTTGGTTTTAAACCCATTTCTGCCGGCAGGATCGGCAAATCCGTAAACCGCCATTTCTTATACCGGAGATCGTAATCCTCCGGCTCTTTCAACCCAACCAAATGTCCAACTGCCCATGAAATGATATATTGCTCATCTTCGATATAACCATTGTATTTACGATTGACCCCTAATACTTTGCCGATATCAGCGGCAACTGATGGTTTTTCCGCTATAATTAAAGATTTCAAAATATTTCCTCACTTTACAATACCATTGACTCAACCTGCCGGATCCTGAAATCAGTTCTTAAGCAGATCTGCTGCCTGCACCAAAATTGCTTTGAACCAGCCGGCACATTCGGATATGGAATTCACCATACACTTTATCTCAATATCTCAGGACCAAATCCATATACTGCTTTAAAGATATCATATCATTTTTTGAGCAAAAAAACAATTCCCCAAAAGGAAAGCATGTCCGACTGATAGCTAGCAGATAACCAATGGATGACCGGCAAATGATAAATGAACGGTCCGCAAACTGTAGTACACGAAAAAGCTTAAACAGGGATTGCATATTTTTGCATTATCTTGTAAAATACTGATGGAATCCCGATAATAAATTTAATAACTCAACTTTCCCACAGTCTTTTTTGGCTCTATCCCGCTCCAGGGAGCGGGCACATGGGTTCCCCCGCTTTCGCCACATACTTCGTAAGATGCATACATTTTATAAGGAGCTGACTATGAAATCTGTATTATTTTCGTTTATAAATTGGTGGACCTGGCTGCTTACCTTTACCAGTGGATTTGCTAATGTAGTGGCCCTTTTGCTGTTTGGCACTGCTGTTACCCATCATACCGGCAACATCAGCCGTTTACCTCTTACTTTCAATCATTCTGCAATCCATACCCATTTATTTTTACTTGGTTTGATCCTTTCCTTTTTTATGGGCTGTGTTCTGTCCGGAGTTTTATTTCATGATCAAATGCTCCGACCCAAAAAGCGCTATGGCATTCTCTTATTATCGCTGGGGATTTTGCTTTTACTGATCAATTTGTTCAGCCATTCAACCCTTGTTCTTTATACCATTTCATTTCTGTCCGGCGCTCAAAATGCCATGTTCTTATTTGTTAAAACATATCTGGCCCGAACCTCACATTTAACCGGATATTTAACTGATACCGGCTTTGCCCTTGGGCGGATTTTAGCAGGTTATCGCAGTGACTGGCGAAAATTTTTATTTAATCTTTCGCAAATTTGCTTTTTTATTTCAGGTGGATACCTGGGCATGATCATTTGTACATATCTGCCGAAGCAAGCGGTTAATATCATTGCCTATCTTTATATGACTGCCGGAGCCATTTATTTTATTGTTCGCAGTCGCCATTTATTTGGCTTTCCCGGCAATTCTCAACATCATTGAAAATTAATTATCCTGCCCCCTTCTTTTTTTAGTAATAGCTATGATCATTTGTAAGCCGGTATAGAATATTGGCAATTGATTTATCCTTATTTTCTGTCAGATTTGATCTGCCTGACAAAAACGCCGTAGATTTTTTCAAATCCACGGCGTCATAATTAATCCATCCTGCTCCGGAATAAAAGCACAAATAAGTTAAATTGAGCTAAAAAGCCGGTACCACTGCCCCTTTATACTTTTCTTCTAAAAATTTCTTCACTTCCTCGCTTTGCAAGGCTTTAATCAACTTTTGAATCCCTTCGCTGTCCTTATTATCATCACGGGTTACCAAAATATTGGCATACAGCGATTCGCCGCCTTCCATAAACAAAGAATCATTAACGGCATTAAATCCGGCTTCTAATGCATAATTGGTATTAATAATCGCAAAATCAACATCCGGTAAAACTCTGGGTAAAGTTGCTGCTTCCAATTCATTAAATTTTAAATTCTTGGGATTCTCTATAATATCTCCTTTAGGAGTTTGATTCAGTCCAGTTGCATCCTTTAATTTGATCAGTCCCTGAGCTTGCAGTAACAACAGCGCCCGTCCTTCATTGGTTGCATCATTAGGAATAGCTACAACAGCTCCCTCTTTAATTTCATCCTTGGATTTAATTTTAGAAGAATATGCACCCATTGGTTCAACGTGGATTTTAGCCACTGAAACCAGGTTCATTTTATTTTCTTCATTAAATTTCTCTAAATAAGGCATATGTTGGAAAAAATTGGCATCCAGCTGCTTATCATTTAAAGCTGTGTTTGGCAGCACATAATCGGTAAATTCCTTTATTTCCAAAATAATTCCCTCTTTTTCCAAAGTAGGTTTGACCAAATTGAGAATTTCTGCATGAGGAACCGGAGTGGCACCAACTTTAACCGTTATTTTTTCAGTTTCAGCCTTTGTTTCTTTTTTTGGGTTATAGCTATCATTTGTAGCCGTATTTTTGCAAGCTGTGGCCGATAAAGCTAATACCAGCGCAAATACCAATGCTAATGTTCTTCTTTTCATATCATGACCTCCTGAATAAATGATGACGGAAAACCGTCGACTTTTCAAACTATTTAATTTTAGTCTGTTTAGTATATCGGTTTTTTAAAAATTTGGCAATAGCTAAATTTTATCAACTTATATATTCTTTTTATAAATACTTTGTGTAATTACACTATGCGCTAAGAAAAATCTTTATTTAAAAACTCAACTTTCCCACGTTCCCTGGAACAGTCTTATCACTAATTGGCCTTTCTTTTATCCAGCTTATTGGCTACATAATTGCCGCAACTTTGAATTAGCTGTACCATTACGATTAAGATAATAACAGTTGCCAGTAACATATCCTCCTGAAAACGCTGAAAACCATAGCGAATGGCCACATCACCAATTCCCCCGGCACCAATGGCTCCAGCCATTGCACTATAACCCAAAATATTAATAATCGTCAAGGTCAGTCCTAAAATCAAAGCCGAAACTGCCTCCGGTAATAAAACTCTCCAAATAATCTGCCAATTATTGGCACCCATTGATTTAGCGGCCTCGATCATTCCCCAAGGCACCTCTTTTAATGCCGATTCTGCCACTCTGGCCACAAATGGTGCAGCAGCAATTGATAATGGTACAATTGCCGCAGTCGAGCCAATGGTTGTACCAAAGATAATCCGCGACAGCGGAAATAAAATAATGATCAGGATAATAAATGGCAAGGAACGTAAAATATTAACAATTGAAGACAATACGGAATTTAATGTTTTGGCAGGCAAAATATGTTTTTCTTCGGTGATCAACAGTAATACCCCAATCGGTAATCCCAAAATCACCGAAAAAAGTGTGGAAAAAAACACCATATACAAAGTTTCACCAAAAGCCGGTAATATCAAGTCAAATCTAAAATCCATGCTACAATACCTCCCAACGCAAACTCTTAGAGCTTAAGTATTGATATACCTGCTCCAGCTCCTGTTGATCGCCCTGAATTTTAACCACCAGATAGCCTAAATTAACAGCCTGTATTTCTTCAATATTTCCTCCCAAAATGGAAACTTCTACCTGATAATTTTTCATAATGTTGGCAATAATTGGTTCATCCGTAATATCTCCACGAAACGAAATCTTAAGTAAAGATGCGGATTGAGAGGCTGATTTTCCCTCTGTTCGTGTTTTTTCTGAAATATGGAACAATTCCCCTTCCAGGAAATTTTTAGCAGTTTGCGACTGCGGATTACTAAACACATCCAGGACAGAGCCTACTTCAACCGGCGCTCCATTCTCCATGACTGCCACTTTATTGCAGATTTTTTTAATAACATCCATTTCATGTGTAATTACTACCACGGTGATTCCATATTGGCGATTGATTTCTTTCAATAATTGTAAAATCGCTTCAGTGGTAATGGGATCAAGCGCAGAAGTTGCTTCATCCGATAAGATGATTTTAGGATCATTGGCTAATGCCCTGGCAATTCCCACTCTTTGCTTCTGACCACCGGATAATGTAGCCGGATAGGATTTTCTCTTTTCAGTCAGGCCAACGACTTCCAATAATTCATCCACTCGTTTTTGGATCTTATCTTTAGGATATTTGCTTAGTTTTAAAGGAAAGGCAATATTTTCTTCGACTGTTGAATTCATCAGCAAATTAAAATGCTGAAAAATCATCCCAATTTCTTTTCTTTTCTCCCTCAACTCACTTTCATTGAGCCGGGTCATTGCCACATCTTCAATATAAACCTCTCCGGAGGTTGGTTCTTCCAGGCGGTTGATACAACGCACCAAGGTGGATTTTCCGGCACCGGAAAGGCCGATGATTCCAAAAATATCCCCTTTTTCAATTACTAAGTTCACATCGGAAAGAGCATGAACTTGATCTTGATGATCACCAAATGTTTTGGTTAAATGTTCAATTCGAATCATCGCTTTCCTCACTTTCCTGATTCTTTTCAGCCAATACATTACTCAACTGTCCCGCATTTTTCGGAACAGGTTTATCCATTATTTTAGCAATTCCATGGGCAGTTCTTTAGTATTATCGACTTAATTCATGAAATATCAATCTTTTCAAATATATTTCCCTGTAAATGCAGAGTTTCTTTCAAAAAGAGCAAATCCGTGGATTTGCTCTTTTAAGATTAGCTTATTTGCTGGCCGCCTTCTCATGTTTTTTCTTAAATAAGTACCATAACGGACTGGCAATAAAAATGGAAGAATAAGTACCTGACAAAATACCCACCAATAAAGGTAAAGTCAATGCCTGAATGGATACTGTTCCCAAAATTTGCAGAACTAATACCATGATTAAGGTAGTAATCGAAGTATTGATCGAGCGTCCGATTGTTTGACTGATACTGATATTGCTTAACAATTTATAATTACCATGCTCAACCCGGCGTTGGTTTTCTCTGATTCTGTCAAATACTACAATGGTATCGTTAATGGAATATCCGACAATAGTCAGCATAGCTGCAATAAAAGAGTTGTTAATCGGTACAAAGAAGACCGAATACACCATAAACACAACAAAAACATCATGCAGTAACGCAATAATAGCAGCAATACCAAAAGAAACTTCCTTAAAGCGGAACCAAATATATACCAGCATCAATAATGAGGCGATCAATACCGATACAATTGCATTTTTTCGCATTTCACTGCCGATGGTTGCACCAATCGTCGAGGACTGAATATTATCAGAGGTAATGCCATACTTCTCAATTAAAGCCTGATTTAATTTATCTCTTTGCTCGGTATTTAAAGTTTTGGTTTTAATGATAAACTGTGATTGACCATCTGCCCCATTAGCTGTATTTAACTGAGCAGTAGCTTCTCCGGTCGCTTCCTGAACCAACGGCAGTACATCCGCCTGTAATTCATCAACCGAAGCATAATGCTTATCCGCAGAAACAATCGTTGAAGTTCCACCGGCAAATTCAATATCATAATTTAAAGCACTGGCTTTCATACTGCTATTAACTGGTAAAAATACAAAGCCCAGTACAATTAAAGCTGCTGACAAAGCAAAAAAGCGAACTCTGCTTTCAATGATCTTAAAGATCTTACTTTCTTTCTTTTCGGTTTTAGCTTTAGGGTTCCAGCCAAAAGCAATAAATCCGTCCAATAGCACTCTGGTTACCACTAATGCAGTAAACATTGACACCAGAATACCCAGGCCCAAAGTGATGGCAAAACCACGAATCGTACCAGTTCCCATAGTATAGAGGACTCCGGCCGCAATCAAAGTTGTGACATTACCATCGACAATTGATGATAAAGCCTTACTGAAGCCAGCTTTAACTGCTGCCCGAATGGTCTTGCCTTCAGCCAGTTCTTCTCTGATCCGGGCAAAGATGATAACATTGGCATCAACTGCCATACCAACTGATAAGATCATACCGGCAATACCACCCAAAGTTAATGTAATATTAAATAAACTGAGGGCAACAATCACCAAGGAAGAATAGAAAACCAAAGCAATTGATGCAGCAATTCCCGGTATTCCATAAAAAATAATCATAAAGGCAAATACCAGGCAAATACCAATCACACCAGCTTTTAATGAGGTGGTAACTACATCCTGTCCCATTTTGGCTCCCACTACATTAGAGCGTAATTCCTTTAATTCCAAAGGAAGGGCACCAATTCGGATAAAGGAAGCTACCCGGCTGGCAACTTCATGATTTTCCATATTGGTAATCACCGCCTGGCCACCGGAAATTTTTTGCTGAACATTTGGTGACAACAAAACCTCATTATTATAAATAATATGAATGACTTTACCAATATTGGCACCAGTTGCCTCCTCAAATTTCTTAGCACCTTCACTGGTCATTTCCAAAGAAATTTCATAGGCACCAGTAATGCCTTGAGTCATTTTTTGCGGTTGGGCATTTTTAATATCTTCACCAGTTAAAATGATATTACCGGCTTCATCGACAAATGCTAAACTACCCGGTTTTCCAAGTTCCTGTAAAATTTTTTCCGGATCATTAACATTAGGAATATCAACATTGATCCGGTTTTCTCCTTCCGGATAAACTTCTCCTTCTGTATAGCCACTGTCGGTGATTCTTTGCTGAAGCTTAAAGATTGTATCACTCATTGCTTCTTTGCTGGGATTGGGGTCTGCCGTTTCATAGGTGATGCTGACACCACCGGCTAAATCCAAGCCCAATTTGATATCATTAATGCTGCCCGTTTGTTTGGAACCAAATCCCATAGCTGCAGTATATATGGCAATTGCCAATACCAAAAGGGCAGCTATAAATTTGATTACATTTTGCTTTTTCATTCTTTTTCTTTCCTCCTGTGGATAAAATTCTCAAACCCCATTATAATATTTGCATTCCGGATAGTCAAGCAAATATTCTTGTTTTGCTTAACTTTCCTGTCATTCCTGCGGATCTTACCAGCTTATTCAGCTATTTCAAGTTTATGGCATAGCTTCAATTTCCTGAAGCATTTGATAAATCTTCCGATGGTAATACCAGGATGGTGCCCATTTTCCACTTAAATCGGACAGCATGGTAGCTGTACCTTTTAAAAATTTAAAATGTCTGGGATCGGGAGTTTCTGTTTTTGGATAACCACTAACTCCCGCATAAAGAGCAGTATGATCAGTATGCGCTTCAATTCCTTCATACCAGTCTTTAAATCGTTTGTGCGAATCAGCTACAAAACCATCTCCACCCTCTGTTACTTTTAAACCGCAAGGATTATGAAAGGAAGTATTCAGTCCCGCTAAACTTTGAACTTTATATAAAAAACCCGTCTCATGGCACATTTGCGCATATTGAATCACCGGATTTAATCCTTTCTTATCACAAATCTCAAAATAAATATCAATCAAGTCCAGTCCTTCCTGTGACATTCCCTTTGATTTAGCCCAGGTGAATACCTGCCCTTTGGTAGCAGAAGCTGGTCCAATTAAGGAATATGACTTTTCATCAGGAAACTCCGGCTTAATCTCCTCTGGTTTTTCTGAAGGTATGGTTGGCAGAACCGGCTTTTCAGAGATTTCTGGTTTTGCTTCTGAATTGCCGCTCTGCTCTGAAACATTTGACTTTTGACCTGATTCCTGCTGATTTGACTCCGGCAAATCAATCCCGGCAGAAACAACTTTTTCTTTGCTTAAACTTCCTTTTTCAATTAATACTTGTGCTAACAGTTTGCCACTGTCAGTTGGCGTTTTCAGAGCTGTATAAGCAACCCGGACTGCATCTTTCCGATAAAAAGGCTGAACCGACCAATTTGATAATTGACTTTCATTGACCAAATTTTTGGACATGGCAAATAATTCCGGCTGATCCCAAATAAAATCAGCCGTATCATCTACTCCGTCTTTATATCCCATTGCCCTTAATGTATAGGTTAAAAAAGCATAAGACTGAAGGGTGACTTCAGGTGCAAACGAAGTTTCGCTCACTCCCTTGGTGATACCTTTAGCATAAGCATAATAAACATAAGGTTTTGCCCATTCCGGCACATCTTCAAATAATTCTTTTTCAATTACAAATTGTTTGGCCTTTTCTTCTTCACCCAATAACCGCAGCATGATCACCAGGCCTTCAATTCTAGTCGGCTGTCGCTCCAGTTCAAAGCCTTTATCACTGCCCTGAAAGACTCCTAATTCTTTCAGCTTATATGCATAATCTTCATTGGCTGAAACTGTCAGCGAACAGAAAAAGCACAGGCTCATCACAACCATCATTGTTTGAAACCACTTTTTCATATTTTCCTTTCTCGGCAAGAACAATCTGTAACTTTTTGCTTTTAAGCCCAAAGTTCAAATCGTATTACCATTTGTTTCTTTTAAAAATACCCCTTTGCCTTTAATAACTCAGCGATTAAAACTGCCCCACCGGCTGCACCACGCAAAGTATTATGCGATAGGCCAACCAAGCGGTAATCAAAAATATTATCATCACGCAAACGTCCCACGGAAACTGCCATTCCCTGTTCCAAATCTCTATCTGAGTTTGTCTGGGGGCGATTATCTTCTGCAAAGTAATGAATAAATTGCTTCGGTGCAGAAGGTAAGTTAAGCACTTGGGGAGCACCTTGAAATTCCGCAAATTTCTTTATAATTTCTTCTTTGCCAGGCTTTTTGCCAAATTCTACCGCAAAGGTGGCTAAATGTCCATCCTCAACCGGCACCCGCACACATTGTGCAGAAATCGTCAAGGCCTGACTATGTTCAATTCCATTTTCACCAACTATTCCAAAAATTTTCAGTGGTTCCTGTTCTGATTTTTCTTCTTCCCCGCCAATATAGGGGATCACATTATCAGCCATCTCCGGCCAATCCGCCAAAGTTTTACCGGCACCGGAAACTGCCTGGTAAGTGCTGACCACTACTTTTTTCGGTTCATATTCCCATAATGCCGCCAGCATTGGCACATAGGACTGAATCGAACAATTCGGTTTTACTGCAATAAAACCTTTTTTTGTACCAAGGCGTTTTTTCTGCTGTTCAATTACTTGCAGATGATCATCATTAATTTCCGGAATTACCATTGGCACATCAGCTGTCATCCGATGCGCTGAATTATTGGACACAACCGGAATTTCAGCTTTGGCATAGCATTCTTCTAATTCCTTAGTAGCCTGCTTATCTAAACTAACCGCACAAAATACAAAATCAACTTTTGCTTTAATACCGGCAATATCGTTGGCATCTAAAATCATCATTTTGCCAACTTTTTCAGGCAGCAACATTTTTTGCCTCCATCTGCCTTCAGTCACTTCGGCATATATCCGTCCGGCTGAACGACTGCTGGCTGCCAAACAGCTAATTTCAAACCACGGATGATCCGCTAATAAAGTGATCAAGCGCTGACCGACCATACCGGTTGCACCGACAATTCCCACTTTTAATTTTTCTGACATAATCCTATTCCTTTCCCGCATATCCTCTTCTGCTTTGACCTGTATTAGGCCTTTTCCAGCAAATATGTCTTATCTGTAGTGGCATAAAGATAATTCTAATGTTTCTATATAAGTTACGCTTCTTTGGTCACCGTTTCTTCTTCTTTTTTTGTCTTCTTATCTTTGGCTTTTTTATCGTCTGCTTCTTCTTCCTTATGAAGAGTCATATCCGGCTCAGATACTCCGGCAATGGCAGTTTTATGAATCGGAATCAATACCGATTTGTTCTTGCCAAACTCTACCACGACAATATCATTGACTAAATCTGCCACCTTACCATACATCCCGGCGGTGGTCATGACATGATCACCAACTTGCAAACTGTTTTGCATCATTTGAGTTTCTTTTTGCTTCTTTCTCTGTGGTCTGATCATAAAAAACCATAAAACCAGGAGCATACCGCCCCAAACAATTATCATTTCAAGTGCTCCACCTTGTGGTAATGCTGCTAAACTAAAAAATTGACTCATAATATCCTCCTAATCATATTATCGGTAAAATACCGTTGTAAACTTGTTTTAATCGAATTTATCCAAAAACTGAATTTCCATTTATGACTGATTGGCAACTCCCGGTTTGCTTTTAATTTTCCTGATAAAAGCCTTCCAGTTTTTGCTTTTTGTATGCAGAATATTGACCACTTTCAATTGCCTGTCTGATTTCTGCCATCATGGCATTATAAAAATATAAATTATGTAATACACATAATCGCATCCCCAGCATTTCTTTGGCTTTCAGCAAATGACGGATATAGCCACGGGAGTGATGCCGGCAAGCCGGGCAGCCACAGCCTTCTTCAATTGGTAAAGCATCGGTTTCATATTTGACATTAAACAGATTCAATTTCCCATGATTGGTATAAACATGACCATGTCTGCCATTTCGTGATGGATAGACACAATCAAAAAAATCAACCCCACGTTCTACTGCTTCTAAAATATTTTCCGGAGTGCCTACCCCCATTAAATAAGTAGGCTTATTTTCCGGTAAATGCGGCACTGTTTTTTCTAAAATCTCATACATTTCCGCATGGGTTTCACCCACCGCCAAACCACCAATCGCATAGCCATCCAGCTCCAGTTCAGCAATTTCCCGGGCATGAGCAATTCGGATATCGGCGTAAATACCGCCTTGATTGATGCCAAACAGCATCTGCTGCTTGTTAATTGTTCTCTCCTGCCGGTTGAGTCGATTCATTTCTGCTTTGCATCTGGCCAGCCAGCGGGTAGTCCGGGCCACCGAATCTTCCACATACTTTCGGGTGGCCGGAATCGGCGGACATTCATCAAAAGCCATGGCAATCGTTGAAGCTAAATTCGACTGAATTTGCATACTTTCTTCCGGCCCCATAAAAATTTTGCGGCCATCAATATGTGAACGGAAATGGACACCTTCTTCTTTAATTTGACGAAGAGCGGCCAGCGAAAAAACCTGGAAACCACCGGAGTCCGTTAATATCGGGCGTTTCCAGTTCATAAATTGATGCAGCCCACCCATTTTATGAACAATTTCATCTCCCGGTCGTAAATGCAAATGATAGGTATTGCTAAGTTCCACCTGACAGCCAATTTCTTCTAAATCAAGAGCCGATACCGCCCCTTTAATCGCAGCAGCTGTGCCGACATTCATAAATACCGGTGTTTCAATGATGCCATGCGGAGTGTGAAACCTTCCACGCTTGGCATGACTATCTTTGTTTACTAATTCATACATAATCTTCCTCTGATATCCAAATAAGATACTCAACTTTCCCACGTTCCTTGGAACAGTTTTTTTATGGCGTGTGCCGCGGAAGCATCTTTTCGCAGAAAAGTGCGAAAGCGGGGGACCCCATGTGCCCGCTCTCCAGAGCAGGATAGGGCCAAAAAAGACTGTGGGAAAGTTGAGTAAGATATTTTATTTCTTATTCATTTTCTTTTTCTTTAACAGTGATAGCGATATCTGTTTTCGGCTTAGATGCCAGGTCAAATACCTGACCTAAAAAAACCATACTTGCTCCGGCAAAGACAAAGATATCGGCAATATTAAAATATAGTTTCCCATTTAAACTGACATAATCTGTCACATAGCCTTTTAATGCCCGCTCCCATAAATTATTCAGTCCACCCAAACTAGCCAATAACCAACCAATTTGAATCAGAGATTTTTTACGGGCAGCAATCACATAAGTAGTATAAAGGAGACTACATACCACAAAAATAAACTGATATTTCAGTAATTTTTTCGGATGATTTTTCATCAGTCCCTTAAACGCACCATAGTTTTCAACATAGCCCAACTTCATTTTACCAAAAGTAAGCGGCTTTTTTCGCCAGTCCGATTTCGCCTTCAATCGCAAATAGTGATCCAAAAAGCATAATAAGGTCATGCCATTTCTCCTATCTTTTCAATGTCATATGGGGTTTTTTGGTAAACATAATAATTCAGCCAATTGGTATAAAGCAAATTAGCATGTGAAGCCCAAACACTTTTCGGAGTTAAATATGGATTATTTTCCGGAAAATAATTCTTGGGCAGCTCAATCGGCAATCCTTTGCTTTTATCTCTGTCATACTCTTGTTTTAAAGTCAGAGCATCATATTCGGAATGTCCGGTAGCAAAAACATGGCGATTATCCTTGGATTTAATTAAATATGCCCCGGCTTCATCACTGATAGCCAGCAATTCCAATTCGGCTACCCCGGCGATGTCCTCAATATGAATGGTCGTATGCCGGGAATGCGGGACCAGAAATTCCGGGTCAAAACCTCTGGTCAAAGGACAATATTCTTTTACAATATGATGTGTAAAAATACCAAATAATTTCTTTTCCAATGGATATTTTTTAATTCCGTATTTATGATATAATGCTGCCTGAGCTCCCCAACAAATATAAAAAAGCGAGGTCACATGTGTATCTGTCCAGTCCATAATTTCTGTCAATTCCTGCCAATATTCAACTTCTTCAAATGGTAAGTGCTCAACCGGCGCCCCGGTAATGATCATACCATCAAATTTACGATTTTTAATTTCGGAAAAGCTGGTGTAAAAACTATCCAAATGCTCTTTACCGGTATGCTTTCCAACATATGTTTCGGTCGAAACAAAAACTACTTCAACTTGCAGCGGTGTATTTGAAAGCATTCGCAAAAGTTGAGCTTCGGTCTGCTCTTTAAGTGGCATCAAATTCAGGACCGCAATTTGCAGTGGCCGGATATCCTGAGTCATCGCCCTTTCTTCATCCATAATAAAAATATTTTCTTTTTGCAGGATTTCGCCCGCCGGTAATCCCTTAGGTATTTTTATTGGCATTTTCCCCTCCAAAATTTATTTTTGACAAGCGATTTACTTTAAATTGAGTTACTAACTGATTTCGGATTAAAGCTGCACTGATAAACAGCTCTCTGTCGGCTTCTGGTTGATAGTTATATGGTCATTGATAAAAGCATCAAAACAAATCAATTTCCAATTTTTTCCCTGAATTCAGCTTCAGTAATAATTGGAATATTTAATTCTTTAGCCTTTTTATTTTTAGAAGAATTTGAAGTAATATCATTATTGATCAGGTAATCGGTTTTGCTTGATACCGAGCCGATCACTTTGCCACCATTTTGCTCAATAAAATCTTTTAATTCATCCCGATTGGCATAGTGTTCCAAGCTACCGGTAATCACAAAACTCTTGCCTAAAAGAAATGGATCTGCCAATGCATCCGCTTCCCCTTTGCTAACCACTTGCTTGGCCGGCAGTTCGATTTCATTCAACAATTCCTGTAAGTTATTTTGATTTTCCGGATCGGCAAAGTAATTCACCACCGATTCGGCAATAATCGGACCAAATCCCTCTATTGCCTCAATCTCAGCCGTATCTGCCTTTTTCAGCTGCTCTAAATCATTCTGAAAACTGATGGCCAGCAATTTAGCATTGCTTAAACCAACATTGGGAATACCCAGGGCATAAATAAAATTTCCCAAATTAATTTTTCTGGCCTTTTCAATGGCCTGCATTAATTTATCATATGATTTTTGACCAAAGCCTTCCAAACTGATAATCTGCGCCTGATAACCAGCCAACTTAAAAATATCGGCCGGTTTGGCAATAAAACCGTTCTGAATAAACTTTTCCAAAGTAGCACTGCTTAGTCCTTCAATATTCATGGCATTGCGGCTGACAAAATGCTCCAGACTCCTGAGTTTTTTGGTTGGGCAATTGGGATTGCTGCACAGTAATGTTTTAATGCCATTTGTTTCCTTTAATTCAGTTGCCTCCTGACAAACCGGACATTCAGCCGGAATCGGCAGGCCACCGGATTTGCTTAAATTTTCCGCTACTTGCGGAATAATCATATTGGCTTTATACACTTCCAAAGTATCACCAATGCCTAATTGCAGTTCCTCGATAATGCTGATATTATGCAGCGATGCCCGGCGCACCACCGTGCCTTCCAAATCGACCGGTTCAAACACCGCGATCGGATTAATTAAGCCAGTTCGGGAAACGGACCACTCTACTTCCAGTAAAGTCGTTTCTTTAAGTTCATCCCGCCATTTAAAAGCAATCGAATCGCGCGGCGCTTTGGCAGTTGCTCCCAAACTTTGCGAGTAGGCGATATCATCAATGGTCAAGACCAATCCATCCGTAGTATAAGGATTTTGCGGAATTTCCTGTTCAAACTCAGCTACCACCTGAGCAATTGTGGCTGGTGTTACTTTACGAAAATGCACTACTTCAAATCCATTATCCTGCAAAAACACAAGCTGCTCCGATTTAGTGGCGAAATTTCTGCCAACTGCCTCGACCAAAGTAAATCCATAAAAATGAACCTTTCTGGCCGCAGTAATTTCATTATTTAGCTGCCTGACTGTACCACTGCTTAAATTTCTTGGGTTTTTATATTGATTTTCCGGTGCCAAATCAGCATTGATCCGCTCAAAATCCTGATAGCGAATGACCGCTTCTCCACGTAACACCAATTTATTTTTAAAGGGGATTTGCTTGGGTAAATTAACAAATACCCGGGCATTATTGGTCACAACTTCTCCCACCAAACCATTGCCACGGGTTATGGCCTTATACAGTTCGCCATTTTCATAAGTTAAAACAATTGTTAAACCATCCAGTTTCCAGGATAATAAACTTTCTTTTTCGGAAAAAGCGATTAAATCCGCTATCTCTTTGGTTTTACCAAGTGACAGCATCGGGCGGTCATGTTCTTCCTTGGGCAAAAAATCAACGGCAGCATAGCCCACATTTTGAGTTGGGCTGTCACCATATATAATACCGGTTTGTGTTTCCAAAGCCACTAATTCATCATACAGGGCATCATATTTCTGGTCATTCATGATCTCCCGGCCCTTGGCATAATAGGCTTCATTTGCTTGTTTTAATAAATCAATTAAATCCCTGATTCGGCTTCTCATTTGGCTTATCCATTCTCTTTCCCGGACTTATTCTGCGTCCTGATTTCCCCAGTTGTGATAAACATTCTGCACATCATCATCATCATCCAGCATATCCAGTAATTTATTCATCGCTTTAATACTTTCCGGATCATTTAAATCAGTGGTTGTTTGCGGAATTTGAGTGACCTCAGCTGAAATCGGCTGATATCCTGCATTTAAAAGAGCATCATTAACATCACTGAAATTATCCGGATCGGTAATTACTTCATAGCCATCTTCTTCCGACACAAAGTCTTCCGCTCCTGAATCAAGTGCCAGCATCATTAACTCATCTTCATCAATCTTAGCTGATTTTTCAATAATAATCTGACCCTTTTTATCAAACATAAATGTCACACTACCACTGGTGCCAAGATTACCTTTACCTTTGGTAAAAGCACTTCTGACATTGGCAGCTGTCCGGTTTTTGTTATCGGTCAAGCATTCAACGATAACGGCAATTCCCTCCGGCCCATAGCCTTCATAAACAATTGCTTCATAGCTGTTGGCATCACCCTCACCGGCCGCTTTTTTGATTGAACGGTCAATTGTATCATTTGGCATATTACTGGCCTTGGCCTTGGCAATTACATCTGCTAATTTTCGGTTTAAGGCCGGGTCAGCACTGCCGCCGGTTTTAACTGCGACCGCCAGTTCACGGCCAAGCTTGGTAAATACCTTCCCCTTTTGGGCATCGTTTCTGGCTTTTTTGTGTTTGATGTTTGCAAATTTACTATGTCCTGCCATAATCTTTCTCCTTATTTATAGTCATAATTCATTTTATTCTAACATGAATTTGTATATTTAACAAGCCTAATTTTCTTCGGGCAGAATGCTGGCAGAATGTGTTAATTCTCAAATTTACAAATATAACCGAAAATTCAGAAAAAGCAAGGCAGCTTACATTATGCACCTTGAAAAGCTTGATTTTGTTCTTTGTCCGTATTATTTTCTGCTTCTTATAAACTCAACTTTCTCACGTTCTCTGGAACAGTCTTTTTTATGGCGTGTGCCGCGGAAGCATCTTTTCGCAGAAAAGTGCGAAAGCGGTGTGCAACCGCAAGCCATCTTACGCAATAAGTGGCGAAAGGTAGGTTGCCCACCCGGGCAGAAAAACGAAGTTTTTCGACAGTGCTCGTTAAATGGGTGATATGTGCCCGCTCTCCAGAGCAGGATAGAGCCAAAAAAGACTGTAGGAAAGTTGAGTTATAAAATAAACTTTCTTTCTGATTTTTTATAAGGTAAAATAAAAAGTTGTTATGACCATCTCACCATCAGACCAAGTCCTGTATAATAAATCCTTCTCCTTGTCTTCTGGCAATCCATTTTGTGAATTAGCCATGCAGACATTCGATTTTGCTTTACAAAAGTGATCGGTTGATGGTGACAGTCCACAAAATAAGTTAGACGATTTTTTTATTTCCATTTGCAAATTCAGATGTCACAAATTCCATATTTATTTTGTTATAAGGGTACAGTCGACTGAAAATACTTAAGAAAGGTAGGAATTATGAATGACACAAATTTAGGGCAACGCTTTATCTCGGGGGGAGAAGCAGAATTAGAAACAATCATTGATCTATATGGCGAAAAACTTCTGCGTTATGCTACTGCAATCTTATGCGATTATCAGGACGCTGAAAATGTAGTGCAGGATGTTTTTTTGATTGCTTATCAAAATCGTTCTTCCTTTGATGGCACTAATCTGCCAGCGTGGCTATATAAAATCACCTATCATCGCAGCATAAACCAATTGAAAAAGCGAAAATCTCTTTGGTTGCGGGAAATCAGCTTTGATCAGCTTGACAAAGAGCCATTCTCTCCGGCACTTTCAGGAAACGGTTTAGGTAGCGAAGCACTTATGGCTTTAAGCAAATTAAAGCCCAAAGAAAGAGCCCTGCTTTATGCCCGAATCATGGAAGGTCAAAGTTATAATGAGATCGCTTATAGTACAGGTTCTTCACCCGCTGCATTACGAAAGCAATATGAAAGGGCCAAAAATAAAATGGCTGATTACCTAACCACTGAATATCAAAGAAAGGAGCTCCCTCATGAATTCTCATGATAAAAACGAAAAAATAATTCAGTCTGCTTTATCACAAATTACCGTCGATTCTTCACAAATAAAAGATAATGTAAAAAATCAACTAAAAGTCAATGCTTTAAGTGATTTTTCAGAAACTTCACCCTATTACTCACGCAAAAAAATCATTGCGGCCGCACTCATCTTATTCCTTATTTTGGGAAGTACAGTCACAGCTGCTAAACTTGGCAGCTTCGGCTGGTTGATGGAAACTATTAACCCCCGTTATCGGGAAGTTGTTGAACCGGTAGAAGCCTTTAGTGAAGATAATGATATCCGGCTGGAAATCATAGGCGCTCAAAAATATGAAAACACCGCTGTTGTCTACTTATCCCTCCAGGATATAAGTGGCCAAAAACGTTTAACCGAAAAAAGTGATTTTTCTGATACATTAAATGTAGCAACAACTTTTCCTAAAAAAACTTCATCCTTAAAAGAAGAGGTTTCCTCATCCATTTCTGTCGGTAAAAAACTCTTGTTTTTTGATGCTGAAAATAACAAGCTTTACTATGAGTTTTATATCAGTGCTGATGGTTATTCGCCTTTGACTGATAATCTGCAAATCAGTGCAAAAGTGATCAACTTTGATTATCAGCCATATGAGGGAGAAATTCCATTACAATCCCTGAAACTGGAAGAAAATGCTCCGATCCGAATCGATGGTAAGCACATTATATCGGCAGCCTGGAGCAATGAAGATCCGGGAAATGAGCTTTGGGCACTGCCTTTGGGAAATCCGGAAAGGTTAACTGACGAACGGGGAGATCTTAAACTTTCCAATATTGGTATTATTGATGGCCAATTGCATCTGCAAACACTCTCACCCTTTCAGGGAGAATTTGGCAGCAAATTTCATTCCTTTGACTTAATCGATCCTCAGGGAAATAAAATAGAGGAAGAATATAGTTTTTCCTTTGTCAGCGATAATCAAGGCACTCTTATTCACTTGAGTAAAGACAATTTTGACAATGCCATCAACCGATATAACGAATATGTTTTTCCAATTGAGCCGAATGAAGCCTCTTCCTACACCATTCGTTATTCTTTTGATGTCATCACCGGAACAGAGGGAGAATGGAAAGTTGCAGCCAATTTGACGGACAGCAGCAAACAAATGAAAAGGCTGACTAATAGCGATAACATAGATGGCCATATTTTTAATACCATTATAATCAGTCCTCTTGGTTTAGAAGTACATGGTACATATGAAGGCAATGAATGTCAGGCAAGCGAAATGAAATTAACGCTGGAAACCGTTTCCGGACAGATCCCTCTTCCTTCCGGATATGGCAGCTCATATGACCATCGCTTTTATTATCACTGGAAATTTGATAAAATAATTAAAGTTGAGGAGATCAAGGCTTTGTTGGTCAATGATCATTCAATTTCCGTCAGATAATGTTTAAGCAGTCAACCCTATCAAGAAACTCTGAACCACTCTCATTAATTGTGGTATCAGAGTTTCTTGGTTATTTATACAGAAAAAAACAGATACGGTATTCGCCATATCTGCTTTTCGGTTCCATTTTCAATTACTTAGCATAGTGAACAGCTCTTGTTTCCCGAATCATATTGATCTTAATTTGTCCCGGATAATCAAGTTCTTCTTCAATTCGTTTCGCAACTTCTCGTGATAATAATACCATTTTGTCATCCGACACTTTTTCCGGTACTACCATAACGCGGACTTCCCTACCAGCCTGAATAGCAAAGGATTTCTCTACTCCTTCAAAGCCATCAGCAATTTCTTCCAATTTTGTTAAACGAGTAACATAAGATTCTAAAGTTTCCCGTCTTGCACCCGGACGAGCGGCACTGATCGTGTCGGCTGCCTGGACAATTACGGCAATATCGGTTTCCGGCTCAACATCATTATGATGAGCCTGGACTGCATTAATAACAATCTTATTTTCTTTGTACTTCTTACACAGATTAACACCAATCTCAACATGAGAACCCTCAGTTTCATGATCGATGGCTTTGCCGATATCATGAAGCAAACCAGCCCTTTTCGCCAGTTTTACATCCGCACCTAATTCATGAGCGATCAGGCCACATAAAATAGACACTTCAACCGAATGCTTGAGT
Source organism: Clostridiales bacterium COT073_COT-073 (assembly GCA_003858485.1). GTDB lineage: Bacteria > Bacillota > Clostridia > Lachnospirales > Vallitaleaceae > W11650. The sequence goes on from RQYD01000011.1 coordinate 145,252, forward strand.
ACATTTTGACCATAACTTGTTCTGTACTTCATTCTTCCCAGGATTTTTACCAAATCCGGATGAAGTCCATGGACGCCTGCGTCCATTACTGCATTTTCTCCCGCTTCCCGAATTGATTCATCCACTTCTTTTCTGGCTTTTTCAACCATTTCTTCAATTCGCGCCGGATGAATTCTTCCGTCAACAATTAATTTTTCCAGTGCAATTCTGGCAATTTCTCTTCTCATTGGATCAAATCCAGATAAGATGACGGCTTCAGGCGTATCATCAATAATGAAGTCAACTCCGGTCATAGTTTCCAGTGCCCGAATGTTTCTTCCTTCCCGACCAATAATACGTCCTTTCATTTCATCATTCGGCAAATTTACTACCGATACAGTCGATTCTGCTACATAGTCAGATGCGCATCTTTGTACGGCTGTGGATAAAATCTCTTTTGCTCTCTTATTTTGTTCCTCTTTAACTTTGGTTTCAAATTCTTTAATGATGATTGCTGACTCGTGTTCAACATCTTCTCTTACCAATTGCAAAAGATATTCTTTTGCCTGGTCTACGGATAAACTTGAAATCTTTTCCAATTCTGATAGGTGTTGTGCTTTGAGCTCCTCAACTTCTTCTTTCGCCTTCTTCAGGGATATTTCTTTGTCAGACAAAGATTGCTCTTTGCGCTCGAAATCAGCCGATTTCTTATCCAAAGCTTCTTCCTTTTGAAGAACACGTTTTTCCAGCCGGGACAGCTCATTCCGTCGTTCTTTCACTTCTTGTTCTAATTCATTTTTCAGTTTAAAGGTTTCCTCTTTAACTGCCAGTCCGGCTTCCCGCTTAACATTTTCCGCCTCTTTAATCGCTTCATCTACGATATTTCTGGCTTTTTGCTCGGCGCTGCCATACTGAGCTTCGGCTACCTTTTTGCGATTGTTCTCGCCCATCCTGTATGAAATATAACAACAAATGAGAAGTGCTACTACTGCAATTATGCCATAAATTATTTCGATTGGCATTTGCACAAACCTCCTCATATTTTTTGTGCTAGGCTTAGCACTATTACAAGTGTATTCTATTTTCAGGCTTTTGTCAAGTGTAATATCTCTTGAGTTTCCGCAGATTTATCCACAGGTCTTCATTTTTAAGGTTCCTTCCTCAACAAATTTCAAAAAATAGCAAAAATATAAGGAATCTTCTTCCGTTTTGATGTAAAATTAAGGTATCAACAAAAAACTTACTAAACAAAAAGAAAGGAGATTCCTTATGTCCCATTTTACATCAAACACCTATACTTTGAAA